>NZ_DASQVQ010000125.1:0-4006 GCF_035640695.1 Mycobacterium sp.
AGAAATCGACTTCGCGGGTGGAACCTATCCGCAGTCGTTCACCCTGGCCGATGCCCGGGTGGAGTGGCCTCTGCAATTCGATGAGGTGCAGAACTTCTTCTCACCGGCCGGGCTCGTTGTCAGTGGACCGTTGCCCGACGACCAACGCCGGGTATTGACCGCAGTCAACAATCCACCCGACGTGATCGACGTCGATTTTGTTCAGCACATCCTCGACGAGCGCGGCCCGACGGGGGCGCGGGTCAAAGAACTCACCTGGGCATCACAATTTCGTGTCCATCACCGCATCGCGAGCACCTTCCGCCGCGGACCGGTGTTTCTAGCCGGTGACGCCGCGCACGTGCACAGTCCCGCCGGGGGCCAGGGCATGAACCTGGGAATTCAGGACGCCATGGACTTGGCGCACACGCTATCCAGGTCGCTCGCGGGCGCCAAAAGCGCCGATCTCGACGGCTACGAGCGGCGCCGCCGACCTATCGCGCGCACCACCGTCGCGTTCACCAATTTCATGACCCGCGCCTCTGTCGTGGACAACCGCGCCGGCCAGTTCCTGCGCAACAGCGTGTTCTCCGTGATCGGAGCCCTCCCGCCGGCACGCAAGCAAATGGCCCTCCACATGGCCGAACTCGCCTGAAAAGAGACAACAATGACCGCTCCCCGGCTGCACGGCCTGCATCACGTCAAACTGCCCGTCAGCGACCTGGACACCAGCCTGAGCTGGTATCAGCGGGTGTTCGACGCCGAGTATCTGTCCCAGTTCGACCACTACGACCGAGGGGGGTACCGCTATGCGGTAATCCTGCGGCTGCCCGGTGTGGACATCCCGATCGAGCTGCGCTGGGCTCCCCGCGCTGCGGCGGCCACCATCGGCTACGACCCGGTCCAGTTCGTGGCTGGCGACACCGACGACCTTCTGGCGTGGATCACGCATCTCGACGGGCTCGGTATCGAGCATTCACCGCTCATCACCGCCCTCGCCGGTGAGTTACTCATATTCGCCGACCCCGATCAGACATACATTCACCTGCTCACCATCCCCGAAGGCGGCATCGACGCGATCAAAATGAACTCCGACGCCGCCGAACCCCAGGGGCCCTGGATTGCGCCTGAAATCATGCGGCATCCGTGAGAAGGCCGACCCCCCGAACACCGATGAACAGCAGCTGATTCTGAGTCGATGACTTAGGCCGTGCCGTGCCGGCACGAAGCGCGAGATCCGTGACACAAGGCACACCATTCGTGGATTTATCCCGTCACCGGCGGCGTTGGTCCGTTCGTGGTCGCGCTAAGCGTCGGGTCCGGCTAGATGGCCGCAGAAGCGTCCGCCCTACGAGGGGCCCAGTTGCGGGGCCGGCGAATCGAGTGCGAGACGCTTGATCGGCTGGTAGCTGCTGTCCGCAGCGGTCAGAGCCGCGCGCTGGTGCTGTATGGCGAACCGGGCGTGGGCAAGACGGCGCTGTTGGATTACGTGGCCGAGCATGCGTCGGGCTGCGTGGTGGCGCAGGCCTCGGGCGTGCAGTCGGAGATGGAGCTGGCATACGCCGGGCTACAGCAGGTGTGTGCGCCGATGTTCGCTCAGGTCGAGCGGCTGCCCATTCCCCAACGCCGCGCGCTCGAGGTCGCGTTGGGCGTGGGTTCCGGACCGGCGCCGGATCGGTTCCTGGTGGGCGTGGCGGTCCTGAGCCTGCTTTCTGAGGTTGCCGAGCAGCGGCCGGTTATCTGCCTGGTGGACGACCAGCAGTGGCTCGACCGTGCCTCGACACAGGTCCTGGCGTTCGTGGCCCGCAGGCTGCAAGCAGAATCGGTTGGAATGGTTTTCGCTGCGCGTAAGCCAGTCGATGATGTGGCGGCATTGCCGCATCTGATGGTGGAAGGTTTGGGGGACGAGGATGCGAAGGCACTGCTCGACTCGGTGCTGCCTCCGCCACTGGACATGCGGATCCGCGACCGGATTGTGGCTGAGACGCGCGGAAACCCGTTGGCATTGCTGGAGCTACCGCGTGGATTGAATTCTTCGCAGCTGGCCGGCGGGCTCGCGTTTGGCGGCTCCGCGCCGCTGTCGGGGCGACTAGTGGAAGCGTTTCAGCGGCGGCTGCAGGTTCTGCCCGACGATACCCGGCTGCTGATGCTGGTAGCAGCCGCCGAGCCGGTGGGCGAGCCGCTGCTGGTGTGGCGAGCCGCCGAGTGGCTCGGCATCCCCACGTCGGCGGCGACCGCCGCGGCCGAGGCCGGTCTTCTCGAGATCGGGACCCGGGTGCTTTTCCGTCACCCGCTGGTGCGTTCGGCGGTCTACCGCTCGGCGCCGTTGTCGGACAGGCAGGACGTGCACCGGGCGCTGGCTGAGGCCACCGATGCCAATTCCGATCCCGACCGACGTGCCTGGCACCGTGCCCAAGCCGCGCCAGGGCCCGACGAGGACGTCGCCGCGGAGCTCGAGCGCTCGGCCGGCCGGGCGCAGGACCGCGGGGGTTTGGCGGCCGCGGCAGCATTCCTGGAACGTGCCGGAATGCTGACAGCCGAACCCGCTCGCCGTGCCGAGCGCCTGCTGACCGCGGCCAAGACGAACCGCGACGCGGGCGCGTTCGATGCGGCGTTGGGACTGCTGGTGGCAGTCGAGGCGGCGCCGCTGGACCACCTGCAGGCCGTTGAGCTGCAGCACTTGCGCGGACAAATCGCGATGATGCAGCGACGCGGTACCGACGCGGCCCGGCTGCTGCGCGACGCGGCCAAACGCCTCGAGTCCCTAGACACCACGTTGGCGCGTGACACACACCTGGAAGCGCTGGCGGCCGCGATCTGGGCGGCCGGTCTGGGCAGCCCTGGCGGATTGGCGGAGGTGGTTGAGGCCGCCCGCGCGGTGCCGCCTCGTCCCGCGTCCACGCGTGCGGTCGACGTCCTGCTCAACGGCCTGGTGTCGCGCTGGACTGACGGGTATGCGGCAGCCGCGCCGTCACTTGCGCGAGCAGTCGAGTTGTTCCTTTCCCATGAGCTTCCCACGGACAGCGCAGGTCGGTGGCTCTGGCTTATGTGCGCAACCACCGCCGCCGAAATCGCCTTCGAGCTGTGGGATGGCGAATCCGCGGAAGCCCTTGCGGCGCGGGTAACTGAATTCGCCCGCAATACCGGGGCACTCGCGCACATGCAGCACACGCTGAACACTCTGGCCAGACTTCACCTGCTCGCCGGGGAGCCCACCACCGCAGCCCAGTTGATTCAGGAAGAGAGCGTGATCGCCGAGGTAAGCGGGAATCCGCCGCTGCGGTCTGCCGAAATGATCGCGGCCGCATGGCGGGGCCAGCAGGCCCACGCATCCGAGTTGATCGAGACCACCCTGCGGGGACCGACTACCACGATGGCCGACATTGCGATCTACGCCAGCGCGGTCCTCGACAACGGACTGGGTCGACACGGCCGCGCACGCGACGCCGCTCGGCGAGTATTTGAGCTCGACCCGCTGGGCGCCGGGCCGTTCCTCGTGCTTGAGCTTGCCGAGGCGGCGTCGCGCACAGGTGACACGGCACTCGTCGCGGCGGCTCTCGACTGGGTGTCGGAACGCATGCGGGTGACTCCGACCGACTGGGGCCTTGGCATCCAGGCCCTCGTGCACGCACTGCTCAACGACGGCGAGGTCGCCGAGCGCAGTTACCGCGAGTCGATCGCATTGCTGGGCCGCACCGGCGCGCGGATCCAGCTGGCCCGCGTTCACCTCCTCTACGGGGAATGGCTGCGACGAGAACGCCGGCGCATAGATGCGCGCATGCAGTTACGCATCGCGCTTGACATGCTCGAGACGATGGGCATTGAAGCATTCGCTCAGCGCGCCCGCCGAGAGCTGGCAGCCACCGGAGAAACTGCGCGCAAGCGAACGGTCGAAACCACCCTGCAGCTAACCGCGCAGGAGGCACAGATCGCACGGTTGGCACGCGGCGGGTTGTCGAACCCGGAGATCGGCGCCCGATTGTTCATAAGTCCGCGCACCGTCAAATATCACTTGAGCAAGGTCTTC
>NZ_DASQVQ010000126.1:0-35874 GCF_035640695.1 Mycobacterium sp.
CTCCCCGCGGCCGCGTCACCCTGCACTGGGGACCAGAGTTCGACGCCCACTTGTTGATTCCCCAGGTGCGGTGACCGAAGCCTAGATCCAGACTCCCTTGCCGACGGCGACCACACCGCCTGCGCTGATCGCGAAGCGTTCCCGATCCTTCTCCAAATCGACGCCGACCATCTCACCCGGCCCGACGACGACGTTCTTATCGAGGATCGCGCGCCGCACCACCGCGCCGCGGCCCACGCGCACCCCCGGCAACAACACGCTGCCTTCGACCATCGCGCCGTCGTCGACCACGACATTGGATGACAGCACCGAGTTGCGCACCAACGCCGCCGACACGATGCTGCCGGCTCCGACCACGGATTCCTGCGCCGAGCCGCCGTTGACGAACTTGGCCGGCGCCAGCATCTCGGACTCCCCGCGGATGGGCCAGCGCTTGTTGTACAGGTTGAAAACCGGGTGCACAGACACCAGATCCATGTGGGCGTCGTAAAACGCGTCGAGCGTTCCGACGTCACGCCAGTAGCCGCGATCGCGGTCGGTGGCGCCGGGCACCTCGTTGTTGGAGAAGTCGTAGACCGCGGCCATCCCGTCCGACACCAGCCGCGGAATGATGTCGCCGCCCATGTCGTGGTCGGAATTGTCGTCGTCGGCATCGGCCCGGATCGCATCGATCAGCACCTTGGTGGTGAAAATGTAGTTGCCCATCGACGCGAACGTCTGCTCGGGGTCATCGGGCGTGCCCGGCGGGTCGGGCGGCTTTTCGACGAAGCCGCGAATCCGGCCCAACTCGTCGGAATCGATGCAGCCGAAGGAGGTCGCCTCCGCCCGCGGCACCCGGATACCCGCGACCGTCGCGCCTGCGCCGCTTCCGATGTGGAAGTGAACCATCTGCTCGGGGTCCATCCGGTATACGTGGTCGGCGCCGAAAACCACGATGTAATCAGGATCCTCGTCATAAATGAGGTTTAGCGACTGGTAGATCGCGTCCGCGCTGCCGGTGTACCAGCGCGGCCCGAGCCGCTGCTGTGCGGGCACCGGCGTGATGTACTCGCCGGCCAGACCCGAAAGCCGCCAGTTCTGCGAAATATGTCGGTCCAGCGAATGCGACTTGTATTGAGTCAGAACGCAAATCCGCAGGTATCGGGCATTGACCAGATTGGAAAGCACGAAGTCGATCAGCCGGTATGCGCCACCGAACGGGACGGCGGGTTTGGCCCGGTCCGCGGTGAGCGGATAGAGCCGCTTCCCCTCCCCGCCGGCCAGGACGATGCCCAGCACGTGTGGCGCTTCCCTCATGATCCAAACTTATCGGCCGCTGCTGGCCCCGGCTAGGTGCTTCGCTGGAATTCCCGCCGCACCAATGGCGCAAACCCGCAAGAACGGCGCGGTGCCGGCCTACCCCGCCATGCTAAAATGTACGAAACCGTTCCGTTCTGTTTATTGGTGAGATGATGATTCAACGGGCAGCCCGCACTGACGCGATCCTTGACGCGACGCTGCGGCTGCTTGCCGACATCGGCTACGACCGGCTGACGATGGATGCCGTCGCATCCCGTGCCGGTGCCAGCAAGGCGACGATCTACCGACGATGGCCGGGCAAGCCGGACCTGGTGCTGGCTGCGCTGTCGCGGCACAGCGTGAGCGAAGACAGCGAAGACACTGTCGGCGAAGGCCCCGATACCGGCTCTGTGCGAAAAGATCTCATTGCGACGCTGGCGCGCATGCGCGACAGTCTTGCCGGGCAAGACGGCGCCCTCGTGCTGGGCCTCATCAATGCGATGCGCACCAATGTGGAGTTGGCCGGCACCGTCCGTGCCGAACTGGTCGCGGCCAAGAGCTCGGTCATCGCCGACGTGGTGCGGCGGGCGATCGCGCGCGACGAGCTACCGGCAAGCGCCAATTCCGCGTTGGCAGCCGAACTCGCGTCGGCCCTCGTATTCACCCGGCTCCTCGTCACGAAACAGCCCGTGGACGACGGCGAGTTGGGCCGTCTGGTCGACACCGTGCTGCTGCCGGTCCTTACGTCCGAACCGCCCTCCACCAGAAGGAGACAATGATGCTCGCAACCGTGCTGCTCGGATTCGCCGGCGGCATGTGCGCAGGTAATGCCATTCCCCACTTCGTCCGCGGCATCACCAAGCAGCGCTATCCGAACATCTGGGGCGGCGGACCGATCCCCAACGTGCTCGCCGGCTGGGGCGGCTTGGTGCTGGCTGCGTTGTTGCTGCACAACGCATTCGACGGCCCGTCAACGGCGTGGGCGTTCGGCGCGATGTCGGCCGGGGTTCTCGTGATCGGCCTGTTTCACGCCGGCCCGGGCGCATTCGGCAGACGATGACACCCTTGCGAGAAACCTCGGCCTGAAGCTTCGGCAGAAGCCTGCGGTGGCGCCCCGCGCGCACTACCGTCGGGAACTATGCGGGTGGCGATGATGACGCGGGAGTATCCACCCGAGGTCTACGGGGGCGCGGGTGTTCATGTCACCGAGCTCGTCGCGCAGCTGCGCCACCTGTGCGACGTCGACGTCCATTGCATGGGCGCACCGCGGCCGGGGGTGTTCGTCCACCAACCCGATCCTCAGCTGAAGGGCGCCAATCCGACGCTGACGATGCTGTCGGCGGACTTGTCCATGGCCAATGGCGCGGCGGAGGCGAACGTCGTGCACTCCCACACCTGGTACACCGGGCTGGCCGGACACCTTGCCGCGATGCTCTACAACATTCCGCACGTGCTGACCGCGCACTCGCTCGAGCCGCTGCGGCCGTGGAAGGCCGAGCAGCTCGGCGGCGGCTACCGGATCTCGTCGTGGGTGGAGCGCACCGCGGTCAGCGGCGCGGACGCGGTCATCGCGGTCAGCTCGGGTATGCGCGAGGACGTGCTGCACGTCTACCCGGCGCTGGATCCAAGCAGGGTGCATGTCGTCAAGAACGGCATCGACACGGAC
The DNA here is from genome assembly GCF_035640695.1 of Mycobacterium sp. Classification (GTDB taxonomy): domain Bacteria; phylum Actinomycetota; class Actinomycetes; order Mycobacteriales; family Mycobacteriaceae; genus Mycobacterium. Next base: position 2,945 of record NZ_DASQVQ010000126.1, read on the forward strand.
GTGTGGTATCCGGCCGAACCCAAGCCGGGCGAATCGGTGCTCGAGGAGCTCGGTGTCGACCCGGACCGGCCGATCGTCGCGTTCGTCGGCCGGATCACGCGGCAGAAGGGTGTCGCGCACTTGGTCAAGGCCGCACACCGGTTCGTCCCCGAGGTGCAGCTGGTGTTGTGCGCCGGCGCCCCGGACACTCCGCAGATCGCAGCCGAGATGACCGCGGCGGTACAGGAATTGGCGGCTGAGCGCACCGGCGTGTTCTGGGTGCGCGAGATTCTGCCGATTGGCAAGATCCGCGAAATACTTTCGGCTGCAATGGTTTTCGTATGTCCGTCGGTATACGAGCCGCTGGGCATCGTGAACCTGGAAGCGATGGCGTGCGCGACCGCGGTGGTGGCCTCCGACGTGGGCGGCATTCCGGAGGTCGTCGCCGACGGGCAGACCGGGGTACTGGTGCACTACGACCCCGCCGATCCGGCCGCGTTCGAGGCCGGGCTGGCCGACGCAGTCAACGCGTTGGTGGCCGATCCGGACAAGGCCGAGCGGCTCGGCCACGCCGGACGGCAGCGTTGCATCGACGAGTTCTCGTGGGCGCACATCGCCGAGCAGACGGTAGAGATCTACCGGAAGGTGTCGTCGTAAGGCGGGATCGACGGCTAGCTGGTGACGCCGTTCAGTTCGTCGCGCAGATCGGCCGCCTCCTTAGGGGTGAGTTCGACGACGAGCCGGCCGCCGCCCTCGAGTGGTACTCGCATCACGATGCCGCGCCCCTCCTTGGTTGCTTCCAGTGGACCGTCTCCGGTCCGGGGCTTCATCGCCGCCATCGAGTGCTCCCTCCACGTCTGCGTCGGTCCGTCACCATGGAACCGGTCAGTGCCGAGGGTGCCCACCCGATGCCACACCCGGCACGGACCTGCCAATTCACGAGCACCATTGTTCCTTATCCGCGCGAGTACGTGTGCAAGCGGGCATTTATGAGCGGAACGGCACCCAGCACGACGCCAGGTGATCGTCGACCATTCCGGTGGCCTGCATCAGGGCATATGCGGTCGTCGGACCGACGAACCGGAAGCCGCGCCGCCTGAGTTCCTTGGCCATCGCCGTTGATTCGGCACTGACGGTGGGCACCTCGGAAAGCGCGGCCGGCCGTGGCCGGCCCTGCGCCGGTGCGAACGACCACAACAGCTCGTTCAGCTCGACGCCGAGCGAGGCAGCGGCGCGCGCATTGGCGATCGTCGCCTCGATCTTGGCAAGGTTGCGCACGATGCCGGCCTCGGCCATCAGCCGCTCGACATCGCGGTCGGTGTAGCGAGCCACCTTGTCGACGTTGAATGCGTCGAACGCGGTCCGGAAGTTCTCGCGCTTGCGCAGTATCGTCAGCCACGACAACCCGCTCTGGAATGCCTCCAGCGACATGCGTTCGAACAGCGCGTCGCGGCCGTGCAACGGCCGCCCCCACTCGAAATCGTGATAGTCGCGGTACATCGCGGCGAACGCTCCGCCGGACAACGCCCAGTCGCAGCGCACCTTGCCGTCGTCGACCAGCTCGGCGCTCACTCGTCTTCCTGGCCGGCCGACGGCATCGAATGCGCGCCGTCGCGGTGGGAATCGGTCTCGTCGGCCTGCGGCTCGCCGTGCACCGCGCGTTGCGCCGAGAGCTGGCCGCGCAGCGACTCGATTTCCTGGCCGAGCCGGTCGAGCACCCAGTCGACCTCGCTGGTCTTGTAACCGCGCAGCGTCTGGGTGAACTTCACCGCGTCGACGTCGGCGCCGGTCACACCCGACGCCGGCAGCACGGTGGCCGTCGTGCCGCGCGGCAGCGGCGGCAGCGGCTCACCGCGCCCGAACAGTGCACTGGCGAGTGCGAACAACACCGCCCCGACGAGGACCAGCACCAGTAGATACAGCAGCACCAACGTCACGCCATTGATACTGCCCGACGGGTCTGACGCGTGGCACCCGAGTGCCGTGTCAGCGCGGGCGCAGCGTGACCATCGGCGGCCGGTCGTCCAGCGACACCGAGGATATGCGCGGCGCATAACCGTCGCCGTCGACGAAGAACTGCGTCAGGCCCACGCCGGAGTCGTCGACGCCACAGCGCGACAACAGCGTCGCGATGACCTGACGGCTCATCGCGCCCAGCTCGGTCAGCGGACGATTGCGATGCGCCCGCACACCGAGATTCACCTGTGCGATCGCATCGAGGCCGAGCCGGTCGTAGGTGTCGATCAGCAGCCCGATCTCGACGCCGTAACCGGGCGCGAACGGCAGCGACATCAACAGCTCCCGGGTGGCCGCGTATTCACCGCCCAGCGGCTGCAGTATGCAACCCAGTTCGGGCCGAAGCGCGGCCAGCAGCGGCCGCGCGACCAGCTGGGTGACCCGCCCGCCGCCGTTGGCGTCCTCGCTGCCGCTGAGCCTCAGCGGCCGCCGGTAGAAGCCCTTGACCAGGTGGACGCCGTCGACGGTCAGCAGCGGCCCCACCAGCCTCGGCACGAACATCGGGTCCGGGTCGACCAGGTCGGAGTCGACGAACACAACGATGTCGCCGGTGGTCGCGGCCAGCGACCGCCACAGCACTTCGCCCTTGCCGGGCTGCGGCGCCACCTCGGGCAGCGCCTGCTCGCGGCGGACGACACGGGCACCCGCGGCGACGGCGCGGATCTCGGTGTCGTCGGTGGAGCCGGAGTCGAGCACGATCAGCTGGTCGACCAGCCCGCCGAGCATCGGCGCGATGCTCTCGACGACCCCGCCCACGGTCTCTTCCTCGTTCAGCGCTGGCAGCACCACCGAGATCGTGCGGCCGGCCTTGGCGGCCACCAGCTCGTCGACGCTCCAATTCGGCCGGCTCCAGCTGCGGTCGGCCATCCACGTGTTCTCGACGGTCAGTTCAGGTGCGGTCGTCATGCCAGTCCCCTCACCGTGCGCGCCGGCCGGCGCACCCCCTGGATCGCCGCGACCATCTCGAGCACGCGCCGAGTGTGTCCGACCTCGTGCACCCGAAACATCCGCACACCGGTGGCGGCGGCCAATGCCGTTGCGGCGAGCGTGCCCTCCAGGCGCTCGGTCAGACCCACACCCAGAGTCTCCCCGACGAAGTCCTTGTTGCTCAGCGCCATCAACACGGGCCATCCGGTGTTTACAAGATCTTCCGCGTACTGCAACAAAGCGAGCCCGTGGAAGGTGTTCTTGCCGAAATCGTGGGTCGGGTCGATCAGTATCTTGTCCTGGGAAACACCCACCGACACCGCCCGCTCGGCGGCCGCGGTGACCTCGCGGATCACGTCGTCGACCACACCGCGCGGGGTAGTGCCGTAGCTGACCCGGAACGGCCGGGTGCGCGGCGTCGCACCGCCGGTGTGCGAGCACACTAGACCCGCGCCGAACTCGGCGGCGACCTCGGGCAGGCCGGGATCGTGGCCTCCCCAGGTGTCGTTTATCAGGTTGGCGCCGGCGGCGCAGGCCTGCTTGGCCACGGCGGCGCGCCAGGTGTCGATGCTGATTAGCTGTGCCGGATACGCGGCGCGCAGCCACTCGATGAAGGGCACCACCCGGGCGATCTCCTCGTCGGCGTCCACGCCGTCACCCGGGCCGGCCTTCACGCCGCCGACATCGACCACGTCGGCGCCCTCTTCGATCACCCGGTGCACGGCAGTCTTGGCCGCGTCATCGGTGAATGTGGCGCCGCGGTCGTAGAACGAGTCCGGCGTTCGGTTGACGATCGCCATGATCAGCGCGCGATCGGCGGCCACCGGCCGGCCGCAGAATGTCGACTGCACGCCATCCAGCGTGCCAGCTCACGCCGACTGGCCGCCGGCGGCTACTTGGGCAGCTTGCCGGCCTTCACCTCTTCGGGATACTCGTCGTAGAACTCGACGTAGCCCTCGTCGCGGCCCTTGAGCACATACAGCGGGTCCTCGATGTCGGAGCTGTAACCCTGATCCCGCAGGTCGACCTTCTTGCTCTTGAACGTCGAGGTCTGCTGAAGCTCCTTGACCACCCGGATGAACAGCGGCACCGCGTAATCGGGCAGGTGGTCGTAGACGGCCTCGGCCAACGACTTGCCATCGAACTCCTTGCCCTCCTTGAGCGTCACCGCCGCCATCCCGGCCCGGCCGTCGGTGCCCGGCACCTCGACGCCGTACACGGTGACGTCGTCGATGTTGGGGTCGCACGCCACGCCCGCTTCCACATCGGTGGTGGCGACGTTTTCGCCCTTCCACCGGAACGTGTCGCCGAGCCGGTCGGCGAACGCGGCATGGCCGAAGCCCTGCGGCCGCATCAGATCGCCGGTGTTAAACCAGACGTCGCCCTTACGAAAGGCGTTGCGCACCAACTTCTTTTCTGTCGCGTCCTTGTCGGTGTAGCCGTCGAACGGCTGGAAGCTGCTGACCTTGGACAGCAGCAGCCCGGGTTCCCCGTCGGGAACCTTCTTCACCCGGCCGTCGTCGTCGCGCACCGGGTCGCCGGTTTCGGGGTCGTACTCGACGAACGCGACCGGCGTCGGGCAGACGCCCGCGGTCTTGGGGATGTTGAGCATGTTGATGAACGCGGTGTTGCCCTCGCTGGCCGCATAGAACTCGCAGATTTGCTTGATGCCGAACCGCTCGACGAATTCGTCCCAGATATCGGGCCGAAGGCCGTTGCCGGCGATCACCCGGACCTTGTGTTTGCGGTCGGTGTCCTTCTTCGGCTGGTTGAGCAGGTAGCGGCACACCTCGCCGATGTAGACGAACGCGGTCGCGTCGTAGCCGATGACCTCGTCCCAGAACCGCGACGCGGAGAACGACTTGCCCAGCGCCAGTGTGCCGCCGGCGTTGAGCACCGCCGACACCGCGACCGTCAGCGCGTTGTTGTGATACAGCGGCAGGCAGCAGTACAACGTGTCGCTGCTCTTCAGCCGCATCCCGAGCGCGCCGAACCCGGCCAGCGCCCGCAGCCAGCGGTAATGCGTCATCACGCTGGCCTTCGGCGCGCCGGTGGTGCCCGACGTGAAGATGTAGAAAGCCTTGTCCTTCGCCAGCACCGACGAGGTCACGCTGGGGTTGTCGGTGGGCGCGTCGGCGGCCAGCCGATCCAGCTCGTCGACGTTTAGTTTCTCGTCGGCCTTGGCATCCGCGTCGTCGATGGCCTTGAGCATGTCGTCGTCGCCGATGACCGCCTTCGCGTGCAGCAGCCCGACGCTGTGGGCCAGCACCTTGCCGCGCTGGTTGTAGTTCAGCATTCCGGCGATCGCGCCGAGTTTGACGACCGCGAGCATCAGCAGCACCGCGCGCGGCGAGTTCCTCAGCATGATGCCGACGACGTCGCCCCGGCCCACACCGTGCGCGGCCAGCGCCGACGCGTAGCGGTTCGCGGTCTCGTTGGCCTGTGTGTAGGTGATGGTCTCGTCGTAGAACTTGATGAAGGCGTGGTCGCCGTAGTGGGCCGCCCGGTCCTGGAACACCTTGCCGATCGACGTCTTGGCCGACGGCATCGCCAGGAAGCCGGTCATCACGCCGCGAAGAATGATCGGGGCATCCATCATCAGCCCGGGCAGCCGAGTGACGATGTCGGTCCACCCGACCCTGCTCTGAGCAGCGCCGTTATCCTGAGCCATTCGTTCGAACTCCTTCGTTCGGCCGTGATCTGGCCACAGCGTAGCGGTGACAGTGATGGGTACTACACGGCCGGGGCGCAGGCGTCGAGCGCCTCCTCGACGTGGCGCACGACGACAAGCCGCGCCAACGCGGCCGGGTTGACGTAACCGGTGTCGACCAGGCCGGCCAGCCATCCAAACAGGCCATCGTAGTGGCCGGTCGGATCGAGCATGACCACCGGTTTCTCATGAATACCCAGATACCCAGCCGTCCAGGTTTCGAACAACTCTTCCAAAGTGCCGATGCCGCCGGGCAGTGCGAGGAACGCGTCGGCGCGCTCCTCCATGATCTGCTTGCGCTCGCGCATGGTGTCGGTGACGACGAGCTCGCCGGCGTCGACGTCAGCGACTTCGCGATGCACCAACGCCTTCGGGATCACCCCGACGGTACGGCCGCCGCGGGCCCGCGCGGCCCTGGCCATGGCACCCATTGCCGAGACCTTGCCGCCACCGGACACCAGCGTCCAGCCACGGTCGGCGACGGCCGCACCGACCTTGGCCGCCAACGCCAGCAGCTCCGGGTGCTTCGGCCCGGACGCGCAGTACACGCAGACCGCCCACGGGCGCTGCGGAACCTCCGGCGACTCAACGAAACCCGACACACCCGACAACGTAGCGCCATAGGCTGCGGCGGTGCCTGTTCGGTGGGTGGTCCAGCACGACGAACCAACACTCGAGCGGCTTTCGGCCGGTCTGCGCGATTCGGCGGGCGTGGTTTTGGTCGGCCCCGCCGGGATGGGCAAGACCGAGTTGGCCCGCGCGCTGGCGCAACGATTCACCGGTGCCCGGTGGGTGAGCGCGACACCGCCTGCGCGCGTCATCCCTTTTGGGGCGTTTCACCGCGTGATCGAGGTGGCCGCTGCCGGCAAGACCGCGGCGCTGATCCGGGCTGCCCGGGCCTCGTTGGAGTCGGCCGGGCTTGTCGTGGTCGACGACGCCCACGAACTGGACAAGCTCTCGGCGACGCTGGTGTATCAGTTGGCTGCAGGCGGTTCGCCGCCGCTACTGGCCACCGTGGACTCCGGCCGCGAGCCACCCGACGCGGTCGCCGCGCTGTTGCGCGACGGGTTGCTCACATCGGTCGAGGTGCAGCCGTTGGACCGCGACCGGACAGCGAACCTGCTGCAGGCGATGGACGCATCCGATGACGTCGACGAGCTGTTCCGGGCCAGCGGCGGCAACCCGTTGCATCTTCGTCATCTGCTCGGCGGCGAATTGACGGGCGACCTGCACGCCTCGGTCGGGCGGTACCTGTTGTCGCTGGCACCGGACGTGCGCGCGGTGTTGGAGTATCTCGCCGTCGAGGATCCGTTGACTGTCGGCGACCTCGAAGATTTGACCGCGCGCGCGGCCGTCGAACATGCGCAGACTGCAGGCGCGGTGCGGGTGGACGGAGACGTCGTTCGCCCTGGGCATCCGATGTACACCGAGACGGTCGGGGCCGCGATGGCGGCGTCGAACCGTCGTCGGCTTGCCACGTCGCTGGTGGAACGGCTGACGACGCAGCCCGCGAGCGACGTCGTCGCACGGCTGCGGCTGGCCGTGTTGGCGCTCGACAGTGACCACCCGCAGCCGGTCGGCGATGTGGTCGTGTCGGCGGTCGAGGCGCTGCGGCTCGGCGACTATCAGCTGAGTGAACGGCTGGCCCGCGCGGTGCTGGGCCGATCGCGCGCCTTGACCGCCCGGCTGTTGCTTGCCCACGCGCTTGCCTGGCAGGGCCGCGGGCGCGACGCCGAGGCGGTACTGGCGGAAGTGGAACCGGACAGGCTTTCCGAGTCTGATCTGATGGCGTGGGCGTTGCCGCGGGCGGCCAATCAGTTCTTCATGCTCAGCGAGCCGACGCGGGCGACGGCGTTCTTGCTGACGACCCGCAACCGGGTCTCCGATCCGACCGCGCGCGCGACGCTCGATGCGCTGTCGGCGACGTTCGCGATGAACGCCGGCACGCCCGCGCGGGCACTGGAGATAGCCGGCGCGGTGCTGGGCTCTCCGCACGCCGACGGCCAGGCGGTCGGGTGGGCCGGCTCGGCGGCCGCGCTGTGCTGCGCGCGGATGGGGCGGTTCGACGATGTTGAGGCATACGCCCGGCGCGCGCTCGAGGCCGAGCAGCCAGGACTGCTGCGGTTCACCAGCGGCCTGGGCCGCACGACGGCGTTGTTGATGAAAGGTCAAGTGGCGCAGGCTCGGTCACTGGCGCACGAGTTCACTGATTTCGCCGAGTTGCAGCAGCCGGGCCGTGCGATCGGCGAGGTGCTGGTGGCGCATGTCGCGATCGCGCAGGGCGACTTCGACACCGCGGTGCGGCTTCTGCAACGCGCGGTGGACGCGCTGGAGCCGACGGGATTTTCCTGGGGTCCGCTGGCGCTGACCCTGCTGGCCCTCGCGCTCGGCCAGCAAGGTGACACGCTGGCCTCCGCCAAAGCGCTCAGCAACGCCGAAGCTCGGCACGGCATGAAGTCGGCGCTGTTCGCGCCGGAGCTGGCGATGGCGCGGGGGTGGACAAAGGCGGCGGCGCGAAACCGCGTCGAGGCCGTAGTCGCGACGCGGGAGGCGGCGCGCATCGCCGAGCGTGGCGGGCAGTCCGCGGTGGCGCTGCGCGCCTTGCACGATGCGGTGCGCCTCGGCGACACCGGCGAGGTACACCGGATCGCGCGGCTGGCCGGCGAGCTCGATTGCGCCGTCGGCAAGCTGGCGCTGGCGCATGCCCAGGCGCTGTTCGGCGGCGACGCCGCGGCGTTGGAGGCGGTGTCGGCCGAATTCGCCGCCATCGGCCTGCATCCGGCCGCCGCGGACGCCGCCGCGCAGGCTCAGCGACTCAAGTAACCGCGCAGCACCTCGGCACACGCGGTGATCTGCGAGACCGCCACGCGTTCGTCGGCACGATGGGCCAGGTTCGGGTCGCCCGGGCCGTAGTTGAGCGCCGGAATGCCGAGCGCGGCGAACCGCGCCACGTCGGTCCAGCCGTATTTCGCCCGCACCTGACCGCCCGCGGCGTCGACCAGTGCAGTGGCCGCTGGCTTCGTCAGCCCGGGCAGTGCACCCGCGGCCGCGTCGGTCTGCTCGATCGTGACGTCGAGCCCGTGGAGCACCTCGTGCACATGCTGCAGTGCCTGGGCGACACTGCGGTCGGGCGCGAAGCGGAAGTTCACGGTCACCGACGCCTTGTCGGGGATCACGTTTCCGGCCACGCCGCCGTCGATACGCACCGCCGACAGGCCCTCGTGATAGACGCAGCCGTCAATGTCGACTTGCCGCGCCCGGTAGGCACCGAGTCGGTCGAGGACGGCACCGAGCTTGTGAATTGCGTTGTCACCCATCCACGATCGGGCGGAATGGGCCCGCATGCCCTTCGCGCTGACGACGACGCGCAGCGTGCCCTGGCAGCCGGCCTCGATGTGGCCGGCGGTCGGCTCGCCGAGGATAACGACGTCGGCGCGCAGCCAATCCGCCATCTCTTGCTCGATGCGGCCCAAACCGTTTGCGGCGGCCTCGATTTCCTCGCAGTCGTAGAAGACCAGAGTCAGGTCGTGGGTGGGTTCGTCGATGGTCGCGGCCAAATGCAGGAACACCGCGTCGCCGGACTTCATGTCACTGCTGCCGCAGCCGTGCAGCTCGCCACCGACAAGGCGGCTTGGCAGATTGTCGGCGATCGGCACGGTGTCGAGGTGCCCGGCAAGCAGCACCCGCGACCGCTTGTTCAGCTGAGTGCGGGCCAGCACCGCGTTGCCGTTCCGGATGATCTCGAAGCCGCGGGTCTGTTCGCGCAGCGCGGACTCGACCTCGCCTGCGATGCGGGCCTCGTCGTGGGATTCGCTGGGAATGTCGACGAGCGCGGCGGTCAACGCGATCGGGTCGCCGCGCAGATCCAGGCCCACGCTGCTCAAGGCTAGTCGAGTAGCCTTTGACCGTGACTTCAGCCGGGGCTACTGGGGTGGCGACTATTGCCGCCGACGGGACCGTGCTCGACGCCTGGTTCCCCGCACCCGAGCTGGGCGTCGCGGGTCCGTCCGGCACCACACGGGTGCCGGTCGCGGAGGTGTCGGCCGAGCTGGCCGGGCTGGCGGAGCGCGACGACGACCGCGGCACCGAGACGGTGTTCATCCAGACCGTCATCGCATCGCTCGACGACAAACCCGCCGACACTTACGACGCGTACCTGCGCCTGCACCTGCTGTCGCACCGGCTGATCCGGCCGCACGGTTGCAACCTCGACGGGATATTCGGTGTGCTCGCCAACGTCGTATGGACGGACTTCGGGCCGTGCGCGGTGGACGGCTTCGAAACGGTACGCGCCCGGCTGCGCAGACGTCGACCCGTCGCGGTCTATGGGGTCGACAAGTTCCCGCGAATGGTCGACTACGTGATCCCGACCGGCGTGCGGATCGGCGACGCCGACCGGGTGCGCCTCGGAGCGCATCTGGCGCCCGGCACGACGGTGATGCATGAGGGCTTCGTGAACTTCAACGCCGGCACGCTGGGTGCCTCGATGGTCGAAGGCCGCATCTCAGCGGGCGTAGTAGTCGGCGACGGGTCAGACATCGGCGGCGGCGCGTCGATCATGGGGACGCTGTCCGGCGGTGGAGCGGAAGTGATCTCGGTGGGCAAGCGGTGCCTGCTCGGCGCAAACGCCGGGCTGGGAATCTCACTTGGTGACGACTGCGTGGTCGAGGCGGGGCTGTATGTCACCGGAGGCACCAAGGTGCACATGCCCGACGGCACGACGGTCAAGGCCCGAGAACTGTCCGGCGGCAACAACTTGCTGTTCCGGCGCAATTCGCTGACCGGCGCCGTCGAGGTGGTTTCCCGCGACGGCCGCGGCATCGATCTCAATCCCGAACTCCACACGCACCAGTAGCCGCCCATGAGCATCCCCGCTTGGCGCAGCGACCAACGCTATGCGAGGACGCAGAATTCGTTGCCTTCGGGGTCGGCCAGCACGACCCAGCTCTGTTCGCCCTGGCCGATGTCGACGTGGCGGGCGCCCATCCGCAGCAGCCGCTGTACTTCGCCATGCTGATCGTCGGGCCGAAAGTCAAAGTGGATGCGGTTCTTGACGATTCGCCGGTCCGGCACGCCGAGGAACAACCAGTTCGGGCCCGCGCCCGGCGGCGCATGCAGCACCACGTCGCCGTCCTCATCGACGTCCTGTGGCCAGCCGAGCACCTCCGACCACCATCTCCCCAGAACGAGAGGGTCGGCCGCGTCGATGCAGATCTCGTCGAACCTCAGCCCCATGAGGCCAGCTCCTTCTTGAGTACCTTGCCCATCGCGTTGCGCGGTAGCGCGTCCACCACCCTTACCTCGCGCGGCCGCTTGTGCACCGAGAGCTGCTGGGCCACATACTCGATCAGCTCTTCAGGCCTCGCGTCGGTGACGACGAATGCGACGATCCGCTGTCCGAGGTCATCATCGGGTAACCCGACCACCGCGGCCTCCGATACGGCCTCGTGGCCGAGCAGCGCGGTTTCCACCTCGCCCGCGCCGACACGATATCCGCCGGACTTGATCAGGTCGGTGGACTCGCGCCCGACGATGCGATGCATGCCGTCCCCGTCGATCGCGGCGACGTCGCCGGTGCGATACCAACCGTCGTCGCTGAACGCCGCCGCGGTGGCATCCGGCCTGCCCAGGTAGCCGTCGAACAGCATCGGTCCGCGAAGCTCGAGCCGCGCAATGGTTTCCCCGTCGTGAGCGGCCTCACCGCCGTGCTCGTCGGCCAGTCGCGTGGTGACGCCGCGCAGCGGCAGGCCGACCGATCCGGGCCTGCGCTCGCCGTCGGCAAACGTGCTCAGCGTGATCAGCGACTCGGTGCTGCCATACCGCTCGACCGGCCGATGCCCGGTGAGTTCGGCCAGCCGCTCGAACACCGGCACCGGCAGCGGCGCGCTGCCCGAAACCAGCAGCCGCGCGGACCGCAGCGCCGCGGCCGTCGGCGGATCGGCCACCACCCGCGACCACACCGTCGGCACGCCGAAATACAAGCTGCCACCGGCTTCCGCGTAGGCCTGCGGTGTCGGTTTTCCGGTGTGCACGAAGCGGTTTCCGACCCGAAGCGACCCCAGCAGACCGAGCACCAGGCCGTGCACGTGAAACAGCGGAAGGCCGTGCACAAGCGTGTCGTCGGGCGTCCACTGCCAGGCCTCAGCGAGTGCGTCGATATCGGCGGCGACCGCGCGGCGGCTGAGCACCACGCCCTTCGGCGGCCCCGTCGTTCCCGAAGTGTAAACCACCAGCGCGGCCGCATCCGGCGACGGCTCGTGGGAGCGATGCCACGATCGGGCGTGCAGCCGGACCGGGATGTGTTGCAGGCCTTCCGTTTCGTCCGGCTGCTCACCGAGCCATGCCTGCGCCGCCGAATCGGTGAGGATGTAACGGCGCTCCGCGGCGCCGACGTCGGCGGGGACCGGGACGACGGGCACGCCGGCGATCAGGCAGCCGGTGATGGCCAGCACGGTCGTGGCCGTCGGCTTCGCCAGCACTGCTACTTGCTCGGCGCCCGCCACGCGTTCGGCAACCGACGTCGCGGCCCCGACCAGATCGCTGCGGCTCAGCGCCAACCCCCCGACGCGCACGGCGTCAGCGATGTCGGCGCCCGCGGCCACCGCGGCCGGGTTCAGTGAGGCCAGCAGCACGTCAGCGAGGCTACGCCAAGGCACGACCGGGATACTGGGGCTCGTGGAACCCATCCAGCAGGTCTCGTCGCGCGAGGTGTACCGGAACAGCTGGATGACGCTCCGCGAGGACGAGATCCGTCGGCCCGACGGCTCCCACGGTATTTACAGCGTCGTCGACAAGCCGACCTACGCGCTGGTGATGGCCTACGACAAGGACCGTTTCCGGCTGGTCGAGCAGTTCCGGTATCCGCTGGGGCAGCGGCGCTGGGAGTTTCCCCAAGGCACCGCACCCGGGCTGGGCCGCACCGACCCTGCCGAACTCGCCGCCCGCGAGCTACGTGAGGAGACCGGCCTGCGCGCCGAGTCGATCGTCCCGCTGGGCTTGCTCGACGTCGCGCCCGGCATGAGCAGCCAGCGTGGCTGGGTGTTTCTGGCGACCGGCATCAGCGAGGGCGAGCCGGATCGCGAGCACGAGGAGCAGGACATGCACAGCGCGTGGTTCACCCGAGCGGAGGTCGAGCGAATGATTCGCGACGGCCAGATCACCGACGCCCAGTCGATCGCCGCGTTTGCGCATTTCATGCTGAGCCGGCCGCTGCGGTTTAGCGCACGATGAGTTATGCGGGTGCCGGGCGTCTATACGGGCATGCCCATTGCAACGCACAATCTTGACGGGTACGGCGCGCCGCCGATCGAGTGGTCGCGGGTGCGCGAAGTGCTCGACAGCCAACTGCCTCAAGCGCCCGGCACCGGCGGCCCCGACCGTCACACGTCTTGGTTGACGACAATCAATCCCGACGGCGGCCCGCATGTGACGGCGCTCGGCATCGTGAAGGTCGACGGCACGTGGTACTTCACCTCCGGCCCCCACACCCGCAAGTCACGGAATCTGACGCGTGACTCGCGCTGCGCGGTGAGCGTCGCGACGCATCCGTTCGATCTGGTGGTCGAGGGCACCGCAGAACGGGTCACCGACGCTGCCCAGTTACGCAGGGTCGCCGCGGCGTTTAGGCACGCAGGCTGGCCGGCCGAGGTCGACGGCCACGCCCTCACCGCGGAATACAACGCACCGTCGGCAGGGCCGCCGCCGTGGTACGTATACCGGCTCGTGCCATCGACGGTGTATGCGCTCGCCACGGCGGAACCTCACGGCGCCACCAAGTTTGAGGTAACGGTGCGATGAGTTATTGGCCATGTGACCGTCTACCTCGGCGAACCGTCGGTCTGGTAGCGCCAATGTACCAAGGCCGTCACAGGTCGATACCGATGTGAGCCGTGGTCTGGTAGATCGCAGGCCGAGCACAAATCATCGCTCACCATGTCGATGTCTGACATAGGAGGTAGCAACGCATGATGACGGACTGGGTTCCGGCCCAAATCTCTCTCGACGTGCAGGGCAGGCGCATATTCGACACCGCCCGTGGCATATTGATCGGGCTGCGCCGGTGCCCGTCCGAGGCGGCGTTTCACGAACTGCTCGGCGCCTCGCAGCGCCACGGCGTACCGGTGTTCGCGTTGGCGTGGGCGTTGGTCCATCTCGCCGGTGGCGGCGGAAAGTCGAGCCAAGACTTCGGCGCCGCTCAGTCAGCCGCGCGTTCCGAATGGGGTCGGCTTTTCGCCCAGCCGGCCGGTGCGACCAGCTGAGATTCGAGGCGCGGTAGGTAGTCACGGCAATGGCGGGTCGGGCCGGCCACTCCCTACGCCCGCCCGACCGAGGACCTGTTCGCGCGCCACGGACAGCAGCAGCGCTGCGGCAAAGACCGCAGACCACCCCCCGGAGATCAGCAGCGGCAGCCGACCGTCGGAACCCCACAGCAGACCGGCCCACAACCCGGCAAGCAGGATCGCGAAGCCGCTCGCGCCCTGGTAGATTCCCTGCCCGCTGGATTGCAATTCGCCACCGACAAGTGTTGACACCCATGCCTTTCCGACGCCGTCGTAGCATGCGGTGAACAACCCGTACACCGCGATCAGCAGCCACGCCGCCCCAGCATCGGTTGTGCTACCGAGGCCCAAGTACCCGACCGCGAAGAACACCAGCCCCACGCCGAACACCGCCCGCCGCGAGAACCGGTCCGCCAGCATTCCGGCCGGATAGCTGGCCGCGGCGTATACGGCGTTGTACGTGATGTAGGCCAGGATCACGTGCGGCACCGAGAATCCTATCTCGTTGAGCCGCAACAGAAGCAGAGCGTCCGGGAAGTTGGCGAGGCTAAACCCGACGAGGAAGACAACCACGCGCCAATACCTGGCCGGCAGCTGTCGCACGCCCGCGAAAACCGACGGACGCCCGGTTCGCGGACGGGCCCACTCGCGCGCGGCGAAAACCAGCAACACACTCAGCACCGCAGGTATCACCGCCAGCCACAACACCGGCGCGATGCGATGATCTAGCAGCTCGTAGCCGACCAGCCCCAACAACGGACCAACGACCGCGCCGAGCGTGTCCATCATCCGGTGAAACCCGAACACTCGCCCCCGCGCTGCGTCGTCGATGCCGTCCACCAATAACCCGTCGCGCGGCGCGCCGCGCAACCCCTTGCCAAGCCGATCGACGACGCGGCCGACCAGCACGCCGGGCCACGCCCCCGCGGCGGCGACAATCACCTTGCCCAGCGCCGCCATCCCGTAGCCGGTCGCGATCAGCGGACGCCGCGCGAACCGGTCGCCGAGCGGGCCCGATGCGACCTTCGTCAGCGAGGCCGCCCCTTCGGCCGCCCCCTCAACGGCACCGACGACCGCCGGCGGGGCGCCCAGCACGCTCGTCAAGTAAATCGGCAGCAGCGGATACAGCAACTCGCTGGCCGCGTCCTGCAGAAACGAGACGACCGACAGCACCCGCACATTTCGGGTAAGCCACGTCCCCTCGCGAGGCACCGCTCTAGTGTCGCCGTTCCATCAGGGCGCGCAGGAAGAAGATCAGGTTGGCCGGGCGTTCGGCCAGCCGCCGCACCAGGTAGCCGTACCACTGGTCGCCGAACGGCACGTACACCCGCACCGGATCGCCCGTGTCGGCCAGCCGGCGCTGCTCTGGGTCGCGGATCCCGTACAGCATCTGATACTCGAAATCGCCTGGCTTCCGCGAGGTCTCGGCGGCCAAAACTCCCGCGGCCGCGATGACGGCCGGATCGTGTGAGGCCACCATGGGATAGCCCGAGCCCTCCATCAGCACCCGAAGGCACCGCAGATACGACGCGGTGACCTCGTCGCGGTCGCGGTAGGCCACCGAGATCGGCTCGTCGTACGCGCCCTTGCACAACCGGATGCGAGCGCCGGAACGCGCAAATTCCTCGCAGTCGCCGTAGGTCCGGCGCAGATAAGCCTGCAGCACGGTTCCGAGCCATCCGAAGTCGGACCGCAGCTCGCGCACGATGCCCAAGGTCGAATCCGTCGTGGTGTGGTCTTCCGCGTCAACGGTGACCCATACCCCCGCGCGCTGCGCCGCCGAACAAATCGTGTGCGCGTTCTCGCGCGCGATCTTCTCGCCGTCACGGGGCAGCGCCTGACCCAGGGCCGACAACTTCACCGACACTTCGAGTGGCCGCACTCCGTCCTGCACTGCATCGCGCCGCTCGCCCAGCGCCCGAAGCAGCCCCATGTAAGCGTCAACGGTCCGCCCGGTGTCATCGGCGTCGGTGATGTCCTCACCCAGATAGTCGATCGATACCATCCGGCCCGAATCACGCAGCCCCGCAACGCTCTTTAGCGCGTCGTCGACCGTCTCTCCCGGCACGAACCGGTGCACGACCTCACGGGTCATCGGCAGTCGTTCGGCGGTGCGCCGCAGACGGGCCGACCGGCTGGCGGCCAGGATCGCCGGACGCAGTGTGCTGCTGAACAATCCGCTCATCGTCGGGGGGCACCTTCCGCTTGCGGGGGAGACTCCATGTGTGGGTAGTTGTGGTCGGTCGGCGGGACGAACGTCTCTTTGATCGACCGCGCCGATGTCCAGCGCTGCAGGTTCAGCGCCGAACCGGCCTTGTCGTTGGTGCCAGAGGCGCGCGACCCGCCAAACGGCTGCTGGCCCACCACCGCGCCGGTCGGCTTGTCGTTGACGTAGAAGTTGCCCGCCGCAAACCGGAGCCGTTCAGAGGCCAACGCGATCGCGGCGCGGTCGTCGGCGATCACCGCGCCGGTCAGGGCATACTTGGCGCCGCGGTCGACGACACCGAGGATGTCCTCGTAATTCTCGTCGGGATAGACATGCACCGACAGAATCGGCCCGAAGTATTCCTTGCAGAATGCCTCGTCGGTCGGATCGTCGGACAGCAGCACCGTGGGGCGCACGAAATAGCCCTCACTGTCGTCGTATTCGCCGCCGACCGCGATCGTGACGCTCGCGGCGCCCTTGGCCCGTTCGATGGCCGCGACGTTCTTGGCGAACGCGCGCGAATCGATGAGGGCGCCACCGTAATTAGATAGCTCGGTGACATCGCCATACCGCAACGCCGCGGTAGCCTCCAACAAGTCATCGCCCATGTACTGCCACAGAGACCGCGGAATGAACGCCCGCGACGCCGCCGAGCACTTCTGACCCTGATAGTCGAACGCACCGCGGATCAGCGCCGTACGCAATACATTCGGCCGCGCCGAGGCATGGGCGACCACGAAGTCCTTGCCGCCGGTCTCCCCCACCAGTCGCGGATACGACTCATACCGGTCGATGTTCGCGCCGACCTCGCGCCACAGGTGCTGGAACGTGTTGGTCGACCCGGTGAAGTGGATGCCTGCCAACCGCGGATCGTTCAATACCACTTCAGACACCGCAATCCCGTCGCCGGCGAGCATGTTGATCACGCCCGGCGGCAGGCCCGCCGCCTCGAGCAGCTGGATGGTCAGGTATGCCGCGAAGGTCTGCGTGGGCGACGGCTTCCATATCACGGTGTTGCCCATCAGCGCCGGCGCAGTGGGCAGGTTGCCGGCGATCGCCGTGAAGTTGAACGGCGTGATGGCGTAGACGAAGCCGTCCAGCGGCCGGTAGTCCGTGCGGTTCCACACCCCGCGGGTGCTGATTGGCTGCTGCTGCAGGATCTGCCGAGCGAATTGCACGTTGAAGCGCCAGAAGTCGACGAGCTCGCACGGCGCGTCGATCTCGGCCTGGTATGCGGTCTTGGACTGTCCGAGCATCGTCGCGGCCGCAAGCGTCTCGCGCCACGGCCCCGCCAGCAGATCGGCGGCCCGTAGCAGCACGGCCGCACGTTCGTCGAACGACCTTGCCGCCCAGTCGGCTTTCGCCGCCGTCGCGGCCTCGATCGCTGCGGTCGCGTCGGCATGGGTCGCGCTGGTGAACGTGCCCAGCCGCGCGGAGTGGCGATGCGGCTGAACCACGTCGACACGCTCGCCGGCACCCATGCGGTGGGCGCCGCCGATGACATGGGGCAGGTCGATCGGGTCGCGGGCCAACCGGTCGAGCGCAGTCATTAGCCGGGTCCGCTCTGCGCTGCCGGGAGCATAGTCGTGCACCGGCTCATTGGCGGGCACGGGAACGTCGGTGATGGCATCCATGCCGACAAGCATCCCCGAACCAGGACGTCGACCGCTTAGCCGATCGGACAAGACCAACGCCGTATCTCGGTAGAATCCGACAATATGCGGTCACGCGTGGCGCTCGGCCAACTGCTGCTGGCCCTGGACCGGACGATGGTCTCTTTGGTACAGGCGCCGCGCGGCCTCGACATGCCGGTCGCCTCGGTGGCGCTGGTCGATGCTGATGACGTGCGGCTGGGTCTTGCGGTTGGGGCCGGCAGCGCGGACCTGTTCTTTTTGCTGGGCGTTCCTGACGACGACGCCGTCCGCTGGATCGACCGGCAGGTCAGGGGTCCCGGCGACCGGATGCCCGCCGCAATCTTCGTCAAAGACCCGACCGAATCGTTGGTGGCTCGCGCGGTGGCGGCGGGCACGGCGGTCGTAGCGGTGGACCCGCGGGCCCGCTGGGAGCGTCTCTACCGCCTCGTCACTCACGTCTCCGAGCACCACGGTGACCGCACTGACCCACAATTCACAAGCGGCACAGATCTTTTCGGCCTCGCCCAGTCGACTGCTGACCGCATTCACGGGATGATCAGTATCGAGGACGCGCAGTCACATGTGCTGGCGTATTCAGCCTCCGACGAGGCCGACCAACTGCGCCGGCTCTCGATCCTCGGCCGTGCCGGTCCGCCGGAGCATCTGGAGTGGCTCGCCCAGTGGGGCATCTTCGACGCGCTGCGCGCCGACAGCCAAGTAGTGAAGGTCGCGGCGCGCCCCGAGTTGGGTCTCATGCCGCGGCTGGCCATCGGCATTCACCGCCGGGACGGCGACGGCCGGCGCGGTCCGGGGTTCATGGGCACCGTCTGGGTGCAGCAGGGATCGCGTCCGCTGGCTGACGACGCCGAGGAGGTGCTGCGCGGTGCGGCGGTACTTGCCGAGCGCATCATGTCGCGGTTGGCGGCGACGCCGTCGACGCATGCGGTGCGGGTGCGGGAGCTGCTCGGGCTGACCGGCGAGGACGTAGACGTGGCCGACATCGCCCGTGAGCTCGACATCGTCGCCGACGGACGGGTCGCGGTGATCGGCTTTCGCGGTGTCGACGGCGCCGTGCCCATGGACGTAGTCGCGTTGAGCGCCAGCGCCTTTCGCCCCGACGCACAGGTTGCGTCGCTGGCCGACCGGGTTTACGTGCTACTACCCCAGACGGGCGCGGCGTCGTCGGTGAGGTCGTGGGTGCGCGGCGCCGTCGCCGCAATGCGCCGCGAGCTCGGAATCACGATGCGGGCGGTGATCGCCGCACCCGTCGCGGGCCTGGCCGCGGTCGCGTCGGCGCGCATCGAGGTGGACCGCGTGTTCGACAGCGCCGACCGGCATCCAGGGGCGATCGGCCGCGTGACATCGCTCGACGAGGCCCGCACCACGGTGCTGCTCGACGAGATAGTCACCAGGGTGCGCGACGGGCTCATTGACCCCAGAGTGCGGGAGCTGCGTACGCGCGACCCAGTGCTCGCCGAGACACTGCAGGCATACCTGGACTGCTTCGGCGACGTTGCGGCCAGCGCCGACCAACTGCACGTGCATCCCAACACGGTGCGATATCGGGTGCGGCGGATCGAGGACGTGCTGGCGACGTCGCTGGAGAACCCCGACGATCGGCTGGTGCTCGCACTGGGATTGCGGGCCACCGAGCGCTAACCCCGTCCGATGGTGCGTTTTCGCGGATTACTCGCGTTGCGCACGCCGCACCGCGTCGATGTCGGACCGGCATGTCACGGTCGGAGGATGAGCAACTCGCGACGCGTGCGCGGCACCGAGCTTCGCTACATACTGACCATGCACTTGTTCCAGCACGGCCCTGCGACCGTCAAGGATCTGGTCGAGACGCTCGGGTTCCACGGCTTTGACGTCGCTGGGCGGCCGTCGAAGTCCGTTTCGGACGCGTTGCGCTGGGAGATCGGCCGGGGAAGAGTGCGCCGGCTCGGGCGGGGACGATACGGCCCCGCGTGGATGCCGCGCAGCACGGAGTATCGCATCCACAAACGAGTGCTCGCGCTGCGCGCAGACGCGCAACGCTTGTCGCGCGAAGGCGGGCAAAGCCGCGAATCCTTCTAGAGCGCTAGGGCACGAACGCCCCGTCCACCAGCTCACCGAAACGCTCGATCGCCTCGTCGCCTTCCGCGTCGATACCCCGAAGCGGTCCGCGATCGGCCAGGTAGCGCAGCGCGAACAGCCGCGCGACAAGCGCCTTGCGGTCCTCGCCGAAAGTTGACTGCTCCCAGGCCGCTCGCTCGGTGAGCAACGCGCCGGCGTACACGTCGCCCATGAACTGGGCGAGCGGAAACAGCCGTGCCTCTGCCACCGCGCCGTCCAGTTTCGTCCAGGCTGTGATCGCCGCATCGAGATCCTCCACCCGGCGCGCTACCAGCCGCGTCGTGTCGTCGTCATCGGACACCGACACCGCGTCGTGCAGTCGTGCCAGCAGCGGTTCGTGCGCCTGGCTCCGTTCGATGCCTCGCCGCACGTCCAGGCAGAGGATGTTGTCGGGTCCCTCCCAGATGGTGTTGACCTGGGCGTCACGCAGCAATCGCGCCACTGGCCAGGTTTCGATATAGCCGTTGCCGCCGTGGATCTCGATCGCGTCCGACGCCATCGTGATGCCCAGCCGGCAGACCTTGAGCTTGGTGACGGGCACGGCGATGCGCTGACGAACGCTTCGAGGCTGGCGATGGTTGGCGAAACCGATGCCGTCGAACACCAGCGCTTGCGCCGCTTCGACGTCAACGATCATCTCGGCGAGCTTCCGTCGCATCAACGGCTTGTCGATCAGCGCCGCGCCGAACGCCCAACGCTGCCGCCCGTAGCACAGCGACTCGACCAGCGCCCGCCGCGCGTTGCCGAGCGCGAACAACGCAATGCCCAGCCGCGCCGCGTTCGTCAGATCCATCATCCGGCCGAGCCCCTTGCCGTCGGCCGGGCCGGCGTCTGAGCTCGGTTCGCCGGAGAGCAGGAAGGCTTCGGCGTCGACGAACTCGATTTCGCCGGAGGCCACCGACCGCGTGCCGAGTTTGTCCTTCAGGCGGCGGATCCGCACCCCGTTGCGCGAGCCGTCGCGGCGTGTCCGCAGCACCAGGAATGTGGCGACGCCACGGCTCGAGTCGGGAGCGCCCTCGGGCTTGGCCAGGACGACGAACGCCTCGCCGTTGCAGTTCGACGCGAACCACTTGAAGCCGTTGAGCAACCAGGCGTCGCCGTGGCGAGTCGCCGTGGTTTCCAGCGCGCCGAGGTCGGAACCGCCGGTGCGCTCCGTCAACAGCTGTGCCGTCTCGCCGGCCCACTCGCCGGATGCGAATTTGGCCAGCACGTGGTCGCGCACGTCCGCCGGCGCGTACGCCGCGACCAGCGACTGCACCATCCCGCCGCCGGTGCCCAGCGCGCAGCCCATCCCGATGTCGGCCTGATTGAGCAGATAGTTGGACGCGAACAACGGCATCGTCGCGTTCACACCGGCGCGCCGGGCATCGTCGCGCAACTCGTTTTGCGCATCGAGGACCGCCCGCTTGGACTCGGCGAACGAACTCGGCATGACTACCCGGCTGACGTCGTGTCCCCACCGGTCGTAGCGCTCCAGCCGTGGCGGGTTGCGGTCTGTCTCCTCGGCCCATCGCTCCACCGGGCCGCTCATCAGCTCGCCCATGCGCGCCAGGTGTGGCTCGGCCAACGCCAGCTGGTCGGGCTGAAGGTAGTACGCCATCGTCCGCTGCAGAGTGGGGTCGGTGAGATACCAGTTGAGCCCCGCCGCCCCGCGGTAGTTCTCGGTGCGGTAGC
This sequence comes from Mycobacterium sp., assembly GCF_035640695.1. Lineage (GTDB taxonomy): Bacteria > Actinomycetota > Actinomycetes > Mycobacteriales > Mycobacteriaceae > Mycobacterium. Next base: position 24,485 of record NZ_DASQVQ010000126.1, read on the forward strand.
GCTCGGCCTTTTCCGCAGTCGTGAACGGGAGCCGATCCACGGCCTCGACGTCGTACTCGCTCATCACGCGACTGTATCGCTGAGTCGCTCCGCGGCCGCTTCGATCCGCTCGTCGGTCGCTGTCAAAGCAATCCGCACGTAGTCAGACCCCCGCGGGCCGTAGAAGTCCCCCGGCGCGACGAGTATCCCGCGCTGCGCGAACCACGCGACGGTGTCGCGGCACGGCTCGCCGCGGGTCCCCCAGATATAGAGGCCGCCCTCGGAGTGCTCGACGGTCAAGCCGGCCGAGCGTAGCGCCGGCAGCAGCACGTCGCGGCGGCGGCGATAGCGTTCGCGCTGCTCGCGCTCATGAACGTCGTCGCTGAGCGCGGCGACCATCGCCGCCTGCACCGGCGTCGGCACCATCATGCCCGCATGCTTGCGCACTGCGAGCAATTCGGCGACGACGGCCGGATCCCCGACGACAAACCCGGCGCGGTAGCCCGCCAGCGACGAGCTTTTCGAAAGTGAGTGCAAGGCGAGCAGGCCGGTGTGGTCGCCGTCGCACACCTTCGGGTGAAGCACCGACAGCGGCTCGGTGTCCCAGCCCAGGCCGAGATAGCACTCGTCGGACGCGACCAGCACTACCCGCTCGCGAGCCCAGCCGACGACCTTGCGCAGGTGGTCAAGGCCGAGCACCGCCCCCGTCGGATTGGCCGGCGAATTGAGGTACACCAGCGCAGGAGTCTGCGGCCCGAGCTGAGTCAACGCATCGGCGGCCACCGCCGGCGCACCGGCAAGTCGCGCGCCCACCTCGTAGGTCGGGTACGCCAATTCGGGGTAGACGACGAGGTCGTCAGGCCCGAGACCCAGCAACGTGGGCAGCCACGCGATCAGTTCCTTGGTGCCGATGACCGGCAGCACCGCGTCCGGTGACAGCCCGGTCACGCCGTAGCGGCGGGCCAGCGCGGCGGCCGCGGCCTCACGCAACGCCGGGGTCCCAGCCGTTGTCGGATAGCCCGACGACGCGCTCGCCGCGGCGAGGGCATCGCGGATCAGCGGGACAACGGGGTCGACGGGCGTGCCGACGGACAGGTCAACGATGCCCCCGGGATGCGCGCGGGCTAGCGCAGCCGCATCGTCCAGGGTGTCCCACGGAAATACCGGCAGCGACGCCGACACTGCTCGGCGAGTCACCGCGGTGTGGTCGGTCAGCTCAGGCGCTCTCGCCCTGCGGCGGCAATGCCTTGACCACCGGCGGATCGTTTTCCGTCATGCCGACCTTCGATGCGCCGCCAGGCGAGCCGAGCTCATCGAAGAAGTCGGCGTTGATCTGCGTGTACTGACTCCACTGATCCGGCACGTCGTCTTCGTAGTAGATGGCCTCGACCGGGCACACCGGCTCGCACGCGCCGCAATCCACGCACTCGTCGGGGTGGATGTAGAGCATGCGGGCGCCCTCGTAGATGCAGTCGACCGGGCATTCCTCGATGCATGCCTTGTCTTTGATGTCGACGCAAGGTTCGGCAATCGTGTACGTCACGAATGTGCTCCTCGATCTCCATTCAGTGGGGCCCTTGTCGGTGTGGGCACTGAAAAGTCGTTGTACCTGATACTAGACGTTGCACATACCCCTTTGCTAAATGGGCCCACCCGGCTCAGGGTCGTTACGATCCCGGCGGTTCCTCCGCAGAACAGCGATGGGCTAGGCGGCTAACGGTAGGTAGGTCGTGGTGCGCTGGCGAGCCGGGCGTCCGATTCCTGTGGCGATCTCGGCGAGCTCGGCGACGGTCTTGGCCGAGCCGTACTCCGAGCCGGCCATCCGCGAGATCGTCTCCTCCATCAGCGTGCCGCCGAGGTCGTTGGCCCCGCCGTTGAGCATCGCCTGAGTGCCCTTGACGCCGAGCTTGACCCAACTGGTCTGGATGTTGGAGATCCTCCCGTGCAACATGATTCGTCCCAGCGCGTGCACGGCGCGGTTGTCTCGATGCGACGGTCCGGGCCGGGCTCCGCCGGCAAGGTACAGCGGCGAGTTCTGATGCACGAACGGCAGCGGCACGAACTCTGTGAATCCGCCTGTTCGATCTTGAATGTTGCGCAGGATGCGCAGATGGCCAACCCAGTGTTTCGGCTGATCGACGTGGCCGTACATCATCGTCGAGCTTGACCGCAATCCGACCTCATGCGCGGTGGTGACGACCTCGATCCACGCCGAGGTGGGCAGCTTGCCCTTGGTCAACACCCAGCGCACCTCGTCGTCGAGGATCTCCGCGGCCGTGCCGGGGATGGTATCCAGCCCGGCGTCGCGCAGCGCGATCAACCAATCCCGAATGCTCTGACCGCTTTTCGCCGCGCCGTTGACTACCTCCATCGGAGAGAAAGCGTGCACGTGCATGCTCGGCACCCGGTCCTTGACCGCCCGCACCAGGTCGGCATATCCCGTGACGGGCAGCTCCGGGTCGATGCCGCCCTGCATGCATACTTCGGTGGCGCCGTCGACGTAGGCCTCCCACGCGCGGTCGGCGACCTCGTCGGTCGAAAGCGTATAGGCGTCGGCGTCCCCCTTGCGCTGGGCGAACGCACAGAACCGGCAGCCGGTGTAGCAGATGTTGGTGAAGTTGATGTTGCGGTTCACCACGAACGTGACGTCGTCGCCGACGACATCCTTGCGCAACGAATCCGCAAAGGCGGCGACGGCATCCAGCGCCGGACCGTCGGCGGTCGCCAGTGCCAGATACTGGTCGTCGCTGCACCCGGCGGGATCACGCTCGGCGGCGCGTAGTGCCGCCAAGACGTCGGAGCCGACGTGCTCGGGCGCGCGAACGGCTAACTCATGAACCTTCTCCCGGATGGATTCCCAGTCGCCGAACGCGCTACCCAGATCGCTGCGCGTTTCGGTGAGCCGGCCCTCGGTATCGATCGCGGCGTTCAGGTCGACACGACCCGTCGATTCCCACGCCTCGTCGGGTTCCTGCCACCGCCGCCCAACGGGATTCACGTCGCGCGCCAGCCCAGTCGCGGGATCCGCCAACGCAGCGACGTGCCCTTGCACCCGAGGGTCGATCCACGCCGCGCCGGCCAACACGTACGGCGGCTGCGCGGTCAATCGCTGTACCAGGTCGTAGCCGCCCTCAGCCGTGACGGCAGCCAGCTCGTCGAGCGCCGGCCACGGCCGCTCGGGGTTGACGTGGTCGGGAGTCAACGGCGAGACCCCACCCCAGTCGTCGACACCCGCGCGGATCAATGCCAGGCATTCCTGGCGAGACACCAAATTCGGTGGCGCCTGGATGCGCATCTTGGGCCCGAGTACCAGTCGTGAAACGGCAACTGCTGCAATGAAATCGTCGATGTCGGCGTCGGGTGTGGCACGCATCGCGGTGTGTTCCTTGGCACGGAAGTTCTGCACGATGACTTCCTGCACGTGCCCGAACTCCTTGTGCACCTTGCGGATCGCATGCAGTGTCTCCGCCCGCTCGGTCAGGTTTTCGCCGATGCCGACCAGCAGACCGGTGGTGAAGGGGATGGACAGCCGACCGGCGTCGGTCAGCGTGCGCAGCCGCACCACCGGATCCTTGTCGGGGCTGCCGTAGTGGGCCATGCCCTTGGTTTCGAACAGCCGACGAGACGTGGTTTCGAGCATCATGCCCATCGACGGCGCCACCGGCTTTAGCCGCGAGAGCTCCGACCACGACATGACGCCGGGGTTCAGGTGCGGCAGCAGTCCGGTCTCCTCGAGCACCCGGATTGCCATCGCCCGGACATAGTCGAGCGTCGAGTCGTAGCCGCGTTCGTCGAGCCACTGCCGGGCCGCGGGCCAGCGGGTCTCCGGGCGGTCACCGAGTGTGAACAGCGCCTCCTTGCAGCCCAGCTCCGCGCCGCGGCGCGCCACGTCGAGAATCTCGTCGGGCTCCATATACATGCCCATGCCCTGGGCGCGCAGTTTGCCGGGCACGCTGACGAAAGTGCAGTAGTGGCACTGGTCGCGGCAAAGATGCGTGACCGGAATGAAGACCTTGCGCGAGTAGCTGATGGGCAGTCGACCGGATGGCCCTCGGCGACCAGACGACTCGAGCCCGGCGTCTCGGACCCGGGCGGCGCTGGTGCAGAGGTCGGCCAGATCCGCGCCGCGCGCGCTCATCGCGATCGCGGCCTCGTCGACGTTGAGCGCCACCCCGTCGCGCGCGCGCCGCAACACCCGTCTCAACGCGGACGCATTGGGCTTCGATGGAACAGCCGGTGTGGGCAGAGCCGTACTGATGTCGCCCGAGTTCAGTGACACTCCGGTTTAACTCCGGTCGATTCGTGGATCATCCGGGCCGTCTCACTATGTGAAACCACCGCGCTCGGCATGAGTGTCACATTAGACCTCGCGAGCGACGCCTTGAGCACCACCTCGCGGCACCCCTCCGAGCAGCGGCTCACGCAACTTCAAGCCGGCGTCGTAGGCCCGGCGCGGTCACCTCGAGCTTGACGTCGCGGCTCGGCACCGACGCGATGCCACGTGGCACCGACCGGGGCGGCTGCCGGCGCCACTCGCGCGGCTGCATCTGCAACGTGACGGCGTTCATGATGGTGCCGATCGCGATTGCCAACTCGTAGGTGGCGAACGCGGCACCAAGGCAACGCCGGTACCCGCCGCCGAACGGCATGTACTCGAACGGCGTCGGGGCTTTCCCGAGGAAGCGCTCGGGACGGAATCGGTGTGGATCCTTCCAGATTGCCGGATCGAAATGGATTGCCGGCACCGCGATTCCAACAATGTCGCCGGCAACCCGTTGCACCCCGTCGACGGTCACCGGCCAGGCGAGCTTGCGCAGCACGATCGGCACTGCCGGGTGCATGCGCAGCGTCTCGGAGACGACGGCGGACAGATACGGCAGCTGCGTCATCTGGTGCGGCCTCGTCACGGTCGCCAGCTCTGCGGCGACTCGCGCTCGCACCTCACCTTCGCGGTGGATGTGGTAGAGCGCCCAGGTGAGCGCGGCGGCGGTGGTGTCGTGACCGGCAACGACCAAGGTGCGGAGCTGTTGAAGCAGCTCGCCGTCGTCAAGCCGTCCGCCGTCCTGGTCCGTTTCCGGCAGCAACGCGCTCAGCACATCGCCGTGTCCTTCGACGGGACAACGTCTTTCGCCCTCGACGTCCGCCAAGAGCAGATCGTCGAACTGCGTCCGCAATCGCACCAGCCGAGCCCATGGTCCGCGGCCGGCGAAGTCCTTGCGCAGCCACGGCAACAGCATCAGCGGAGCGGTGTTGGCGTTCATCACGGACTTGACCACGCGTGTGTACCCGTCGGACCGCGTCCCTGCTTCGACGCCGAGCACTGCTCGGATGATGATTCGCAACGTAATCGATTGCGCCGCAGCATGAAGCGCTACGGTGTCACCAATTCGCCAGGTGTTCGTCTCGTCGGTCACGGCGCGGGCGATTCCGTCGGCGCGTTCGCGCATTCGGCTGCTCTGGAATGCCGGCAACAGGAGTCGACGTTGTCGGCGGTGTTGTTCGCCGGAAGTGAGGATCACCGAATCGGCCCCAACCATCGGCTCAATCGGGTTTGGCGTCGGCGCGACCAACTTGCCCCTAGGTGTGCTCAGAATGTCACGCGCGCCGTCGACAGTGCCGACGAAGTGCACGCGTCCCAGACCGGGAAAGGTAACGGTAAACGGATTTCGGCGGCCGGCGCGTCGTCGGAAATAGCCATCGGGATCCAATCCAGCAGGTACCGACTTCAGCGTTTCGAGCCATCTGGTTTGCGGCTCCCATACGTGCCTGAGCACCGCTCCTCCCAAGCCATACTTCGATAACCAGCGCGGTTGGCGCCGTCCTAGCCTTGAAACACGGGCAGCGGTTGATTTGTTCGTCTAGCGAACGGAAATGTGAGCGGTCAGTCAGTCGCTTTGCTGCGTGTTCGGCGCCACAGTACCCAGCCCGGGGGAAGTGCGCCGACCCCCAACAGCACAAGCAGCGCGTACTCGTCGAACCCGGATCCGCCGAAGACAACGTCGCCCCCCGGGCCACCGAGCGCGAGCCCGCCCAGGGTGGCTAGCCAGGTCCACAGAGCGATCGCCCCAAGCCGCGCATCCGATGTCCACTGCAGACCGGCCCAGACCAGGGCGCCGTTGACCACGCCGCTGATCAGGGCGCTGATGGGAAAGGGGACACTGCCGATTCGACTGGGCAAGAGCAGCGCGCCGAAGATCGCCGAAAGAACGCCGTCGAGAGCCAGCAGGCTCAGGACAACGGTGCGCAGGACACTGTGATGTTTAGTCGGACGAGTCAGGTCGGAATGCTGTCGAGAGCTGCCACCAACGATCCAATCACCCACTGGAAGCTATCGGCATGCCATTGCCAGTACTCGAGTTGGGGAGGCAAATCGGGGTCGGGGTTCGGGTTCACGGCAGTCCCTTTCCGTACGACAGCGATGTGGGGAAAAGCGTACCGCGTGGATCTGCTGTTAACCGAGGTTCAGCCCGGCCAAAAGGTCCGTCTCCCAGCCACGGTTGTCGCGTGGGCCCGGGGTGCCGCCCGCAAGGATGTAGTGCTCTTCGGCCAGGATTGGTAGCGCAATGTTGTTGGACAACGCGCATGATCGGCGGTCGGGTGCGACGGTGACCTGGGTTTCGTGTGCAAGGAGAGCGGCGGTCTTGGCGCCGATGTGGTCTTTCACGTCGATGACCGCGTCGATGGCGTTGTCGGCGTAACCGAAGGTGACGTCGCCGCGGTTCGGCCTGATCCAGCCCTGTGGAATGTCGGTGAGCGCATCGATGCCGGCGTAAGTCGCGCTGGTCGAGAGGACAGTCCAGTAGACCTTCGGCACGTTCCAGTCGCTGGCGGCGACGGCGGCGGTGGTTACGACGTGGTTATGGATGTGGTCGGGGTGGCCGTACCCGCCGTGCGGGTCATAGGTGACAACGACATGCGGTTGCAGGTCGTCGATGATCACGACGAGCTCTTGAATGGCGGCGTCTCCGGCGTCGATGAATCGGGTGTGGCGTCGAGGCGAAGTGCCGGGCATGCCGGAGTCGCGCCAGCGGCCGGCGCCGCCGAGGAAGTGCGGTCCGGGGATGCCGAGCGCGTTGAGGCATTTGGTCAATTCGTTGATGCGGTAGCCGCCGAGCTGGTCGGCGTGGTCCACGGCCAGGAGGGCGTAGCGCTCGCCGATGACCTCGCCCTCCTCGCCGAGCGTGCAGGTGACGACCCGTACCTCGGCGCCTTGGGCGGCGTAATGGGCGATGGTGCCGCCGGTGGTGAGCGTTTCGTCGTCGGGATGGGCGTGCACGAACAGCAGGCGAGGCTTCACTGCGGTGTTTTCACCCACTTGCCCGCATTGCCGACGATGCCGACCGGCACAGCACCGGACAGACTGACGTTCTGCACGCTCGGCCCGGCCGCGACGATCGTCGTGTCCTGCAGGATCGGCAATACCGTCGCCATGTCCCACAGCCGCGGCTCCACTGCACTTATCGCATCCGAGATGTCCACATGGCCGTCGAGCGCGGCGTCAATTCGCGGCTGAATGCTGCGGTCGCAAATGCCGGTGATATTGCTCGGTACCTGCACGAGCGCACCCGCCGGGGCCGGCGGCGCACTAGTCGCCGTCGTCGTCCCCGGACTCGGCTTGGGCGCACTCGGTGGCGGCGACGACGTGCCCGATGACATCGGCGTCGGCGTCGGGCTCGTCGCAACCGGCGTGCTCTCCAGCGCCGGGCAGCCGTACCGCGACGCCAGCGCAGTCGCCAAGTCACCACCCGCGCGGCGCCAACCCACGACCGCGTCTACTCTGTTGTTTACCAGCGCATCCCCGACCAGCACCGGTGGATCCAACGCCAGCACCGAGGCCGAAATGCCCACGCTGCGAAGCTGATCCGCGGCGGTGTTCGCGACCGCCACCGCCGTCGGATCGTTGGTAGCCACCCCGAGCACCAACGACAGCGCCGCGCCGTCCTTGCTGACCCGGCCCCGCGTCGCCTCCGACTGCGGCGTCGGCGACGACTCACTTTCAATCTGGTATCCGGCCTGACCCAACAGCGTCAGCGCCGCATTCCGCGACATCGCCGGCGGTGCCGTCGGCGTGTACCCGGGATCCGACGGCGACCGAATCTGCGCCTGCGCCAACGTCACCGTGTTGTCGCTGCCCGCACCCACTGCGGCCAGCAAGTCGACATCCAACAGTCCGAATATCGCCTTGCGCACCCGCACATCGGCTAGCTTCTGCTCCTGGGCCCGCAGCGTGATCTGCATGATCCGCGGCGTCACGATCCTCGCGGTGCGCACGTCCGGAATCGCAGAAAGTTGCGCGAACGCCGCCTGACCACCATGTACCTGGGCAACCTGCGTGTCCCCATTGCGAATCGAATCGGCAAGCGCCGCGGGCGATCCCGCCCGACGGAACAAGATCTGATCCGGCTGCGCCGGCGCCGACCAGTACCGGTCATTGCGCGCCAACAAGATCTCGTCGCGCTGCGGATCGATACTTTCCACCCGGAACTGACCGCCCGTCACCGGCATCGCCCGTGCCAGCCCGGCGGCGAAACCGCCCGGCACATCCTTGACGATGTGCGCCGGCAAGATGTCGGTGAACAGCTCCCGCCACGCCGGATATGGCTGGGAGAACGTCACCACCGCGACCTTGCCGCCGTCGATCGACTGCACCCCGGTGATCAGGTCGTAGCCCGCCGGGTCCACGACGCCCGGTTGGCTGACCATCTGCCGCCATAGGTACCAGAAGTCGTCGGCCGCGATCGGCGCGTTGTCGGTCCACTGCGCCTCCGGCCTGATCTTGTATGTGACGGTGAATGGTTCCTGGTTAGTGACCTCCGCCGAAACCAACAAGGTCGGGTCCATTTCCCAGCGCGAGCCGGTCGGCGCCGCCGGATCCGTCACCGGCCGGAACGCGCTCGGCAGTACTAGCGAGCTGATCGCCGCGTTCACCGCCGATTGATCCGACAGCAGGTGCGGGTTAAACCCCGCCCCGATCGAGTCGATCGCCATGATGACCTGGGTGGCCCGCGGCGGCGGCGGTGTCGACGTCTGCGACGTATCGGTGCTCTGTGGCGCCGGTGGCGGGCTGACCGTGCAACCCGACAGCATCACGAGCAGCACGCAAAGAGCGGTGCTCGCCCCGCGCGCCGTTGAAAGCATGCCGTTCAGGGTATCGACCACCGCTCGGTCCGCCGCCTCACCGTGTTGACGCCTTGGCCCGCGCGCGGGTCCGGGCTCTGGCGGTGGCATCCAACTCCGCCTTGCGGACCCGGACGATCTGCGGCGTCACTTCCACACATTCATCGCTCGCACAGAACTCCATCGCCTGCTCCAGGTCCAGCTCGAGCGGCTTGGCCAGTGTCTCCATCACGTCGGCGGTCGACGAGCGGATGTTCGTCAGCTTCTTCTCGCGGGTCACGTTCACGTCGAGGTCCTCGGCGCGCGGGTTGACGCCGACCACCATGCCCTCGTACGTGTCGTCACCCGGCTGGACGAAGAACGTGCCACGGTCAGCCAACTGAATCAGCGCGTAGGCCGTCACGGCCCCCGCCCGGTCGGACACCAGCGACCCGGTGTGCCGCGACCGGATCTCGCCAGCCCACGGCCGATAGCCGTCGAATACCGCATTCGCTATGCCGGTGCCGCGTGTGTCGGTGAGAAACTCTGTTCGCCAACCGATTAAGCCCCGGCTCGGCACCACGAAATCCATCCGTACCCAGCCCGCGGCGTGATTGGCCATCTCGGTCATCCTGCCCTTCCGCGCGGCCATCAGCTGCGTAACCGTGCCCACGAACTCCTCCGGGCAGTCGATCGTCAACGCCTCGAACGGCTCGTGCAAGTTGCCGTCGATGGTCTTGGTCACTACCTGCGGCTTGCCGACCGTCAACTCGAAGCCCTCGCGCCGCATCTGCTCGACGAGCACGGCCAGCGCCAGCTCGCCGCGGCCCTGCACCTCCCACGCGTCGGGCCTGCCGATGTCGAGGACGCGAATCGACACGTTGCCGACCAGCTCGGTGTCCAGTCGTGCCCGCACCAGCCTCGCTGTCAACTTGTGGCCGGGCACGCGGCCGGCCAGCGGCGAGGTGTTGGTGCCGATCGTCACCGAGATCGCCGGCTCGTCGACGGTGATCCGCGGCAACGCAACCGGTTGCTCGGGGTCGGCGAGCGTGTCACCGATCATGATCTCCGGCAGCCCGGCGACCGCGGCGATGTCGCCCGCAATGGCCTCTTCGGTCGGGTTGCGTTCCACGCCGACAGTGGCCAGCAGCTCGGTGATGCGCGCCGACGTGACCACGGGCTCGCCGTCGACCTCACGCAGCCACGCGACCGTCTGGCCCTTGCGCAGCCTGCCGTTATAGATCCGCACCAGCGCAAGCCGTCCCAGAAATGCCGACGCGTCGAGGTTTGTCACCAATGCCTGCAGCGGCGCGTCGGGATCACCGCTCGGCGGCGGCACGTGCTCGAGCAGCACGTCGAACAGCGGATCGAGATTGGTGCCGTGTGGAGTCTGTCCGTCGGCGGGCTGAAGCGTGCTGGCCACGCCCGCGCGCCCCGAGGCGTACAGCGTCGGAATGCCCAGTGCGCGTTCGGCGGCCGCGGCCGCTTCGTCGTCGAGATCGGTCGCCACGTCGAGCAGCAGGTCATGGCTGGCCTCGACCACCTCGGCGATGCGCGCGTCGGGCCGATCGGTCTTGTTGACGACGAGGATCACCGGTAGATGCGCGGCCAGCGCCTTGCGCAGCACGAACCTCGTCTGCGGCAGCGGACCCTCGGACGCGTCGACGAGCAGCAGTACGCCGTCGACCATTGAAAGCCCGCGCTCGACCTCTCCGCCGAAGTCGGCGTGCCCGGGCGTGTCGATGACGTTGATGACGGTCACGCTGCCGTCGGGGTGATGACGATGCACAGCGGTGTTCTTGGCCAGGATCGTGATGCCCTTTTCGCGTTCCAGATCACCGGTGTCGAGCACCCGTTCCAGCGTTTCGCCGCGTTCGTGCAGTGCGCCGGATTGCCGCAGCATCGCGTCGACCAGCGTGGTCTTGCCGTGGTCGACGTGCGCGACGATCGCGACATTCCGGAAGTCCACGCTCGCGATTCTGACAGCCGGAGCGACAGCATTTCACGTCGACCGATCACTCGTGCCCAAGCGCGCGCGTCAGATCAGGCAGCCACGCCCGGTCGGCCGGCACCCAGTCGAGGCCGTCGAGCTCGGATGCGTTGACCCAGCGCAACGCCCGATGGTCGTGAGCGTGCACGGTGCCACCGGTCTGCCTGACGAGATAGGCACGCAGCGTTGTTGTTTCGCTCAGCGCGACGTCCTGACCAAACCGCGGGCCCACCTCGACGTCGATCCCGAGTTCCTCGGCGAGTTCGCGGGCCAGCGCCTCGGCGTCGCTCTCACCCGGGGCCACCTTGCCGCCGGGCAGCTCCCA
>NZ_DASQVQ010000127.1:0-17590 GCF_035640695.1 Mycobacterium sp.
CTACTGCTCTCCCCGGACGAGTTCGCGATCGTGCACAAGCTGCGCCGGGTGCTGTCGGGTCTGGACTCGCATCAGGCCATCGACCTGCTGATCTCCCAGCTGCGCAAGACCAAGACCAACTACGAGTTCCTGGTGCAGGTCTCCAAGACCACGCCAGGCACGATGAACGAGGAATACGCGTAGGCGCCTGCGCTACGGTTAGCGTCCGCGATGGCGTAAATGGACGACGGTCGCCTTGCCGGTGAGGACAGCAAGGCGACCGTCTGGGTGACTAGCTCGTACGGGCGTGACGTTTGACGCGTCTGGGAATCGCTCCGACAAATTCGACGCTAGAAGTGGCGTCTGCGACGTGTCTGCGACGCGGCTGGCAATGTGCTGCAAGGGCTTTCGTGATCAGCGCCCATATCAATGCAACTAACGACGATGGCCGCCGTGCGTCGTGCACGGCGGCCATCCGGTCGGTACGTCAGATGGGAAGCGGGATCCAGATCCCGAAGAACCAGAAGCCCCATTGGTTGTAACCGGGATCCCAAACCGGCTGCTCCTCATAGCCCCAGTAGTTGAACGGCGGTGGCGGCGGTCCCCACGCCGGGGGGAGGGGGCCGTCCCAAGGCGGCGGCGGTGGCGCGCCAAAACCCCAAGGTGGTAGCCCGTCACCCCATGGAGCGCCGCGGAACCGGCCGCGCCAGTCGTTGTCCCCGGGGTTCCACGGCGGACGCCAATCGTGACCTCCGGGTCCGCGGTTGTCGCCGGGTCCGCGGTTGTCGCCGGGTGGGCCGCCGGGTCCGCGGTAGTCACCAGGGGGGCCACCGGGTCCGCCGCGTCCGCCGAAGCCGCCCGGTGGCGCACCCTGGGGCGGAGGAGGTCCACCCGGCCCCGACTGGGGCGGCGGACCTCCAGGGTGACCGGGCCCACCTTGCGGTGGCGGGCCACCCGGCCGACCGGGGCCGCCTTGCGGTGGCGGGCCACCGGGTCCACCGGGACCGCCTTGCGGTGGCGGCCCGCCGGGGCCGCCTGGGCCACACTGCCCGTTGGATCCGCAGGGCGGCGGTGCGGCGTTTACCGTGCCGGCCCCGAGGCCGAGTGCGGTCATGCCAAGAGCGCCGGTGATAGTTGCTGCGGCGACGGCTTGCTTCATCTTCATGGTGCGACACCTGTCCTCAAAACGAACGACCGTCGAGCACCCCCGACTAATACAAAATTAGATAGCCGAACTATGAACTGTCTGCCGTGTCCCTGGCAATGCGCTTAGCGTTGTCGTGCCAAAGCATGAAAACGGCCGCCTTGCACGTGGCAAGGCGGCCGCTCTCTGGGGTAACTATCCGATTCCGATTATCGGGATCCACATGTTGAACAACCAGAATCCCCAACCGTGGAAGTTGTCGTTCCACTCCGGCCAGACCTCATGGCCCCAGTAGTTGATCGGGTGCCGGTCTACCCAGGGAGGCGCTCCCCACCACTGGGCAGCTGGGGGCTCTCCCCAGAAGCCCCACGGCGGCATTTCATCATCTCGCCACCACTTCCCGGGGCGACCACGCCACCAGTCCCGGTCACCGACATTCCAGTCGGCGCGTTGCCAGTCGCCGCGTTGCCAGTCGCCGCCGTCGCCGCGCCTCCAGTCGCCCCCGTTGTCGCGCCCGGGCCCGTTCCCGCACCACGACGCGGGGCACGGGTCCCCTGGCCTCAACGGCGCGGGCGTGACCGGCTCGGCACTCGCCACGCCGCCGAAGCCGACGGCGCCGAGACCGAGCGATGCGACGACCGTGGCCGCCGCCAGTAGCTTCTTGAGCTGCATCGCGTAACTCCTACCTTGTGACGTTTACGTCGAACCTTCCTCGCAAACCCGACGCTGGAGCCATCACTACGTCCCCTCAGCACCGCGGCATTGTCGCGGCGGTCGCGCCGAGTCGGCGAGGGACTAAGTCGCTGTGCCGCATGCCACGGCGCAGCGACTGTCAACCCCCAGTTCGACTATCGCGTCACAGGGATCCGCCGTTACCCGACCGAAACGGAGGGCACCGCGGGTCTCGCCGGCGGCGGCGGGACATACAAGTTGGGAACGTTCACATCCGGCACATTGACCTCAGGAACGTTCACATTGGGAACGTTGACGTCGGCACGTTCACATTAGGCACGTTCACGTTCGGTGCCGGCGGAAGGTTGATTTCAGGTGCGGGTGGAATGTTGACTTCGGGCGCCGGTGGCACGTACACCACCGCCACAGAAATTGGCTCCCCCGGGTCGGCGGCAAGCTAACCGGGGTGCCGGGGCCGGGAATTTCAAGCCGCCTGTCGGCGTTTGGGCAGGTGGCGATTGACCTGGCATAATGTGCCGTCAGAGCCCTCGGTTCCGGTTCACGCCCGACGCAGCGGTTGCTCGGGTGACCCGGCGGCCAACGATTGAAGAGGAAACCAATGAAATCGGGTATTCACCCTGACTACGTCGAAACCACGGTGCACTGCGGCTGTGGGAACACGTTCCAGACTCGCAGCACCAAGAAGAGCGGCCAGATTGTCGTCGAGGTTTGCTCGCAGTGCCATCCCTTCTACACCGGCAAGCAGAAGATCCTCGACAGCGGCGGTCGTGTCGCGCGGTTCGAGAAGCGCTACGGCAAGCGCAAGGCCGATCAGGCTGCGGCCGACAAATAGCTGCCCATCCGACGCCCGATCTGCCGCACGAGTGCAGTCGGGCGTCGGTTTTTGTTCGCGGGCCGAGAGTTTGGCGGAAAGCAGCGTGAGGAGGTGGCGCAGATGGCATCGGATGTGAGCTCGGATACCGGCGCGCCCGCCATCGACGCTTTGCTGGCCGAACACGCCGACCTCGAACAGCGACTGGCCGATCCCGAGCTACACGGTGACCCCGCCGCTTCCCGCAAGGTAGGCAGGCGCTTTGCCCAGCTGGCCCCAATCGTCGCGACCCATCACAAGCTCGAGGTCGCGCGAGGTGATCTCGAAACCGCGCGTGAGCTGGCCGTTGACGACGACTCCTTTGCGCCGGAGGTCACCGAACTCGAAGGCCGGGTCGTCGAGTTGGAGACCCAGCTCACCGATATGCTGGCCCCGCGTGATCCGCATGACGCCGACGATGTCGTGCTCGAGGTCAAGTCCGGCGAGGGCGGTGAGGAGTCCGCTTTGTTCGCCGCCGATCTCGCCCGGATGTACATCCGCTACGCCGAGCGGCACGGGTGGAGCGTGACGATCCTCGACGAAACACTCTCCGATCTCGGCGGCTACAAGGAAGCCACGCTAGCGATCGCGACCAAGGGCGACTCGGCCGACGGGGTGTGGTCGCGATTGAAATTCGAGGGGGGCGTGCACCGGGTGCAGCGGGTGCCGGTCACCGAATCGCAGGGCCGAGTGCACACCTCAGCGGCGGGCGTGCTGGTCTACCCGGAGCCGGAGGAGGTCGGCCAGGTCGAGATCAATGAGTCCGACCTGCGGATCGACGTCTATCGCTCGTCGGGCAAGGGTGGTCAGGGTGTCAACACCACCGACTCAGCGGTGCGCATCACACATCTGCCCACCGGCATCGTCGTCACCTGCCAGAACGAGCGCTCGCAGTTGCAGAATAAGGCGCGCGCGTTGCAGGTGCTGGCCGCGCGGCTGCAGGCGATGGCCGAGGAGCAGGCGCTCGCCGACGCATCGGCCGACCGGGCGAGCCAGATCCGCACAGTGGATCGCAGCGAGCGTATCCGGACGTACAACTTCCCGGAAAACCGAATCACCGACCACCGCATCGGCTTCAAGGCGCACAACCTCGACCACGTGCTCGACGGCGATCTTGACCCGCTGTTCGACGCGCTTGCTGTCGCCGACAAACAGTCCCGGCTACAGAAGGCATGATGCGTACCACGCGGCTGAGACACGAGATAAACCACGCCGCCGAGGTGCTTGCCGAGGCGGGCGTTGCATCGCCGCGCGGAGACGCCGAGGAACTAGCCGCCCACGCCGCCGGCACCAGCCGCTCGCGGCTCGCCCTTCTTGACGCGCCCGACGACGAATTCTTCTATCGCTACGCCGAACTCGTTGCCGCCCGGTCGCGGCGGATCCCGCTGCAGCATCTCACCGGCACCGTCGCATTCGGGCCCGTGACGCTTAATGTCGGCCCCGGCGTGTTCATTCCGCGTCCCGAGACCGAATCGCTGCTCGACTGGGCGATGCACCAGACGATGCCCGCCGAGCCGACAGTCGTCGACCTGTGCACGGGCTCCGGGGCCCTTGCCGTCGCGCTGGCGACCCGTTGGCCCGATGCGCGCATCATCGCCGTAGACAATTCCGTGGACGCGCTCGAATACGCGCGGCGCAATTCGGCATGCGCCAACATCGAGCTCTGCCGCGCCGATGTCACCGACGTCGGGCTGCGCCCCGACCTCAACGGCATGGTCGATCTCGTCGTCGCCAACCCGCCGTATCTTCCCGATGGTGCGCCACTGCAACGCGAAGTGGCAGAACATGATCCGCGGTCTGCGTTATTCGGTGGACCCGACGGCATGGCGATCATCGCACCGATTGTGCAGTTGGCCCGCCGGTGGTTGCGTCCCCGCGGGTGCTTCGCCGTCGAGCACGACGACACCGCATCGCGCGCAACGGTGCAGCTCCTCAGCGCCGCAGGGGTTTTCGTCGACATCACGCCGCGCGACGACCTGGTCGGCAGGCCGCGCTTCGTGACGGCAAGGCGCGCGGAATGAGCCAACTGTTCGACTGCACGGATACGAGCCAACGGGCCGCGGGCATCGCCGCCGCGGTCAGTGCCGTGAAGAGCGGCAGTCTTGTGGTGATGCCAACCGACACCGTGTACGGCATCGGCGCCGATGCCTTCGACAATGTCGCGGTCGCCGCGCTGCTGTCGGCGAAGGGTCGCGGCCGCGACATGCCGGTTCCGGTGTTAGTGGGCTCGTGGCACACCATCGACGGGCTGGTCTACTCCGTGCCGCATACCGCCCGCGAGCTGATCCAGGCGTTCTGGCCCGGCGCGCTGAGCCTGGTCGTGCTTCAGGCCCCGTCGCTGCAATGGGATCTCGGCGACGCCCGCGGCAGCGTGATGCTGCGGATGCCGCTTCATCCGGTGGCACTCGAAGTGCTGCGTGACGTCGGTCCGATGGCCGTCTCCAGCGCCAACATCTCCGGCCGCCCGCCAGCCGTGACCGCCGAGGACGCTCGGAGCCAACTGGGCGACCTGGTTGACGTTTACCTCGATGCCGGGCCGTCGGTGCAGCAGGCGGCCTCGACGATCGTGGACCTCACCGGCGGCGCGCCCCGCATTTTGCGGTCGGGGCCCATCAGCGCCGATGACATTGCGAAAGTGCTGGGCATCGATCCGGTGACGTTGACAGCCTGACCTTTGATCACGCCGGCGTCATCGGACCCGTACTCAGCTTGGTGCAGTACCGTTCAGCCGTGATCTACGCGGCAGACAGTCTGTTGGCGCTGTCGGATCGCGGTGCTGGTGTCCCGCTGCGGGAGTTGGCATTAGTAGGGCTGACCGCGGCCATCATCACGTACTTCTGTACCGGCTGGGTGCGCGTGCTGGCGACCCGGCTCGGCGCGGTCGCCTATCCGCGCGAACGCGATGTGCACGTGCAGCCCACTCCACGGATGGGCGGGCTGGCCATGTACGTGGGTGTGCTGGCCGCGGTGCTGCTGGCCTCCCAACTGCCCGCGCTCAACCGCGGGTTCGTCTACTCCGCTGGCATGCCCGCGGTGTTGGTCGCGGGCGGCGTCATCATGGGCATCGGCCTGATCGATGACAAGTGGGGCTTGGACGCGCTGACCAAATTCGCCGGCCAAATCACTGCCGCTAGCGTGCTTGTCACGATGGGCGTGGCGTGGAGCGTGCTGTACATCCCGATCGACGGGATCGGCACGATTGTGCTCGACCAGGTCTCCTCGATCCTGCTCACGCTGGCGCTGACCGTGGCAATCGTCAACGCGATGAACTTCGTCGACGGCCTCGACGGCTTGGCGGCCGGTCTGGGGCTGATCACCGCGTCGGCGATCTGTATCTTCTCGGTAGGTTTGCTGCGCGGCCACGGCGGCGATGTGCTGTTCTACCCGCCGGCAATCATCTCGGTGGTGCTCGCGGGGGCGTGTCTGGGCTTTCTGCCGCACAACTTTCACCGCGCGCGCATTTTCATGGGGGACTCCGGCTCGATGCTGATCGGGCTGATGCTGGCCGCGGCGTCGACCACGGCCGCGGGGCCGATCTCCCAGAATGCCTACGGCGCCCGCGATGTGTTCGCTCTGATGTCCCCGTTCCTGTTAGTCGTCGCGGTGATGTTCGTCCCGATGCTTGACCTGTTGCTTGCCATCGTGCGGCGCACGCGTGCGGGCCGCAGCGCGTTCAGCCCGGACAAGATGCACCTGCATCATCGGTTGCTGGAGATCGGCCACTCGCACCGTCGGGTGGTGCTGTTGATCTACCTGTGGGTGGGCATCGTAGCGTTCGGGATGGCGAGCACGATCTTCGTCGACCCGAGGTATGCCGGCGGGGTGATGCTTGCCGCGATTGTGGGCGCGATCGTGGTCACCGTGATCCCGCTGTTGCGCCGCCGGGAGGACTTGTACGACGAATAGTAGTAGGGGCAGGTTAGGGCCGCCTACCATGTGGTACGGTGCTGCTAGAACCCGAAGAAACCTCGCGGGTTGCCGGCCAGCCGGCCCGTCGGATGCTTGTCCGGAGGAGCCGGATTTACGACCGACAAAAGGGAGCTGCCCTTTGGGTGATTCCGGCGGGAATTTCGCCCTCCGATACGCTCGGCGGGCAACGCTTAAATCGTTCAGGCAGCTCTCAGACACGCGAGATTGAGGTGGAGCCGTGACGACACCAGCGCACGACGCGCCGTTGGTGTTTCCCTCTGTTGCATTCCGGCCGTTTCGGCTGCTCGTCATTTCTTCGGTACTGGGCGTGATCGCAGTGCTGGTGTCCGGATTGTTGGGCCATGTCATGGTCGGGGTCTTCTTCGCTGTCGGCCTATTGCTGGGTTTGCTGAACGCCATTCTGGTGCAGCGGGCCGTGGGCTCGATCACCGCCGACGAGCACCCGCTGAAGAAGAAGATGGCGCTCAACTCGGCGACGCGGCTGCTGATCATGACGGCGATCGGCCTGACGATCGCCTTCATCTTCCGGCCCGAAGGCCTCGGGGTCGTCTTCGGCATGGCGTTGTTCCAGGTGCTGCTGGTGCTGACGACCGCACTGCCGGTGTGGAAGGCGATCCGCACGGATGGTGCCCAGGCCACCGAGGGGAGGACGACAGATGACTGAGACCACGCTCGCCGAGGGCGCAATCGAGGTCGGCCACCACGAGACCGCCAAATGGTTTGGCCTGACGGTCAATACCGACACCGTGTACGCCACGGCAATCGCGGCGGTGATCGTGATCGCGCTGGCGTTCTATCTGCGCGCGAAGGTGACGTCATCCGGCGTGCCGAACGGGGTGCAGCTGTTCTTCGAAGCCATCACCGTTCAGATGCGCAACCAAATCGAGACGACGATCGGCCTGCGGATCGCGCCATTCGTGCTGCCGCTCGCCGTGACGCTGTTCGTCTTCATCCTCATCGCCAACTGGCTTTCGGTGCTGCCCGTGCAGTACACCGGCGCCGACGGGAAAACGCACGAGCTGCTCACGCCGCCGGCCTCCGACATCAACTTCGTCTTGGCGTTGGCCCTATTCGTGTTCGTCTGCTACCACGCCGCGGGCATTTGGCGTCGCGGCATCATCGGGCACCCGTTGCGACTCCTGAAGGGGCACGTTGCCTTCCTGGCGCCGATCAACCTCGTCGAGGAAATAGCCAAGCCGATCTCGTTGTCGCTCCGACTCTTTGGCAACATTTTCGCCGGCGGCATCCTGGTCGCGCTGATCGCATTGTTCCCGCCGTACATCATGTGGGCGCCCAACGCGATCTGGAAAAGCTTCGACTTGTTCGTCGGCGCGATCCAGGCGTTCATTTTCGCGCTGCTGACGATCCTGTATTTCAGCCAGTCGATGGAGCTCGATGAGAACCACGACTAGTACCGCGGACTTGCGACAAAACCTGGCAGGACGTCCTGCCAGTTATCAGAGAGGATAGGAATGGACCCACAAATCGCTATGGGCGCACTCATCGGCGGTGGACTCATCATGGCCGGCGGGGCAATCGGCGCCGGTATTGGTGACGGTGTCGCCGGTAACGCGCTGATTTCGGGTATCGCCCGTCAGCCGGAGGCGCAGGGCCGGTTGTTCACTCCGTTCTTCATCACGGTCGGTCTGGTCGAGGCGGCCTACTTCATCAACCTGGCGTTCATGGCTCTGTTCGTATTCGCCACCCCCGTTAAGTAATTTCGCGATCATGGGTGAGGTGAGGGCAACGGTCCTGCTCGCAGCGGGCGAGGGCGGCGGGGGCAACAACTTCCTGGTCCCCAATGGCACCTTCTTCGTCGTGCTGCTCATCTTTCTCATCGTGCTCGGCGTGATCGGCACGTTCGTCGTGCCGCCGATCATGAGCGTGCTGCGCGAACGCGACGAGATGGTCACCAAAACCCTGGAAAACAACCGGCAGGCCGAAAAGCAGTTCGCCGCGGCGCAAGCCGATTACGAAGCGGCAATGAACCGGGCCCGGCGCGAGGCCTCGGGAATCCGCGACGAGGCGCGGGCAGAGGGCCGACGGATTCTCGAGGATATGAAGCGGCGGGCGGCGGAAGAGGCGACGCTGGCTCTGCAGCAGGCGGGGGAAGAGCTGAAGCGGCAGGCCGACGCGATCTCGGCGGACCTGAGGGCGTCCATGGAGAATCTGTCGGTCACCCTTGCGAGCCGGGTGCTCGGCGTCGACCTGACGCCGGAATCCGGCGCTAAGGCCAAGGGCGCCGCGGCGACCACGGCGTCGGGAAGGTAGCCGCATGTCGACGTTCATCGGACAACTCGTCGGCTTCGCAGTCATCGTGTGGCTGGTCTGGCGGTACGTCGCCCCGCCGGTGCGCAGGTTGATGACCGCCCGCCAGGAGGCGGTGCGCGAGCAGTTGGAGGAAAGCGCCACGGCTCAGAAGCGGTTGGCAGAATCCGAGACGTCGCACAAAAGAGCGCTCGAGGAGGCCAAAGCCGAGGAGCAGGAGGTACTGAAAGAGGCACGCGCGGACGCCGAGAGCATCGCCCAGCAGCTGCGGGCGCAGGCGGACGCGGAGGTAGAACGGATCAAAGTGCAAGGGGCTCAGCATGTTCAACTGCTGCGCGCTCAGTTGATCCGTCAGCTCCGCGGGGACCTCGGTGCCGAATCCGTGCGCCGCGCGGGCGAACTCGTGCGCGACCACGTGGCGGACGAAAAAAACCAGTCCGCGACCGTCGACCGTTTTCTCGACGAACTCGACGCGATGGCGCCGTCGGAGATCAATATCGAGGACGCGGCTACGGCGAAGCTGCGCTCGGCCAGCCGGGACGCCCTCCGCGCCTTGGTGGAGCGGTTCGACGAGGTGACCGCGGACCTCGACGAGTCCGCGCTGTCCAGCCTCGCCGACGACCTGGTGGCGGTCACGAAGCTGCTGAGCCGCGAGGCGATTTTGACCAGACATCTCGCCGACCCGTCGAATGACCCCGCACCCAAGACGCGGCTGGTGGACTCGTTGTTCGGCGACAAGATCGGCGACCCGGCGCTGGAGGTGCTCAAGGCGGCGGTATCGGGTCGGTGGTCCACGGATTCGAACCTGGTGGACGCGGTTGAACACGTTGCCCGCCTGGCATTGCTGGTCCGCGCCGAACGCAGCGACCATGCCGACGAGGTGGAAGAACAGCTGTTCTGGTTCGGCCGCATCCTGGATTCCGAGCCGCAGCTGTCGACCGTGCTCAGCGAGTACACGCGTCCGGCGGATCGCCGGGTCGAATTACTGAACGACGTGCTCGACCGCAGCTCGGGGGTAAACCCCACGACCGCGGCGTTGCTGCGACAGACGGTGGAGCTCATTCGCGGCAAGCGAACGGACGAAGTCGTGCATGACCTGGCAGAAATGGCCGTGGCGCGGCGCGGCGAGGTGGTGGCACGTGTCAAGGCGGCCGCCGAATTGAGCAGAGCGCAGCGCAATCGACTCACCGAGGTGTTGCGCCGCATCTATGGTCACCCGGTATCGGTGCAGCTCCAGGTCGACTCCAAATTGCTTGGCGGCCTGGCTATCTCCATTGGTGACGAGGTGATCGACGGAACGCTGTCGTCTCGCTTGGCCACCGCGCGAAACCGGCTACCCGACTGAACTCATCAACAAGAACGCCCGACCCGCAAGCAGGAAGATAAAGAGCCATGGCAGAGTTGACAATCTCACCCGACGATATCCAGGGCGCGATCGAAGAGTACGTTTCCAGCTTCGAGTCGGACACGGCCCGCGAGGAGGTCGGCACCGTCGTCGACGCCGGTGATGGCATCGCACACGTCGAGGGCCTGCCGTCGGTCATGACACAGGAGCTACTCGAGTTCGAGGGCGGCGTACTGGGTGTGGCTTTGAACCTTGATGAACATGACATCGGCGCGGTCATCTTGGGCGACTTCGAGAAAATCGAAGAAGGCCAACAGGTCAAGCGCACCGGTGAAGTGTTGTCCGTGCCGGTGGGTGATGCGTTCCTGGGCCGTGTCATCAACCCACTTGGCCAGCCGATCGATGGCCGCGGCGACATCAACACCGACGAGCGTCGCGCGCTTGAACTCCAGGCTCCGTCGGTGGTGCAGCGGCAGAGTGTTAAGGAGCCGCTGCAGACCGGCATCAAGGCGATCGACTCAATGACGCCCATCGGCCGCGGCCAGCGTCAGCTGATCATCGGTGACCGCAAGACCGGCAAGACCGCGATCTGCGTAGACACCATCCTCAACCAGCGGCAGAACTGGGAGAGCGGCGATGAGAAGCTCCAGGTCCGCTGCGTGTATGTGGCGATCGGCCAGAAGGGCACCACGATCTCCAGTGTCCACAATGCGCTCGAAGAGGGCGGTGCGATGGACTACACCACGATCGTCGCCGCTCCGGCATCGGACTCCGCGGGCTTCAAATGGCTTGCGCCGTATACCGGTTCGGCGATCGGCCAGCACTGGATGTATCAGGGCAAGCATGTGCTGATCGTGTTCGACGACTTGAGCAAGCAAGCCGAGGCATATCGCGCGATCTCGCTGCTGCTGCGCCGTCCGCCGGGCCGTGAGGCTTATCCCGGCGACGTGTTCTATCTACATTCGCGGCTGCTGGAGCGGTGCGCGAAGCTCTCCGACGAGATGGGCGGCGGCTCGCTGACGGGCCTGCCGATCATCGAGACCAAGGCCAATGACATCTCCGCATACATCCCGACCAACGTCATCTCGATAACCGACGGCCAGTGCTTCCTGGAGAGCGACCTGTTCAATCAGGGTGTTCGCCCGGCAATCAACGTCGGTGTTTCGGTGTCGCGCGTCGGCGGCGCGGCGCAGATCAAGGCGATGAAGGACGTGGCCGGCTCGCTGCGACTGGACCTCTCGCAATACCGCGAGCTTGAGTCGTTTGCAGCCTTCGCCTCAGACCTGGACCAAAACACCAAGAAGCAACTCGACCGCGGTGAGCGGCTGGTCGAACTGCTCAAGCAGCCCCAGCACCAGCCGATGCCGGTCGAGGAACAAGTGGTCTCCATCTTCCTCGGCACCAAAGGCCATCTCGACACGGTGCCGGCTGGCGATGTCGGGCGCTTCGAGACCGAGTTCCTCGACCACATGCGGGCCTCGCACCAGGAGATCCTCAAGGAGATCCGGGAAGAAAAGAAACTGTCGGACGACTTGAGCGACAAGCTCGATGAGATCGTCCAACAGTTCAAGAAGGGCTTTGCGGCCTCCGACGGCAGCTCTGTCGTCCGCGACGAACATGTCGACGCGATGGACGAAGAGGAACTCGAGAAGGAATCGGTGAAGGTCCGCAAACCGCCGCCGGAACAGAAGAGTTAGGTGTTCGATGCCTGCCACACTTCGGGAGCTTCGCCATCGGATCCGATCGGCCGGGTCGATAAAAAAGATCACCAAGGCCCAGGAGATGATCGCGACATCGCGCATCGCGAAGGCGCAAGCGCGGGTCGAGGCGGCGCGGCCCTACTCCGAAGAGATCACGAAAATGCTGACTGATCTGGCCGACGAATCAGCTCTTGACCATCCACTGCTCGTCGAACGCGAAAACCCCAAGCGCGCGGCCGTTTTGGTGGTCTCCTCGGACCGCGGGCTGTGCGGCGCGCACAACGCCAACGTGTTCCGGCGATCAGAGGAGCTGTTCTCGCTACTGCGCGAGGAGGGCAAGACGCCCGTCCTCTACGTGGTCGGGCGTAAGGCGCTGAGCTATTACAGTTTCCGGAACTGGAAGATCACCGACTCGTGGACCGGCTTCTCGGAAAAGCCGAGCTATGAAGACGCACAGGAAATCGCCTCGACACTGGTCGATGCGTTCAACGCCGGCGCTGACGACGAAGGCGACGACCCGGGTCCGGACGGCATCCTCGGTGTCGACGAATTGCACCTCGTCTTCACCGAATTCAAGTCGATGCTGTCCCAGGAGGCCTCGGCGCACCGCATCGCCCCGATGGTGGTCGAGTACACCGACGAAGACACCGGCCCGCGGACGTTGTTCTCGTTCGAGCCGGACGCGACGACGCTGTTCGCGCGCTTGCTGCCGCGGTATGTGACGACCCGGATCTTCGCGGCCCTGCTCGAGGCGGCGGCCTCCGAATCGGCTGCACGGCGGCGGGCGATGAAGTCGGCCAGCGACAATGCCGACGACCTCATCCGTGACTTGACGTTGCAGGCAAATCGTGAGCGTCAAGCTCAGATCACCCAGGAAATCAGCGAAATCGTGGGCGGCGCAAACGCATTGGCGGATGCCGCCCAATAGACCCGATAGGAAGCGAAGAAAGTCATGACTGCAACCGCTGAACGCGAGACAACCAAGAACAACAAGAAGGACACGAACGGCCGAGTGGTACGAGTCGCCGGTCCTGTGGTGGACGTCGAGTTCCCGCGCGGGTCCGTGCCGGCGTTGTACAACGGCCTGCACGCCGAGATCACCTTCGAGGAGCTGGCCAAGGAGTTGACGCTGGAGGTCGAGCAGCACCTGGGCGACAACCTGGTGCGCTGCATTTCACTGCAGCCGACCGATGGCCTGGTGCGCGGAGTCGAGGTCGTTGACACCGGTAGCTCGATTTCGGTTCCGGTCGGGGACGGCACCAAGGGCCACGTCTGGAACGCTCTCGGCGACTGCCTCGACGAGAAGGGCTATGGGTCCGACCTGGATCGCTGGCCAATTCACCGCAAGCCACCGGCGTTCGACGAGCTGGAACCCCGCACGGAGATGCTCGAGACGGGTCTGAAGGTCATCGACCTGCTCACCCCGTATGTGCGCGGTGGCAAGATCGCGCTGTTCGGCGGTGCCGGCGTGGGCAAGACCGTGCTGATTCAGGAGATGATCAACCGCATCGCCCGCAACTTCGGCGGCACGTCGGTGTTCGCCGGCGTGGGTGAGCGCACCCGTGAGGGCAACGACCTGTGGGTCGAGCTCGGCGAGGCCAACGTGCTCAAGGACACCGCGCTGGTGTTCGGGCAGATGGACGAACCCCCGGGCACCCGTATGCGGGTGGCGCTGTCGGCACTGACGATGGCGGAGTTCTTCCGCGACGAGCAGGGCCAGGACGTTCTTCTGTTCATCGACAACATCTTCCGGTTCACTCAGGCCGGGTCGGAGGTGTCGACGCTGCTCGGCCGGATGCCGTCCGCGGTGGGATATCAGCCGACGCTTGCCGACGAAATGGGTGAGCTGCAGGAGCGCATCACCTCGACTCGTGGGCGTTCGATCACGTCGATGCAAGCGGTGTACGTGCCCGCCGACGACTACACCGACCCCGCGCCGGCGACGACGTTCGCGCACCTTGACGCCACGACGGAGCTCAGCCGCGACGTGTTCTCAAAGGGCATCTTCCCGGCGGTGGACCCACTCGCATCGAGCTCGACGATTCTCGATGCCGGCATCGTCGGCGACGAGCATTACCGGGTTGCGCAGGAAGTGATTCGAATCCTGCAGCGGTACAAGGACCTTCAGGACATCATCGCGATCCTCGGCATCGATGAGCTTTCCGAGGAGGACAAGCAGCTCGTCAACCGGGCGCGGCGGATCGAGCGTTTCCTGTCGCAGAACATGATGGCCGCCGAGCAATTCACCGGTGTCCCGGGTTCGACGGTCCCGCTCAAGGAAACCATCGACGCGTTCGACCGGTTGACCAAGGGCGAATTCGACCATCTGCCCGAGCAGGCCTTCTTCCTCATCGGTGGTCTGGAAGATCTCGAGCGCAAGGCCGAAAGCCTGGGCGTCAAGATGGACGAGTCGAAAGACGATGGCGCGCCCACAGAGTCGGTCGAGGACGAGGACGAAGCCGGCCAGGACAAGGAAGAATCCGACGCGGACGCCGAGGCGAAGAAAGACGATGTCGACAAGGACGCCGAGGCGAAGAAAGACGACGCCAAGAAGGACAACGGCGACAAGGATGAGTAGGCGCTGAAATGGCCGAACTGGACGTCGACATCGTTGCCGTCGAGCGCAAAATCTGGTCCGGTAAGGCCACGTTCGTCTTCACCCGCACCACCAACGGCGAGATCGGCATTCTGCCCCGGCACATTCCGCTGGTGGCGCAGCTGGTCGACGACGCGATGGTGCGTGTGGAGCGCGAGGGCGAGGATGACCTGCGCATCGCGGTCGACGGGGGCTTCATGTCGGTCACCGACGAGGGCGTAATCATCTTGGCCGAGTCCGCAGAGTTCGATTCCGAGATCGACGCCGACGCCGCCCGGCGCGACGCCGATTCCGAGGACGAACGCGTCGCGGCCAGGGGCCGCGCGCGGCTGCGCGCGCTCGGCGAGATCGACTAGGGCGGCCGGCCAATGAGCGCGCCCATGATCGTCATGGTCGCGGTCATTGCTGTATTGCTGTTCGCTGTCATCGCACTGACGTATCGGTTGTGGAAATTGCGCCAGGGCGGCACCGCTGCGATCCTGCGCGACATTCCAGCCGTCGGCGGTCATGGCTGGCGACATGGCGTGATGCGCTATCACGGCGGCGAAGCCGCGTTCTACCGGTTGTCCAGCGTTCGTTTGTGGCCCGACCGTCGGCTGAGCCGAAGGGGTTTGGAGATCGTGTCCCGGCGCGGTCCGCGCGGCGACGAATTCGACATCATGAACGAAGAGACTGTCGTACTGGAACTGCGCGACACCACACCAGACCGCCGACGGGGATACGAGATGGCCCTGGACCGTGGCGCTTTGACGGCGTTCTTGTCGTGGCTGGAATCGCGTCCGTCACCTCGGGCTCGGCGACGCACGGTGTAAATCATGTGGCCGTCGAGGGTGCCGAGATCTAACCTGGTGAGTTGGAGCCGGAATCACCCGGCTTCCAAAGGATGTCGCCATCCGAGTTGGCCACGCGCGACAAAATGAACAACAGGTCGGACAACCGATTGAGATACTTTGCGGCCAAGGCATTCACCCCTTCTGGATAGGCGTCGACCGCGGCCCATGCCGAGCGTTCGGCCCGCCGCGCGACTGTACGCGCCACGTGCAGCAGGGCTGACAACGGCGAACCGCCGGGCAGCACAAAGGAATTCAGTGCTGGCAAACCGTCGTTATACTCGTCACACCAGGATTCCAGCCGGTCGATGTAGCTTTGCATGATCCGCAGTGGCGGATGCTCCGGTGCTTCCACCACGGGAGTGGACAGATCGGCGCCGGCATCGAAAAGGTCGTTCTGGAGTTGACGGAGGACCCGATTCAATTGCTCGTCGGGGCTTCCCAGTGCGATTGCGACGCCGATCGCGGCGTTGGCTTCGTCGCAGTCTGCATATGCCACCAAGCGCGGATCGTTCTTCGAGACGCGGGAAAAATCGCTCAAACCCGTGGTGCCGTCATCACCTGTTCGGGTGTAGATGCGGGTCAGATGTACTGCCATCGTCCAACGGTACCCGGGAGACTGACACCGGCCACGACCGCTGTTTACACTAACCCGCGTGAGCGAGCGATTCGTGGTGACCGGCGGCAACCGGTTACAGGGGGAAGTTGCCGTCGGAGGCGCCAAGAACAGCGTGCTCAAGTTGATGGCGGCCGCACTGCTGGCCGAGGGCACCAGCACTATCACCAACTGTCCCGACATCCTCGACGTGCCCTTGATGGCCGAAGTGCTGCGTGGCCTGGGCGCGAATGTCGAGTTGGACGGCGCCACAGTGCGTGTCACCTCACCGGATGAACTGAAGTACGATGCGGACTTTGCCGCGGTGCGGCAATTCCGGGCGTCCGTCTGCGTGCTGGGCCCCCTGGTCGGGCGCTGCAGAAGAGCCAAGGTCGCGCTGCCCGGCGGCGATGCGATCGGCTCGCGACCGTTGGACATGCACCAGGCCGGGCTGCGGCAGCTCGGCGCCAGGTGCAACATCGAGCACGGCTGTGTGGTCGCGCACGCGGAGCACCTGCACGGCGCGCAGATTCAATTGGAATTCCCGTCGGTTGGGGCGACCGAAAACATTCTGATGGCGGCGGTCTTGGCCGAGGGCGTGACGACGATCCACAACGCGGCCCGCGAACCCGACGTTGTCGACCTTTGCACGATGCTCAATCAGATGGGCGCCGAGATCGAAGGCGCGGGCTCGTCGACGATGACGATCACCGGGGTGCCGAGGCTGTACCCCACTGAGCACCGGGTCATCGGCGACCGCATCGTCGCGGCCACATGGGGCATCGCCGCGGCGATGACGCGCGGCGACATTTCGGTCACCGGCGTCGACCCGCAGCACCTGCAGCTGGTGCTGCACAAGCTGCACGACGCCGGCGCCACCGTCACCCAGGACGACCACGGTTTTCGGGTGGTCCAGTACGAGCGGCCGAAGGCGGTCAACGTCGCGACGCTTCCCTTCCCCGGTTTCCCGACGGATCTGCAGCCCATGGCGATCGGCCTGGCGTCGATTGCCGATGGCACGTCGATGATCACCGAGAACGTGTTCGAGGCGCGGTTTCGCTTCGTCGAGGAAATGATCCGGCTCGGGGCCGATGCACGGACCGACGGTCACTACGCGGTGGTGCGCGGCCTGCCGCAGCTGTCAAGCGCACCGGTGTGGTGCTCCGACATCCGGGCGGGTGCCGGCCTGGTGCTCGCCGGCCTGGTGGCCGACGGCGATACCGAGGTCCACGACGTGTTCCACATCGATCGCGGCTATCCGTTATTCGTTGAGAACTTGGTCAGTCTCGGAGCCGAGATCGAGAGAGTAAGCTCCTAACTACAGCGGCCACACGCGGACGGATGACTCCGTTCGCGCGGGGATTGACGCTCCCTGTGGGGTGGAGTACAGTAGCAGGGTTGCCCGCAGAGCGGATCAAAGCGACGGCGGCGTCGAACCTGGACACACTCCTCGGTCGAGGGAACGACCGAGAGGTGCGCATGCTGTTGAGTTTTCAAAGACCGTCGCACCTCTTCAAGAAGGGGTTTCCTTCTCAGGGGCGCATCCAGGAACCGTCCGGATCCCGGAGCGGACCGGTGAGTATAGCGCCGAAATCGCGAGCTGTGGAAGCGTCTCAGTTCCGACGGGCGGCCACCGATCCCGCCCTCCTCTCGAGGCTAG
>NZ_DASQVQ010000128.1:0-23999 GCF_035640695.1 Mycobacterium sp.
TGCTTGACGTTTCTGTTTCGGCTGATGCCTCACAGTGTTTCGGCTGATTCTTTACATCTGTTTCGGTTGATCCTTGACACTCCCGAGATGAGGGAATTGAGCGTGGCCGAGCAGCGGTATCAGGCCGTGTTGGCGGTGATCAGTGACGGCAAAACCGATAAGAGATGGCTGAATGCTGCGAGCTATTGCTACCAGTGCTTCATCGTGATCCGGGCCAACGCCGCGACGTCGGGAAGTGAATGCCACAACGCGTGCCGGCCCGCCACACGCACGGTGTGTACCTGTAGGCCTGCCTGGCGGCAGTCCGCGGCCAATCCGGCCACATCGGCGGCTCGGCTCAGCAGACTCCGCTCGCCGTGCACCACATGCACGGTGAAGCCATGCCTGTGATGTCCGCGCCGTAGGTCAGCGGCGATACGACCACGAGTGAGTGCGAAACCTAGATGCGCCAGGTCAATTCGGGACACCGGCGGTCGAGGATCGCCGCGGCGGTCCACAGGTGCCACAGCAGCCGCGACGCTGCGGTTGCGGTCAAGGTACTCACCGAGGACCTTGTCTTCCGCACGAGTGCAGCCGATCAGGCTCACGATGTTCCAGCGCCGCGTCGCGACGGGCTCGACGAACACTACATGGTCGATGTCCAGTTGGCCCACACCTGAGGCGGCGGCGGCTAGGCTCGCCCCCATCGAGTATCCGGCGAGGATCGACGGCTTCTGCGCCATCTGTGGGTTGTGCGCCACTCCTGCCTTCACCATTCGGTGCGCAACAGCGGTGAAGTCTCCGCCGCGCAGGCCGCGGCGCTCCCGCGGATGAAGCCGCGGGCGGCCGTAGCCGCAGCCCGGCACGTCGACGACTGTGATCTGGGCATCCCAGATCTGGGCAAGCAGCGCGAACCTCTGCAGCTCGAATGGTTCGATGACGGCGAGAAACCCCATGAACAGCAGTACTTGTCGGCTCGCGTCGGCGCCGCCGATCGTCGCCGCGCGCATCCCGTCGATTTCGGACGTCGTGACGATGGCCGGTTCGGCGACATCCCCGAACGGGTACGCGATTGAAAGCACGTAGTTCATATGGCGATTAGATGTCATCGTGGGCTCTGGATTGTTGTGGGTCGGTCGCGCTGGCAACTCCACGCTCCTAACCCATTGCCAGCTCCCGTCCCTCGATGAGGTTGCGCATGCGTGCAGCGCCAACGCGTTCCCGGAAAGCCGGGATGCAGTAACCGACCACTGCGGCATCGGTGCGGGCTCGCGCTGTTGCGGAGCGAGGCAGGCCGAACAGCGGGCCGATCTCGCCGAAGTAGTCGCCTGCCTTGGTGACCCTGAGCACTTTCTCGCCGCCACCCGTTAGTTGCCGGACCATCTCGAGCTCGCCTTCTTCGACGATGTAGATCAGATCTGAAACGGCGCCTTGCTCGAACAAGACCGTTCCCGCCTGCAGACGAATGGTTTCCGGTGCGCGGTTCGCCGTGATGGTCTTCGGCGCCATCTCGACCACACGGTCCGCGAGCGGTAGCAGCCTGGAGTCATGGGTCGCCACGACGACGATGCGCTCGCCCCGCCCGAGGCCGCGTATCAGCCTCAGCACCTCCTCGACCTGGATGTAATCAAGATGTGCGGTCGGTTCATCGGCGAGAATCAGCGGCGGATCGAGGGCGACCGCGCGGGCCACGGCTACCCGTTGTTGTTGCCCGCCGCTCAGCTCGCCGGGGCGATGTCTCATTCGGTCCTGTAAACCGACACGGAACAGCAGCTCCGCTGCGCGTTCGCGCGCCTCGCGGCGCGGCGTTCCGGCCGCAAGCAGCGGCACAAGGACGTTCTCGAGCGCCGTCAAGCTTGGTACCAGGTTGAACGCCTGGAACACGATGCCGACGCCGCGGCGCCGGTATTCCGACAGCGCCCCGCGATTGAGCAGACTGAGCGCGGTTACGTCGATGCCACCGACGGTGATCCGGCCGGAAGTGGGCGTCAGGATTCCGCCGAGGCACGACAGCAATGTCGTCTTTCCGCAGCCGCTCGGGCCGAGCAGTATGGCCAGCGCGCCGGCGTCTATGTCAAGGTTCAGGCCGTTGATCGGGCGGATCGCATAGCCGCCGCTGGAGTATTCGACGACGAGGTCGCGGATGCGTAGGTGGGGCACGGTTCAGGGACCTCCAAACGCCAGCGCGGGATCGACGGTCACCGCCCGCCGGACTGCCGCGGCGCTTGCCAACAGACCGATCCCGACCGCGATCACGGCCAACAACAGGTAGGCCGACGCGGACACGATGACGTCCATTGGGAACAACGGCACGAGCAGCCGGGAAAGTACCGCGCCGAGAGCGGCCGCAAGGCCCGCGACGATGATCGCCTGCAGCACCAGCCCGGCCAGGATCGATCGCGTTGGGACGCCGATCGCCTTGAACACGGCGAAGTCACGCATCCGCTCCAGCGCGGAGAGGTACACGACGGCACCCACAATCAACGCCGCAACGATCCAGAGCAGCACGGACACGATTGCGATCGCGTCGACCGCCACCTTCGTCGGCCGCATCAGGTCGGCTACCGCAACCGCCCGGTCCACGACCCGGAAGCCGTCGGGGACCTGCTTGAGCGTGCCGCGGATACCGATCGACGAGACCAGCGGCTGCCCTCCGTACGCGAGTTGTTGCACACCGTCGGTAGTCATGAAGACGTTCGGCGTCTTCGCCAGCGCGGTGGAATTGTCCACGACGCCGACGATCTGCAGCTTGCGCGAACCAAGCTCGAGCTGATCGCCAACGCGGCGGCCAATCGTGCTTGACACCGCAATCTCGCCAGGTGTCGACGGTGCCCTGCCTTCCGACATGGCCGGCATACCCGGACCGCCCGCGGGTGCGCCGAACACGGTCACCCCATGCGTCGAGCCCCCATCTGTGAAGGTCGAACCCACATACGCGAGCGGAGCAGCAGCATGAACTCCCGGGGCGCCGGAGACGACTTTCAGTTCTGCAGCCGGGAACGGCGCAGCGCCGAGGAAGGGGCCCGTCGCACCGGTGCTGATCAGGAACATATCGAAGCCGAGGGAATCGACGGTGCGCTCATCCTCCGCCCGGAAGCCGTTCGTGAGCCCGGTGAGCACAAGTGTCATCGCGAATACGAGGCCAGTGCCGGCGATCGCGATGGCGAAGCGCAACCTCCGCCACTGCATGTCCCGCAGCGCCGTGAATAGCACCATAGGACGACGTTACCCATGGGCTCAGGTTCCCGAAGCGGGTTGCCTCAAACGATCTTGGTCTGCGCCCAGGCGAGCTCACCCCGGATCTGGCGCGCCCCATGGGACCGTGGCAGACACCCCCGTCCTCGCGTTCGGCCATCGCTTCTACAAACGGACGCGCTTCATCGCCGGGTCGCTGCCCCGACATCCGTTCGGCCACAGCCATCATCGCATCGACCACCAGGTCGCGCTCACGCTCGATTTCTGCGTCGGCGTACACCTGCAATCACGCAACCGGCCAGCGCGCGTCCAGCACGCAGAGGCCGACCTTGCCGTCCCGCGCTACCGCGTGGGCTTTCGCGCGATCCGCCATTGTTGAAATGAGCAGGTCATCGGTGTCGGTCGGTACGTCGTAGACGACCGACATGGCCGGACCGTCGTGCAACCGCCGGTATCCGAAAACGCATGTGCGATGGGTATATACGCAGGAGCGCCGCTCCGATGGCAGCCTGTCGCGGTCGGTAGGGGCTGTGAACGGCTGCAGCGCCAGCAGGTCACGTCGATCTCGAAGGGCTTATTCGCCTTATGCATGTCGGTTGCGGTACCGGTGATCTTTTAGGTACCGCCGTCCTTGGTTGCCTGGCGTTACCGTCGCTCTGTTGTAGGAAACTTCCGAGCCTGTTTCGGGTTGAAGCGTGACATCCTTATACCGTCGGCGGATTTTCCGTCGTACAGCCGTGCGACGAATTCGCCGCTTCCTTGGAGCATGATCGTGAGCACATGATCTTCCGTGGTGAAGTCAATATCGTTGACGTATTGGCCCTGACCGTCAATCGTCACGTTGGCATGCACCGCGCCCGCGGTGGTCGGGCTGCTCGCTGAAGACGCGCTCGACGACGGTGTGGTCGACGGAGCCGACCGTGCCGGCGCGCGCCTCCGCGCTCACTCTGCGCCTCCCGCACGTCGGGAAGCGCGCGCTGGTGGTGCGATTCGCCCGACTGAATTTGCGCACTAAGCCCGGGCCGTAGGCTGCGTTGGTGCCCTACGTGCGCACCGTCAAGGAGTTAGCCGCCCCGAAGGCCGCAGCCGCCGAGCGGCTGGCTGCCGGCCAGACCGTACTGGACCTCGGTGTGGCAGGGCCGTCTGGTGCTGAGCCGTTGCCGATCACCACCTCGCAGATGACCCATCTGTGGGCCAGGTTGTGCGCCGCCTATCGAGTGTTGGGATTGGAGTCGGTCACCAAGGGCAACAACGTGTTTCGTGATCTTGTGCTTGCGTGGATCATCGAACCGAGGTCTTCGCCCATGCCACCCGCCTTTGTCTCGAGGGATGGTCTGAACGACAGAGCCAAGTGGCGCTCCGATTCGTCGCAGCCAGGCCCGCTGGCGCGTACCAGCGGTGCAAGTATGCACTCTATGCGCTGCTACCCGAAGTGGCCGTGTGGATACGATGTGCGGAGACCTCACCATCGACGCGGCGACACGCGGCAGTTATACGACAGAAACGATCGGGCTATGTCTGCCGATGCCGATAGGAGAGCGCGGATGCCCGGGAACGATCAATGAGAATCCTCCTGGCCGGCGACACTTATCCACCGGACGTCAACGGCGCCGGCGTCCTTACTCGTCGACTTGCCGAAGGATTGGCAAGTAGAAGACACGATGTTCATGTCATGGTTCCTTCGCCGGCTAATTCCTCCTACGAAGCGGAATGCGGCGGTATCAGGCTTCATTACCTAGCGTCCCACCGATATCCGTGGCATCCGACGTTCCACATCGCTGATTTCCGTAAGCTTCGGCTAGCCGTAAGTGATATTTTCCAACACGTTATACCCGATGTAGTTCACGTGCATGCGCATTTTGCCGTCGGCCGGTTCGCAGCCGCCGAGTCCCGTAAGTCGAATACTCCATTGATCGCAACTAACCATTTCATTCCGGAAAACGTCAAGTACCAGCTGCCGTTTGAGTTGTTGCCAGAGTTCGTATACGCCCGAGCAGCGGCATTGGCATGGTGGGACCTAGCTAAGGTTTTCCGGTCCGCCGACGTGATTACGGCTCCCACGCCCTATGCGGTTGACGTATTGCGGACCCAAGCAGGAATTGGTCATGCGATACCGGTGTCGTGCGGAGTTGACGTCGCTGCTTACGGTCGGCAGGTGGGCGAAAGAGATCGAACCCGCCGGACAGTTCTATTCGTTGGTCGACTCGACGCCGAAAAGCATATCGACGAAATCATCGACGCACTCGCGCTCATGGACCACAGCGTCCGCCTGAGGATCGTTGGACGAGGTCGTCAGGAAAAGTACCTACGCCGTCACGCCGCCAAGCGCGGGGTCGATGACCGCGTCACCTTTGTCGGTTACTTATCCGACGACGAAGTGCGGGCTGAGTACTCGCGAGCTGATGTGTTCTGCATGCCAGGAACTGCTGAGCTGCAGAGCATTGCGACGCTGGAAGCCATGGCGTCTGGCCTGCCGGTAGTGGCGGCAGCGGCAGGGGCATTGCCGTATCTCGTGAGACCAGGTGTCAACGGAGCGTTGTTCCCGCCCGGTGATGTACGCGCATTGGCTGACGCACTGCAGTACGCCTTGGACGAGGACAATGCGAAAAGCCTGCGAGACGCCAGTCGCCTAACGGCGCAGCAGCATGACTTCAAATTAACGCTGGATGCTTTCGAACGCATATATCTTCACGCTACGCGGCGACTAAACGCACGTCACCGTACGCTGCATTATGGTTTACGGAACACGAACAAAGCAGATTGAGCACTCAATGCAATAATGCTCAAGCTGAATGATCCATATAGGAAGACCGCGATTGAATATGCGCAGTCTCGAAATCTCCCTCCCATCACCCAAACGTTCTTCGGCTGTCAACCCGCCGCGCGGGGCCGCGGCGACGTGACGTGGTTGCTGCGCAGTAGCGCGGGAGCCGCCGAAACCAGCGGGGCACATCTCGCGACCAAGGTTCGCTAGTCGGTGGTGTCGGCCGACTTCTCCCCGGTCTTCTCGCCCCGCTGAGGCGAGGCGCCGGCCTGGCTGCGGGACAGCGCCACCATCGCCACCACCATCGCCGCGACCGAGAACGCGAGTACAACCCGGGCGGCATTATTCTTGGTAATCGTTTCGCCCAGGATGGCGACGCCGAGCACCGACGCGACGAGGGGATTGGAGACGGTGACCGCCGGCAATGATGCGGACAGCGGGCCGGCCCGGAACGCCGACTGTACCCAGGCCGTCGCGGAGATCGCCACCACCCCCCCGGCGTACAGCTCAGGCGTGCGCAGCAATACCCCGATACCGCGGCCAAATTGAGCGACCACGCCCTTGGTCAATACGTAGAACACCCCCCACAGGGAACCGGACAGCAGCCCCAGCAACATTGCGCTGACCGGACCCGAGAAGACCCGGCCGCCAATCGCACACACAATCAGCGCCGGAACCATGATCGCGGCCACGACAGCCCACGCGTGAAGCGACGCCCGAGCATGCCCTTCCTGGGGGTTGCCAACTGTGACGACGACCGCAACCGCAGCTACGAGCAGCACCGCCCAAGTGCCTTCCCAGCGGGTAATCCGGCGGTGATTCACCATGGCGCTGATGAGCAGCGCGAACAACAACGAGATAACCAACAGCGCCTGCACGAGCACCACCGAACCGAAATCCAGCGCCGCTGC
Organism: Mycobacterium sp.; assembly: GCF_035640695.1. Lineage (GTDB taxonomy): Bacteria > Actinomycetota > Actinomycetes > Mycobacteriales > Mycobacteriaceae > Mycobacterium. The sequence continues at coordinate 6,850 of NZ_DASQVQ010000128.1, forward strand.
CTGCAACGCGAACCCCGCCGCGGCTACCAGGCCGCCTGCCCACCACTGGCGGTCGCGCAGCAGCCGGCCGAACAGCTCGATCGTGCCAACCCGCTCGCCGGTGACGTCTTGGGCGGATTGTTGCTGGATGACTTCGCCGATGCCGATCATCAGGGCAGCTGCAAGGGCGAGCAGCGTCGCGAGGTATGTTCTGGCCACATGGACCTCCTGTACAGTCACGGAGACCGTCCCGACGTGCGGCGGTAGTAGTACCGCCGAATGGGTCGAGCAATTGTCAATAGCTGCGGATCAAGAGCCTTTTATGCTGCCTCCTTTCCGGTTGTCTGGCCAGGGCGTTCGACGAGTTTGCCGTTCTCGAATGTTGCGCCGGCACGTACCAGCGCGACCAGATCCGGCGCGTTCACTTCGCGCCGGCGCGACTGTGCGGCCTCGATCATCTTGTACGCCAAGGCGATTCCCGCCGCTTTGATCCGGGGCCCTTGGTGATCTTGCTCCGGTCGCGGACCGTCGCCAAGCGCGCCGGTCCAGGTTCACCCACCGACCCCCAGCGGCCCTCGTTGAGGCCGAGCTCCCGAGGCACCTGCGCGATCGGTACGCCCGTCTCGCGGATGACGGACCGCGCCATCCCGAAACTCACGATCGAGATTTCGCCGTCGCTAAGGGATGCACATCGGCCGACTCCACCGGTGAAATAGCTAGGGCCCCACGCGATTTGCCTCGGATGAACTCCACTGCGGATAGCTTGTGCCGTTCCAGTGTGCCCTTGCACACGCCAACGTCGGAGCGGCGGTCGGTGCCTAGCGCGGAAACACGGCGCCGAGGAGCTACTCAAGATCGCCACCGCGGCGAGTATGTCGGCGAGCTCGGGCCGTTGTTCCGCATGGCCCGCTCCGCGACGGTGCGGGCACGCACCGACGCGATCGTTACCGGCTGCATCGTGGAGGCATTCCGCCGGCTACTCGAAAACTTGCGCCGAGCGTAGTTTGATCGAACACCACGAAATCGACATAGAGCAAGAAACGACGGAGCATGACCACCACCGCGATCTCGAGGATGCAGCGCTACTGACCGGGCATGCTGATGTCACGGCTCGCGGTGATCACGGCGGCAGCAAGCCGGAGTATCGGTGCAGCAAACCGCTTGTGCGCCCAACAGATTTTGACGCGGACAAGGGCCGGGTCGACCCGGTCGACATCGCCACAGCCCGGCACCCGCGGCGGGCGATCTGCGCCCCGCGTGGACGGCCGCCGCCTGTACGTAGCGACCCACGGGCGATCCGGCGGCGGTCGGTGCGCGACGAGGCCCGAGGAACGGTTGACTCCCCCGATGTAGAGCCAATTTACTTTGAAAAGTGGCCCAAGGCTGAATTGACTCTGAAAAAGTGGCCCGAAGGCCGATAGCCCGAGGGGGAGATGAGCACCGCCGACCGACATGCCGAGCGCGCAGAAGACCACGTCGAACTAGGTCGCGAAATGCCAGACTACGTGCCGCTTAATACGCCGACGCTGCTTGGGCTATTGCAGGAGCGAGCCGTACGCGATCCGGATAAGGTTGTGTTCAGCTTCTCCCGCGATGGCGAGGAACAACAAGTCAGCCGGCTGACCTATCAACAGCTGGACGCGAAGGCGCGAGGAATCGCGTCGAGCCTGCAACAGCAGGGCGCCACGGGCCGGCGTGTGCTAGTCGTCTGCCACCCGGGCTTGGACTTTATCGCCGGTCTCTTCGGATGTCTCTACGCGGGGGCGGTCGCTGTACCGCTACACCCGCCGGTGCGCAAGCAGTTGGTTCCGCGCGTCGCGTCGATCGTCGCGGATGTACAAGCCGACTTCGCTCTCACCACCGCCGAGTTGCACGCGAAAATCGGGGGAACGGTGGACGGCCTGCTCGAGGGGCGTTGCGTGCGGTGGTGTCTCATCGACGCGGTCGTCTCAGACGGCGAGGAATGGGTCGCGCCGGAGATCGACCCGAGCGAACTCGCCATCGTGCAGTACACCTCCGGCTCTACAAGCTCACCGAAGGGCGTCGTGCTAACGCACGCCAACCTTCTCCATAATCTGGAGGTCATCCGTCAGGCGTGGCACCCCGAGGGGACGGTCGCTGTGTTCTGGCTGCCGCCCCATCATGACATGGGTCTAATCGGCGGCATCCTCGAGCCGATTTATGCCGGGGCCGCTTCGGTCCTTATGCCGCCGAACGCCTTCATCAAGCGTCCGATGCGGTGGCTGGAAGCAATTTCCCGGCACCGCGCGGCAATCACCGCTGCACCGAACTTCGCCTACGAACTGTGTGTCGCGCTCAGTAGCCCGGAGGAGCGTGCGGCGCTCGATCTGTCCTGCTGGCGCACGGCCCTGTGTGGTGCCGAGCGGGTTCGCCCCACGACAGTGCAGGATTTCGCCAACGCCTTCGCCGAGGCTGATTTCCGGCCGGAGGCGTTTCGTCCGGTGTATGGGCTGGCGGAGGCGACCCTGCTGGTGTCCGGTGGGCCGGACTGCGCCGTACCGCTGGTTCGACACATAGATGGTGTCGCGCTGCGCGGGCACCGGGTTGTCGAGGTCGCGCCCGAGCACCCAGCCGCTGTGGCAATGGTCGGTTGCGGTCAGCCGCGGGATGGCCAAGAGGTCATCATTGTCGATCCGGTGACCCGACGGCCGTGCGGGGCGGACGAGGTCGGCGAGATCTGGGTCGCCGGGCCGAGCGTTGCACGGGGTTACTGGGAAAGGCCCGAGCAGACCGAGGAGGCATTCTCGGCATATCTTGCGGAGACCGGGCGCGGCCCGTTCCTCCGAACCGGGGACCTGGGGTTCTTTCGCTCCGGTGAGTTGTTCGTCACGGGACGCCGCAAGGATCTCATCATCATTCGCGGCCGCAATCACTACCCCGGCGATATCGAAACAACCGTCCAGGACTGCCATCCGGCGCTCGTGCCGGGCCGAGGTGCGGCCTTCTCAATCACGCCGGGACCGGCCGCCGAGCAGCTTGTTCTCGTTCAGGAGGTGAACCACCATCAGCTGGGTGAGGCCGAACTCGCCGAAATCGTGCATGCGATCCGGGCCGCGATCACAGAGCAACACGGTATTCAGGCATACGCCGTTGTTCTCGTGGGGCCCTTGCGGATTCCTACCACATCCAGCGGCAAAATCCAGCGGAGCAGGTGCCGAGAGCAGTTCCTTGACGGCGAGCTTGAGCCGGTCGTTGAATGGCACACATCGCCGCCTCCCGACGTCCACCCTGCCGTAGCGGCCGCATCGGAACACGACCGGCGCCGTGCGGCGGAGATCGCCGACTGGTTCGTCTTCCAGCTCTCTCGTGAACTCGGGCTCCCGGCAACCGAGATCGACACATCCCGCCCGTTCGCCTATTACGGCCTCGACTCCGTCCATGCCGTCCGACTGACTGCCGCACTGGAGGAGTGGCTGGGACGCGAGCTGTCGCCCACGCTGGCGTACGAGTACCCGACGATCGACCTTCTTTGCAGCCATCTGGCCGGGGAGGCCCCCGTCAACGACCGCACCGCCGCACTGGCCGGGGACGGCGGCGGCGCGCCGGCCGGCGCCGTGGACGAGCCGATCGCGATCATCGGCATCGGCTGCCGGTTTCCGCGTGCCGACGGGCCGGCGGCGTTCTGGCGGCTGCTATCGGACGGCGCAGACGCGATCAGCGAGATACCCCCGGATCGCTGGGACGCCGATGCGTTCTACGACCCGGATCCGTCCGTGCCTGGCACCGCGGTCAGCCGGCGGGGCGGTTTCATACGCGGAGTCGGCCAGTTCGATTTCCAATTCTTCGACATCTCGCCGAAGGAGTCGGCGCAGATGGACCCCCAGCAGCGTCTGCTCCTGGAGGTGGCTTGGGAGGCATTGGAAGACGCCGGGCAGGTGCCAGAGCGGCTTGCCGGCAGCCCCACCGGCGTATTCGTCGGCATCTCCACCAACGACTACGGACATCTCCCGGCCGGCCAGTTACAGCTTGTCGACGCCTACACGGGCACTGGCAACGCGTTCAGCATCGCCGCCAACCGGCTCTCTTACCTCTACGACTTCCGCGGACCGAGCATGGCAATCGACACCGCCTGCTCGTCGTCGTTGGTCGCCGTCCACCTGGCTTGCCGCAGCCTGCGCGACGGCGAGTGCACACTGGCCCTGGCCGGAGGGGTGAACGTCATCCTGTCTCCGGCGCTCATGATCAACTTCTCCAAGGCCAGGGTGATGGCTCCGGACGGCCGCTGCAAGACTTTCGACGCCGGCGCGGACGGCTATGTGCGAGGCGAAGGCGCCGGGATCGTCGTCCTCAAACCACTCAGTCGGGCACTAGCCGACAACGACCCGATCTATGCGGTGATCCGCGGCACCGCCACCAACCAGGATGGTCGGACGAACGGGCTGATTGCACCCAGCCGGCAATCGCAGGAAGCTGTGCTGGCCACGGCCTACCGCCGCGCCGGTCTTTCACCCGGCACCGTCCAATACGTCGAAGCGCACGGCACCGGAACATTCCTCGGCGATGCAATCGAGGCGAGGGCCGTGGGTACCATCCTGGCGGACAGTCGTCCGCCAGGCAGCCGGTGCCTGATCGGCTCGGTCAAGACCAACATCGGCCACCTGGAAGCGGCGGCCGGAGTGGCCGGGCTCATCAAGGTAGCGTTGGCTTTGCGGCATAGGGCGATCCCGCCGAGTCTGAACTTCGTCGAGCCCAACCCCAACATCCCCTTCGACAGCCTGCCGTTGCGGGTGGCGCGGACACTCACCCCGTGGCCGGAGAACGGTGGGCGAGCGGTCGCAGGCGTAAGCTCGTTCGGCTTCGGCGGCACCAACGCGCACGTCGTCCTTACCGAAGCCCCGCAAATTCGGGTCACCGCGCCCGAGCGCGGCACGGCAGCGGATCGAGCCGAGTTGCTGCCGCTCTCCGCGCGGTCGCCTGAGGCCCTGGCTGCACTGGCCAGCCGGTACGAGTCGGCGTTGGCCACCGGGGTGGGGCTCGCCGACCTGTGCTACACGGCCGGCGCCCGTCGCGGCCACCACGAGCATCGGCTATCCGTGGTCGGAGACTTCCCCTCCACAATGTCTGAATCCCTGGCGGCCTACCGGCACGGGGAGTCGCAGCCCGGGCTCTCCGTCGGACATTGCCGTCGCGGCCAGCGCCCCGACGTGGTCTTCGTCTTCTCCGGCCAGGGCTCGCAGTGGCACGGCATGGGGCGGCGACTGCAGGCCGAGGAGCCGGTGTTCCGCGACGCCTTAGCAGCGTGCGACCGCGCGCTAAAGCCCTATCTGGGCAGCTCCGTGCTCAAGGCGCTGGCCGAGGACAGCCGTTCGGAACTCGCAGACATCGGCCTCATCCAACCCTCGATCTTCGCTATCCAGGTAGCGCTGGCCGCACTATGGCGCTCATGGGGGGTCGAGCCCACCGCAGTGGTGGGGCACAGCCTGGGTGAAGTTGCGGCTGCGCACGTCGCCGGTGCGCTGAACCTTAAAGACGCCGCACGGGTGATCTGCACTCGAGCCCGGAGGCTTCGGAAGGTGCGCGGCCGCGGAGCGATGGTGGTGGCGGAGGTCAGCCTGGCCGAGGCACAGGAGCTCGTCGCCAGCCGGGAGCGCCAGGTCGCGATCGCCGCGAGCAACAGCTACCGAACGACGGTGTTGTCCGGGGATCAAACGGTTTTGGCGGATCTGATGGCGGTGCTGGAGCAGCGCGACCGGTTCTGCCGGTGGATCGACGTCGATGTAGCCGCCCACAGCCCGCAGATGGACGCGTTAGTTGCCGGTCTGCGCGCTGGGCTCGGGGGATTGCGGCCGACCGCACCGACGACACCCATCTACTCCACGGTGGCCGGCGACCTACTGACCGACCGCTTGCTCGATGCCGACTATTGGACGGAGAATCTGTGCTCGCCGGTGCGCTTCTCGCCTGCACTGCGGCGGCTGCTCGACGGTGGTCATGACACATTTGTTGAGATCAGCCCTCATCCCATCCTGCTGAGCGCTGTCCGCGAGGACGCCGAGGACCTGGGGCGGAGTTGCACCCTACTGCAGTCCATGCGTCATGACGATGGGGGGCGGGCGACGGCGCTGGCTTCGCTCGGCACCCTCTACACGCTTGGTCAGCCAGTCGCCTGGGAGCAGCTGTACCCCTCGGGCGGCCAATGCGTAGCTGCACCGACATATCCGTGGCAGCGTGTCCACTCCTGGTTGGACGCGGGGAGCATTACCGCGCCGCCGCACGGCGCCAGCGCCGACCCGTTACAGCGGATCCCCGGCGAGGTACCGACGATGAGCGCGGCGGATTTGCGCGACCGGATGTACCAGCTGCGGTGGCAGCCCGAATCCATCCCGCCGGACCGGGACGGGTCGAGCCGGCCGGTCGAAGCGGGAAGCTGGCTCATCTTGAGTGACGGGGGCGTCACCACGGACACGCTCCGGGACTACCTCGAATCGCATTCTCAGACATGTGTGCTGGTCGAGCCGGGCGTTGACTTCGAGCGTCTCACACCGGACAGTTACCTTCTCAACCCGGCGCAGCCTGAACACTTTCGGCAGCTGTTCGAAGACGCGTTCGGGGACGAGCGGCCACCGTGCCGCGGGGTGGTGCATCTGTGGGATCTGCCGACCGCGCCGCCGGTCGACACAACGCCTGGCTCGCTGGAGTCGGCCACCACCCTGGGCCCACTGAGCGTACTGCATCTCGTGCAGGCGCTGGCGTTGGCCGGCTGGTTGGACCCGCCGCGCCTGTGGCTGGTGACCCGCGGGGCGCAGGTGACAGATACCGGTGCCGAATCCGTGTCAATCGCCCAGGCTCCGGTGTGGGGGATGGGCCGTACCATCGACCGCGAACATCCAGAGCTGCGCTGCACCTGCGTCGATTTGTCCGCGGGCGGCGGCCCGGAAGAGCTGCGGGCGCTGTTCCGGGAGGTGTGGGCGGATAACCGCGAGGTTGACGTGGCACTCCGTGGCAGCCGCCGCTACGTCGCGCGGCTGACCCGCTACGAAGAGGCCGAACCCGCCGACACCCCGGCCTTCAGGGCAGAAGCCACCTACCTCATCACCGGCGGGCTCGGCGCGCTCGGATGTGTGGTGGCCGCGTGGATGGCTGAGCAGGGTGCCCGGCATCTGGTCCTCATGGGGCGCGGCGCGGCCTCGGAGTCGGCGCAGGAGACGCTGGACGCGTTGCGGGTGGCCGGCACCGAGGTAATGGTCGCGCGCGGCGACGTCACCAGGGCGGACCAGGTCGCGGCCGTCCTTGAGTCGATAGGCGCGTCGATGCCACCGCTGCGTGGGGTGGTGCATGCGGCCGGGATCATCGACGACGGCATCCTGCAACGCCTCGACGAGCGACAACTCCGAGAGGTCATGGCGCCCAAGGTCCAGGGCGCTTGGAATCTGCACGCGCTGACCCGAGACGCGGCACTGGACTTCTTCGTGCTCTTTTCGTCGGCGGCGTCACTCCTGGGCTCGCCTGGGGCGGCGAACTACGCGGCAGCGAACGCTTTCCTCGACGCGTTGGCATGGCATCGACGTGCCGAAGGCCGACCAGCGTTGAGCATCAACTGGGGGCCATGGGCTGAGCTTGGCTTTTTCACCCGCTCTGAGCTGCACCGCTTCTTCGCCCAATACGGCGTCGAGGCCACGCCCGCGGCCGAATGCCTCCGGGCACTCTCGTCTTTGCTGGCGTGTTCCGCTACGCAGGCCGCGGTCCTCGACATCGACTGGGCGCGGTGGCGCCCGGGCGCACACTGGCGGCTGCTCGCGGATCTTCGCGTTGCCCCCTCGGGCGACAAGCCGGAAGGCGGGAGTGCGCCTGGGCCGGGAAGCGGCCTCTACGATGCGCTGCACGGTGCAACACCGGAGGAGCGCCAACGGCTGCTCGAGTCGTACCTGCGCGATATCGCTGCCGGCAAACTCGGTCTGGCCCCATCGAGCCTGGACATTCGGGCACCCCTCAGCAGCCTCGGCGTCGACTCGCTCATCACATTGGAGCTGCGTATCCAGGTTGAACGCGACTTGGGCATCGTCGTGCCGGTCGCCCGGCTGCTGGATGGGCCGAGCGTGGCCAGTCTCGCCGGCTGGCTTGGCGACCACCTGTCGGCCACCGGTCCCACCCTGATGGCAGCCGGCACACCCGGGACGCAGCCCGACGGGGCGGCGCAGAAGACCACCGACGAGAAAATGACTTATGCCGCACCGTCACGCGGCATCGACCTGCTCACCCGGGTGCCTGAGCTTTCCGACGATGCGGTGAAAGAGCTGCTCCAGAAGGTCATCGCCGAGCGAGAGCTTGTCGTGAAGGAGGGTAGCGATGACGGATAAGTCCATCGACATCTCCGGCCTGTCTCCCGAGAGAATGCGCGCGCTGTTGTCCCAGCTGCTCATGGAGGAAGCGGAGGACTCGGCGTCGGTGTATCCGCTGTCGTACGGACAGCGATCCATGTGGTTCGTCCATAAACTTGCACCGGCCAGCGCCGCCTACACCATCACGTACGCCGGGCGGATCAGCGGCGAGCTCGACGTGCCGGCACTGGAACGCGCGGCCCAGGTACTCGTTGACCGGCATCCGATGCTGCGGACCACGTACGCCGAGCGCGACGGGCAACCGGTTCAACTCGTTCATCCACAATGGCCGGTGCGGATCGCCCGGCACCGCCTCGGCCCCGGTGAGCTCGAGCTCGACGAGTGGATCCGCCGGGAGACCGATCGTCCTTTCGACCTGTACACCGGCCCGGTGTTGCGGCTGACGCTGCTACAGCGCACACCCGGGGAACACGTACTCCTGTTGGTGGTGCATCACATCGCGGTCGACTTCTGGTCCATCGACGTCATTCTCGATGAGCTGCGCCTGCTGTACGCGGCCCAGCATGGTGCGGCCCCGCCTCCGCCACCCGGGGAACGCTACGTCGACTACGCCGACCGGCAGACCCGGATGCTCGCAGGTGCCGAAGGCGAGCGCCTCTGGGGCTACTGGCGTGATCAGTTGGCCGGCGACCTGCCGGTCCTCCGATTGCCCACCGACCGGCCGCGGCCTGCTGTCCAGACCTACCGGGGCGCCGTACACCGCTTCACCCTCGACGACACGCTGACGGCCGGGCTCAAGCAGGTAGGCCGGAGCGTGGGTGCGACGCCTTACATAACACTGCTGGCGGCCTGGGCCACCTTGCTGCACCGCTACAGCGGCCAGGACGACCTGGTCATCGGCTCACCTTTCGCATGCCGTGACCGGGCCGCGCTGGAGGGTCTGGTCGGCTACCTCACCAATCCGGTGGCCTTGCGCGCCGACCTGCACGACGATCCAACGTTCACGGTCCTGCTCCGCCGCGTCAAGGACACCGTACGGGGCGCCCTCGCACACCAGGACTATCCGTTCCCGCTGCTCGTTGAGCGCCTTCGGCCAGTGCGAGACGGGGGCCGCACGCCACTGTTCCAGGTCTCGTTCGCCTGGGAACAAGCGCGCCGTTTCTCCGACGGGCCCGGCCCGGAAAGCGGGGGGCTGCACCTGGAAACCCTCCACATCGGGCAGGGCGGCGCGCCGTTCGATGTGATGATGGAGATGGGTGAACACGGCGGGAAGCTATCCGGTGTGCTCCAGTACAACACCGACCTCTTCGACGCCACCACGATCGAGCGGATGGCCGGGCACTTCGACACACTCCTCGGCGGTATCGTCGCCGATCCCGACCGGCGAGTCTCGCAGCTGCCGCTGCTCACCGGGGCGGAGCGCCGTCAGCGGGCCGGCTGGAACCAAACCCTGGTCGTCTACGACGCCCCGCCCCGCCTGGACGAGATGGTGGCGGCAACAGTCGCACGCATCCCAGGCGCCAACGCGGTGACGTGTGATGACCGCGAATTGACCTACGCGGAACTCGACCGGCGGGCCAGCGGCCTGGCACACCGGCTGCGGCAACTCGGCGTGGGCCCCGACATCGTTGTGCCCGTCCTGCTGGACCGCTCCGAGGATGTGGTGGTGGCGCTGCTGGGCGTCCTCAAGGCAGGTGGCGCCTTCCTTCCGCTGGACCCGGCGGAGCCCGCGCAGCGCATGGCCGAGATGCTGGCCGACGTACCGGACGCGCCGGTCTGCGTCACCCACCAGCGCCATCTGGCGCGCCTGCCCCCGGGCTTCAACGGTCACCGGCTATGCCTGGACTTGCCGTCGGCACCATCGGGCGAGGACGCCACCCCTGCTCCCGTCACCGCGATGACGTCGGCAAACCTCGCCTACGTCATTCACACGTCCGGTTCCACCGGCACGCCGAAGGGAGCCCTCAACACCCACGCTGGGATCCGTAACCGCCTGCTGTGGATGCAAGACGCCTACCCGCTAACCGCCGACGACAGGGTGCTGCACAAGACCCCGATGAGCTTCGACCCGTCCGTCTGGGAGATCTTCTGGCCACTGATCGTCGGCGCCCGGGTTGTCATCGCAAAACCCGAGGGCCACAAGGACGCCGCGTACCTGGTTCGGACCATCGTCGAGCAGGGCGTCACCACAATGCATTTCGTGCCGTCAATGTTGCGCCGCTTCCTGGCCGAGCCCGGCGTGGCCGCGTGCACCGGGCTGCGCCAGGTGTTTTGCAGCGGCGAGGCGCTGGCGCATGACCTGCGGGACGACTTCCTGGCCAAGTTGGACGCCGAGCTATACAACCTTTACGGCCCCACCGAGGCCGCGATCGACGTCACCCATTTCCACTGCGAGCGCGGCGTATCCGACCCGCTGGTTCCGATCGGGCGACCGATCGCCAACACCCGCACCCACATTCTGGACGCCCATTTCCAACTGGTGCCGGTGGGGGTGCCCGGCGAGCTGTTCATCGGCGGTGTCGGGCTCGGGCGCGGCTACCTCAACCGGCCCGATGCAACGGCCGCCAGCTTCGTCGCCGATCCGTTTGCCGACAACCCCGGCCAGCTGCTCTACCGCACCGGCGACCTGGCCAGGTACCTGCCCGACGGCAACATCGAATACCTGGGACGGCTCGATTACCAAGTGAAGATCCGCGGCTTGCGGATCGAGCCGGGCGAGGTGGAGGCCGCACTGGCGAAACACCCGTCAGTGTTGGAGAACGTGGTGGTGGCCAGAACCGATGGCCGCGGCAACACCCTCCTGGTCGCCCACGTCGTGGCAGCCAACGGCGCCGCGCCGTCGACGGCAGAGTTGCGCCGCTTCCTGCTGGAGCTTCTTCCTGCCGCTATGGTGCCGGCCGTCTTCCAGCTGACGGCCACGCTCCCGCTCACGCCGAGCGGAAAGGTGGATCGCCGAGCGTTGATGACAGCCGATGGCACGCCGAGGCCGCAGGAGCCGGCATTCGTCGCTCCGCGCACGCACACCGAGCAGGTCCTGGCCGAGATCTGGTGCGAAGTACTCGACCTGGAACGAGTCGGCGTCAACGACGACTTCTTCGCTCTCGGTGGTGCCTCGACGCAGAGCCTGGACGTCGCGGTGCGGGCGAACACGGCAGGCCTGCCACTGCGACCGGAGTCGATGTTCGTGTACGGCACGATTGCCGAGCTGGCCGCCGAATACGGGCCGGTCGCCGACGATGAGCCGGACCACCGGCAAGCCGCGGGATCCGGGCAACAGACGGACCGGGACGCCGCCGAGGCGGGCGGAGCCGTTCACAGGGAACCTGTGCGAGCAAGACCCCACAAGAAGCGAAACACGGTAATCGAAAGCCTCGGCGTGTACCTGCCGGCGCGGACGGTGTCGACCGAGACTGTCCTGGCCGAGTGTGCCAACGAAATCCGCATACCGCTGGAACGCCTGACCGGCATCAAGAACCGGCGGGTGGCCGGCGACGGCGAGTTTTCGATCGACCTTGCCAGGAAGGCGGCGGCGGATTGCCTGGGCCGGTCGAGCTATCGGCGCGAGGAGATCGACCTGGTCGTCGCCTGCAGCATCTCTCGTTGCGACGGACCCGGGCACAGGTTCACCTTCGAGCCCAGTACCGCCTCGCGGCTGCGCGATCAATGCGGCCTTATCAACGCGGTGGCCTTCGACCTCAGCAACGCCTGCGCCGGAATGTTCACCGGCATCACCGTGGCGGACGCTTTCCTGCAGATCGGGTTGGTTCGGTGCGCCCTGGTGGTCAGCGGCGAATACATCAGCCACCTCACCGAGACCGCGCAAAAGGAAATCGATGACCCGATGGACCCCCGGCTCGCCTGCCTGACCGTCGGTGACGCCGGCGCGGCGGTGATCCTGGAGCGCGGGCCCAACAGCCGGGTCGGCTTCCACGACATCGATATGGCCACGCTCAGCCGGTACAGCAAGCTTTGCATCGCCAAGGCGACCGACCGCCCGCACGGCGGCGCCATCATGCTGACCGACTCCGTCACGCAGACCGCGATCGCGGTCAAGCATGCGGTGCCCTACGTCACTGCCGTGATGCAGCGCCACGGGTGGCGGCCCGAGACCTGTGACCACGTGGTGATGCACCAGACATCGGAGGCGTCGCTCAACGACGCAGTCGTCGCCATCAACCGGATGTTCGGACAAGCCGCGGCCCACCGGGGCAATACCATCTACAACCTGGCGGAGCGGGGGAACACCGCCAGCACGACACACTTCGTTGCGCTGAGCGACCACATCCGCAGCAATCGGATCAAGTCTGGAGACAACGTGGTCTTCAGCATCACCGGCTCCGGACAGACCGTCGGTGCCGCGCTGTATACCTTCGACGACCTACCCGACCGGATGCGCCGAGGGACCACCGGCCAGCACAGCCACAGCAATCCGACCGGCAGCTATCGCAAAGACGCACCCGCGGGGCCCTGTGTGCGCATCGACAGCGTAGGCATCGCTCCCGAGTGGCAATCGGAGCAATCGGCGCCTCCAAGCTCGGTACAGCTCGCGGTTCAAGCGGCAACTGCGTGCCTTGACCGCAGTAGCCTTGATCGGTCAGCAGTCGATCTGATCATCCACGCCGGCGTCTACCGCGACGACTTTCTCAGCGAACCGGCGGTAGCCGCGCTTGTCGCCGGCGAACTCGGACTCAACGGCGACGTGCAGTCCCCGGACGGGCCCAAGACCCTCGCCTTCGACGTCCTCAACGGCGCGGTCGGCTTCCTCAACGCCTGCCACGTCGCCGTCGGAATGATTGGGGCGGGAAAGGCCGCACATGCAATGGTCGTGGCTTCGGAGATAGAAAACAACACCCCCGAAAGCGGCTATCCGCTCAACGGCATCAGCGAGACGGGGTCCGCCGTTCTGCTGAGCAGGAGCGACGGCACGGTAGGCTTCGGCCGATTCGTCTTCCAGCAGCATCCCGAGTACGGCGGGGCACTGGCGACCTACACCCAGCAACACCAGGGCCGGACCTGGCTGCAGATCGACCGCGACCCCAACCTCGCGGGCCTTTACCTGGGTTGTATCCCCTCCACCGCCAAGGAACTCTTGACGCTGGAAGGACTGGACCCCGCCGACATCGCGATCGTGTTCCCGCCGTATCTGTCCCCGGCGGCCCTCAGCGAACTGGCCGCCCGGATCGGCATCCCGAGATCACGGTTCGTCGACCTCCCCGTCGACACCGACCCCTTCACCTCGTCCCTGCCGTACGGGCTGGAGCACGCCCGGCGGCATGGGCTGGTACGGGCGGGCGACATCGCGCTGATCGTGACGATCGGCTCAGGTGTCCAGATCGGCTGCACCACCTACCGCTTCTGATTCCCATGCTGGAGTTGGTCACCGGAGGAACCCGGTTCGTCGAGTCGAACCTCGTGGCGGGCTTGACCAACAGAGCTGTCGTCCGCTGCCGTCCAGAGCGCATACGACTGGTACCTAAAAAGCCATTACCTGCGGAAACAGGCGGCCATCCCGAGACACGGAGACAGCGATGACACGTACGATCCACACGGTTCCCGGATTCACGGGCGAGGTGGTCTATCCCGACAGCGCCGACTACGACTCGGCGCGGCAGGTCTTCAACGGCCTGATCGATAAGCGGCCGAGCGTTTTGCTCCGCTGCCGCTGCCGCGCGGACATCGTCGCCGCCATCCGCTACGCCGTCAGCTCTGGAGCCGAGATCGCGGTGCGTTGTAGCGGACACAGCGTCGCAGGGCACTCCTCGACCGATGGCGGTATCGTCATCGACCTCTCCCTCATGCGCGGTGTAGTTGTTGACCCCGAGCACCGAATCGCGGTCATCGAGCCCGGCGCGGCCTGGCGCGACATCGACCAGGTCACCGCCCGCTACGGTCTAGCCTGCCCCGGTGGGGTGGTGTCATCGACGGGCGTGGGCGGGTTCACGCTCGGCGGGGGCGTCGGCTGGTTGTCCCGGGCATACGGGTTGACCTGCGACAACTTGACCGCCGCGGAGCTGGTGCTTGCCAACGGGGAAATGCTGTTCGTCAGCGAGTCGCAGAACCCGGAGGTTCTGTGGGGACTGCGCGGTGGCGGCGGCAACTTCGGGGTGGTCGCACACTTCGTGCTCGACCTGCATCCAGTCGATCACGTCATCGGGGGCGTGCGAGCCTACGACGACACCGAGGCCGAGGCCGTGCTCGAACACTTCCGCGCCCAGATGGACAACGCCGACGACCACCTCGCGTCCTTCGTCGACTTCGGAACCGATGAGAGTTCAGGACGCCGCCTGGTCACGATCCTTGGCTGCTCGACGGGATCGGAAGAGGTCGGTCAGGCCGCTATCGGTGCGCTGCTGCACGTCCGCGGGGTGACCACCGAACCGGTGATGTCGCTGCAGCGCAAACTCCAGTATCCCGCCTGGCAACAGGTCCTCGACCACACGTCCCCATACGGTCGGTTGAACTATTGGAAGTCGATCTTCCTCACGGAGCTATCGGATGAGGCCATCCGGCGCATCGCGCCGCTCGGGCGAACTCGCCCCGCGCCTCAAACACGTCTACACCTGATCCGGCTTGGCGGTTTTTCGAGCCGTGTTCCGCCCGAGGCGACAGCCTTTTCGACCCGCAACCATCCCTACATCGTCCATCTGATCACCACGTGGACCGACCCCGCTGACACCGAACGATGCAAGTCATGGACCGATCAAGCGTACGAAACTCTGCGTCCCCTCGGTCCGGCAAGCGCGTATCTCAACTTCGTCGGCGACGAAGGGCAGGCCCGCATCCGGGCCAGCTTTGGTGAAGTCACCTACCGGCGCCTCGCCAAGCTGAAGGCTCGCCTCGACCCAAACAACCGCTTCGCCCTCAATCAAAACGTCGAGCCCGCAACGGATACGTGAACCCGGACGCAGTTCGCCGCTGAGCAGTCCGGGACTGCGCGGTCGCGGAGTTCTGCTGCGTGCCGACGTCGTTGGGCAATACCGAGTGCTAGGCGCCCTGCCACGGCGATGGGTGAAACAGCAAGAAGCTCGTGGCCAACCCACTCAGAAGTTGGTGCATGCCGACGGGTATCGGCATAGAGGCTGGCGTTTTGTGGCAGTAACCCAATACAACTACAAAACCAAGATCATGGTGTCTCCCCAGATCGGATCATGCCTCGAGTGCGAAACCACCTGACCGCGTTGCGGATCGCAGGCTCGATGGGGCCCACTACATAGGCCAGTTCTCGCACCGCCTTATCGCTGCAGAACCGGTAACGGTCGGTGAACGCGTATCGGATGGAGATCGAGTTCACCGTGGTTTCCCGACCAGTGATCTCAAGCAGATCGCCGGCCTTACCCGCGATCCATGCGACCGGATAGGGCAGCCGTCTACGCGGCGGGTCGACCCCGGTCACCCGTGCCACTCGCTCCGTGAAGTCGCGATACGTCAGCTCCTGGCCGCCCAGAATGTAGCGCTCGCCACGTTTCCCGTGCAACCAGGCGGCGATCATCCCACGCGCCACCTCGTAGACATCCGCGAAGTTGTTGTATCCCGGGGTCCAATAAGGAACTCTGCGATTGGCGATCTCGACGATGAGACGGCCAGAACTGGGTCTGGCATCGCGCGGGCCGACCAGGTAGGTGGGGTTCACGATGACGGCATCCAACTTGTCGCAGGCCAGCTCCACCAGGATTTCGGCTCGCCATTTGGTGACTGCGTAGGCCGACGCCAGCCCAGCTTTGTCCATAGCCCAAGGGGTCTGCTCGTCGGCAGGCGTGCCCTCGGGCGCGGGTCCCATCGTGTTGGCGGTCGACGTATAAACAACCCTCGGCGTCCCGGCGGCAATCGCAGCTTCGACGACAGCTCGCGTGGCGCCTATGTTGACGGCCGACATCGCCGGTGTGATAGTTCGCCTGGTCGATACGCATGCGGCGCAATGGAAGATCACGTCGGCGCCAGCGAACACATCGCGGAGCTCGGGGACCGAACCGAGGTTGGCGCACACCCACTTGATCGGGAGGTCGGCGAGCGAACTCGTATCGGTGCTCGGGCGCCGCGTCGCGGTCACGGTGTGGCCCTGCGCGATGAGTTCAGCGGCCAGGTTGGCTCCCAGCAGCCCGCTTGCTCCGGTTACCACAGCGTGTGCCATCGGGTTTTCCGTTCAGGAGAGTATGCAGTCGTGGATGTCGGCTGGCGCATCGGGCCGTCGGCCAGTTCGGTGGCGCAGTCCGGTAGCACCCCATGGTCGACGCCCATTACGGGTCAACCCTGAAACGGTGTGCGATACCGCGCGGTCGGTGGCCAGTGGTGGGCCCACGGGCGCGCTGATTCCAGTTGCGCGGCAAGCGAAACGAGTGTGGACCCATCGTTGGGTTGCCGCACATGCGGCGAAACCTGACGATCGCGCACCAACTGCGCCTGCCACGCCACCGCGTGCCCTTCCGGCCCCAACCACCGACCGAGTGTATGCACACGCTTTTACCGACGCCGGCAAAGCGCATCTCCCGTGAGACGACCACGCACCGGGCGCCGGGCACCAATGAGGTGGCGCCCCGGCCACGATCACGACGATCGCCGTCACCGTGCTCAATGCTCCGACGGTGATCGCTGTCCATGCCAGCGCGCGTCCACTATTCGTGAGTAGTCCACTACTCGTGACGTGAGTTGAACGAGGCGTCAATTATGGGGTTAGGCCAACCCGGCCATTGGTGGCGTTGACGGATTCGCCATCTGCGCGGGTGTGGAGGGCACCATGAAGATTGCTTGGCAGGGACGTTCCGCGTTCTGTGCGGAGATCAGGCTGATTGCCCTGTTGACGTGCGCGACCATCCTGTCGATCAGTACATCTGGGAGTTATGCCGGTAACACTGGTGGCGTAACCAGGACCTTTGC
>NZ_DASQVQ010000129.1:0-61771 GCF_035640695.1 Mycobacterium sp.
TGCGGGGGCCGGCGCAGGGGCGGGCGCCGGCGCAGGGGCGGGCGCTATCGCGTGCTGCTTTTGCGGCGGCGGCTCGATCGCCGGTGGGGCGGCCGGGGCCACCGGTGCCGGGGCGGCGTGCGACGGCGGCGATGCAACATCGGGAACCCGCACCGATCGCGGAGCCTCTGCTGCTCTATCTCTCGGAGGGGCCGGCGCATCTCTGGGAGGGGCCGGCGCATCTCTGGGAGGAATCACCGGTGTGGGTGGCGCCGGCTGACTTCCGGGATCGGCGAAGGCCGGTGTCATTCCTCCGGTAAGAGCAGACATCGAGATCACCGCTCCCGAAGCCAGCACAACGACTACTCCCCGACCAGGACAAGCCCACCGTGCTGCACTCATCGTTGTCGACTCCTCTCATCACCGGGGTGGCGGCTCGTCCGCCCAGGTGCACCCGGTTAGCCGCCGGTTGTGCGCGCGAGAGCACGGCGATGCCGATCGGCTACCGCCGCTGACTGAACACACAATCGGGCCACACCTGACGCGCCCCTTACTTGTTCTTACTCGACGACACCTGGTTTGTTACTTATGCCTGGAACGGTCTGAGGCCGAACGGAATCCGTCAGCGGTCGGCGAGCTCGCGCGGAATCACGAACACGTCGACGAGCGCGCCGTTGCGCCACACCGTCATCTCGATGCGGCGCGCGATCGCGTCCTCGACCATGAGCTTCTGGATCGCGGTGGCAGTGACCACGCTGTGGCCGTCGACGCTGACCACGATGTCGCCGCGACGCAGGCCCGCCTCCGCGGCGGGGCTGCCGGAAACCACGCTGGCGATCTGCAATCCGTGCGTCGTGCCGATCTTGGCGGCCACCGCGGGCGGCACCGGCATGTGGGCGCCGGCAATGCCCAGCCACGCGCGGCGCACGCGGCCGGTGTGCATCAACGCCGCGATGATCTTGTGCGTCGACTCGTTGATCGGCACCGCCAGCCCGAGGCCGACGCCGGCGACGGCGGTGCTGACCCCGACCATCCGGCCGCGGCCGTCGGCCAGCACTCCGCCGCTGTTGCCCGGGTTCAGCGCGGCGTCGGTCTGGATCACCTCGTCGACCACGCGGCCGTTTCGGGTCGGCAGCGAGCGGCCCAGGCCGGAAACGATGCCGGCGGTGACGCTGCCCGCCAGGCCGAGCGGGTTCCCGACCGCGACGACCAGCTGGCCGACGTGCAGGTCCTCGGCGCGCCCCATCGTGACGGGCGCGGGCACGGCCCCACGCGCCTTGAGCACGGCCAGGTCCGACAGCACGTCACGGCCCGTGACGTCGGCGGTCACCGTGGTTCCGTCGGTGAACGTCGCTTCCGCAGCATTGGCGCCTGCGACGACGTGCGCGCTGGTCAGCAGGTAGCCGTCGGGCGTGATCACGCTGGCGCTGCCGCCGCCGTCGCCGCGGCGGGTGCGCACCGCGAGGCTGGCCACGCTGGGCAGCACCATCCGGGCGACCGCGGTCACCACCCGCGAGTACGCATCCATCGCCTCATCGTCACGGTGGTCTGAGGGCATAACCCAGTTAGCACCTCGGCGCTTGCCGGTATGCCGCCGTTCGCCGTCGGCGGAAACGCGCTCAGAACTGCAGCGCGGAGAACCGCCAGTCCAGTACCGGACGGTCGACATCGGAACCGACCGCGCCGACCAGCGAGCGCAGCCGCAAGATGCCGCCGCCGTCGGGCAGCGGCTCGGCGGCCTCGACACGAAGCTCGGATTGCAGCGTGTCGCCCTCGTGCACCGGCCCGGTGTGGTCGCACGATTCCCACCGCAGGACGGTGGCCAGGTTCGGTAGCAGGCGGCAGGCTTGCGCCAACGCCACGCCGATGGTGTGGCCACCGTATACCAGCCGCTGACTACCAGCCGCATGATGTATGGCGGCGATATTCAGCGTCAGCCGGGCGAGTTCGGGCGCGCTGGACACCACATCGGCGCCGCTGTGCAGCACCGCACCGGCCAGTCCCGCGTCGAAATGCGGACCGGGCACCCGCTCGCGGAACGCGGTGCCGTTCCAATCACCGGTGACCGACGGCGTCGGCGGCGCACCGGCGCCGACAGTCGACAGGTCGTCGGAGGGGCCCGGGCGACCGGGGTCGGCGCCGGGGCTCAACGGCAACATCGCGCAGCGGTAGAAGTCCAGAACGAGGCGACCGAGTTGGTCGATCGTCGTCATCCGCAGCGCCGCCATTCCGGTCGGCGGACGGTCGGGTTTGGGCCGGTTCTGCCGCAGTCCGACTACTTCGGTACGGGTGAACAGCGTGTCGCCGATCACCGGGTACCGGTAGAACACCAGGCCGCGATAGAACAAGTTGGCCTTGACGCGCTGGGTCACCAGCGTGGACTGCCCGATTGCGACATCACAGACCAGGCCGGGGTGGGCCAGCGGCGCGGTCGCGCCGGTGACCGCATACGACAGATGCGCGTCCAGTGGCAGGCGCAGCCGATCGCCGAGGATGGCCTGGTGGGCGGCGGCCACCCCGGGCGTCAACGTCATCGCCGGGGCGGTGTCGAAGACCTGGCCGACCTTCAGGTCGTCGAAATGCGGGCCGCCGTTCATCGCATCGAGTATTTCTGCACCAGTTCCTGCTTGTAGAGCTTTCCAGTATCGGTGCGGGGCAGCTGCGCCTCGAACGAGATCGACCGCGGACACTTATACCGCGCCAGGCGTTCTCGCAACCAGAGCAGCAATTCGTCGGCGAACTCCTCGGTGGCGTCGGCGGGGTCGACGGTCTGCACCACGCCCTTGGCCGACTGGCCCATCTCGTCGTCTGGAATGCCGAACACCGCGGCGTCGAGGACCTTCGGATGAGTCACCAGCATGTTCTCGGCCTCCTGCGGATAGATGTTCACTCCGCCCGAGATGATCATGTGATGGCGCCGGTCGGTCAGGTACAGATAGCCGTGTTCGTCGAGATGGCCGATGTCGCCGACCGTCACCCAGCCGTGCTTTTCCCTTGAGGCCGCGGTCTTTTCCGCGTCGTTGAGGTACTCCCAGCTGACGTCGCCCATGTCGAAATA
This sequence comes from Mycobacterium sp., assembly GCF_035640695.1. GTDB lineage: Bacteria > Actinomycetota > Actinomycetes > Mycobacteriales > Mycobacteriaceae > Mycobacterium. The sequence continues at coordinate 3,038 of NZ_DASQVQ010000129.1, forward strand.
GATCTGGCCCGGTTGGCCCGGCGGCACGTTGCGGCCGGTTTCGTCGAGGATGTGCGGAACTCCCAGCAGCGGCTTGCCCACCGAGCCGGGGTGCTGCAGCCAGTCCTCGGCGGTGATGTAGGTGATGCCGGCACCCTCCGAGGACGAGTAGTACTCGTCGACCACGGGTCCCCACCAGTCGATCATCTGCTTTTTTATCTGCACCGGGCATGGCGCCGCCGCGTGCACGACCCGCTTCAGGCTGGAAACGTCAAATGAAGTGCGCACGGACTCAGGAAGTTTCAGCATGCGCACGAACATCGCCGGGACGAACTGGCCGTGCGTGACGCGGTGGTGCTGGATGGCCTCCAGGGCCCGCTCGGCGTCGAACTTCTCCATCACGACCACCGTCGCACCCATCGCTAGCGCGGACATCGTCCACAGGCATGGCGCGGTGTGATACAGCGGAGCCGGGCTGAGATAGACGGCGTCGGGTGTCATTCCGAGCGCCATCAGCAGCGGGGCAAGCCCGTTCGGCGTTTCCGATGGCGGCAGGTGGGTAAGTGCGCGGCGAATGCCCTTGGGCCGACCGGTGGTTCCCGACGAATACTGGAGGAGATCGCCCTCGAATTCGTCGGCGATGGGAGTGTCCGGCAGATCCGACACACAATCGGGGTAACGCTGCCAGCCGTCGGCCAAATCGGCACCGTCATCGTCGGCGATCATCCGCAGCTGCGGCAACCCGTTCGGCAGATGCTCGGCCAGGTCCTCGCAGACTTTGCGCGTCGCGCGGGAGCCGATGATCGCTTTGGCGCCGCTGTCGTCGACGATGTAACCCACCTCGGCCGGGGTGAGGTGGGTGTTGGTCACTGCGTAGTACAGGCCGGCACGCCGCGCCGCCCACATCACGGCGTGCAGATGCTCGTTGTTTTCCATCAGGACCGCGACCGTGTCGCCCTCGCGCAGCCCCGCCCGGCGGAACTGATGGGCGAGGCGGTTGGCCCGCGCCTCGAGCTCCGAGTAGCTCAGCTGCGTCCCGGACGGATGCAGGATTATGGCGGGCCGGGTGGAGTCGACGTGCTCGCGGATCTGCATGCCGCTGACTGTACGTCAGCGGAACTTGACGGGTGTCAAGTGGGTTATTCGGCGTCGAGGCGGTGCTTGAGCGCGTCGAACTCGTCCTTGATGCCGGTGGGCAGCTTCTCGCCGACGAACTCGAACCACTCCTCGATCTGGGGCAGCTCCGCACGCCACTCGTCGGGGTTCACCCGCAGTGCTTCGTTCACGTCGCCCGGGTCGACATCCAGGCCCGTGAGGTCGAGATCCTCGGCGGTCGGCACGACACCGATCGGGGTGGAGTCGCCGTTGGCCTTGCCCTCCACCCGCTCGATGACCCACTTCAGCACCCGGCTGTTCTCGCCGAACCCCGGCCACAGGAAGCGGCCGTCGTCGCCGCGGCGGAACCAGTTGACGAAAAAGATCTTCGGCAGCTTGGACTCGTCGGAGTTCTTGCCCAGGTCGATCCAGTGCTGGAAGTAGTCACCGACGTTGTAGCCGAGGAAGGGCAGCATCGCCATCGGGTCGCGGCGCACGGTGCCGACCTTGCCCTCGGCGGCCGCGGTCTGCTCGCTGCCCATCGTGGCACCGATGAACACGCCGTGCTGCCAATCGGTGGCCTGCGTCACCAGCGGCACCGTCGTCCTGCGGCGGGCACCGAACAGGATCGCCGAGATCGGCACGCCCTGCGGGTCGTCCCACTCCGGGGCCAGCGTCGGGCACTGCGCCATCGGGGTGCAGTAGCGCGAATTCGGGTGCGCCGCCGTCTCCTCCGAATCCGGCGTCCAGTCGCGGCCCTTCCAGTCGATCAGGTGCTGGGGGTCACCCTCCAGGCCCTCCCACCACACATCGCCGTCGTCGGTCAGCGCGACGTTGGTGAAGACCGTGTTGCCGGCCTGGATGGTCTTCATCGCGTTCGGGTTGGACTTCCAGTTGGTGCCAGGGGCGACGCCGAAGAAGCCGGCTTCCGGGTTGACCGCATACAGCCGCCCGTCCTTGCCGAACCGCATCCAGGCGATGTCGTCGCCGAGCGTCTCCGCGCGCCAGCCGGGAACGGTCGGTTGGATCATTGCCAGGTTGGTCTTGCCGCAGGCCGACGGGAACGCGGCGGCGATGTAGTAGTTCTTGTTCTCCGGCGAGATCAGCTTGAGGATCAGCATGTGCTCGGCCAGCCAGCCCTCGTCGTGGGCCATCGCCGACGCGATCCGCAGCGAGTAGCACTTCTTGCCCAGCAGAGCATTGCCGCCGTAGCCCGAGCCGTAGCTCCAGATTTCGCGGGTCTCCGGGAAGTGGGTGATGTACTTGGTGTCGTTGCACGGCCAGGGCACGTCCTGCTGACCCGGCTCGAGCGGCGCGCCGACCGAATGCAGGCACTTGACGAAGAATCCGTCGTCGCCCATCTTGTCCAGCGCCGCCGTGCCCATCCGGGTCATCGTCCGCATCGACACCACGACGTACTCCGAATCGGTGATCTCGACGCCGAGCTTCGGGTCTTCGTCCCCCAGCGGACCCATGCAGAACGGCACCACATACATCGTCCGGCCCCGCATGCAGCCCCGGTACAGGTCGGTCATGATGCCCCGCATCTCGGCCGGGTCCACCCAGTTGTTCGTCGGTCCGGCGTCGATCTCCCGCTCGGTGCAGATGAACGTCCTGGACTCGACGCGTGCGACGTCCGACGGGTCGGAGTTGGCGACGTAGGAGTCGTGCTTCTTTTCCTCGTTCAGCTTGATGAAGGTACCGGCCTGCATCAGCTGCTCGGTCAGCCGCACGCACTCTTCCTCGGAGCCGTCAGTGAACACCACCCGATCCGGTTGGGTGAGCTCGGCGACGTCGGCAACCCACTTCAGCAGGCCCTCGTGTTTCGTCGGTGCGCTGTCCAACCCGGGAATGGTGGCTGCGGTCATCTCAAATACTCCCCTTGCGTGGTGCCCTGCGTCGTCGCTGCTCACCTAGAGGTTATCGCGCGTTACATATGGCCGGTGATCGAGCGGACGCCGAATTACTCACAAGACCGATTCAGTTACCCAGAATCGTTGATTTCCCCGCTCGCAGGCTGGACAAACGCCCCTTCAGCAGGGTCCGGCAAATCGGGCTCGCCGTCGAGCTCATCGCGCACCGCTTCCAGCGCCGACTGCAGGCCCGGCAGGTCTCGGTCGCGCCGGGCCGCGGCGCCGGCGGCGGCCAGGCCGTGCTCACGCAATTCGGCATCGATCGCGACCAGGCGCTCGGCGAGCCTGGCCGCCGCGGCCTCGTCGGCCTCCGCCTGCTCGGTGGTCAGGGTCGGCTCGACGGCCGACACCCGCGCGGCGACCAGCTGCTCGAGGCGCGCACGCTGCTCGACGGTCACGTCGGCTACCCAGCGGTGCAGCGCCGCGCGGTCGCGCCGCAGGCCGCGGATACCGACCACCCACATCGCGACGGCCAAACCGATCACGCCGCCGGCCACCAGCCCGGCAATCGTGAAGCCCGGCGCGAGGTTCGCGAACAGCCGGCTCAAGGCCAGCGCCAAGCCGACCCCCACGCCCGCGCCGAGCGCCATCAGCCGGGGTTGCAGCTTCGGGGACGTCAGCGGCCGCGACGGTATCTGCGGCGACGGCGGCGGCGGGGCGTCGGCGGGCGCGGTCAGGCCGAGCTCGGTCGCCATGTCGCTGAGATGGGTGGTGATTCCGGTGTTGACCTCGTCGACGACGTCCCCGAGACGCTTGTGCACGTATTCCTCGAACGCCGGCAGCCGCCTGCGTGTCATGCCTGCGGCGTCTTCCTGGAGCTCGTCGCGCACCGAGGTGCAGCGATTACGCGCGAACTGCGCCAGCTGAACGCGGGCCTGCTGGATCTGGCTGCGCAACGCGATGGTGCGCTCCGACTCGGCCAGCCGACGCCGCTGCACTGCGCCGCTGCGTTCCCCGCGCAGTTCGGCGACCCGGGCTTCGCGACCCACGCCCGCGGCCTCCTCCTCACACCGGCGCACCACGGTCGCTAATCGATTTTCCCACGCGCGCAGGCGATTTCGGCGTGCCAGCCCGGCGTCGGCCAGGCATTTCTCCAGCAGCTCGACCAGCTCGTCGACGTCGGGCTCACCGACGTCCGGCGCCGCGGCGACCCCGACCCACGGCACGTCGCGGTAACGGTGCGCGTGCGCGCGCAGCGCCTCGCGGTCGGCGGCGAGCACGTCGCGCCAGCCGTGGTGCGCGTCGATCTTCGACACCACGCCGATGACGAGGTCGGTATTGGGCGTGGCGAGATCGAGTAATGCACAGTCCGATTCGGTCACCGCCCCCAGCGCCGGCGCGACGAATACCACCGCCTTCGGGGCTTCGGTGACGGCGAGATCGCCGGTCTCGACGAAGGTGACGTCGGGCAGCCGTTCGCGCAGTGCGGTGATCAGGCTGGTGGTGCCCGCCAGCCAGGGCCCGATGACCAGCACAACGTCGCGGGTCTCTACGCCCGGCGTGGAGCCCACTGCGGGCGCGATGCCCTTGACCAGCCGGTCTGCCTCGGTGACCGAATCGGCTGTGGTGTCCGTCACGGCGCCGCCCGCGCGACCCCGGGGATGTCGGCCCGTTCCGCAACGAAAGTGCGGTACCCACATCCGATTACGGGTCCATTCACGTTTGTCCTCCGCGTCGCCCGTTCCCGCAAATATCGCACCTCCGGTGTCGGTGCGCGACCGATCCGCCGCACACCCCTTACCAGTAATAGACAACTGTTGCGTATCAATCTGCACCACCTTGCTGGTGGCTGGGTGTTCATGGGCCACCATGGACGAATGCACATGCAGCGGGAGGGTTGTGCCGGGGGCAACTCTTCCCATCTGCATCCCCGGGTGACGAGCTTTCGGACCCGTCGCTCCACCCTCACCGCCGCCCAGCAACGCAGCTGGGAACGGCTGTGGCCGCGGCTGGGCACCGAGGCCCGCACACCGCACGGACCGGCCCGCCGGCTGGACACGCAGCGCTGGTTCGGCCGGGCGGCCCCGGTCGTGCTGGAGATCGGCAGCGGTGCCGGCACGTCCACCGCGGCGATGGCCCAGCGGGAACCGCACCTCGACGTGGTCGCGGTGGAGGTGTACCGCCGCGGCCTCGCCCAACTGCTCAGCGCCATCGACCGCGAGAACATCCCCAACGTCCGGCTGATCCGCGGCGACGGGCTCGACGTGCTCGAGCACATGTTCGGGCCGGACTCGCTGGTCGGGGTGCGGGTGTTCTTCCCCGACCCTTGGCCGAAGTCGCGCCACCACAAGCGCCGGCTGCTACAGCCCGGCACCGTCGCACTGATCGCCGACCGATTGCAGCCCGGCGGCATCCTGCATGCGGCCACCGACCACGCCGGGTACGCCGAGCGGATCGCCGAGGCGGGCGACGCCGAACCGCGGCTGCGCCGAATCGATACTGCGCGCCCGGACCTGCCGATTTCGGTGCGACGTCCGACCACGAAGTACGAGACCAAGGCCAGGGACGCCGGCAGCACCGTGGCCGAACTGCTCTGGGAGAAGCGGCAGGGATGAGCATTACATGAGCGTTACCGAACAAATTCCCGACATCACCGCACCACCGGTCGAGATCGAGGCGGGCACCCATCGGGTGTTGCTGGTGTGGGACGCGCCCAACCTCGACATGGGTCTGGGGTCGATCCTCGGCGGCCGGCCGACGGCGGCCCACCGGCCACGATTCGACGCGCTGGGCCGGTGGCTGCTGGCGCGTACCACCGAGTTGGGCGCGGGCCGGCCCGAGGTGTCGCTCGAGCCGGAGGCCACCGTCTTCACCAACATCGCCCCGGGTACCGCCGAGGTGGTTAGACCCTGGGTGGAGGCATTGCGTAATGTTGGCTTCGCGGTCTTCGCAAAACCGAAGGTCGACGAGGACAGTGACGTCGACAGCGACATGCTGGCCCACATCGCGCTCCGGCGCAGCGAGGGCCTGGCGGCCGTGCTCGTCGCATCGGCGGACGGACAGGCGTTCCGGCAGCCGCTAGAGGACATCGCGCGCTCCGGGGTCGCGGTTCAAGTGCTTGGATTTCGCGAACATGCGAGCTGGGCGTTAGCGTCGGATACGTTGGAGTTTGTCGACCTAGAGGATATTCCTGGCGTTTTTCGGGAACCGCTACCGCGAGTGGGCCTAGATTCGCTACCAGAGCAAGGGGCCTGGCTGCAACCATTCAGGCCGCTGTCCTCGCTGCTGACCTCTCGCCTTAGACAACAGAATTACTGACGCGCGAGTCCGCGCAGAGATTCAGTGAGGAGCTTGAGTGTTCGCCTGGTGGGGTCGAACTGTGTACCGCTACCGGTTCATCGTGATCGGGGTGATGGTGGCGTTGTGCCTGGGCGGCGGCGTTTTCGGGCTGAGCCTGGGCAAGCATGTCACCCAAAGCGGGTTCTACGACGACGGTAGCCAATCGGCGAAGGCGTCGGTGCTGGCCGACCAGGTGCTCGGCCGCGACCGCACCGGCCACATCATCGCGATCTTCACCGCGCCGAACGGCAAGACCGTCGACGACCCGCAATGGTCGAAGAAAGTCATCGACGAGCTCAACAAGTTCCAAAGCGACCACCCCGAGCAGGTCCTCGGCTGGGCGGGATGGCTGCGCGCGATGAACACCACCGATCCCACGGTGTCGAAAATGCACACCGAGGACATGAAGCGCACGTTCATCAGCATGGCGCTGAAGGGCAACAACGACGACGAAATTCTGAACAACTACAAGACAATTGAACCCGATCTGAGAAAGCTCAACGGCGGCAACGTCGAGCTGGCGGGCCTGCAGCCGGTGGCCAGTGAACTGACCGGAACGATCGCCGACGACCAGCGCCGCATGGAGGTGCTCGCACTGCCGTTGGTGGCGGTGGTGTTGTTCCTGGTGTTCGGTGGCGTGATCGCGGCCGGCTTGCCGGTAATGGTCGGCGGTCTTGCGATTGCCGGGGCGCTGGGCATCATGCGCCTGATGGCGATCTTCGGGCCGGTGCACTATTTCGCCCAGCCCGTCGTCACGATGATCGGCCTCGGCATTGCCATCGACTACGGGCTGTTCATGGTCAGCAGATTCCGCGAAGAGATCGCCGACGGCTACGACACCGAGACCGCGGTGCGCCGCACCGTGATGACGTCGGGGCGCACGGTGGTGTTCTCCGCGGTGATCATCGTCGCGGCGTCGGCAGGCCTGTTGCTGTTCCCGCAGGGCTTCCTGAGGTCGCTGACCTATGCGGTCATCGCGTCGGTGCTGCTGTCGGCGGTCCTTTCGGTCACCGTGCTGCCGGCATGCCTGGCGGTGCTGGGCCGACACGTCGACGCACTCGGTGTGCGCGACCTGCTCAAGGTGCCGATTCTGCGCAACATCCCGTTGACCCGGGCCATCATCAACTGGTTCGCCGATCGTCTGCAGAAGACCAAGACTCGCGAAGAGATCGAACACGGCTTCTGGGGCAAGCTCGTCAACGTCGTGATGAAGCGGCCGGTGGCCTTCGCCGCGCCGATCATCATCATCTTGATCCTGCTGATCATTCCGCTGGGGAAGCTCGCGCTCGGCGGCATCAGCGAGAAGTACCTGCCGCCGGACAACCCGGTGCGCATGGCCCAGGAGGATTTCGACAAGACGTTCCCGGGCTTCCGCACCCAGCAGCTGACGCTGGTGGTCCAGAACGCCAGCCCCCAGCAGGTCGAGGAGATCGCCAGCAAGGCGTCCCAGATCAGCGGGTTCACGAACGCGACCTGGCAGACGCGGTCGGCCACCGATGAGGGCACCAAGGACCCCAAGGTCACCGTGCTGCAGAACGGGCTGGTGAATTACAACGACGCGGCGGTGAAGATCGCCGACCTGCGATCGATCCAACCGCCCAAGGGCGCGACGCTGTGGGTCGGCGGCACACCGGCGCTGGAACAGGACTCGATCCACAGCATCTTCGCCAAGATGCCGCAGATGCTGGTGATCCTGATGACCACGACGACGATCCTGATGTTCCTGGCGTTCGGGTCGGTGGTGCTGCCGATCAAGGCGGCACTGATGAGCGCGCTCACGATGGGCTCGACGCTGGGCATCCTGACGTGGATATTCGTCGACGGCCATCTCTCGCATTTGCTGAATTTCACGCCGACGCCGCTGACCGCTCCGGTGATCGGCTTGATCATCGCGTTGATCTACGGGTTGTCCACCGACTACGAGGTGTTCCTGGTGTCCCGCATGGTGGAGGCGCGTGAGCGCGGCATGTCCACCGCCGAGGCCATCCGGATCGGTACCGCGCAGACGGGTCGCATCATCACCGCAGCGGCCGCGATCCTGATCGTCGTCGGTGCGGCGTTCGTGTTCTCCGACCTGGTGATGATGAAGTACCTGGCATTCGGGCTGGTCGCGGCGCTGTTGCTGGACGCGACCGTGGTGCGGATGTTCCTGGTGCCGTCGGTGATGAAGTTGCTCGGCGACGACTGCTGGTGGGCGCCGCGGTGGATGCGGCGGCTGCAGAACCGCATCGGGCTCGGCGAGATCGAGCTGCCCGACGAGCGCAAGCGGCCCGCCGTCCGAGACTCCGAGGAAGCGCTGGTCCGGGCCGGCGGACCGACTCCGCCGCCGCGCCGACCCCACGACCCGACGCATCCGGGCGTCGAGGGCGCGACCCGGCGAGTCGCGACGCGGCCGGGTCCGAGCCAGCGGTCCCGGCCGCCGCAAGACGCCCCGTCGGTGGCGGGCACGACGAAACTGCCGACCGCGCAACCGCCTCGAGCCGCCGAACCCCCGACCACGCGGTTGTCGACGGCGGCCAGGAACGCGGCCCGCAACGTCGTGAACAACGTGCAGCGCACCGCCCGGCCCGCGCCGCCGGCGCAGCGAGAGGAGCGCGAGATCGAATCGTGGCTTGGCGAGCTGCGCGGTGGCCAGCCGGGTGCGGCTGCGGGTGGGGCTGCACAGCAGCCCCCACCCCCACCGGTGCGACCGTCGGCCGAGAAGACCACGGCGATTCCGGTGCATCGCGGCGGCCAGCAGCGAGGCGCACAGCAGCGAGGCGCCCAGGAGCGAGGCGGCCCTGATCGTGGCCGCGCGAACAACGCCGGCGGCAAACCGAAGTCGCCCGCCGACGACACGACGACGGCGATGCGGGCACCGCGGCCGAACGAGCCGGAGACCGAGAAGATGAAGGCTGCGCCCGAGGACAAGGAGCAGCAGCGCCGCGGTGGAGGCGTCAGCGCGCAAGATCTGCTGCGCCGCGAGGGCCGGTTCTGACGGGGATAGAGCCGGCGGGGGCGGCTATCCGGGTTCGAGCCTGTCGGCCTCGGCGGTGATCGCGACCGGCTCGCCCTCATCGGGTGCTTCGCCGGGTTCGCCGACCTCCTCGCCGCGCTCGAGCAGGACCCGCACCGCGCGGTCCGCGAACGCGATGGTCGGCACGGCCAACAGCGCGCCGACTATCCCCGCCAGCACGCCACCGGTCGAGATGCCGAGGATCACCGCGAGCGGGTGGATCGACACCGCGCGTCCCATGACCAACGGCTGCAGCACGTGGGCCTCCAGCTGTTGCACACCAATCACCACACCCAAGGTGATCAGCGCGTAGATCCAGCCCTTGGCGATCAGCGCGACGATCACCGCCAAAAAGCCCGATACCACCGCGCCGACCAACGGGATGAACGCACCGAGGAACACCAGCGAGGCGAGCGGAAGCGCCAGCGGCACGTTCATGATTGCCAGACCGGTGCCGATGCCGGTCGCGTCGACCAGAGCCACCAGGAACGTCGCCCGCACGTAGCCGATCAGCGCGCCGAAACCGGCCCGGCCCGCTTCGCGCACCTTCTCGCGCACCGAGATCGGGAAGATCTGCGTCACAAAGCGATAGATGTTGCGGCCGCCGTAGAGGAAGAAGATCAAGGTGAACAGCACGACGAATGCGCCGGTGAGGATCTCGGTGATCGCCTTGGTGGTCGACAGCGCGCCGCTGGTGATGCGGTTCTGGTTGTTGCGCAGCGCGTCTACCGCCGACTTGGACGCCTGGTCAATCTGGTCCTTGGTCAGATGAGCCGGTCCGTGAGTCAACCAGTCGCGCGTCGTATTGATGCTGCTGCTGACTTGGTCAACCAGCGCCGGGAGCCCGTCGATGAACTGGCTGACCACAAAGGTGAGGATTCCGCCGATCACCGCGAAGCCGACAAACAGCAGCAGCAACACCGCCCAGCCGCGAGGCACACGGTGTAAGTCCAACCAGTCGACCCCGGGCAACAGCAACGCGGCCAGAATCAACGCCAGAGCCACCGGCACGAAGATCACCTCGAGGCGCTTGATCACCGACAACACGGTGACCACCGCGGCGAACAGAATCAGCAACCGCCACGTCCATGCGGTGGCCTCGCGAATAACGCGCGGAACTGCGTTGTCCTCGGGGGCTGGCATGCGCGTAAGCGTAACCGCCGCGCCAGTTGCCGAAACGCGTTGGAAAGTTCGACAGCGCAAAACCCTTCGACCCGCCCGTGCGCCGGGCAATAAGGCCGGCACCTGCGCGGCTACCCTGAACCACGTGACCCAAGACGCCCCGGCCAGCGACGCCACGCGCGGCGAGGGGCAGTCCCGAGGCAAGTATTGGTGGCTGCGGTGGGTGCTTCTCGGCGTCGCTGCCGTGGTGCTGGCCATCGAACTGGCGCTGGTATGGGACCAACTTGCCCGGGCATTGCACAGCGTGATTTCCGCAAAATGGTGGTGGGTGCTCGCCGCGGTCGGCGCCGCGCTGGTGTCGATGCACAGCTTCGCCCAGATTCAGCGCACGCTGCTGCGTTCGGCCGGGGTCAAGGTCAAGCAATGGCGTTCGGAGACAGCGTTTTACGCCGGCAACGCGTTGAGCACCACGCTGCCCGGCGGCCCGGTGTTGTCGGCGACGTTCGTCTACCGGCAGCAGCGCATCTGGGGTGCGTCACCGGTCGTCGCGTCGTGGCAGCTGGTGATGGCCGGGGCGTTGCAAGTGGTGGGTCTGGCGTTGCTCGGATTGGGCGGCGCTTTCCTGCTGGGCGCCAAGAACAACCCGTTCTCGTTGATCTTCACCCTGGGCGGGTTCGTCGCATTGATCCTGCTGGGCCAGGCCGTCGCATCCCGGCCCGAGCTGATCGACGGCATCGGGGCACGCGTCTTGTCGTGGTTCAACTCGCTTCGCGGCAAGCCCCCCGACACGGCGTTGGACAAGTGGCGCCAGACGCTCGAGCAGCTGGAGTCGGTGAGCCTGAGTCGTCGGGAACTCGCGATCGCATTCAGCTGGTCGCTGTTCAACTGGATCGCCGACGTGGCATGCCTGCTGTTCGCGGCCTGGGCCGCGGGTGGCCATCCGTCGCTGGCCGGCCTGACCGTGGCCTACGCCGCCGCGCGCGCGGTCGGCTCGATCCCGCTGATGCCCGGCGGCCTGCTGGTAGTGGAGGCGGTGCTGGTGCCCGGCCTGGTCACAAGCGGCATGACGTTGCCCGAAGCGATCTCGGCGATGTTGATCTACCGGCTGATCAGCTGGCTGTTCATCGCCGCGATCGGCTGGGTGTTGTTCTTCTTCCTGTTCCGCACCGAGAGCCAGATCGACCCGGACGCCGCCGAACGCGGCGGCATCGACGCCGAGCCCAAACCCGAGTGCGAAGATTCGTGACGGGCACGCGGGCCGGGCTGGCGCTGGTGGTCGACGCCGGGTGTGTGCTGGTGTTCTGTGCGGTCGGGCGGCGCAGCCACGACGAGGGATTGACGGCCGCCGGCATCGCCGAGACGGCGTGGCCGTTTCTGGCCGGTGCGGCGGTCGGCTGGCTGGTGTCCCGCGGATGGCGACGACCGATGTCACTGGCGCCGACCGGGCTCGCGGTGTGGATGTGCACGGTCGTGGTCGGCATGTTGCTGCGCAAGGCCAGCTCACAGGGCGTGGTTGCGAGCTTCGTGATCGTCGCGTCGGTGGTCACCGCGGTTCTGCTGGTGGGCTGGCGGGTCGTCGCGTTGGTCCTGGGCCGTTCGCTCCGCCGGCTCTGACGGCCGCTACGGCATGCGCGTCGAAACCGTCAGCGTCGCGCGCAGGCCGCCGAGCGGGCCGTCGGACAGCCGGATGCTGCCCTCGTGCAGCGCCGCCTGCTGGGCCACCAGCGCCAGCCCCAGACCGGACCCGCCGGCCGCGGCGGTGCTGCCACGGGCGAAGCGCCCCAATACATTTTGGTGTTCCTCGGCGGGCAGCCCGCGGCCGTTGTCGTCGACGACGATCTCCATCCGGTCCTCGACGCGATACGCGGCGAGCACCACCCGCGTCGCCCCACCGTGGGTGATCGCGTTACGCACGAGGTTGTCGACGGCCAGCCGCAACCCGCCCGGCCAGCCCCAGATCGTGCCGGCGTCGTCGGCCTTGACGTCGATCCGCACCCCGGTCGACTGGCGCATGTGCTCCCGCGCGACCCGCTCCAGAAGGTCGGCGACGTCGACAGCCTCGCGGTCCTCGGCCTGCGCCAGCTGCCCCGACGCCAGCTGGCCGAGCGCGGTGATGATGGTCTCGACGCGTCGCTGTGCGCGCGACAGGTCGGCCACCACCTCCTCGCGTTCCTCGGCGGGCAGGTTGTGGATCCGCAGCGTGTCCAGGTCCGCGCGCATCGCGGTGAGCGGCGTGCGCAACTCGTGCGCGGCATTGGCGGCGAAGTCCTGCGCGGCCTGCAGCGAGTTCGTCGTCGTCGCCTGCGCGGCGGCCAGCCGCTGCAGCATGCCCGCCATCGCGTCGTGCAGGTCCTCGGCCTCACGCACCCCGCGCACCGCCGGCAGCTCGTCGTTGCCCTGGCCGAGCTTGCGGGTCTGTTCGGTCAGCCGCCGCAGCGGACGCACCGCGGGACCGGCGAACAGCCACCCGAGCCCGGCGGCGACCAGCACCGCGCCGCCGCCGATCAACAGGTACAGCGGAATCCGCGCGCGGTCCAGCAGGATGCTGTCGATCCGGATCCCGATCGACACCAGCACGTCGCCTTCCCTTTGCATCTTTTGCACCTCGACGGTGCGCACCCGGTAGGTCACCCCGTTGACGACGGCCGTCGACGTGCCCACCGGCAGCGGCGGCAGCTGCAGACCGCGCTGATACACGACCTGGCCGGTGCTGCGCGAGCGGATTGTGGTCAGGATGGCGCGCGACGGGCCGGGTGTCTGGTCGGTGTTGATGCTGGTGTCGATGATCGAGTCGAGCCGTCGATCAAGCTGGGCGGCGTCGTTATTGACCAGCAGCACCGAGGTGACGAGCGCGAACAGCGCGACGACGGCGGCGGCGGCCAGCGCGGCCGCGATCGCCACCCGGGTGCGCAGCGACGCGGATCGGCGCAGCCAGCGTTTCACGGCTCGGCTCGGTGTCGATGCGGTCCTCGCCTCACGGCTCGGCCCGGAGCACGTACCCGATCCCGCGAACGGTGTGGATGACCCGCGGCACTCCTTCGCGTTCGAGCTTTCGCCGCAGGTAGCTGATGAACACGTCGGCAACGTTGGTGTCGACGTCGAAGTCGTAGCCCCACACCAGCTCGAGCAGACGCTGCCGGGACAACACCACGCCGGCGTTCTCGGCCAGCACCGCCAACAGGTCGAACTCGCGCTTGGTGAGCTCGACCCGCTCGCCGGCGACGAACACCAGCCGGCGCGCGGTGTCGATGGTCAGCGGGCCGACCGTCATCGCGTCGGAATGCTCGTCCGAATGCGATGAGCGGCGCAGCAGCGCGTGCAGCCGCGCGACGAGCTCGCCGAGATCGAACGGCTTGGTCAGATAGTCGTCGGCCCCGGCCTCGAGACCGGCGATCCGGTCGTTGACCGTGTCGCGCGCCGACAACACGCAGATCGGGATTTCGTTGCCCAGCGCGCGAAGCGCCGTTACCACGGCGACGCCGTCGAGTTCGGGCATCTGCACGTCCAGCACCAGCGCGTCATGGGTTTCGCTGGACAGCAGCCGCAGCGCTTCCTTACCGGTCGCCGCGACCCGAACGTCAAAACCCCAGTGCCGCAGGCCCCTTGCGACCGAGGTCCGGACATCGGGATCGTCGTCGACCATCAGCACCATCGGGCCTGAGCCTTCCTGCACAGGCAAACCCTGCCCGTCCCGCACTAACTCATTATTGGGGGGCGGCTGGCGCGGCTTGAGGGCCGCCGCAACGATTCTTCAGGTCGACCAGCGGCTGCCGAATTCCTTGAAGGTCCGCCTTAACCTGAGGGTTCTGGTCCAGGTAAGTCTGGACGTCGTTGCGGATCGCGGTCTTCGGCTGCCCCTTGAGCCCGGTGAAGAACGCGTTGACGTCGGGGTGCGACAACAGGTAGGCCGACGTCTCCGCCGAGACACCGGAGGAAACCCCCGCCAGGTCGGCCGCCGTGCAGTTGGGTGGATCGGCCGCGGCCGTGGCGGCACCGAACAGCGTCGCACCGGCGATTGCGCCGGCACCGATCGCACCTGCTACCGCGCGACGCGCGATACGGCCGGATAACAACATCGATTTCGCTCCTTCCCGTGAGGAAAAGCCTAACGGGTGCCGCCGGTCGCGGCTGTGACGGTGTTCGACGTGGTCGCCGGGCCCGGCGGCGGTCCGGTCGGGGCAGTGCCCGCGCCCGGAGTGGTGGCGCCCAGCTGCGACGGCGTGGTGCCGCCCGCCGTGGTGCCACCGGGCGTCGTGCCACCCGGCAGCGTCAAGCCGCCGGGCAGCTGGCCGCCTTGGATCAACTGCAGCGCTTGCGGAATCGAGATCGGAAGCTTGCACTGGCCGGCCAGGTTCTGCAGCGGCTGCTGCAGCGACCCCAAATCCTTGCCGGCCTGGGGGTTGGCATCGAAGTAGCTCTTCAACGTCGCCAGCGCCTGCGCCGGCTGCTGCTGCGACGCGCCGGTGAGCGCGGCGTTGGTAGCCGGATGGGCATCCAAATAACCGCCCGTACTCGTCGACACCGATCCGATAGTGCGCGCGATCTCGCTCGCCGCGCAGGGATCCGATGCGGCGGTCGCCGACGGCAGGGTCAACACCACCGCGGCCACCCCGCCGAGCATGCCGGTTCCGAGAACCCAGTACAGGCTTCGGCGCAACGCGGCACGCGACATCGAGCGGGGCATCGTCATCCGGTACTCCTAACGGTTCGCGGTCGGCCACCGAACTGTGTCCGGTCGCTTCGCTGCCGCCACGCACGCAAACGGTGTGATGAGCGGCAGATCGGTCCCATTGGGAAAATGGCCGCTGCCTATGGTGCCACTAGTTGCCGTGGGGTGGCGAATCCAACGAACTGATCACACAATGCAATCACTTCGGCCACACATCAACGGCGCTGGTCAACGCGTGCAACCGTGCCGCATGCTGGTATAAGCTCACGACCACGCATCGCCGGGGAGAAAGTGGGGAGTTGCTATTCAGCAGTTCATGATGCGGCTGAGCAGCACCCTGCGGAGATACCGCTGGGCAGTTTTCACGGCATGGCTGCTCGTTCTGATACCCGCCGCCCTGCTCACACTAAACGGGTCGAACCACCTCACCGGCGGTGGTTTCGAGGTCGCCGGATCCCAGTCGCTCAATGTGCAGTACCAGATCCAGGACCACTACACCGATCAGGGCGCATCGCCGCTGGCGCTGGTCGCCGCCCCACGAGCCGACGCCACGTACGAGGACATGAGCACGGCCGTCGCGCTGCTGGAAAACAAGGCCAAGGAAGTGCCCAGCGTCAGCGTCGTGCCGAACCCCCAGCAGCCGCCGCCGCAGCCCGATCGACCCTATGTGGTCGCACTCAAGCTTGACTTCAACAACACCGGCGCGGTGGACGTCGCCAAGCACCTGCGCCAAAACATCGGCATCAACGGCGACCAGCCCGGCCAGACCGCCGACGGCAAGGTCCGGCTGTACGTCATCGGCCAGGGCGCGCTCGGTGCGGCCGCACAGACCGCCACCAAGCACGACATCGCCGAGGCCGAGAAGTGGAACCTACCGATCATCCTGATCGTCTTGCTCGCGGTGTTCGGCTCGCTGGCCGCGGCGTCGATGCCGTTGATCTTCGGCATCTGCACCGTCGTCGTGACGATGGCACTGGTCTATCTGCTCGCGATGTTCTCGACAATGTCGGTGTTCGTCACATCGACGGTCTCGATGTTCGGCATCGCGCTGGCGGTCGATTACTCACTATTCATATTGATGCGGTTCCGGGAGGAACTGCGGGCGGGTCGCGACGACAAGCAGGCCGCCGATGCCGCGATGGCCACCTCGGGTTTGGCGGTGGTGTTGTCGGGACTGACGGTGATCGCGTCGGTGACCGGCATCTACCTGATCAACACGCCGGTGCTGACGTCGATGGCCACCGGGGCGATCCTGGCCGTCGCGGTCGCGGTGCTGACGTCGACCACGTTGACTCCGGCGGTGCTGGCGACGTTCGGTCGCGCGGCCGCCCGGCGGTCAGTATTGCTGCACTGGTCCCGCAGTCCGGAAGCCACCCAGTCGCGGTTCTGGTCGAGATGGGTGACGCAGGTGATGCACCGGCCATGGATCGCGGCGCTGGGCGCGTCGGTGCTGCTGCTGGCGCTGGCCGCGCCGGCGTTTGCGATGTCGCTGTCCAACAGCATGCAGCGGCAGTTCCCGCCGACCCATGAGATCCGCGGCGGCGTGAACGCGGCGGCCGAGGCGCTCGGTCCCGGCGCGCTGGGGCCGGTCCGGGTGCTGGTGACGTTCCCGGACGGGATTGCGTCCAGCCCGGTGCATGCGCAGGCGCTGGCGGCGATCCAGCAGGAGATGCAGCGCGCGCCCAACATCGTGGCAGTGCAGCCGCCGGTGTTTGCCGACAACAACGACAGCGCATTGGTTTCGGCGATTCTTTCGGTGGATCCGGAGGACATGGCGGCGCGCCACACCATCGACTGGATGCGCGATCATCTGCCCCGCGCCCCGGGCGCGGATCCGGCGCTGATCGACGTCGGCGGCCCGACCGCGTTGATCAAGGACTTCGACGACCGGGTGGCCGCCACGCAGATCACGGTGCTGGTGTTCGTCTCGGTCATCGCGTTCGTGATGCTGCTGATCTCTATCCGCTCGGTGTTTCTCGCCTTCAAGGGCGTGTTGATGACCATGCTGTCGGTGGCGGCGGCGTACGGCAGCGTGGTCGCGGTCTTCCAGTGGGGTTGGCTGAAAGACCTTGGCTTCCAACCAATCTCGTCACTCGACAGCAGCATCCCGCCGATGGTGCTGGCCGTCACATTCGGCCTGTCGATGGACTACGAGATCTTCCTGCTGACCCGTATCCGGGAACGGTTCCTGCAAACCAACAACACCCGCGACGCGGTGGCCTGGGGCGTGTCCACCAGCGCGCGCACAATCACCAGCGCCGCGCTGATCATGATCGCGGTCTACATCGGTTTCGCATTCGCGGGAATGCCGCTGGTGGCCGAGCTCGGCGTCGCGTGCGCGGTCGCGATCGCGGTGGACGCCACGGTGGTGCGGCTGGTGCTGGTGCCCGCGTTGATGGCGATGTTCGACCAATGGAACTGGTGGCTGCCGCGGTGGCTGGATTGGCTGCTGCCATCGGTGGACTTCGAGAAGCCGCTGCCCAAGGCCGATATCGGTGATCTGGTCATCATTCCCGACGACATCTCCAGCCTGGTGGCCCCCGGCTCGGATGTGCGGATGGTGGTGAAGTCCGCCGCCAAGTTCAAAAACCTTGCGCCGGATGCGATTACCGTCGCCGACCCGCTCGCGTTCAGCGGTTGCGGCCCGATTGCAGAGCCCGACGCTGCACCGGTCAACGGCGCGCGGCCGCGCGCCGCCGCCAACGGCAACGGCTACGGGTACGGCAACGGGTACGGCAACGGCCACGGGCGCACGCTGCGCAACGGCAGCGGTCGCAAGCAGCTGCCGTGGGCGGGCCGCCCCGTGCACCCGATCACGCTGTGGCGGGGCCGATTGTCGGTGGCGCTCGACGCACTGCAAACGGACGCGCGCAACGTGGCGGGTGTCGTCGAGCGGCACAGCCCGGTGGAGACCACCAACGTTCAGTTGCCGACCGGCGACCGGTTGCAGATTCCGACCGGTGCGGAAACGCTGCGGATGAAGGGCTACCTGCTGATGTGCCGCAACAGCAGCCGCGACTACGCCGAATTTGCCGAAATGGTTGATGCGATGGACACCCAGACGGCCGCGGTGGTGCTGGCCGGCATGGACAAGTATTACTGTGGTCAACAGCCCAGGAAGCAATGGGTGGCCACGCAACTCGTCCGCCGCTTGGCCGACCCGCGGCCGCAGGACGATGACGACGATCCGTCCACGGCGCTCGACCCGGATATCGACTGGTCAGAGGTCAAGCGGCGGTGCCTGTCGGTGGCCGTGGCGATGCTGGAGGGGGCGAGGTGACGTTGGCTGCGGACCGGCGCGGCGACACCCGCATGACGGGCGTGCCCCCGCGGACCCCGCCTGCGCGCCGTCAGGGCTGGTTGGCCTATGACAACAAGCCGGTGGAGTTTTGGCCGACGGCTGCGATTCGCGCCGCGGTGGAAAGCGGCGATCTGGCGGTCTGGCAACGCATCGTCGTCGCGCTCAAACGCGACCCGTACGGACGAACCGCGCGTCAGGTCGAGGAAGTCATGGAGAGCGCGTCGTCGGACGGGATCACGAAGGCGCTGACCGAGGTGCTGGCCCGCAGCCGATCCCACCTGGAGGCCAACGAACGGGCCGAGGTGGCACACCACGTGCGGGCGCTGCTTGACCGGTCCGGGCTCGGGGATCACGAATTCGCCTCACGCATCGGCGTGTCAAGCCAAGATTTGGCGGGATATCTCCATGGCGAGGTCAGCCCGTCGGCGTCGCTAATGGTGCGGATGCGCCGGCTGTCCGATCGGTTCGCGAAGATCAGGGCGCAGCGCGCGACGCGGCCCGAGTGACCGGCGGGCAGGCGCGAAGCGACGGGGGATCCGAACAGGTGTCGGAGGCAAGCTACGTCCTGATACCCGGCGCCGGGGGCAACGCGGACTACTGGCAATGGGTCGTGCCGCATCTGCGTGCGGCCGGCTGCGACGTGATCCCGGTGGACCTGCCGGCCGACGACGATTCCGCTGGTCTGGCGGCCTACCGCGACCGCGTCTGCGAGGCGGCCGCCGACGTGACCGGACCGCTGATCCTGGTCGCACAGTCGATGGGCGGGTTCACCGCGCCCCTGGTTGCCGATCGACGGCGCACCGACTTGATCGTGCTGCTTAACGCGATGGTGCCGGCTCCCGGCGAATCCGGAGGGCAGTGGTGGCACAACACCGGCCAACAACGGGCGTCGGCCGAGTATATGACGCGAATCGGCTTGAACCGCACCAAGTTCGACTTCATCGAGGACTTCTTCCATGACGTGCCCGCCGACGTCAAAAGCGTTGTGTTCAGCGCGCCAGAGCCCCGCCAGTCGGACACCCCGTTCGATGAACCGTGGCCCTTGTCGGGTTGGCCGTCGGTGCCAACGCGGTTCCTGCAGGCCACCGACGACCGCATGTTCCCGGTGGAGTTTCAGCGCCGCGTGGTGCGGGAGCGGTTGGGATTGGACATCGACACGATGCCGGGCGGACATTTGGTCGCGCTGAGCCGGCCGCGTGAGGTCGCCGAGCGGCTGGAGGACTACCGGCGCGAAGCCGGCCTGTAGATCTCGCGGTTCGGCGGCACCGTGTTCGGGTCGGTCGCCGCGGGCGTCGGCAGCATCCGCACCTTTTCGGGCTGGACGCGGCGCCCGGTTTTGGCGTTGACCATCCGCAATTCCACGGGGTCGCCGCTCGGGTCGGTCGGCACCAGCGGCGGACCATCTGCGGTCGCGCCCCACTTGTCGCCCCACGCCACCATCGCCATCAGCACCGGCTGCAGGTCGCGCCCTTTTTCGGTGAGCCGATATTCGAACCGGCTGCCCGATTCGCCGTAGGGCACACGGGCCAGCACACCGTGTTGGCACAACCAGTCGAGCCGGTCGGTGAGGGTGTTTCGGGCGATGCCCAGCCGGCGCTGGATGTCGTCGAACCGGGTCACCCCGAAAAACACGTCGCGCACGATCAGCAACGACCACCAGTCGCCCACTACCTCGAGGGTCTGGGCCACCGAGCAGTTCAGCTGACGAAACGATGCGCGCCGCACCACTCCAGGGTAGAAGACCTTGGCCAACTTCATCTAGTAATGCAACTTAGGATGGAGGTATGCCCGACCAACCGTGGACCGAGCCCGACGACGCCGAGCTGCGCGACATCCTGCACGGCACCCGCACCGTGGCGATCGTCGGGGTGTCGCCGGACCCGATGCGACCCAGCAACGAGGTATACCGCTACCTGGTGTCGCGCAGCGGCTACGAGCTTTATCTGGTCAACCCGACGATCGCCGAACTGGACGGCCGGCCCGTCTACCCGAGGCTGGCCGACCTGCCGGTGGTGCCCGACATGGTAGACGTGTTCCGTCGCCACGATCAGCTGCCGTCGGTCGGGGCCGAGGCGATCGCGGTCGGGGCGAAAACGCTTTGGCTGCAACTGGGTTTGTGGCACGAGCAGGTCGCGCGCGACGCCCACGCGGCGGGGCTACATGTCGTGATGGACCGCTGCCTGAAGGTAGAGCACGCGGGCTTGCTCGACGGCTAGCTCGGCGGCACCGGCTGCGGTGACGGGTTGATCGGCGACACGTCGAACACCTTCCAGTCCCCCTCGTCGTTCTTCGACAGCGTCACCCGCAACGACAACACCGCCCGCTCCGGTGGCGCCCCGCTCCGGCTCTGCGTGCCGCGCATGATCACCGCCACGCTGGCCGCCTGCGGGCTGAGCGCCTCGACGCCGGCGGAAACGGTTTGGGCCTGGGACGAGATGTTCTTGGCGGCCAACTCGGCAGCGGTCTTGGCGAAGGCGTTCTTGTACGCCGCGGCCTGGTCGGGTCCCATCAGCGCGGCCGCCCGATCGATGCTCGAGGTCGGGTCTTGCGGCGAGAAGGTCGCGGTGGCCTCCGCCACGCTGCTGGCCAGCCGAACCACCTCGTCCATGTCCTCGCCGCGTTTCCGATCGGGCACCGTCCAGCGGGTGTAGCCCACCAGCACCGCGGCGACCAACGCCGCCGTCGTCAGCCCCACCACCGCCAGCCGCAGACCCGGACCATCGTCGTCGGTGCCGACCGTCACCGAATCACGGCGAGCCAGGAAAAAATTCACGATCATGCCCTGCACGATCAGCAGGCAAAGCACCGCGCACACCGCGACCCACCACAGCGGCCAGTCGAGGATGAGACCGATCATCAACAGGGCGCCGATCGCGGCCAGCGGCGCGATGATGTCGAAGGCCACCACCCGGAGGATGTTTCTCACCGGATCGGCTCCAGCCGGGAGATCAACAGCTTGCCGTCGACGTCGGAGACACCGAGGCGCAGGTTCCAGCGCACGGTTTGTGGTTTGCCTTGGCTGCCCGCGTTCTCGCTGACCGACGTGGCCACGATCAGCACGGTGTCGGTGCGGGATGCGAACTCGGGCGGCGCCTGCTCCGGCTTGGGCGGTGGGGCGCCGGGCTGGGCGTCGAGGTTGTGGTGCAACGACTCGATCGACACCGAATTGATCTGGCCGCTGCTGCGCGCCTGCAGCGCCAGCACCACCTCGCGGTACGGCTTTATCACCGCGTCGAAGTCGTTGTTCAGCTCGCCGACCGTGCCGTCGTGCAGCCTGTTCAGGCTGCTGTCCACGTTGTCCTTGTTCATGTTGATCAGCACACCGGTCCAGTCGACGGCGGCCTGCGCGGTCCGCAACTCGTAATTGGCGTTCTCGACTCGTTGGTGATGGGCTGACCAAATCAGATAGGACAGCACGACCGCCCCGACGCAGACCAGGCCAAGCACCGCCGATGCGACACCGTAGGCGGAGATCATCGGGCCGGCGGCGTGGTCGGGGGGTGCGGCTTCGCTGTCGGGCGGTGCGGCTTCGCTGTCGGGCGGTGCGGCTTCGCGGTCGGCCGGTGCGGCGGCGCGCTCCTGGTCATCGCCGCTGTCAGCCTCAATGGGCTCGTCTGGCACGGCTGTGAGGCTACCCTTCCTGGCTGAGTCCGTGTCGGGCTTGGACACCGTGGCAGGATGGCCTGGTGACGGCTTCAATACCTCGTTCCGGCATCGACCTGTCCTACGTCGACGACCAAACCCGGCCGCAAGACGACCTGTTCGGCACCGTCAACGGCCGCTGGCTTGCGGAACATCAGATCCCCGCCGACCGCGCGTACGACGGCGCGTTCCGGGCGTTGTACGACCGCGCCGAGGAGCAGGTCCGCGATCTGATCACCGAGGCGGCCGACGCCGGCGCGCCGAGCGACACCGACCAGCAGCGCATCGGCGACTTGTACGCCAGCTTCATGGACGAAGACACGGTGGCCCGGATCGGGCTGCACCCGCTGCTCGACGAACTCGCCACCGTCGACGCGGCCGCCGACCCCACCGCCCTGGCCGCCGTGATGGGCAGGCTGCAGCGCAGCGGCGTCGGCGGCGGCACGCGCGCCTTCGTCGACACCGATGCGAAGGACTCGACGCGCTACCTGGTGCACCTGAACCAGTCCGGCCTTGGGCTGCCCGACGAGTCGTATTACCGCGACGAGCAGCACGCGGAGATCCTCGCCGCGTATCCGCGGCACATCGCCGCGATGTTTGCGCTGGTATACGGCGGCACCCCCGACGACCACATCGAGACGGGCGAGCGGGTGGTGGCGCTGGAGACCAAGCTCGCGGCCGCGCACTGGGATGTGGTCAAGCGCCGCGACGCCGACCTGACCTACAACCTGCGCCGGTTCGCCGACCTGCCGGCCGAGGCGCCGGGGTTCGACTGGTCTGGATGGGTGAGCGCGTTGGGCACTTCGCCGGAGGCGGCCGCCGAAGTGGTCGTGCGCCAGCCTGATTACCTGACGGCGTTCGCGGGGGCGTGGTCGAGCGAAGACCTGGAGGACTGGAAGCGGTGGCTGCGCTGGCGGTTGATCCATGCCCGCGCCTTCATGCTCACCGACGACTTGGTGGCCGAGGACTTCGCGTTTTACGGCCGCAGGCTGTCGGGCACCCAGCAGATCCGCGACCGGTGGAAGCGTGGCGTCGGGTTGGTGGAAGGCCTGATCGGCGACGCGCTGGGCAAGCTGTATGTCGAGCGCTACTTCCCCCCCGAGGCCAAGGCGCGGATGGACGAGCTGGTGGCAAACCTGCGGGAGGCGTACCGCGCCAGCATCAGCGAGCTGGACTGGATGACGCCCGAGACGCGGCGGCGGGCGCTGGCCAAGCTGGACAAGTTCACGCCCAAGATCGGCTACCCGAAGAAGTGGCGCGATTATTCGAGGCTGCGCATCGAACGCGACGACCTGTACGGCAACTTCCGCCGCGGCTACGCGGTCAACCATGACCGTGAGCTGGCCAAGCTGGGCGGCCCGGTGGACCGAGACGAATGGTTCATGACACCGCAGACGGTGAACGCGTACTACAACCCCGGCATGAACGAGATCGTGTTCCCCGCCGCGATTCTGCAGCCGCCGTTCTTCGACCCGGAAGCCGACGACGCCGCGAACTATGGCGGCATCGGCGCGGTGATCGGACACGAGATCGGGCATGGCTTCGACGACCAGGGCGCCAAGTTCGACGGCGACGGCAATCTGGTGGACTGGTGGACCGATCAGGACCGTGCCGAATTCGGCGCCCGGACAAAGGCATTGATCGAGCAGTACGACGATTACGTGCCGAGGGATTTAAAGGGACACCACGACTCGCACGTCAATGGCGCATTCACCGTCGGCGAGAACATCGGCGACCTCGGCGGGCTGTCGATCGCGCTGCTGGCCTACAAGCTGTCGCGCAATGGTAAGCCGGCGCCGGTGATCGACGGGCTGACCGGCGAGCAGCGGGTGTTCTACGGCTGGGCGCAGATATGGCGGACCAAGTCACGGCGGGCCGAGGCGATCCGCCGGCTCGCGGTGGATCCGCACTCGCCGCCGGAATTCCGCTGCAACGGCGTCGTGCGCAACATGGACGCGTTCTATGACGCGTTCGACGTCGCCGAATCCGACGCGTTGTATCTGAACCCGGCGCAGCGGGTCAGGATCTGGAACTAAACCTGCCAGTCCGAGGCGCCGTCGGGCTTGTTGTAGGTGCCGACCGAATTGACCACGACGATGGGGTCGCCGCTACCGAAGTTGTCGTAGAACCACTTCGCGTTGTCGGGACTGATGTTGATGCAGCCGTGGCTGACGTTTCGCTTACCCTGATCGGCCACCGACCACGGCGCGCTGTGCACGAAGTTGCCGCTGTTGTCGAACCGGACGGCCAGCTGGACATGCACCTTGTAGCCCTGCGGCGAGGTGTTCGGCACCCCGTAGGTCGCGGAGTCCATCAGGATGTCGGGGAACTTCTCGAGCACGTAGTACTTGCCATTGGGGGTGTCGTGACCCGCCATGCCCATCGACATCGGGATGGTCTTCTCCACCTTGCCGTTTCGAGCGACCGTCAGCTGGTGGGTGGCGTTGTCGGCGGTGGCGATCAGCTGGTCGCCGGTCCGGAAGCTCGACTTGGTGCCGGCCGCGTCGATGTTCACCGTGGTTTTGGCCGGCCAGAAGTCCAACGGGCGCCACCGCAGTTGGGTGTCGCTCGTCCAGTAGAACTTGCCGGGCACCGCGGGGCTCGACGAGATGTGTACCGCCTGCTCGGCCATCGGTTTGTCGGAGATCGGCACCGCGAAGTTGATCATGATCGGCTTGCCCACCCCGACCACTGAGCCGTTGACCGGATTGAAGGTCGGCGGCCGGAACGGCGGCGTGCCGGTGAACGGGGTCGGGTTCTGGCCCGCGGGGGTGCCCTCCGGAATCGGCATCGGCTGCGCGGCCGCCGGGTCAGCAGGCGATGCGAGCGGGTCAACCGGCGGCGGGGCCGCCAGCTGGTCAACCGGCGCCGGCGGCGGCACCACCGGCTCAACCGGCGGAGCGCCGGGATCGGGCTGTGCCAGTGCCGTGGGCGACGCCACAACCAAGGCCACGAGCACCCCGAACCAGGCGGTCAATGCGCGCCTCGGCCACTGCGACGGGGCCCAGTGCAATGCGCCTCCGGTTCGCCTAAACATCCCCACCTCCAGACCTCCAATGACCCTAGTTTTGCATAGGCGGCTGGGTGCCCATGACCACACGCCCCTTCACCACCCGACCGGCAACTATTCATTGCATCCGTCTGAGCAGCGGTTTTGTTACAAACCCAGCGGTCGAAATGCGAGCGAATCCGGAGATTGACGGATTATGGCGTCGGTGGCGGCGGCTGCGCGGGGCCCTGCGCCTGGGGACCGGCGGACAGTCCCGGCGGCGGCGCCGAGTTCGGGTCCAGCGGGCGCTGGGTGAGCAGCAGCAGGGCATCCTTGCCGCTGATGTTCTGGGTCTGCACCGCCTGCCACAGCTCCCGCAGGTAGGTCAGGCCGCGGCTCTGCGGGGGGCGATCCTCGGTAGTGCCGGGAGGCAGATTCTGCGGACTCGATAGATGGGGCACGCCGTTCGGCGGTGTCGCGGAGTCGGCCGCGAGCGCCTCCGGGGCCGCGTCCTGCGCCGCCGGCGGCGGTGGGGGCCCTACGGGTTGAACCGGGTCAGCCAGTGCCGACGGCGCCGTGATCACCAGGCCCGCGGCCGCGCCGAGCGCGCTCACCGTCGCTGCGCGAGCCGCGTTGCGGATATCGATGCCCACGTCAGACCTCCCTTGTGGTTCCAGTGTGACGCATGAGTCGAAATGGGGAGACGCCTTTGGCTAGCTCTCATTGACAATTAATCATCGAATCACGCCTGGCGCACGACGGCGGCAGGCAGGCGGAACAGTCCGCGGCTGACCAGCACCCCGACCAATGCCGCCGCGACCAGGACGGTTGAGCCCGCGATCATCACCGAAACGCCGCCCTGCTCGTAGATCACACCACCCGACAAGGCGCCCGCCATGATGCCGACTTGGAACGCGGCGACATAAAGACCGGATGCGCCGTCGGGGTCGTTCGGCGCGCTACGCATCGCCATGGATTGCAGCATCGGCGGCATCGCGGTCGACGCCGCGCCCCAGACCACGATTGCGGAAATCCCGACGATGATCGTCACGTGGCCCGGCTCGTCGGCGAGTGCCAACGACGTCAGCGCCAAGAATGCGAGCGCGAGCGTGGTCAGACAGCCCACGATCGCGGCCTTGGGGTGCCGGTCCAGGGGCCGGGCCATCACCGCCATCGACATCAGGCCGGCGACGCCGTAAGCGGCCAGCAGCCACGCAAGCTTCGGCCCGTGGATGCCGACCACGTCGCGGATGATGACCACGATGAACGTGTACGAGACGAAGTGGCCGGTGACGCCGATCAGGGTGAGCGCTGACAGCGTCACCAGTCGGGCGTTGCGGTGATGCCGCTCGCGGGTGCGGACATTTTCGATGTGCTCTTTGGACAGCGCCATCTGCGGCAGCGCGACCCATGCGGCCAGGGTGATGACAGCCGCGGCGACCGTGACGACGACGACCGCCAACCGCCAACCCCACAGCTGGCTCATCGCCGCGGTCAGCGGATTGCCGACGACCAGTGCGAGACTGGTGCCGACGTACACGGCGGTGGTCGCGCGGCCGGCGTGGGTGGGCGGCACCAGCCGCGCACCGATCGGCGCGATGACCGACCACATCAACCCGTGGGTGACAGCGCACAGCACCCGGCCGCCGGCGAGCACCACGAAGTTGGGAGCCAATGCCGAGATCAACTGCGACGCCGTCAGGCACATCAGCGTCACCAGCAACGTGCCCCGCCGCGGCCAGTGCGACGTCCAGCGCACCAGGGGCACCGTCGTCACCGCGGCAACCAATGCATAACTCGCGAGCAGCGTGCCGACCAACGCCTCGCTGACGTGCAGGTCGGCCGCGATCGCCGGGAGCGCACCGACCGGGACCATCTCCGCGGTGACGTAGATGAACGCGGCCGCGGCCAACACGGTCAGCTGCATCGCGATGCGCGCGGTCCAGGTGCGTGCGCGGGATACGTCGTCGGCGGGGCGGTCGCCGACGGGTCGACCGTTTACAAGGGTCCGTGGTCCGCCGGCAATGCCTTGCCGGGTGCCGTCATCGAAGGCGGTGTGGTCCATAGGCTCCAGAAGTGCAGTGTGCCGGACGAAACGCCGAAATCAATGCACCGGCGCGGCGGTAGACCGCAGTTTTTCATGCGCTGCCGTGCAGGCCCAAACCTAACCGCTCAGCGGCCGGATCGCACGCCCGGTTTCAAGGCCGGGTTTAAGCGGCCGTACCGCCCGGCAATAGTTGGCGGGGAACCAGGGTGGTAACCCTAAGAGATCCACGAGATCCAGAGGAGCAAAAATGGTTGCGGTTCCCGACGGCTACTCTGATTTGCTGGAACGACCACTGTATGCCCATCTGGCCACGACCCGGCCGGACGGCACGGTTCAGGTGAACCCGATGTGGTTCGACTGGGATGGCGAGCGGCTGCGGTTTACGCACACCACCAAGCGGCAGAAGTACCGCAACGTCAAGCAGCACCCTCGGGTAGCGGTGTCGATCGCCGACCCGGAGAACCCGTATCGATATCTGGAAGTCCGCGGCGAGGTCGAGGACATCGAGCCGGACCCGACCGGCGCCTTTTACCAACACCTGGCCAAGCGCTACGACGCGCCATGGGGTGATCAACCGCCGCCGGATGCGGCCGACCGGGTGATCTTCGTGATGCGGCCGACGGGCTTCAGCAAGCAGTAGTCAAAGCCCGCATTGGTCAAAGCCCGCACCGACTCAGGAGCGGACCAGGCGGGCGATGGCCGCCGAGGCCTCGGCGATCTTGGCGGACGCGTCCTCGCCGCCGGCGGCGACGGCGTTGCTGACGCAATGGCCGAGGTGTTCGTCGAGCAGCCCTAGCGCCACCGACTGCAACGCGTTGTTGACGGCGCTGACCTGGGTCAGGATGTCTATGCAGTACTTATCTTCGTCGATCATCCTGGCGATGCCGCGAACTTGGCCTTCGATTCGGCGCAACCGTTTGGCGTAGTCGTCTTTTCGCGACGAGTACCCGCGTGCGTCGGTCATTGCCTGGCCTGTCCTAACAGATGCTTCATGTAATCGATTTCCCTCTGCTGGGTGGTGATGATCAGCCTGGCCATGCTGATCGTGTCCCGGTTCTGACCGTGGGTGATCTCCTGCTGGGCCATCGCAAGCGCGCCCTGGTGATGGCCGATCATCGACTGCATCCACAACTTGTCGAAGTCGGCGCCATGAAGTGACTGCAGCCGGTTCATCGTGTTCGGATCGACCATGCCCGAAATGCCCATGTCTGCGTGTCCCATGTGATCGGCTTGGGTGGGCTGGTCCCACTGCGTGAGGTAGCCCTGAAACGCGGTGATTTCGCCCAGCTGATCGCGCTGGATCTCGCTGGCCAGTGTCAGCAGATCGGGGTTATTCGTGTGACTCGGCACCATCGTCCCCATGTCAACAGCCTGCTGGTGATGCGGAATCATGTTCTGCAAGAACATGACATCGTCGGCGTTGTGCTTGGCTACCTCGGAGTCCTGCGCCGTGGTGGTGGTGTGGCCGGCGTGTGCATCGGTTGACGACCCGCCACAGGCGGCCAATGTCGTGCCGATCACCAGCGCGCCGACAGCGGCGGCGGCACGCACGGTGATGGACGCCATGCCTCTCACTGTACCGATACCCTACTGGGGTATACAAATCCTTTTTGCCTGGGGCGACGGCAAAGGCATACTGAAGCGATGGCCAATCCTCTTCGCCCAAGCGGCTCATCGGGGGTCGATGCTCTTCGCCCGAGCGGCTCATCGGGGGTCGATGCTCTTCGCCCGAGCGGCTCATCGGAGGTCGACATCAAACCGCGCAGCCGTGACGTCACCGATGGCCTGGAAAAAGCCGCCGCGCGGGGCATGCTGCGAGCAGTAGGTATGGAGGACGAGGACTTCGACAAGCCGCAGATCGGCGTCGGCTCGTCGTGGAACGAGATCACGCCGTGCAATCTATCGCTGGACCGGCTCGCCAAGGCCGTCAAGGACGGCGTGTTCGCCGCCGGCGGCTACCCCCTTGAGTTCGGGACGATCTCGGTGTCCGACGGCATTTCCATGGGTCACGAGGGCATGCACTTCTCGCTGGTGTCGCGCGAGGTGATCGCCGACAGCGTTGAGACGGTGATGCAGGCCGAGCGGCTCGACGGTTCGGTGCTGTTGGCCGGCTGCGACAAGTCGCTGCCCGGCATGATGATGGCCGCCGCGCGACTCGATCTGGCGAGCGTGTTCCTGTATGCCGGTTCGATTCTGCCGGGCAAGGCGAAGCTGTCCGACGGCACCGAGCGCGACGTCACGATCATCGACGCGTTCGAGGCGGTCGGCGCGTGCGCGCGGGGGTTGATGCCGCGCGCGGACGTCGACGCGATCGAGCGGGCAATCTGTCCGGGTGAGGGCGCCTGCGGCGGGATGTACACCGCCAACACGATGGCCAGCGCCGCCGAGGCCCTGGGTATGTCGCTGCCCGGCAGTGCGGCACCACCGGCCACGGATCGCCGCCGCGACGGATTCGCGCGCCGCAGCGGCCAGGCCGTGGTCGAGTTACTGCGCCGGGGCATCACCGCACGCGACATCCTGACCAAGGAGGCGTTCGAGAACGCGATCGCGGTGGTGATGGCGTTCGGCGGCTCGACGAACGCGGTGCTGCACCTGTTGGCGATCGCGCATGAGGCGAACGTCAAGCTGTCGCTGGAGGACTTTACGCGCCTCGGCGCAAAGGTGCCGCATTTGGCGGACGTGAAGCCGTTCGGCCGGCACGTGATGTTCGACGTCGACCGCATCGGCGGCGTACCGGTGATGATGAAGGCATTGCTGGATGCCGGTCTGCTGCATGGCGATTGCCTGACGGTCACGGGCCAGACAATGGCCGAAAACCTCGCGCACATCGCCCCGCCGGATCCCGACGGCAAGGTGTTGCGGGCGCTGGACAATCCGATCCATCCGACCGGCGGCATCACGATTCTCGGCGGCTCGTTGGCGCCCGAGGGTGCGGTGGTGAAGTCGGCCGGCTTTGATTCCGACGTCTTCGAAGGCACCGCAAGGGTTTTCGACGGAGAGCGGGCAGCGCTCGACGCGCTCGAGGACGGCACGATCACGGCCGGTGACGCTGTGGTGATCCGCTACGAGGGGCCAAAGGGCGGCCCCGGAATGCGTGAAATGCTCGCGATCACCGGCGCAATCAAGGGCGCGGGCCTGGGCAAGGACGTACTGCTGCTCACCGATGGGCGGTTCTCGGGCGGGACAACCGGCCTGTGCGTTGGCCACATCGCGCCCGAGGCGGTCGACGGCGGCCCGATCGCATTCCTGCGCGACGGCGACCGGATTCGCCTCGACGTCGCCAACGCCACGCTGGACGTGGTCGTCGATCCTGCCGAGTTCGCGTCGCGGCGCGACGGCTTCAGCCCTCCCCCGCCGCGCTACACCACCGGCGTGCTGGCCAAGTACCGGAAACTGGTCGGCTCGGCCGCGATCGGAGCGGTCTGCGGCTGACCGACGCCTGCCTACTTCACAAGTGCCATCGCGAAGCCGTCCCAGCCCTTGCTCCCGACAGTTTGAATCACGGCGGTGTCCAGCCGCGGATTCTCACTCATCAGCTGCAGCGCGTCCCGCACCCCACGGGCCCGGTCGTCGCCCGGCCGCAGCACCGCACCGGCGCGGACTACGTTATCGGCCACGATCACCGAACCGGGCCTGGCCAGTTCGACGGCCCACTGCACGTACGCCGGGTAGTTCTCCTTGTCGGCGTCGATGAACACCAGATCGAAGTGCCCGCGGCCGGCCAAACCGGGCAGCGTGTCCAGCGCCGCGCCGACGACCACCTCCACCCGCTCGCCGACGCCCGCCCGAGCCAGATTCGCCATCGCCACCTCGGCGTGCCTGGGTTCGTACTCCAGCGTGACCACCTTCCCCGACGGCCCGACAGCTCGGGCCAGCCAAATCGTGCTGTACCCACCCAGCGTGCCGAGCTCGAGGACCCGCGTCGCGCGCATCGCGGAAGCAAGCAGAAACAGGAACTTGCCCTGCTGCGGTGATACGGCGATCGACGGCAGCCCGGCGTCGTCCGAAGCTCGCAGCGCCGCCGTCAACGCCGGATCGTCACCAATCATTGTCCGGTTCAGGAAGTCATCCACGTCCTGCGCGCTTGGCTCGGCCACCCGGTCAACGCTAGCCAAATGTTCACCCGGGCAACTCTTTAGGCGACCTCACAGTTAGCTCTATCCGAATGCGCAGGATGCGGGGGAAGACTGAGAGCAAGCCGAACAGCAATGAATCTTAATCTCTCTACGAACAAAATAACGACGCGGGAGCCCATGCCCCGCTGCGGGCGGAGTGTTTGCTGACGCGATGGTTTCCGCGGCCCTCGGCGGCGTGGCTGCGCTTGCAAGTGGGCACGCCGGCACGCGGGTTGGCGGGGAAGGTGGCAGACGATCTGCCATCCCGATTAGGAGAGGAGTCGGGCCCGATGAGTCGCGCACTTTGGCTTTGCCGTTGTCGCGGGGGAATGGTTGTGCTGGCTTCCGGGGCGGTAATCTCGTTGTCCGCGCTTACCGGGGGCATCGCGCCGGCGCTCGCCGCGCCCGCGCCCACACCGATAATCCCGCCGCCTCCGCCGGCTCCGCGGATGGCAGCCCCGGCTCCGCCGCCTCCCCGGATGGCAGCCCCGGCTCCGCCGCCTCCCCGGGTCGCGCCGCCGCCGGCTCCCCGGGTCGTACCGCAGGCTCCCGTGCACAATGCAGCGCCGGCTCCGGTACAGACCGCACCGCGGCCTCCGGTTCACGATGCAGCGCCGGTCGCGCCGAATCCGCAGGCCGCTCCGCCGGTCACCAGAAACGAGCCCACGACGCCACATGACGCCGTTGCTCCGCCGAATCAGCAGGGGCCCGGCGCGCCGAACGCCCCGGCAACCGGCACCCAGTCCGCGCCGGTGAACACGGGCCCGCCCACCCAGCATGGGTTAGCCCCGCCGGGTGGTGTCGGGCCATTCTCTGGTCAAACGCCCGGGCCGCGACCGGGGCCGGCACCGCAGAATGGGGCGGGCGTCAACGGGGGCCCGCGGGGGGCGCCGCCGGGCGGCCAGGTGGTGACGGTTCATCAGGCGGTCACCATGCAGGCGCCGCAGAAGGACGTCGCCACCGCCGAGGCGTCGGTGCCGGTCGAACACAAGCCGGATGCCGCAGCGGCGGCAGACGTCGACAAGCTGCGTGACAAGGTCCGGTTGCCGCCCACCGACGCCAACGGGTGGACTCGGGGCGGTCAGGATCGGCGTGCCCCCGGCGCCGACCGCCCCGGATTCGAGCCACACCAGTGGGATCACCAGGTGCGGCAGTGGGACCGCAACTGGGTGCGCTACGACGACGATTACCGGCCCATCATCTGCAACCCGTACCAGGACCAGCTGCAGATCCTGTACGACTACGACGGAGCGCCGCAGATCGTGGTGATACCGCCACTGGGCAGTGTGGTGTTGGACGCCGCCGAATACGGCGCCTACAACTTCACGGCGCTGGTGCTGGACACTGCGGGGGAGGCCGTTGACGCCGCGGTGGGAAGCTTCTTCGGTGGCGGTTATGACCCGGGAGGCGGTCTGCTGCCGCCACCGCCGCCGCCGCTGGTGACCTACGACGACGTCCCGATCGCCGTCGACTATCCAGATGCGAGCTATGACCCGTTTTTGGTGAACCAGGTCGTCGACGCCGGCGCGGATCCCCAATACGGTGAGGACAAGGTCCTGCTCGACGGTGTCACACCGGTGTGGGGTGATTGGACCCAAACACCCGACGGGCAACGCGAATTCGACGTGCACAAGACTCAGCAGTTTCCCGGCCTGGATGCTCCGGCGCCGGGACAGCTTCCGGGCAACTACCATCTGCACCTGGCTAGCAAGGCGTCGCCGGGCACGCCCGCCCGGGACCTCTATGTTGTCGCGACCTCGGCCGTGGCGGCGACGCTGGCGTTTTGCGGGGCGGTGGCGTTGGCCATTTCACGGCGACGGCGTCGGCGGGGCTGGTACCACCCGTTGCCGCAGCCATTGCCGCGCTGACTTGGTCGAGCGCGGGAGTCCGGCAGTGGTCAGCGCGCACCCTCTTTCGCATAGACGACCCGCAACACGTGCTCCACCTCGGCGCCCATCACCACACCGGCCAGCTCGCACATCGTCGCGACAAACTCGGGGCCGTGGGGCGGGTCGGTGTCGCAAAGATAATGGGCGATTTCATGCAACACGACGAGTTCGCGCAACGCCCAGGTGCTCTTGCGGTCGGGCACCGCGATGACGGCGATGTCGTCGCGGCGCTCGAAGTGCGCGGCCGTCACGCCACGCCGCGCCCGCACGGTCAACGGGCCAGAACGCCAGCGTTCGCCGACCGCCGGATGGGCCAGCACCGAGTCGACATAGCGCTGCACGGACTCCACCGAACCGAAGCGGCCCTCCGGCGGAAGCGTCAGCTGCGCGCCGAAAAACTCGATCGCGCGGGAACCGTGCTGAGCGGCCCGGTCGAAGAGTGTGCGGACGAACTGCTCGGCCGCGTAGACCTTCGAGCGCTGAGCGTCTCGGCTCACCTTTCCAAGGGGGTTCTGGCGCCTGGCAATTCGGGACTGTTCCCGAGGCGAGCTCGTCGACCGGCCCGGTCGCCCGCCCGTCGCGCGCTCGACGAATAGCCGGCCGACGCGCGTTGGGCATACCAGGTGCCGCGTGCGCCGGATGTCTCGCGATAGAAATCCCGCAGCTCGATGTCCTTGTTGCGCAGGGCCAGAGCGGTGCCCGGCTTGCCCGAGCGGTCGGAGTGCGCCGCACGCCGGGCCTCTTCGCGGGCCTGGGCCAGCCGCTGCCCGATGCGGGCGCCGAACGCCAGCTGGAAGTTCAGCCGGGCGGTGATCGTCGGCGTCGGCCGGTGTGCTCCCGATGCGATGTACCTGTTCGACGCGTGCACCATCTGCATCACGAGGCTGGCGTACAGCGCATGGCTGGCGTCGATGTCCTCGGCGAAGCCGTACGCGTAGACGAACGTCGAGTTGGACGCGACGTCACAGGTGACGTCGTTGGCGTGGGCAATCACGGTGAACAGCTGGACATACGTGCGCAGCCCCTTGGTGCCCGCGTTTCCGATCGTGATCGTCCGCTGCACCGGGGTCTGCGCCTTGGTGCGGGTCGACGAATGTGCCCGCGCGACGGCGAGGTCGATCGATGTCGCAGTGGCCAGCCGTTGCGCGGCAGCCATGAATGCCTCGGCCTCGTGCGGATTGTCGGTGCCCTCGGCCTGGCGCAGCAGCGCGGCGATCCGGGCCAGCATCTTGTCGTCGCTCATGCGCGATCCGCTCCGCTTCTCGCTTGTCGGGTCATGCGCGCCAGGTTAAGGGACGAGTACGACTTTCCCGTGAGCGTGGCCGCCCCGCAGGTAGCGGTGTGCCTCGGCCGCTTCCTCGAGCGCGAAGACCTTGTCGACGACGACCTCGAGTTTCCCTTCGGCGACCAGCTTCAGCAGCTCGGGCCGGGACGCGTCGCGGATCTCGCGCGCTTCCTTGTTGAACCCCGCCAGCGCCGCGATGCCGAGTTCGGCGGCTCGCCCGAACCCGGCGATCGTGGCAATCCTGCCCCGGTCGGCGACCAGTTCGACGGACGTGTCCAGCGCCTCGTCGCCGCCGACGAGGTCCCACGCGACATTGACGGGTCCGATGGCGCGTACCCGATCCGCCAGCCCGGGTCCGTACTCGACCGGTTCCGCGCCGTAACGGCGCAACATGTCGTGCTGTCCGCGGCCGGCGGTGCCGATCACCGTCGCACCGCGTGCCACCGCGAGCTGCACCGCCAACAACCCGACACCGCCGGCGGCCCCGTGGATCAACACCGTGTCGCCCGCCGTCAGCTGGGTGGCGACGAGCAGGTGCCACGCCGTTCCACCGGCCAAAAGCAAGCCGGCGGCCTGCTCGAACGAAATGTTCGGCGGCTTGTGCCCGGCCTGCGCCGCGTCGACGATGACTTGCTCGGAATAGCCACCACGAAGATTGGTCGCGAGCACCTCGTCGCCGACGGCTAGCGGGCCGGTGAATCCGGCCGTGTCCGGCGCCGCCGCGGTGATCACGCCGGACACTTCCCGGCCGATCGGCATGGGCAGCGCATCGGGGTCGTCGCCCATGTCGCCGCTGTAGAGCTTGTAGTCGACCGGGTTGGTGCCGGCCGCCCTGACGTCGATCAGCACCTGGTCTGGACCGGGGTGCGGCAGCACAACGTCTTGCAGCTCAAGGACTTCCGGGCCGCCGTAGCCGACGGCGACGACCGTTTTCGGCACGCTTGGAGTCTATCCCCGGGATGTCTACTTGGAGGCGAACCGGTCCAGCGCCGGGACAAGCTGGGGCGACAACGGCTGATCCTTGGCGTAGTTGAGGATGCTGTCGGTGGGGTCGTCTTTGAGGACGTGGCTGACACCGGTGAGCTTCACGAAATCGAGTTGGGTCTGCTTCAGCGCGTCGGCCAACGGTTGCACCAGCCGGCAGTCGGCCTGCGCGTCGGAGTCGCTGCAGGTCAACAGCACCGGCGTGGCGGCAGGGATCAGCATCGCGAGCGCGATCGGGTTGATTGCGTCTGCCTGCACGACGGCGTTGACGTTTTTCGCGTTGAGGACCGCGCCTAGCCCGTCCGGCAATTCAGCCGGCGCCGTGCCGTCGTGGCGCGCCTGGACGACCGCGGCCGTCCACGCCGCGACCACTTGATCGGCCTCCTCTTGGGTCTTCCGTCCCGCCTTGACCTCGGACGCGGCGTCGTTGCGCACCCGTTCGGTGATCTGGTCGAGGTAGCGCCCGGCGAGCGGCTGCAGCAGGCCGAGCGAGTGGATCTTCGGCGCGTTGGCGCTCTTGTCGACGGCCAGATTCATCGCGTGAACCGTGCCCTCGCCGAGCGCATACACGGAGATCCGGTCTTTGTCGGTGCCGGCCTGGTGGGCCAGGAATCGCACCGCGGCCTTGGCCCCCGAGGTGTAAACCGCGCTGCCCACGTCGGCGGGGTGCTTCGCATACGTCCCGAGCCCGGTGCGCCCGGTGCCGACCTTGTCGTAGCGCAGGGTGGCGACGCCGCGTTCGGCAAGCAGGTCGGCGAGCTTGCGCATATTGGCGACCGGGCCCGCGACCGCGTTGTCACCGTTGCGGTCGGTCTGCCCGCTCTCGGAGATCAGCAACGCCGCGGGCCCGGGCTGGTCGCCTTGCCGATGGTGATACGTGCCGTACAGTGTCACCCCGTCGGCTTCGAATGTCACGTCGTCGTCCACCCACGGCGGGGGGGCCGGTTTCGACGAGCAGCCCGCCAGCACGATGAGCGTCGCTGCGAGCCAAATGCCGCGACGGGCAAGCCTTTTCACAAATGCACCTCTATCCATGACACCACGTCGTCGAGCACTCGGTCCTGCTCGGGCTCGTTGAAGACCTCGTGGTAGAGCCCGGGGTAGACCTGCAATGCGACGTCGGCCGCGCCAGCATTCTCGGACAGGATCCGGCTGCCCTCAACATTTATGAGCTTGTCCCGGTCACCGTGCACGATCAGCAGCGGCGCGGTCAGCTGCGCCGCCAACCGAGGCTCGCTCTCGCCAATCTCGAGCAGCGCACGGGAGATCCCCGCCGGCAGCCAACCGTGGTACACCAGCGGGTCGGAGTTGTACTTCGCCACCACGTCCGGGTCGCGTGAAATCGCATCGGTGGGCAGCTTTTTCGCCGGCGCGCCGGGCGCTATCTTCCCCAGCGCCTTGCCGACGACCCTGAGCGCCAGCGGTGCCTCGAGCTGTGCGGCGACCGCCGGTCCGGACAGCACCATCGCGACATAGTCGCCCGGATGTTCGGCGCCGTAGGCGAACACGACGCCGCCGCCCATGCTGTGGCCCACGACGACGCGTTTGAGGTCGGGGTGGTCGGCGGCGGCAATGCCGACAAGCGTGGCGAAGTCGTCGGTGTAATCGGACAGCCGCTTGAGCCAGACCCGTTTGCCGCCCGAGCGGCCGTGGCCGCGCAGATCGAGGGCGAAGGTGATCAGCCCCGCCGCACCGAACCGCTGGGCGACGTGGTCGTAGCGGCGGGCGTGCTCGGCATACCCGTGACACAGCACCACCACGCCGCGGGGAGCGGTATCGGGCGTCCACACGTCGTAGAC
Organism: Mycobacterium sp.; assembly: GCF_035640695.1. GTDB lineage: Bacteria > Actinomycetota > Actinomycetes > Mycobacteriales > Mycobacteriaceae > Mycobacterium. The sequence goes on from NZ_DASQVQ010000129.1 coordinate 40,141, forward strand.
GATGCGAACGCCGCCGGCACCGTCGAAGGAGTGTTCAGTGCGGGTGGTGGCCACCGGGCGAGGATATCGGGCAGCTTGTCACCGGGCGTGCGTAAGCTCGCACGGGTGAGCGTCCTCGCACACCAAGCCGACAACGAATTCCTGGTGCAGGCGGAGCCGCACCGTCGCGAGCTGCTGGCGCACTGCTACCGAATGACCGGGTCATTGCACGACGCCGAGGACCTGGTGCAGGAGACGTACCTGCGGGCGTGGAAGGCCTACGGCGGATTCAAGGGCCAGTCGTCGCTGCGGACCTGGCTGTACCGGATCGCAACGAACACGTGCTTGACCGCGCTGGAGGGCAAGCAGCGCCGCCCGCTGCCGAGCGGGCTGGGAGCACCAAGTTCCGACCCGGCCGGTGAACTAGTGGAACGGCATGAGGTTCCGTGGCTGGAGCCGCTTCCGGATTTGTACGACGACCCGGCCGATCCCTCGGTGATCGTCGGCTCGCGGGAAGCGGTGCGGCTGGCGTTCGTCGCGGCGCTGCAACACCTGTCGCCGCGGCAACGGGCGGTGCTGGTGATGCGCGACGTCTTGCAGTGGAAGGCCGCCGAGGTCGCCGACGCGATCGGCACGTCGACCGCCGCGGTCAACAGCCTGCTGCAGCGCGCCCGGGCGCAGCTCGAGGCGGTCGGCCCGAGCGCCGAGAATCCGCCGCAGGCACCCGACTCGCCGGAGATCCGGGATCGGCTCGCGCGCTACATCGCCGCGTTCGAGGCGTATGACATCGACAAGCTGGTAGACATGTTCACCGCCGAGGCAATCTGGGAGATGCCGCCGTTCGACGGTTGGTATCAGGGCCCGCAGGCGATTGCCACGCTGACACGGCACCAATGCCCGGCTGAGGGGCCCGGCGACATGCGGTTCATCCCGACCGCCGCCAACGGCCAACCCGCCGCGGCGTTGTACATGCGCGAGGGCGGCAAGCACGTGGCGTTCCAATTGCATGTCATCGAGATGGGCCGTGGTGGAATTGAGCACGTCGTCGCGTTTCTCGACACGTCGCTGTTCGCGAAGTTCGGCCTGCCGCCCGAGCTTTGACCGCCATTGGCGGTTATTTCGGCGAGGAGGCGAAGCCGAATAACCGGGAGTCCGGCACCGGGCCGACCACCGGCCGCACCAGGCCCGCGCCGGTGATCACCGGCAGATCCATTGCCGACAGCAGACCGGGCGGGGCGGCGTGCACCGCCGGAATGGCGTTGACCATCCGCGTGGCACCGGCCATCCGGGCGCCGAGATCATGGTCATGGTCTTCCGCCAGCTCGAGCTCGCAGCGGATGCTCGGCGATCCGTTGATCTCAACGCGGTACACCCCGCGGCCCGACGCTCCGCCGTAGCCCAAGTCCCGCGGCGGGATCGAGATTTGCGGTTGCGGCCAATCGGGCGCGATGTCGTCGTGCATGCGGGTGACGTGGTCGACGACGAAAGTTGGCTTGCCCTCGACGAACCCGGTCAACGTCGAGCGCATCGCCGCAACCGTGCCCGCCGCGATATGCCCCGTCGGCGTGTCGAAGGCGAACTGCGTTGCCACGCGGGAGACGTCCTCGTCGATAGAGTCGATCTGCACTCCGAGCGCGGCGGCCAGCTGGTGCAGCACCGGGCCCCAACCGAACGTGAACACGCCCGGCGTCGCGGCGAACGCCTCAGCCTGCGGCGGCTTGCCGAAGCCGAGAATCTCGTACACTGCAGATGCGTCGGGATACGTTGCGTAATTGAACATTTCGGTGACCTGGATGGCTTCAATGTTGCGCGACACGCCCGAGAGAGTCAGCGGCAAAACGTCGTTGGCGAACCCTGAATCGATGCCCGTCGTGAAGAACGACGCCCCACCGGCAAGCGCCGCGTCCCGCAGCGGATCGGTCACCGCAGCGTCGAGCGCCGGCGGGTACACCAGTGGCACCACCGAACAGGACACCACATCCTTGCCCGCCCTCAGCAGCCCGGCCATGTCCGCCACCGCTTCCAACGGTCGCAGATTCGCGGCCGCAGCGTAGACCACTACATCTGCGTCCCCAGCCAGCATCGCGGAGGCGTCCTGGGTTGCGACGACCCCGACGGGGTCGATCCCGCACAGCTCGCCCGCGTCGCGGCCGGCCTTGGCGTCGCGATGCACCAGCACATCGACGAGCTGCAACGCGGGATGGTCGATCACCGCCCGCAGTGCGATCAGCCCCATCGAGCCGGGCCCCCAGACACCGACCTTTATCGCCATCGAGTCTCCAAATATTCGGACGCGCTTGGGTAGTATTTGGAAGAATGGTAGGGAGGTTATCGTGAGGCCGTCAACGGCGAAGTCCCCGCCGACCCGCCGCGTGGTGGAGGTGCTCGACGCGCTGGCGGATTCGAATGCGGCGCTCACCTCGGCGGAGATCGCCCGCCGCTGCGGCATCAGCACGTCGACCTGCGCACTGGTGCTCGCCGAGCTCGAGGACGCCGACTGGGTGTGCCGCCACGACGGCCGCCGTTACCGGCTGAGCAGCGGCCTCTTCGGCATCGTGCACGGTTTGCGAGCACAGTTCCCGCTTCTCGACAGCGGCCGCGAGGTTCTCACCGACCTGCACCGTACGCTCGACGCCGCCTGCTCGATGTCGCGGATCGGCGAGCGGCAGCTCACGATCGTCGACTCCGTTGGCCACAGCGCTGACTCGGAATACGCCGTCGGGCAGGGCTTTCCCATCGACCCGCCGTTTGGGCTCGTCGCGATGGCATGGCGCGACGACGACGATGTCGACGCGTGGCTGCGCCGGGTCACCCCCCGGCTCACCGAGGCCGACGTGAACGACCACCGTAGAGTGCTAGCCGACATCCGCGCCCGCGGCTATGGCGCCTGGCGCTTCGACGACGCGCACGCATCGCTTCACGATCGCCTCACCGGCGTCCTGGCATCGCTGGGACCCGCGGCCGCGGTGGCACGCCAACTCACCACCCTGATGACGATGGTGACGCTGACTTCCGTCACCAAGACGCTGGAGAAGGACGTGAAGACGACGGAATTCTTGGTGCTGCCGATCTTTGGGCCTACCGGGCAACCGGAGTACCAGATCCAGATTCGGCTGAATCGGCCAGGCGCGCTGACGTTCGCCGAGGTCGACGACGCGCTCACAAACGCCCAGCGCCGGGTCACCAGTACGAGCCCATCTAACCAGCCATATAAGCAGCTCAGAGGCTAAACGACCACCCCTTTTGGAACGTGTTCTCGAAATGTGGCTATGATCACGCCCATGAAGACCAAGGGCGCTCTGTTGTGGGAGCTGAACTCGCCATTCACGGTCGACGAAATCGACGTCGGCGATCCGGTCGCAGACGAGGTGCAGATCCAGTTACACGCGGCCGGCATGTGTCATTCCGACTATCACCTGGTCAACGGCAATACGCCGATCGGCTTGCCCGCGCTCGGCGGCCATGAGGGCGCCGGCATGATCACCAAGGTCGGTAAGAATGTCACCGGACTGCGAGAGGGCGACCACGTCATCTTGGCGTTCATCCCCGCGTGCGGGCAGTGCCAACCCTGCCTCAAGGGCTTCCGCTCGCTGTGCGATCGCGGCGCCGTGCTGCTCGGCGGCAAGGCCATCGCCGACGGCACCAGCCGCGTGCATGCCGGCAGCACCGAGGTGTCGCCGATGAACCTGCTCGGCACGTTCGCCCCGTACCTGACCGTGCACAAGGACTCGGTCGTCAAGATCGACCCGTCGGTGCCGTTCGAGTCGGCGGCGATCATGGGCTGCGCGCTGCCGACCGGCTTCGGATCGGCGACCAACGTCGCCGACGTCCAGCCCGGCGAGACCGTGGCGATCATCGGCGTCGGCGGCATCGGCATCGCCGCGCTGCAGGGCGCGGTGCTCTCGGGTGCCAAACACGTCATCGCCATCGACCCGGTGGAGTTCAAGCGTGAACAGGCGATCAAGTTCGGCGCGACGCACGCGTACCAGTCGATGGCCGCCGCGATCGAGCCGATGATCAACCTGACCGAGGGCTTGATGGCCGACAAGACGATCATCGCGGTCGGCGAGATGAAAGGCGAGTACGTCGAGGAGGCCCTGACCCTGACCGCCAAGACCGGGACCTGCGTGGTGACCGGGATGGGCGCGATGACCGACGTCGACGTCAAGCTCAACTTGTTCCTGTTCACGATGTTGCAGAAGACCTTGAAGGGCAACATCTTTGGCGGGGGCAGCTCGCATGTGGAGACGCCGAAGCTGGTCGGGCTGTACAAATCCGGGCAGCTGAAGGTCGACGAGATGGTCACCAGCACGTACCGGCTGGAGGACATCAACGACGGTTACCAGGACATGCTCGACGGTAAGAACATCCGCGGCGTCATCAAGTTCACCGACGCGGACTGGTAGCCAACGCCCGCGGCTGCGCGGCAGATGCCGCGCAACTGCGCACGGCCATGTTGTCGAGTCCAGCACGGGCCGCCTAGGCTGGCACCGATAGCAAAGGACTGATCAGCATGACACCAGTCGTCGACATCCGCCGTGCGGCCGACCGCGCGAAGACGAGGATCGATTGGCTGGACTCCAAGCATTCGTTCTCGTTCGGGCAGCACTACGACCCGGCCAACACCCATCACGGTCTGCTGCTGGTCAACAACGACGACATCGTGGCGCCGGGAACCGGATTCGAAACGCATCCGCACCGGGACATGGAAATCGTCACGTGGGTGCTGCGCGGTTCGCTGGTGCATCAAGACTCCACCGGGCATTCTGGCGTCATCTATCCCGGCCTGGCGCAGCGCATGTCGGCCGGCACCGGAATCCTGCATTCGGAGAAGAATGACTCCTGGCGACTCACCGGAGGCCGGTCACACACGGAGCCAGTGCATTTCGTGCAGATGTGGGTGGCGCCCGATGAGCCCGGGATCACGCCGGGGTACCAACAGCTCGAGATCGACGACGAACTCCTCAGTGGCGGGCTGGTGACAATCGCCTCGGGCATGCCGGAACACCGTGACACGTCCGCTATTTCGATCCATAACCGCTACGCCGCTCTGCACGGCGCTCGGATGCAGCCCGGCGACAGCGTCGAATTGCCACAGGCACCGTATCTGCACCTGTTCGTCGCACGCGGCGGCGTGACGCTGGAGGGCGCGGGCCAACTCCATGAGGGCGACGCGGTCCGATTCACTGCATCGGGCGATCAACGGGTCACCGCGGCCCAGCCGTCGGAGATCCTGGTGTGGGAAATGCATGCCGGGCTGTCCGCGTAGCACGGCCACCGTCGTCTTCGCGGCGATCGTCGTGGCCGCATGCTCAACAATGCCGGCACGTCACCAGCAACCGGCCGCGCCACCGGCGGCCGCGCCGGCCGGGTTGACCGCAACGCGGGTGCAAGTGCCGGCGGAGTTGGCGCAGCAGCCGTTCGACGTGCCCCGGCAGGCGCTGGTGCCGGCGGGTTGGACGATGTCGGTGTGGTCGCGCATGCCCATGGCGCGGCTTGCGGTGTGGACCCCGGACGGCGCACTGCTGGTCTCCGCACCTGCCACTGGGCAAGTGATGCGGCTCGCCCCGCGGCCGGGTGGCGCCGATCCACAGATCCTGCTCGACAACCTCATCGCCCCACACGGCCTGGCCTTCGCCGGCTCGACGTTGTATGTCGCCGAAAGCAACCACATCGACGCGTACACGTACGCAAACGGGCAAGCGACCGCCCGCCGCCCCATCGCCACCGGCCTGCCCGACGATCGAAGCCCCGAACTGCACGGCGCCTATGCGCACGCGCTCAAGAGCGTGGCGATCGGGCCCGACGGGGCGATCTACTTCTCCATCGGCTCGACGGGGAACGTCTCGGCGCGGGACCGCGAGGCGACGCCGCAGCGGGCGACTATCATGCGGATCCCGCCCGGCGGCGGCCCGTACCAGGTGTTCGCGCGCGGTGTGCGCAACGGCACGGGTCTGGCGGTCGCGCCCGACGGCTCGGTCTGGACGGCGGTCAACGAACGCGACAATATTGCCGACCCGCGGCCGGGCCCGAACTACGGCGAGGTCATCGAGGACTACGTCAACGACCATCCGCCCGAGGCCCTCGCCCGCCTGACACCGGGCCGCGAGTTGGGTTGGCCCTATTGCAATCCCGACGGCGGCCCGGCCAACGCGGGGTTCGTCCGCGACGTCGAGACCAACGCCGACGGAAGCAAGCTGGACTGTGCGACGGTCCCGCCGGTCGAGCAGACCCTGGGCGCACACGCCGCGCCGCTTGGCATGAACTTCGCCACGTTGCCCGCACCATTCGGCGCCGGCGCGCTCGTCGGAGTGCACGGCTCGTGGAACCGCGAGCCGCCGTGTGCGCCCGAGGTGTCGTTCTTCGGTTGGCGAAACGGCACGCTCGGCAATCAGCAGACGCTCGTCGGCGGGTTCCAGGCGGCGGACGGATCGCGTTGGGGCCGACCGGTGGCGGCCACGACCGGTCCGGACGGTGCCGTCTACATCACCGACGACTACGCCGGCGCGGTGTACCGCCTGGCTCCGCCGTGATCATGGACGACGCGCCGTGGTTCCCCTGCCGGTGACGGCGACGTAGATGGCGATCAGGATGATCGCGACCACGATGCCGACGATGAACGGAATCCATGCGATTCCCTTCTCATTGTGGTAGCCGAAGGCGCTGGTGATCGCCGAGCCGGCCAAGCCGCCCACGATGCCAAGGAGGACGGTCATGATGACGCCGATGTTCTGCTTGCCCGGCATGATCAGTCGCGCCAGAACGCCGATGATGGCCCCGACGACAATCGCACCGATGATGGATCCGATCATTGCTGCTCCTCTGTTGGTGGCCCCGCAGTCCGGGCGCCGACGCAGACCGGGTTCCCCTAATTGACGACGCCATAACGTCGTCGTGGATTTCGGCTCCGCCGTATAGCAGCCGATCCGTCAGCAAAGGCCAAGGGGCGGAAATCAATTCGACCCGGTATCCAATCGTGACCCAGCTGTTACGTAAGTTGACAGTGTTGTTGATGAGGCTATTGTGTTGCTTCGGGTGTCCTTCATGGAAGGGGCGACCGTGCCGACACGAGCCAAAACCAGCAAATGTCTGGCGGCCGGTGTGGCCACCTTGACGCTGTGCGTGGCGTTGGCGACGACCGGCACCGAGCCGCGCGCACGGGCCGACGGCGACGCCCGCGGGCTGCTTCTGGCGGCGATCGCCAACACCAAGGGCTCGTACCTCGTGTACAACTTCGGCGGTCAGTTCGCCGCGCCGTTCCGCAATGCGGGCGGCGGGGACTACACGCTGGACAACGGCGGCCACCTGATGACGATCAAAAGTGCGTCGTCTCGATTGAATCCGCACCTGCTGGTGGACACGCACACCGGCGCGCAGGCCCGCTGCGAACGCAACGACGGTGCACGCACGGGCGAGGGACTGTGGCAGGCGTCCGAGGTCTATCCGCCGCTGCAGGCGTGGCAGGCGTTGGGGCAGCCGACGATCGCGATCAACGCGAACTTCTTCGACATACGCGGGCAGAAGGGCGGCTCGTGGCGGGAAACCGGATGCAGCTCACCGCTGGGCGCATACGTCGATAACACGCGCGGCCAGGGCAGGGCCAATCAGGCGGTCACGGGGACGGTGGCGTATGCCGGCAAGCAGGCGCTCTCGGGAGGCGGTGAGAACTGGTCGGCGTTGTCGACGATGATCCTTCCGATGGGCGGCGCGCCGTACATCATCGCGCCGAAAAATCCCGGCGAGTACGACTACGCGACGCCGGAGATTCAGAAGCTGCTCGACCAGAATGCGCGCTTCGTCGCGGTGAGTGGTATCCGATTGCTCACGCCGGGCGCTACGGGTCAGCTGAACGACGGTGGGCCCAGCGCGGCTCGGACCGCGATCGCATACAACCGGGACCGCGACGAGATGTACGTGTTCCAGGGCGGCAGCTACACGCCGGACAACATGCAGGACCTGTTCCGCGGCTTGGGATCCGACACCGCAGTGTTGTTGGACGGTGGCGGCTCGTCGGCGATCGTGCTGCGCCGCGATACCGGTGGGATGTGGTCGGGCGCCGGCTCGCCGAAGGGCAACTGCGACACCCGTCAGGTGTTGTGCGACTCCCACGAACGCGCGCTGCCGAGCTGGCTCGCATTCAACTAGGCCGAGTGGCCGTAAGAGCCGCGGTCACGGAGCTATCGGGCTGCTATCGGGCTGCTAACGCGCTCCGTGCCGCCAACTTTGTCTGCTGCGCGTAGGCTGCCCCGAACAGCGCAACGTGAGCCAGCAAAGGAAAAAGTTGGTGCAGTCCGAGGCGTTCGCGCCAACCCGGCCGCAGCGACCGTACTCCGGAGTAGCCGGCGAGCACCTCTGCGTAATATGGGCAACCGAACAGTGCCAGCATTGCCAGGTCGGTTTCGCGGTGTCCGCCGTGCGCGGCAGGGTCGATCAGCACCGCCCCGTCCGGTGTCCACATCACGTTGCCGCTCCACAGGTCGCCGTGCAGCCGCGCCGGCCGATCGCCGTCGTCGAAAGCACCCGACCGACACCGCTGGACGACCGACCCCAACGCCTCATGCGTCTGTGCGTCTAGCCTGGGCGCGGCCAGCTCGGCCATCGGCACCAGCCGTTCGTCGGCGTAGAACTCACCCCACGATCCATGCGCGGTCAGCGACATCGGCAGCGGCCGCGAGAGCGGCCCGAAGAAGCCCGAACCGTCCCAGCCGTCGGGGCCCGCGCCGAACGCCGGCGCGCCCGCGTCGTGCGTGACCGCCAGCCGCGAGCCGAAGTCATGCGCGGCCTCCCGCGTCGGCGCCGCCGGCGCCAACCGCCCCAGCGTCAGGCTTGTCGCGTCGTGGTCGAGCACCCGCGCACACGGCACACCATTCTGCACCGCCGAGAGCCATTGCAGCCCTGCGGCTTCCCAGGCGAAATATCCGGGAGGAGCGCCGGGGTTGCGCTTGACGAACGCGTTCACGCGAGCGTCGCTACGCGCGCCCCGGTTGGCCCGAGACCCGTCGCAGCAGCGAATCACGCAGCACTGTAGGCAAAATCGGCACCAGCGCCGCCTGCACTCTTGGTGCGAGACCAACGACGTAGCGGGCGCGAGGCCGCCGCGCCGTCAACGCTTCCTCAACGACCTTGGCAACCTTCTCCGGTGACACCGCCAGCCGTTGCGACATCGGAATCGTCTTCTTGTAACCGGTCAGGTGCCGTGCATAGAGGCCACGGTGCTCCGACGACATGGCCGCCGCAGTCGCATCCGCCTGGGCCTCGGCGGTCCGCCACATATCCGTATCGGTCTGTGCCGGTTCGACAACCACGACCGCGATGTTCCATGGTTTGAGCTCCACGCGCAGCGCGTCGGCCATTGCCTCGATCGCGAACTTCGACGCCGCATACGCGCCGGTCAGCGGGGTTGAAATCTTGCCGCTCACACTTGAGATGAACACGACCCGGCCGCGCGATCTCCGCAGCCGCGGCAACACCGCCTGCACGACCGCGATCTGCCCGAACACATTGACCTCGAACTGCCGCCGCAGTTCGTCGGGCGGCACCGCCTCGATCGGGCCGCCGACGGCGACCCCGGCATTGTTGACCACCGCGTCGAGGCGCTCCGGCAGCGAATTGTCAAGCGCGGCAATCCGCTCAGGGTCGGTGACGTCGAGCAGCACGGACGAGATCCGCTGCGGATGCGCCGCCGTGATGGCGGCGGCGTCCTGCTCATTCCGGACGCCCGCGATGACGTCCCAGCCGCCGGCGGCCAAGTGGGTGGCGATCGACCGGCCGATGCCGCGTGCGGCGCCCGTGACGAGTACAGATGGCATAGGCGCGACTTTAGTCGCCGTGATGAACCGGCGGCCCGAAGCGGAACGTCGCCGCGGCCGCGCCGACGACGGCGGCCGCCAACGCAATCACCGGGGCCACGGTGACCCGCGACAGTGCCGCGCCGATCGCGGCGCCGGCGCACATCGTCAACACCGCCGCAACGCGCATCCTGGTGTACTCACCGCTGCCGCCCGCGAACTTGCTGTCCACACCGATGCCGACGATCGCCGACGTCAGCACGGTGGTGCTGACGTCCTGGATGCCGAACTGGCGCGCGGTGGCGTTTTGCATCCCGAACGTGATGGCCAGTCCCACCACCAGCACCAGCTTCGTTTTTCCGTGGTAGTCCAGCACTCCGGCGCCGGCGAGAACGGCCAGCGTCAACAGAATCAAGATTTCGAGCCCCAGCGCCGCGGTGATCCATCGCCGCACCCGGTAGTCGAAGTGGCGGGCGAACCGGCCACCAAGCACCGCACCGAGCACGAACGCGGCGAACGACATCAGCCCGGCTGTCATGTCGACCCCGGAATGCGGTACGGCCCAGAACCCCAGGAAGATCACGTTCCCGGTCATGTTCGCGACGAACACGTGCCCGAAGACGAGGATGCTGATCGAGTCGACGATCCCCGTGGCAAGCGTCAGCAACAGTAGCCCGAGGACGGTGAGCCGGTGAGAGACCGGTGAACGCACCCGGATCACGGTTGCTCCCAGGTTTTCTGGCCGGCACCGCTCTGGTCGAGTTCCGAGGCGCCCAGCCACTTGGCGCGCAGTTCGCCGAGCCGGCCGGTGCGTTCCAGGCCCGCCTGCGCGGCGTTGATCCACGCGAGCAGATCGTCGTCGGACCTGCGGACCGCGGTGGCGATGCGCTCGGTGGACAGTCCCCGTTGCACGACTTCGACACCCGCCACCGGCTTGACGAGTTGGGTCAGCACCGGCGCGAGTTTGATGAATGCGTCGCAGCCGCCGGTGGTCAGATCGGTGATCGCGGCGCGGATGTCGCCGTAGTCGTAGACGTGAACCGCCTTCGCCCTGCCTTGCGCGACCAGCTGTTCCGCGATCGGCTGACTGGTGTTGCCCCGCTGCACCCCAATGGTCAGGCCTTCGAGGTCGTCGATGCTTCTGACATGTGGCAGCCGACCGACGTCGACGGCCAGTGCCGTCACGCAGTCGTAAGCGCCTGCGTTGAGCTCGTCGAAGATGCCATTGAAATCCGGGCGGCGGTACGGGATGAGTTCGACCCGGAGGCTCAGCGCTTCCGCTACCGCTTCCATCAGCGAGATGTCAAGGCCGCCGTGGTTTTCCGCCCCGTTGAACGGCGGGTCGGGAAACGCCGCGCCAACCCGAAGCGGGTCGCTCATCGCCGACCGCCGGCTAGCCCAATTGGGGGGTGAGGTTCACCGACGTAATCGTCGTCATCTTGGTGATCACCCACCGCGAGTCGTTGCGCTGCATGGTCAGCCGGTAGGACAGGTACTTCAGCGAGGGAATGTTGTTGGACTGCGGGGTGGAGTTGGTCGTGTTGGTGTACACGACCGCGGTGGCGTCCTTGCCCTGCAGCGACTCGACCGCGGCGCCGACGACCTGGGTGTTGTTGGTCACCTTGGCCTGCTTGTTCACCGGGGCGATCGCGTCGATGTACTTGCGGTACTGGTCTGCGAAGTCGCCGGACAGGTACTTCGCCGATCGATCCGCCAACGTGTCCATGTTTTCCGGGGTGTACGTCCACAGCGTGGTGATCGCGCTGGCCGCCGTGCGGGCGATGTCCAGCTTGGCGTTCACCGTCGCCTTGTCGACCAGGTAGGGCTGCAGCATCGCACCGGCGAACGCTCCCGCCGCGACGAACAACACGACGGCGGCGGCCACCGCGGCGACGAGTAGTCGTGTGACGGGTTTGGGTGTCGGCGGGGCCGGCTTTTCGTCGGCCGCCGGTTCCGCGGCGTCCGGCTGATCGGATGCCTCGGCGTCGGGCTGATCGGATGCCTCGGCGTCGGGCTGGTCGGATGCCTCGGCGTCCGGCTGGTCGGATGCCTCGGTCGTCGTCTCGGCGGCAGGCGTCACCGTCGGACGGGGCCGGAACCACCGGTGCCGTCCGACGCGGCGGGGTGCAGGCGCGGGTGCCGCGCTGTCCTTCGTCAGATCACCTGCATCAGCTGGCTGATCTTCCACTGCTGCCCTTCCTTGATCGCCGTTGCGAGCCAACGGCTTCCGCTCTCGGTGACCTTCTTGTCGGCGCTCGACGTGGTCGCGCTCTGTATCGCGACGAGCACGTTGGCGCTGCCGTCGCCGTTCCACTTCTGCACGCCGGCCTCGGTGACGGTGCCCTTCGTCGGCTCGGACCTGGCGACCGAAATGAGGATCTCGTTCTCCCGCTCCTTGAAGCTCTTTGCGAAGTCGCCGGTGCCCTGCGCCAGGATCTTGTCGGCATAGTCGTTGGCGTGGAACGGATCCAGCGAGGTGTACTCGGTCATGAATTCCCGCACGTAGCCGAGGACCGCGACATCCTTGATCTCGGCGCGGCGATGCGATTCATGCGATACCAACAGCAGGCTGCCCGCCGCAATCGCGCCGGCAATCAGCAGGGCGGCCAACGACATGACGACCGGTAGCCGCCAGCGCAGCGGCGGTTTGGGCGCAACCTCTTTGAGGAGTTCGTCGGCCCCCGGCTCGAACTTGCGCAGCGGGCTCACTTGGGCGCCTCGTTCCCGCGCGGATACGGCTTGGTCAACACGTCCATGGCGGCGACGCGCCACTGGCCGGCACGCGACATCTCGAAGGTGACCCGGACCGTCGCGCTGATGAACTGCTGCTGCTGCTGGCTGGCGAGCCGCTGACCCTGCAACATGACCAGCATCGACGCGCGATCCGGCGACGCCGACAGCACCGCGCTGTTCGCGGCCCAATACTCGTTGGTGGTCGGGGCCCGCTTCTTCACCGCGTCCTGCTGGGCGACCAACTGCGGCCGATAGCCATCGGTGGTCAGCGACTGCGCATGCGCGAAATCCGCATTCAGGGTGCCGGCGTTGTACGTCAGCATTTCGGCAACCATCTTCGGGCCCTGGCCGCTGATTTGGGCGCGGGCCCGATCGACCGCGTGGTCGTGGCGGTATACCGCCAGATACCCGAGGCCGGCCAGCACCAGCGCTACCACGGCCGCCGTCGTCAGCACGGCGCCGGTCAGTCGCCGAATCTTGGCGGGTCGGGGCTCGACGCGACGCACCTCGGTGCGGAGCAGCAGATCCGCCAGCGTCCTATTGCGCGAATCCCACAGCGGCCACAGCCATCCGACGCACAGCGAAAGCGTGTCGAGCAGATGGGCCAAATCCCGGGCCAGCAACCGCCACGGCCCCACGGCCGAGCCGTCGCGACGCAGCACCCGGATACCGACCAACGCGCGGCCCAGGCTCCACCCGATGGTGGTCGGCAGAATCAGCCGGTTGATCCCCATCAGCAGGATCATCACGCCGCCGGCCGCTAGCGACAGCCAGCACAACCAGCCGGCGGGCGTCGCCGACAACGCCACCAGCGCCGCCGTCGCCACCACACCGAGCGGGGCCAGCACGTCGACGGCCGACGCGCCGGCACGCGACAGCCACGACGCCAGCGGCTCGGTCACAACTTCCCGGGTGACCGGCGCGTCGCCGGCCACGTCGGCCTCGTCCAGCACTGCCGTCAAGACGACACCTGTTCGAGCTTGCTGATCTTGTAGGTGCCGTCGGCCCGCGCCAACTGCGCGCGCAACCGGTAACCCTGCTCCTGGTTGGCGGTCTCGGAGTTGGTCACCTTCACCCGCATCGCGACAAGCACCTGAATCGAACCGTCGTCGTTGTGCCGCTCCACGGCCGCGCGCATGTCGGACACCTGCACCTGCACCTTGGCGGCCTGATAGGCGTCCACCAGGATGCCGCTGTACATGGTTGCCTGCACCCCGAAGTCGCCGGTGGAGCATTCGATGATCTTGCGCTGAGCCTGCGCCATCGCGGCACTGTCCGGGGCCTGCATGGCCCCGACGCACTCCTCGGCCGCCTTCACCGCCTGCGCCTCCGCCCGCGCATCGGCTGCGCTGTTGGAGTAGGCACGCAGCGCCAAGTACCCGCCGGCCGCCACCGCCGCGCTCAGCAATAGCAGCGCCGCGCAGATGCCGATCAGCCAACTACGACCCAGCCGGGACGCTCCGCGGGCGGATGCCGTTTCGGGCACCGGATCGGCCGGCGACTCGGCGACCACGTCTGCAGACTCCTCGGACGAGCCAGCTTCGCTGACTACTTCCTCTTCGGGCTCGTCAGGCGAAGCATCGGCATCGGTGGGGTTCAGCCGGCCGGCGGCGCCAGCATCTCCTTCCATCCGTCGTCTCCTGTATTCGTCGAATTGCTGACCGTGAACTTGGTCCCGTCGGGCGCCACCACTTGTCCGCTCTGCGGGCTGTAGACCGCGCTAGGGCTTGGTGCCGGAGTGTAGATGCACGGGTTGGGTTGTTGTCCACTGCACTGCACCGAACCCGACCGCGGCGGCGACAGCGGGTCGCTGATTGGCTGCGGCGGCTGGGGCAGTTGGTCGGCCGGCAACGGGTTCATTCCGTTGTTGATCGACGGGGCCGGGATCACCTTCCCGGGGTCGACGGGCTGGTCACAGCGGGCGGCCGGGGCGGGGCAGTTCCGGATCTGGTTCGGGTCGCCGTACCACGGGTTGGTGCCCAACGGAATGTACGGCTCGTTGCTGTGGCACTCGTTCGGGCTCGCGGCGCGCTTTCCGGGCACGTCGGCGCACGGGTAGTTGCGGGCACCGCGCACCACATTGGCCTGGAAGTCCTTCGGAATCTTGCAGTAGGTGCCCGTCGGCAGCGGCCTGGTGCTGGTGTCGGACGGCGCCCGCCATTCGGACGCGGGCAGGAAGCCGGTCAGGCATGGCGGGGGCTGGTTGATGGACAGGCCCAGGTGCAACAGGCCCTCGCCGGGATAGACCGACGTCGCGGTTTCGGCGATCGACGCGCCCTGCGGGAAGATCACCAACGCCTGCTCGACGCCCTTGTGGTAGCGCTTGAGCATGTCGATCACGATTTCGAGGTTGGCCAGCGTCTGCGGCAGCGATTCGCGCACATCACTGAACACACCGCTGACCGCGTCGAGGGTGGGAGCCGCCTGCTGCAGCCCGCTGCGCAGCGCCTGATCCTGCTCGGCGGCCTGCGCCGCGATGGTGTTCAGGTTGGCCGCCCACCGCTGGATGGCGTCGCCGGATTCCACCTGGCTGGACAGGATCGGTCCGCTGTTCGCCACGATGTCGTTGACTGGGTTGAGGTTGTCCTTGAAGTCGTGGGCGATCGCCTGAGTCGAATCGACCAGCCGCTGCAACCCCGGCCCCAAGCCTGCGACGGCTTGCGACGTTTCGTCGAGCAGCTGCGGAATCTTCTGTGCGGGCAGTACCGCCAGCCCGTGGTTGGCGGCGTCGAGTGCGGGCCCGACTTCACTGGGCACCGTCCCCTTGGTGATGGTCTGCCCGTTCGCGAAGTACTGGTTCGGGGCACCCGTCGACACCAGATCGAGGTACTGCTCGCCGACCGCCGACACGGAGTGCACGTTCGCGGTCGCATCGACCGGGATCTTGTAGCGCGAGTTGATGCTCATCGTCGCCCGCGCGCCCTGCTCGGTCGGTTGCACATCGGTGACCTTGCCGATCTGGATGCCTCGATACGTCACGTTCGCGGTCTTGTACAGGCCGCCCGACGCCGGCAGGTCGGCATGGAGCGTGTACTGCCCGATGCCGGCCACTCTCGGCAGCGACAGGTAATACCAGCCCAGGACCACCAGAGCGATCACCGTGAGGATCGTGAACAGCACCAGCTGGATCCTGATGAAGCGAGTCAGCACGGCTCACTCACCCCTTTCGACCAGCGGTCCACCCGGCGCGTCGTGCGGGTTCGGGGTGAATCGCACGTCCGGGATCATGGTGTCGGGGTTGCGGCCCCAGGACTGCTCGAGTGCACGCAGTCCGCCCGAGACCCCGGTGCCGCTGAAGACGCCATTGTCGATGGCGCTGAGCGTCAGGTCGATCAGCAGCGACACGTTGATGTAGTCGCCCCGAATCACCCTCGGCACGTTGTCGATCGCGAACGGGGCCGTGAGGATCAGCTTCAGCGCACCGATCAGATACGGCGACCCCCGGCCGAGCTGCTTGAGCGGGCGTTGCAGCAACTGCAGGTTGGTGTGCAGGTTGTCACTCGTCGGCGCCAACGCCGCGTCAGCGGCCCGGCTGATCCGGCCCAGCGCCACCACCGCGTCGGCGAAAAGGTCCCGGGTGTCGGCGAAATGCTTTATCAGCGGCGGGAATTCGGTCAACACGCGGTCGATGGTGTCGTTGCGCTGCGCAACGATGTTCAACAACCGGTTGGTGGAATCGATTGCGCGGGTGAGGTCGTCGCGCTGCCTGTTGATCTCGGCAGTGAAAGTGTCGAGCCGATTGAGGAACTCGCGGATCTGATCGGCGCGGCCCGTCACGAGGTTGTTGAGTTCGTTCTGGATCACTTCGAGGTTCGGGATGCCGCCGCCACGCAGGATGGTCGCGAGGCTGGCCAGCACGCGTTCGGTCGTCGGGAACGCCGTTGCGTTCTTCAGCGGAATGGTGTCGCCGCTCTTCAGCGGTTCGGGTGACGGGTTCGGCGGCGAAGCCAATTCCACATGCTGCGAGCCGAGCAGGCTGGTCTGGCCGATCGCCGCGGTCGCGTTCTTCGGCAATTTGACGTCCGGCTGCAGATCCAGCACCAGCGTCGCGATCCAGTTCCGTAGCTGGATCGCGCGGACGCTGCCGACGAAGACGTCGGCCACCCGGACCCGGCTGTTGGCGTTGAGCGCCAGCGTGTCCGGCATCTGCACGTAGATGGTCATCTTGTTGGGTCCAGTGCCCGGGCCACCGGGCACCGGCACGTTGGCGATGCCCCGCCAGCCACAGGATGTCAACACGACGGCAGCCACCAGCAGCGCCGCGCCCCGGAATGCCCAGCGGCCCAACGGAGTCCGTTTCAATATCGGCATCATCGGCCGGCCTCCGCCGGGTAGCCGCCGGGCGGAGGCGGCGCGGCCGGCGCCGCCGGACCCGGAACCGGAGCCGGTCCGGACAGCACTGCCGAGCCACCCGGGTCACCGGGTATCACGCCGGGTGCCGGAGCCGGCGGCGGTCCCGGCTGCGGATACCACGGCGGCGGCAACGGATTGTTCTGGTCATACGCGTTGGGCGAGCCGGGCAGGTTCCCGCCGGGCGGCACCCCGAACGCGGGCGGCGCCGGCGGCGCAACGATATTCGGGCCGCCCATCAGTTCGGCCAGCGACTCGGGGGTCAGCATGCGCTCGGTGAACGGGTTCACCTGGATGCCCTGCATGCCGGGCGCGACGATCCATCCCGGCTCGTGGTTGCCGTGCGAGAACAACGTGTCGCGCGACCAGATGCCGGGCACCGTGGTGTCCTTGTAGCCCCCGGGCGGTCGCAGCCGCTCCTCCGAATAGGTCACCAGCTTCGGCAGCGTGCTGGCCGTCATCAACTCGTTCACGCCGAACGGCGGGTAGTTGAACTTGATCGCGTCCAGGATCGGTCCCAGGTACTGCGCGCACAGTTCGGCGGATTCCTGGTACCCCAGCCGGCTGCCGGCCTGAATCGCGCTGCAGACGAACTGCATTGGGTTGGCGAAGTTGACCACCGCCGGCAGTGCCTCAATGCCGCCCGGCACCGGGGGCGAGATGTTGACGAGGTTGGCTCCCAGGTTCGGGAACACGTGCAAGCCGGTCTCCAAACCGTTGCGCGGCTCGGGCTGCAGGATGGCGTTGGTCACGTCAGCGAGGTTGTTGACGTCGTGGGCCAGCACCTCACCGTTCCGGTCGACGAACTGGTGGGTGGTCGACAGCAGGTTGTTCAGGTCGCGCAGCGTGTTGGCGACTTCGCGGTCGGTGTTGGTGAATTTGTTGGTGAAGCTGGACAGGTCGTTGTTCAACGCGACGAATTGCCTGTCGTTCTGATACAGCGCGTTCACGAACAACGCCAGGCTGCGGGTGATGGCGAAGAAGTCACCGCGGCCCTGGTTGAGCGTGGTAGCCGCCTCCGACAGCGCGTTCAGCGACTCGTTGATTTGCTTGCCCTTGCCGGCGAAACCGTTGGCGGCCGACTCGATGATGTCGCCGAACGGACCCTTGGGCTGTTCGGGTGTGGGGCCGAGACCGGTGAGAATCCGGTTGATCGAGTTACGCAGCTCGTCCCACTCGACCGGCACCTGGGTGCGCTCGATCGGAATGACCGCGCCGCTCTTCATCTTCGGGCCGCCGGTGTACGGCGGCGACAGCTGAATCGTGCGCGACGCGACCAGGGTCGGGTTCAGGATCGACGCGGTAGCGTTCGCGGGAACGTTGAACTTGTTCGCGTAATGGAACGACACCTTCATCTTGTCGCCGGCCGGCTCGATCTTATCGATCGCGCCGACCTGCACACCCATGATCTGAACCTTGTCGCCCGGATACAGCGCGAGCGCCTCCGGGAAGTATGCGACGACGGAGTTGTTGGTCAGCTTGCGATACAGCTGCCAGCCCACGATCGCGGCGATGATCCCGAGCACCACGATGACGCTGATGACGATCACCGACGTGCGCGAGACGTTGGGCGTCTTGATGTTGCGGATGTTGAAGATCGTCGACATCGGCTAACCGACTCCCTCTTGTGAGCCCGGCGGCAGATACGGCGGATTACCGGGCAGCGGCGCCGTCCCGGCCGGCGGCAGGTTCGGGCCAGGTCCGGCCGGTGGCGGCGGTCCGGGCAACGGCGCCGGCGGACCCACTGGCGGTGGGTACGGACCGGACACCGGGCCAAGCGGTTCGGTGCGGGCGCCCGGCGGGGCCGGCGGCAGCGGCACCGGCGTGCCGGGAACGTCCGGCGGCGCCACGCCGGGAATGCCGGCGATCGGCATGCCCGGACCGGGCGGCGGCCCGAGCGGGTTGGGTGCCGACGTCGCCACGTCCGGTGTTCCGTAGTTGGGCCCGAACGGGTTGTTGCCGAACGGGCCGACGGTCGCGCCCGCGCACGGCAGCGGGTCGCCGGGCCGCGGCAGGCCGTCGGCCGGCGGGGTGTACGAGCACGGCGAGCCGGGCGGCACCGCTGGCCCCGGATGCTCCGGGGTGCCCTCGAGCGGGGTCGGCGCCGGCGGTGGTGCGCCGTTCGGTTGCCGCGTGCCGTTCGGGTCCGGCCACCGGAACGCGGGCAGACCGGCGCTGCGCCAGAAGTTCTCGGGGTCGATGCCGCGCTTCTTGAACGCCGCGTCGACGAACGGCTGCAGGATGGTGTACGGCAGCAGGTTGACCACCATCACCTTGAAGTACGGGCCGGACGCAATGGCCTCGCCCAGCGACGCGGAGAACTTGGCCACCGAGGTGAGCACGTCGGCCAGATCGAACTTGTGTCGCACCAGAATGTCGCTGATCGTGCGCAGCTGTTCCAGCACGTGGTTGAGGTTCGGGTTCTCGTTGATGAAGCCCGTCACCTCGGCCGAGAACCGTTGCACGTTCTCCAGCAGGTACGTGATCGCCTGGCCGCGCTCGTTGATGGCATGCAGCAGCGTCTGGGCGTTGACCAACAATGCGTTGATCTGCGCGCCCCGATCACCGAGGATCTTGGCGATCTTGTTGGCGTTGGCCAGCAGCTGCCTGATCTGCTCGTCGCGCTTGCCGATCGTGTCGGAGAACCGCCTGACACCGTCGAGCGCGGCGCTCAGATGCGGGTAGGTCTGGTCGATGGTTTCCGACAGCGTGTTCAGCGATCGCTTCACCGTGTCGATGTCCCAGCCGGAGGCCGCCTTTGTGACGTCGAAGAACGCGTCATAGATCTGGTAGGGCGTGGTCGTCTGGCCCAGCGGCAACATTTGACCGACGCGCAGCGGCTGCGAGCCGCGGTCCTCGATGGACAAGTTCTTGCGGCCCAGGATTGTGTCGGTGCGAATCGCGGCCCGGCTCTCCTTGCCGATCTGCATGCTGCCCAGCCCGAAGCCGATGGCGACCGTGTCGCCCTGGATCTCCATCGAGCGGACCACCCCGACGTTCACGCCGGCGATCTGCACCTTGTCGCCGGGGTGCAGGCCGCCGGCGTCCTTGAACTGCGCATAGTAGGTCGGCGTCGCGACCAGCATCGGCACGCTGGTGAAGCTCTGCCCAACGGCGACCACCAGCAACAGGATGATGACGCCCATCAACCCGTTGCGAACCCGGTTCGAACCCTCCAGCGTCCTCATTGCGGTGTGCACCTGCCCGACGGCTGAGTGGTGAGCTTGACGGTGCGGACCGGGCCGCCGGGCTGCAAGCCGTTCAGCTTGAGCGAGATGTCGCAGGCGTAGAAGTTGAAGAAGTCACCGTAGATGCCGCCGGCCCGGCCGATGATCTTCAACGACTGCGGAAGCTTTGTGAGCAGATCGTTGAGCTCATCCCGTTGGTCGACCAGCGGCTGCTGAATGGTCTCCAGGTGCCCGAGCGTGTCGTGCAGCAGCGGCCGGTTCTGGGCCAGCAGGTCGGCAACGGTGCCCGCCGCATTGCTGATCGCGGCGGTGGAGTCCGCGATCGGATCGGCCCGGTTCTTCAGACCGGTGACCAGCACCTCGAAGTTCTTGATGGTGTCGTCGAACTCCTTCTGGTGCTTGACCGTGGTGTCCAGCACGGTGTTGAGATTCTTGATCACCTCGCCGATCGCCTGGTCCCGCTCGGCGAGAGTGGAGGTGAATTGTGCGCTCTGGTCGAGGATGTCGTTGATCGTGCCGCCTTGTCCTTGGAAGATCGTGATGATCGCCTGCGCGATGTTGTTGACCTTTTGCGGATCAAGCGCGCGGAACAGCGGGCGGAAACCACCGACGAGCGCGTCCAGGTCGAGTGCCGGCTCGGTGCGCTCGATCGGAATCGTGCCGCCGGCGGAAAGCCGCCTGTTGTCGGTGCCCCGCTTGAGCTCCAGGTAGCGCTCGCCGATCAGGTTCAGGTACCGGATCGACGCGGTGGTGCCCTGATACAAGGGCAGCCCTCGGTCGACGCTGAAGTCGACCTTCACCCGGGTGCCGCCGTCGATCAGCTGCACATTGGAAACCTTGCCGACCTCCACGCCCGAGGCGCGGACGAACTGGCCGTCGCGCAAACCGCTGGCGTTGCTGAAGATCGCCGAGTAGCCGGTGGTGCGGTCGAAGCGCATCTGACCGAACACCACGATGATCATCACGGTGAAAAACAGCAGCACCAGTGAGACGGCGGCGACCTTGACGACTGTTCCGGTGATTTTCATGGGTTAATCGTGTTCTCCCCGAACTGACGGCCCCAGACGTATTCGATGCCGGGGATGAAGAGCGGCACCGCGGCGACCAGTGGGACCGGCACCGTGGGAATGGCGATCGGGAGAAGGCAAGGCGGCAGCGCCGCGCAACCGAACGGCGAGGCCAGCCCGAGGTGGTTGTACGGGGCGATCGACGCACCGGTGTCCGCCACCAGATACGGCGCCGGCCACAAATCCCGGGTCACCTCCTGCCAGCAACCCGGCCGCCCCTCCGGACCACCGTGGGCGTTGACCCGCGGCAGGTTATCCGGATACACGTAGGCATTGGCGGGCCCGAGGAGCTCCGTATGGGCCTTCAGCGAGTAGCCGTTACCCCCAAGGGATGCCGCGATCTTGGGGGTCTGGTTGTGGAACTTGCGGATGGTGCAGAACAGTTCCGGGCTGTACTCGTCGAGGAGCTGGGAGGTGGGGATGAGGTCTTGGGCGCCGCGGATCAGGTAGGGCCCGCCGCGCTCGAAGATGTCGGCGCCGGTGTTGCCGAAGCCGATGGAGGCCATCAACGCCGCGTCCAGGTTGC
>NZ_DASQVQ010000130.1:0-3933 GCF_035640695.1 Mycobacterium sp.
GGTGACGCGAAATTGTTGGAGATAGTTTTCGCAGCCGTCGCACGCGTGCAGGTGAGCGTGGAAGCGGGCCCGGGTATCCTCGTCCAGCGCCCCCTCCAAATATGCCGTGACGAGCTCGACAAGCTCGTTGCAGTCCATTGCTCGCGCGCTCATGACGCATCCGTCAAGTAGTTTTCGAGTGCTTGCCGTACAGCGGCCCGGCCGCGGTGTAGCAGCACGCGCTGGTTGGCAACGCTAATGTCAAGCAACTCGCATACCTCGCTGGAGTCGAATCCGAGCATGTCGCGTAGCGATACGACCATGCGCTGTCGGTCCGGAAGCTTGGCGAGTTCGCGTTGTGCCACCGCGATCAGCTCATCAGCGAGCACAGATCCCTCCGGGGTTTCCGGGAATGCGGCGGGCTGCTGGCTGTCCCTCCAATGTCCGGGCCACATCGGAGCGTCAGCGGGCCGGAATCGTGCGGGGTCAACGGTGCCACCGGTGAACGCGGCGATCTCCGCGTCGGCGTCGCGGCGTTCCCTTACTCCGCGCTGCTTGGCGAGGTTGATCATGACCGCGAAAAGCCAAGTGCGTAAAGACGATCGGCCTTCAAACCTCGAAATCCCTTTCAGTAGTGCGATCCAGGCTTCCTGGACCACTTCCTCGGCGATCTCGTGTGTGGGTACGTATCCGCGCGCCACCCGCAGCATCGCCGGGGCATATCGATCAACGAGCTGAGCGAAAACGGCCTCGTCGCCGTCGCTGAGCGCCGCGATCAGCTCCGACTCGCTTTTCACAATCCCCGTCATCCGGACCCAATGCTAGCCATCATCGGCTGTGGATTCAGTTGGCTGCGAGCGGCTGATCGTTACACCGATCCTCAGAAAATCGGGCTTCGCTGTAACGCCTGACGATCCCTGGCACACCCAACGAACATGCAACCATCAACGGGCCAGCCCGCCGCGGGCGCAATCGCCGATCGATCCTCCCGCACGAAGACACCTGACACCGCCGCGCCGGGGTGGGTGCTGAACTTTATCGCCGGCTTCGTTCCCCTCGTTGCGGGCTTGACCACCCTACTGTCCACGTGGAGTGGTGTCGCTCGGGCGAATTCCGCGTGGTGGACCGGGTTAGGAACCCTGGACTTTTCCTACTCGAGCCTGTCGCAAGCCGGACGTGACGCCCCGGCGTGGGTGCAGTTGACCGGCTCGGTCGGCGCGGTCAACATCGTGGCCGGCGGGGTCGCCGTTATCGTGGTCGCGCGTTTTGGGCTCCGCGGCGGGCAGCGTTGGGCCTGGTGGTTCCTCGCTTTTTGCTTCGTGTGGGTGGGTCTGCACGATGCGACGATGGCAACCCGATTTTTCACGGTCACGGGCCAACCGTTCATGTTGCTGCCCTGCGCCTACTGGGTGCTGATGCTCGCCGGGCTGCTGAGGTCGCGACGCGCTATCTTTGCCGCGGCCGCAGCCGTGCCCGACTCCACCAACCGGTGACCAGCGTGATGCTGGTGCTCGAATTGAACCGCCTCACCCTGCACCCGGTGTCACCCGCTGACGGGGATTTCCTGGTCGCGCACTGGAGCGATCAAAGGATCCGCCGCTTCTTGTTCGACGCGACGCCCGCTGTGCCCGACGAGATCGTGCAGGCCATCACCGACAGTGTTCGCGACTTCGCCACCGTCGGATATGGGCTATGGCTCATCCGGCCACTCGGTTCCCACCCCGTCGGCGCGGTGGGCCTACGGCGGTTAGACGATTTGGGCCTCGAAGTCTTCTACAGCCTGAAACCCGCCAGCTGGGGAAGCGGCTACGCCACCGAGGCCGCCGGCGGCGTCCTTGATTACGCGCTCGGTCCGCTCGGTTTGACCGAGGTGTTCGCCGAAGTCGACGCGGGCAACGCCGCATCGGCCGCGGTCATCGAACGGCTCGGCATGACGGCCTTGGCCACGGTGCCGGGCGAATTCGGACCCATCGTCCGTTATCGAAAAACCCGAAACAACACCTAACGCAACGAAAGGTGTGCTGATGAACCTTCGCGATAACCCTTCCGCTCAACGCTCGGCCGCGGTCATCGCGACGATGATACGCATGGGCACTGTGCTGCCCCGCTACGGGCTCGTCGTGGTGATCGTGTGGTTCGGCGCGATGAAATTCACATCCTATGAGGCGCAGGGTATTCAACCGCTCATCGCGCACAGCTCCTTCATCAGTTGGGTGTACGACCTATTTTCCGTCAACACCTTCTCGGCGCTGCTGGGCATCTTTGAACTCTCGGCGGCACTGTTGCTTTCGCTCAAACCCTGGCGGCCAACCGCATCAATGGTGGGCAGCGTTATGGCGATAGTACTTTTCGTGGCGACCATCAGCTTCTTGTTCACCACGCCCGACGTCTTTGAGGCCTCTGCAGGGGGATTTCCCCTCTTGTCACCTGCAGGCGGATTCCTCATCAAAGACGTTGCGTTGCTTGGCGTGGCGGTCTGGACACTGGCCGACGCCTTGGCGGCACGCCGCGTCGGCTCGTTGTCGACCGCCCTAGCCGGCGCACGGTAATACCCTCACTATCCGGCCCGGCCAGGCAGCCGAACTATGCTGCAAGATGGGTAGATCGGCCCTAATGCGCGTGGATCGGATGGGCGCGCTGGCGCTGCACGTGGCCAAGATCGCTCGCCGCCGCCACCCCCAACACGCGCTGCCCGAACAGGTGAACGGCCATTTCACCGAGATGAGCCGGGTCGCAGTCGAATTGGGCAACGCGGCGCGGGAGGTACTGCTGTCGTGCCGCTAGCGCGGCTCAGCTGGCCCGCTTCAGAGTTGGGCGATGATCCGGGTTCCTGCTCGCCGGTCAGGCGAGAGCGAGGAAGAGCTTTTCGAGTTCCGCTAGGGTCATCGGCTCTTTGCCATTGGCGTTGGCGCCGTTGGTGCATTCGCGAAGGCCGGTGGCGACGATTTTGAAGCCGGCCCGGTCTAGGGCGCGTGAGACTGCCGCAAGCTGGGTGACTACGTCCTTGCAGTCGCGGCCCTGTTCGATCATCGAGATCACCCCGGCGAGTTGCCCTTGGGCGCGGCGAAGTCGATTGAGCACCGCGGCGATGCTTTCTTGATCACCAACCATGGTGTCCCCTTCTGGTGTAGGTACCCTCCATGGTACCCGTGGGGGTATATGGCGTGGCAAGACGCGCCTGTCAGGTCGCGGTGGCGGCCGCATTGGGGTGGTCGACGAGTCGGCGCAGTGGGCAGAAGCGGGTTTTGCTGCATGTCAGGCTCACGCTGGCGGCGATCAGGGTCGTCACTGCGGCGGTGGCGCCGAGGGCGGGGTGTACCTCTTGGGCCAGGATCACCGAGGCCATCAGCAGCACGAACCAACCGAACAGCTGGCGCAACGTATTCGGGTCGACGATCACGGTTAGCCGCCCGCCGATCAGACTACCGATGACTGCGGCGGCGGTGACCATACCGGCGAGCCGCCAGTCGATGTGTTGGCTGGCTAGGTGGCCGGCCAGTCCGGCGAAGGACTGCATGCTGATGATGACCAGCGAGGTTCCGACGGCCGCGGGCATTGACAGTCCTCCCAGCAGCGCCAGGGCGGGAACCAGTAAGAAGCCACCGCCGGCGCCGACCAGGCCACTTAGCATCCCGACGCCGGCTCCGAGGATCGCCATCTTGACCATCGGCAGGTGGCCGACCATGGGGGCTGCGGTGTTTCTGCGGCCGCGCAGCATCGCGATCGCGGCGGCGATCATGACGGCGGCGAACGCGATCATCAGTGCCGTTGCGGGGATGAAGTGGGCCAGCAGGCCGCCGCTATAGGCCCCGGCCATGGCTGCGGAGCCGAATAGCGCGGCGGTGCGCCACTGCACGCGGCCGGCGCGGGCGTGTGTTGTCGCGCCGACCGCGGCGGTCACGCCCACCACGAGCAGTGAGGTGGTGATGGCCTGCTTGGCATCCAGGCCGGCAA
>NZ_DASQVQ010000131.1:0-28432 GCF_035640695.1 Mycobacterium sp.
GGAACAGGCCACGCTCCTTGGCGGCGGGGGCGTACAACGCATCACGGACCAGATCCAGGTACGGACCTTCCAGGTGGGTCAGCGCGGGCACCGGAAAGTAGCCCTTCGGGCGGTCGATGACGTCGGCGGGAATCACCTTGCGCGCAGCCTGCTTCAGCACGCCCTTGCCGTCGTGTGCGGTCTTCAGCTCCGGCGGGCAGGTGGCGGCCAGCTCGACCAGTTCGTGGTCCAGGAACGGCACCCGGCCTTCCAGCCCCCACGCCATGGTCATGTTGTCGACGCGCTTGACCGGGTCATCGACCAGCATCACGGTGGTGTCGAGCCGCAGCGCGCGGTCGACACCTGTCGCGGCGCCGTTGTGCGCGAAGTGCGCGGTGACGAAGTCGCCGCTCGGATCGCCGTCGACGAGGTAGCCCGGCGCGACGATTCCCTGGTAGCCGGCGGGGTCGCGGTCGAAGAACGCCTTGCGGTAACTGCGCACCGATTCTTCGACGGGCGCGGCGGTTTCGCCCATCGGCGGATACCAGTGATAGCCCGCGAAGACCTCGTCGGCACCCTGACCGGATTGCACGACCTTGACGTGCTTGGCCACCTCCTGGCTGAGCAGATAGAACGCGACGCAGTCGTGGCTGACCATCGGCTCGCTCATCGCGCCGATCGCGCCGCCGAGGGCGGGCAGCATCCGGTCGGTGTCGACGCGGATCTGATGATGATCGGTGCCGAAGTGCTTCGCCACGACGTCGGAGTACCGGAACTCGTCGCCACTGACGCCACCGACCGACTCAAAGCCGATGGAGAATGTCGACAGACCCGATTGGCCGGCCTCCGCCAGCAAGCCGACGATGAGGCTGGAGTCCAGCCCGCCCGACAGCAGGCAGCCGACCGGCACATCGGCGACCAGCCGGCGCTCGACCGCCACGCGCAGCGTCGCGAGAACGGCGTCCTCCCACTCCCGTTCGGACCAGTCCGAGCGGTCGTCGCGCCGGGTGAACTCGGGTGTCCAGTATCGGGTGGTGGTTACCTGCTCGCCGCGCCGGCCGTCGGGTTCGATCGCGACGAGCGACGCCGGCGGAACCTTCGTCACGCCGCGAAGGATCGTCCGCGGCGGCGGAACCACCGAATGGAACGTGAGGTAGTGGTGCAGCGCCACCGGGTCGATCCGGGTGTCGACGCCGCCGCCGGCGAGCAGGGCCGGCAGCGACGAGGCGAACCGGATCCGGCGCGCGTCCTCGGTGAGGTAAAGCGGCTTGATGCCCAGCCGGTCGCGACCGAGCAGAACCCGGCCGCTGTCGCGCTCGACGATGGCGAAGGCGAACATGCCGTACAGGCGTTCGACGAAGCGGTCGCCCCAGCGGTGATATGCCTTGAGCAGCACCTCGGTGTCGCTGTGCGAGAAGAAGCGGTACCCGTGCGCGATCAGCTCGCGGCGCAGATCTTCGTAGTTGTAGATGCAGCCGTTCCAGCAGACAGTCAGGCCGAGCTCGGCGTCGACCATCGGCTGGGCGGCGGCCTCCGACAGGTCGATGATCCGCAGGCGACGGTGGCCCAGCGCGACCCGGCCCTGCGACCACACACCCGACGCATCGGGGCCGCGGGGCGTCATCGCCTCGGCGATCGCCGCTACCGCCGCGACGTCAGGCGTCCGGCCGTCGAGACGGACCTCGCCGGTCGCTCCACACACCGATTCGACCCTACTCGGGTGCCCGTCTGGCGCGAGACGGACCGCGCCGTGGCGCTACGCGGGTTCCGGTTCGGGTAGTCCCGGTTCGGCCTCGCTGGCGTCGATCTGCTTGATCGGGCCGGTGAACCACTTCTTCACCGACGCGTGCCAATAGATCCACAGCAGCAGCAACACCCCGCCCACCAACAGCGGCGTGTAGTTGACGAATTTCCACTCGAAGCTCGGATCCCACGGCATGCCACCCAGCGACGTCGGCAACATGGCGATGATCGAGGTGATGACGATTTCCACCAGCGCGATGGGCGCCATCCACCGATGGTGGCCGCGCAGGTTCCAGCTGCCCATCTCGAACGAGTCGCCGGCCTTCCAGCGGTAGTAGATCGGGACCGCGAAGCATAGGTAAAGGCCGACCACGCCGATGGACACCACCGCAAAGAAGGCCACCGGAACCGGCGCGCCGTTGACATCCACCGCGACCAGCGCAGGCAGCGTGATCAGCGCCGCGATCGCCGCGGTGATGAGCACACCGTGCGCCGGCACCCGCTTGGAGCTGAGGCTGGACCAGTACTTGTGGCCCGGCACGGCTCGGTCCCGGCTGAACGCGAACAGCATTCGAGATGCGCTGGTCGCGCACGCCACCGTGCAGAAAAACTGTCCGGCCGTCGAGATCAGCAACACGATGGCGACCCAATTGGAGCTCATCGCCTGCTTGAAGATGACCGCGACGGCGCCGCCGCCCTTGGACACCTCGTCGGAATTCTGAACGGCGAACAGGAACGACAGCAAAAGGATCCAGCCACCAATGCCGGAATAGAAGATGGACTGCCAGATTCCCCTGGCCGCCGCGTTGGCCGCGCTGTTGGTCTCCTCCGACAGGTGCGCCGACGCGTCGTAACCGGTGATGGTGTACTGGGTGAGGATCACCGAGATCGGCAGCACGAACAGCAGCCAGCCCCAGCCCGAGGTGGCGCCGCCGAAGATGCCGCTGTTGTTGATGGTTTTGGCGAACACGTCGGAGAAGCTGGCGTGATGTCGGGGCACCAGCAACAGGATCAGGATCACCGCGGCGGCGCCGGCGACATGCCACCACACCGAGATGTTGTTGATGATCGCGAGCAGGTGGCTGGAGAAGATGTTGATGGTCGCCGAGACGGCCAGGATGATCAGGAACAGGATAAACGTCCTGGTCAGGCTGTAGCCGTTGAGCCACGACGCGCTGAATGTGCCGAGGGTGAGATCCAGGAACGTCGCGCAGCCGTAGGCCACCGACGCCAGGATCGCTATGAGTCCGATCAGGTTCAGCCACCCGGTGTAGTAGCCGGCCTTCGCGCCGCCGAGTTTGCTTGCCCACCAATAGATTCCACCGGAAGTCGGATAGGCCGACACCAGTTCGGCCAGGCACAAGCCAATTATCAGGATGAAGATCGCGATGATCGGCCAGCCCCACGCGATCGCCGCGGGACCGCCGTTGTTCCAGCCAAGACCGAACGACGTGAAGCAGCCGGCCAGGATGGAGATGATGGAAAACGAGATGGCGAAGTTGCTGAACCCCGACCAGCTTCTCCTGAGCTCCTGGGCGTAGCCAAGCCTGGCGAGTAGTCGTTCGTCCTCGTTCAATGATTCCTGGCCTTCAGGCACTGCGTGTCTCCTTACCCGGCGCAACCCTCCCTGGAAGGGCACATTAGGCCGTCAAAGGTCTGATGTCCTACCTTTGGCGGTGACAGGCAAGTTAAATTGCGCCGGGACGGGGTGCGAGAGCGAATCCAATGGTTGACTTTTCGTCATGCTCACGCTGACCGAACTCGAGGAGCTGATCGCCCGCGGGGAGATCGACACGGTCATTGTCGCGTTCACCGACATGCAGGGCAGGCTGACCGGCAAGCGGGTGTCGGCGCGGCTTTTCCTCGACGACGTGGCGGCCCACGGCGCCGAATGTTGCAACTACCTGCTGGCCGTCGATGTCGACATGAACACCGTCGATGGATACGCGATGTCGAGTTGGGACACCGGATACGGCGACATGGTCATGACTCCCGACTTCTCGACGCTGCGGCGCATCCCGTGGTTGCCCGGAACCGCGCTGGTGCTGGCGGACCTGAATTGGCACGACGGCAATCCGGTCGTCGCGGCGCCGCGGAGCATCCTCAAGGCCCAGGTGGACCGGCTGGCTCGGCACGCGCTGGTGCCCTACGCCGGCACCGAGCTCGAGTTCATGGTGTTCGACAACACCTACCGCGAGGCATGGTCGTTGGGCTACCGCGGCCTGACCCCGGCCACCGACTACAACGTCGACTACGCGATGCTGGCCTCCACCCGGCTGGAGCCGCTGCTGCGCGACATCCGGCTGGGGATGATCGGTGCGGGCATGTATTGCGAGGGCGTCAAGGGCGAGTGCAACTTGGGCCAGCAGGAGATCGCGTTCCGCTACGACCACGCGCTGGTTAGCTGTGACAACCACTCGATCTACAAGAACGGCGCCAAGGAGATCGCCGACCAGCACGGCAAGAGCATCACGTTCATGGCGAAATTCGATGAGCGTGAAGGTAATAGCTGCCACATCCACATCTCGCTGCGGGGCCAGGACGGCAGCGCGGTGTTCGCCGACGGCGACGGCCCGCACGGCATGTCGGCGCTGTTCGGCAACTTCATCGCCGGCCAATTGGCGACGCTGCGCGAGCTGACCCTTTTCTATGCGCCGAATATCAACTCCTACAAGCGTTTTGTCGAGGGCAGTTTCGCGCCGACCTCGGTGGCCTGGGGGTTGGACAACAGGACCTGCGCGGTGCGGGTGGTCGGGCACGGCCTCGGCATGCGGATGGAGTTGCGAGCGCCTGGGGGCGACGTCAACCAGTACCTTGCCGTCGCGGCCCTGATCGCCGGCGGCCTGCACGGCATCGAGCACGAACTTGAGCTGCCGGAGGCTTTGGCAGGCAACGCATATGCCAGCGACGCCCAGCGGCTTCCGACGACGCTGGGGGAGGCGGCCGGGCTGTTCGAGAAGTCCGACGTGGCGAGGGCGGCGTTCGGCGACGACGTGGTCGCGCACTACCTCAACAACGCTCGCGTTGAATTGACCGCGTTCAACGCCGCGGTCACCGACTGGGAGAGGGTGAGAGGCTTTGAGCGACTCTGAATCAATGCCCCGGGCGCCCCGCGCTCGCCCGCCGGAAATCCGGCCGGTTCTTGGCATGACCACCTACCTGGAGCAGGCGCAGACCGGGATATGGGACGTTCGTGCCAGTTATCTTCCGCATATCTACTTCGATGGCGTGACCCGGGCGGGCGGCATCGCGGTGCTGCTGCCGCCCCAGCCGGTCGACGACGAGATCGCCGCGCGGGTACTGGACGGGCTCGACGGCCTGGTGATCACCGGCGGTAAGGACATCGACCCGGCGCGCTACGGCCAAGCGCCGCACCTCGAGACCGACGAGCCACGGCGCGACCGCGACGCGTGGGAGTTCGCGCTGCTGGCCGGAGCACTGCGGCGCGGGCTGCCGGTGCTCGGCATCTGCCGCGGTGCCCAGGTGCTCAATGTCGCGCTCGGTGGCACGCTGCACCAGCACCTGCCCGACGTCGTCGGGCACAACCGGCACCAGCCGGGTAACGCGGTGTTTTCCACGTCGTCGGTACGCACCGCGCCGGGCACCCGACTGGCCGCGGTGCTCGGCGAGTCCTCCGACGCGCAGTGCTACCACCACCAGGCGATCGCCGAACTCGGCGACGGTCTTGTCGCCTGCGCGCGCGACGACGACGGCGTGATCGAGGCGATCGAACTGCCGGGCGACCACTTCGTGCTGGCGGTGCAGTGGCATCCCGAGGAGCGGCTGGACGATCTGCGGCTGTTCGCGGCGGTGGTCGAAGCCGCTGCCGCGCATGCGACGGTGCGCCAATGAGCACCTCGACGCTGACCAACCCCGCCACCGGGGCGGTGCTGCGGACCGTCGAGCAGGTTGACGAAGCCGGCGTCGACGACGCGGTGGCCCGGGCCCGAATCGCGCAGCGCGCGTGGGCGGCGCTGGCGCCGGCCGAGCGGGCGGTCGGCCTGCGGGGGTTCGCCGCGGCGGTGGACGCCCATGTCGACGAGCTGGCGGCACTGGAGGTGGCCAACTCGGGGCACCCGATCAGCAACGCCGAGTGGGAGGCCGGCCACGTCCGCGACGTGCTGCAGTTCTACGCGGCCACCCCGGAACGTCTGTCCGGCAAGCAGATTCCTGTTGCCGGCGGCCTTGACGTGACGTTCAACGAACCGATCGGCGTGGTCGGTGTGATCACGCCGTGGAACTTCCCGATGACGATCGCGTCCTGGGGTTTCGCGCCCGCCCTCGCGGCGGGCAACGCGGTGCTGGTCAAACCGGCCGAGTGGACGCCACTGACCACGATTCGGCTGGGGGAGTTGGCGGCTGAGGCCGGGCTGCCGGCCGACCTGCTGCAAGTGCTGCCGGGCAAGGGATCGGTGGTGGGGGAGCGCTTCGTCACCCATCCCGGCGTGCGCAAGATCGTGTTCACCGGGTCGACCGAGGTCGGCATGAAGGTGATGGCGGGTGCGGCCGCCCAGGTCAAACGGGTCACGCTCGAACTCGGCGGCAAGAGCGCGAACATCGTCTTCGCCGATTGCGATCTGCAGAAGGCGGCGGCCACCGCCCCGTACGGCGTGTTCGACAACGCCGGTCAGGACTGCTGCGCTCGTAGCCGGATCCTGGTGCAGCGCAGCGTCTATGACCGGTTCATGGAGTTGCTGGAACCGGCCGTCAAAGGTGTCGTCGTCGGCGACCCTGGCTCGCGCGACACCGAGATGGGACCGTTGGTGTCGCGGACGCACTGGCACGCGGTGGCCGCCTACGTGCCCGATGACGCTCCGGTGGCCTTCCGCGGTTCGGCACCGTCGGGGCCGGGGTTCTGGTTTCCGCCGACGGTGCTGACGCCGTCGCGCGGCGATCGCACTGTGCGCGAGGAGATTTTCGGGCCGGTCGTCACCGTGCTGCCGTTTCACGACGAGGCCGACGCGATCGCGCTGGCCAACGACACCGCCTATGGATTGTCCGGGTCGATCTGGACCGACAACCTGTCCCGGGCGCTGCGGGTGTCGCGCGCCGTGGAAACCGGGAATCTGTCGGTGAACTCGCACTCCTCGGTGCGTTACAACACGCCGTTCGGCGGCTTCAAGCAATCCGGCCTCGGCCGCGAACTCGGACCCGACGCGCCGCTGTCGTTCACCGAGACCAAGAACGTCTTCATCGCGATCGCAGAAGGGTAGTGGCCGTGGATCTCACTCAACGACTGGCCGGCCGAATCGCGGTGGTCACCGGGGGCGCCAGCGGCATCGGGCTGGCCGCCGGACGGCGGATGCATGCCGAGGGAGCGACGATCGTGGTAGGCGACGTCGACCCGACCGCGGGCAAGGCCGCCGCCGACGAACTCGACGGGCTCTTTGTGCCCGTCGACGTTTCGGACGAGGCCGCAGTGAACAACCTGTTCGACACGGCGGCGAAGACCTATGGATCCGTGGATGTCGCGTTCAACAACGCGGGCATCTCGCCGCCGGACGACGATCTCATCGAGACGACCGAGCTTCCGGCGTGGCAGAAAGTGCAAGACGTCAACCTGAAGTCTGTGTACTTGTCATGTCGCGCCGCCCTGCGGCACATGGTGCCGGCGCAGAAGGGCTCGATCATCAACACCGCGTCCTTCGTCGCGGTGATGGGTTCGGCGACGTCGCAGATTTCCTACACCGCGTCCAAGGGCGGCGTGCTCGCGATGTCGCGCGAACTCGGCGTTCAGTACGCGCGCAGCGGCATTCGGGTCAATGCACTGTGCCCGGGACCGGTGAACACGCCGATGCTGCAGGAGCTGTTCGCCAAGGATCCCGACCGCGCCGCGCGGCGGCTGGTGCACGTGCCGATGGGCCGGTTCGCCCAGCCGGACGAACTCGCCGCCGCGGTGGCGTTCCTGGCCAGCGACGACGCGTCCTTCATCACCGCGTCGACGTTCCTCGTCGACGGCGGCATCAGCGCGCACTACGTCACCCCGTTGTAGCCATGCAACCGCAGGTGTCTGGGCAGCAGCGAAGCGACCGGCCAGTCGGGCTGGCCGGTGATTCGCTGCTGCGGCCCGTCCGGCCGGGCAATGCCTTCGAGGACACCGTCGGCCGACTGCTGCAAACCATCCGGCTCGGCGTCGTCGCGCCGGGGACCGCGCTGCCGCCCGAACGCGAACTGGCCGCCCGGCTTGGTGTCAGCCGCGACACGGTGCGGGAGGCGATCAAGTCGCTGGCCGACGCCGGCTATCTGGTATCGCGTCGCGGCCGCTACGGCGGCACGTTCCTCGCCGACGAACTGCCCACCCCGGCAGCCGAATCGGACGGCTTCACCCGAACCGAGATCGACGACGCGCTGCGGCTGCGGGAAATCCTCGAGGTCGGCGCCGCCCGGATGGCGGCGACCCGCACGCTGACGGCCGCCGAACGCGAGGTGTTGTGGACGCGGATGACCGACGTTCGCGACGCCGATCCGGCCGACTACCGCAGGCTCGACTCGCGGTTCCACCTGGCGATCGCCGAGGCGGTCGGCTCGCCATCGCTGGTGCCGCTGGTGGCGGAGAACAGGATGCGGGTCAACCGGTTGCTCGACCGCATCCCGTTGCTGGCGCGCAACATTGCGCATTCCGACGAACAGCATCAGGCGATCGTGATCGCGATGCTGGCCGGTGACGCCGACGGCGCTGCGGCGGCGATGCGGGCCCACATCGCCGGCTCGGCGGCGCTGCTACACGGCTTCCTGGATTAGCCGCGGTTGGCCATCCGGCCGCGATGCCGGATCGCGGCCGCACATCGGTTGCCGGTCCGGCGGCATACGCAGAATCGCCGCAAAATCGGCGACTTTGGGCGATCCTGCGTATGCCCACCCCTCGTTGCGGCTAGCGTTCGCAGGCGATGCCGTCGTGGTCCCGATCCAGCTGCGGGCGATATGCCGGATCATTGGATCCAATGTTGTACCGGCCGTCGGCCGCGGCGGCCTTGCAGTTGGCATATGGCGGGTCGGCGCTCGCCGCGCCGGCCGCGCCAATCGCCGCTCCAGCAATCGTTCCCGCGGCGGCCGCCGAGACAAGCAGAACGCGAATCATCCCGTTCCTCCCCATTGATGGTGTGTGAAATTATTAACGCCCCCGTAATCTGGCAAACAGATTAACGCAACCGGCCGCGATCACAAAATCGCCAACTCGGCGCGGCGAAAAGCGGTCCTCAGTGGCGGCGCGACGGCGGCCACGCCGGCTCGCCGCAGAGTGCCAGCAGCGCGTTCTCCACCACCTCGGGCAGTGCCGGGTGGATCCAGTACTGCCCGCGCGCCATGTCCTGCGCGGACAATCCGAAGCTCATCGCTTGGATCAGCGGCTGGATGAGCGACGACGCCTGGTGGCCCATGATGTGCGCACCGAGGATCAGCCCGGTGGAATCGTCGACGATGATCTTCGCGATGCCGGTGGCATCCTCCATCGCCCAGCCGTATGCCACGTCGGCATAGTCCTGCACTTTCACCTTGGTGTCGTAACCCTTTGCCCGGGCCTGGTTTTCGGTCAGCCCCACACTGGCTATCTGTGGATCGGTGAACACCGCCGACGGGACGTAGCGGTGGTCGGAGGGCCACATGTTCTCGGTGTCGTCCCAGTCCTGCAGCAGATTGTGGCGCACCACGCGAGCCTCATGGTTCGCCACGTGTTTGAGTTGATAGTCCGACGACACGTCGCCGAGCGCGAAGATTCCGCGCGCGGTCGTGCGCTGGTACTCGTCGACGATCACCCGGCCGTTGATAACCTTGACGCCCGCATGTTCGGCGTCGAGCAGGTCCCCGTTCGGCACCCGGCCCGTCGCCACCAGCACCGTGTCGGCGCGCAGCGTCGACCCGTCGTCGAGGGTCAGTGCGACCCCGTCACCGTGCTGGGTCGCGTCGACCACCTCGCGGTGACTGCGTATCTCCCACTTCTTGCCGGCGATGTCGGTGAACCGCATCGAGATTTCGTCGTCGAGGTTGCGCAGCAGCGCGCCGCTGCGGATCACAAGCGTGACCCGGCTGCCCAGCGCGGAGAAGATGTCGGCGAATTCCGCTGCCACATAGCCGCCGCCGACGATCACGATGTGCTCGGGCAGCTCGGCGATCCGCATGATCGTGTCGCTGGTGTGATACGTGACCCCGCATTCCGCGATCGCCGCTGGCACCACCGGCCGTGAACCCGCGGCGATCACGACTTGGTCGGCGCTGAACTCCTCGCCCGCCTCGGTGCGCAGACTGTACGGGCCGTCGGAGCGGACCGGGCGAAACCGGGTATGCCTGTCGAACACCGTCACGTTGGGCGACGACCGGCGGTAATTCTCTCCGCCGGCGGCGATCGGATCGATGCGGCCGAAGACCCGCGAGACGATGTCGGACCATCGCACGCCGTCGACGTGCGCGTCGACACCGTAACGCGCGCTGTCCCTGGCCGCCTGGGCCACCTCGGCGGCGTAGACGAACATCTTGGTCGGTATGCAGCCGACGTTGAGGCACGTGCCGCCGAACGTGCCTTGCTCAACGACCGCGACCTTCTTGTCGGTGTAGCGTTCGTCGAGAATGGTGTTGCCCGAACCGGTTCCGATGATGGCCAAATCGAAGTGCGTCATGATCGTCATGATGATGTCCGGGCCGGGGCGTGCGATTCCAGAAACGTTGTGTACCAATCGAGCCAGGCGTCCAGCTCGCGGTAGGCCTGGCGGCGGGGTTCGGTCACCGACAGGAACACGTCGTGTTTGGCGTCGGCGACCGGCACGATGGTGGTCCGGTTGCCCACGCACCCGGCCCACCGTGCGATCTGCCTGACGTCCAGCACCGCGTCGCCGCGCTGGGCGGTCTGCGGGTCGCTGCCACCCGGGATGCTGTGATCGGATCGCAGGATCAGGTTCGGCACGCCGACATCCAGCCCGCGGTGCAGCTTGGCGTGGCCGCGGCGAATCGCGTTGATCCACCCGAACGTCACCGGGAAGCCGCCGATGGGCTTCCACTGCAGGTTGTAGTCGAACTCGCCGCCGTAATCGCGGTGCAGGCTCTCGCCGTATGCCACCTCATGCGGCAGCGGGATCACTCGCTTGCCGGGCAGCTGCGCCAGCGCCAGGATCGCCGCGGTGCCGGCGCTGCGCAGGATGGCCGGTCCCTGCAGGTCCAACCACGGACTGTTGAGCACGAGTCCGCTCACCCCGCCGGCCCCGCGGGCCCTGCGGCGGTTCAGCCACAGCGCCACAATCAGTCCGCCCGCCGAATGGCCGTAGACCAGCGTCGCCGGCCCGCCTGGATTCGTCCCCGGATCGCTGCGCTCCTGCCCGTCTGGGTTCGTCCCCGGATCGCTGCGCTCGCCGGTCTCTTCCGCGATGACCTCCAGCGCCCAGTCCAACTCCGCGTCGTAGCGACGCAGGTTCGTGGTGAAGTGCGGTGTTTGGCCCTCGCGCCACGACCGCCCGCACTTGTGCATGTCCAGGGCATAGAACGCGAAACCGCGACCGGCGAAGTGATCGGCCAGCTCGGTGTGAAAGAAATAGTCCGTGAAGCCGTGCACCACCAGCACGGCATGCCGGGCGGCGATCCGATCGCCCCGGCGCACCAATGTCGCGAATATCTCGCCCTCGCCGTCGGGATCCGGGCCCAGCGACAGCGTCTGCCGCCAGTAGCCGGCGAGCACATCGGGCTCCCAGGTCGGGCTCACCCGCCCAACCTTAATCGCGCCCCCACCGCCGGGATGGCCACCAGCGGGTACCGGTCGGCGGCCCGAGGCCGGTGCGCCGGGGATAACCTGGGGCACGTGGCCGACCCGAAGGCAATAGCCAGGACCGACGCGTTGCTGATCGGGGCCGGCATCATGAGCGCGACGCTTTCCGCGTTGCTCAGGCTCGTCGAACCCGACTGGTCGATCACGCTTGTCGAGCGCCTGGACGGCGCCGCCCCGGAGAGCAGCGACCCGTGGAACAACGCCGGCACCGGCCACTCGGGTCTGTGCGAGATGAACTACACGCCGCAGCAGCCGGACGGCTCGATCGACATCACCAAGGCCGTAAACGTCAACGAGCAGTTCCAGGTGTCGCGGCAGTTCTGGGCCTATGCCGTCGAAAACGGCGTGCTGACCGACGTGCGCGGATTCCTCAACCCGATCCCGCACGTCAGTTTTGTGCAGGGCGCCGACATGGTCGACTACCTGCGACGCCGCCGCGAGGCGCTGGTGGGTAACCCGCTGTTCGCGTCGACCGAATTGATCGACGACGCCGACGAATTCGCCCGCAGGCTGCCGCTCATGGCCGCGAAACGGGACTTCTCCGAACCGGTCGCGCTGAACTGGGCCGAGGACGGCACCGATCTCGACTTCGGCAACCTGACCAGGCAGCTGATCGGCTACGGCGTGCAGGCCGGCACCGACGCGCTGTTCGGTCACGAGGTGCGCGGCCTGCACCGGGAGTCCGACGGCACGTGGACGGTCGCGGTGCGCAACAACCGCACCGGGGCCGCATTCAAGATCAACGCGAAGTTCGTGTTCGTCGGGGCCGGTGGCTACGCGCTGCGGCTGTTGCAGAAGGCCGGCATTCCGGAGGTCAAGGGATACGGCGGTTTCCCGGTCAGCGGGAAGTTCCTGCGCACCCGCGACGCCGGCCTGACCGCCGCACACCGCGCCAAGGTTTACGGCTTTCCGGCGGTCGGGGCGCCGCCGATGTCGGCCCCGCACCTGGACGCGCGGATCATCAACGGCGAGTCGTGGCTGCTGTTCGGGCCGTTCGCCGGATGGTCACCGAAGTTCCTCAAGCGCGGGCATGTCACCGATCTGCCGATGTCGGTCAAACCCAACAACCTCACCGAGTTACTCAGTATCGGTCTCAGCGAGATGAGTCTGGTGCGGTATCTGGTCGCCCAGCTGCTGTTCTCGCAATCCGACCGCATCGATGCGCTTCGCGACTTCGTGCCGAGCGCGAACAGCTCGCCTTGGCAGACCACGGTCGCGGGGCAGCGGGTGCAGGTGATTGGGCCGGAGCGGGGCGGCAAGGGCGTATTGAAATTCGACACCACCGTGCTCGGCGCCGCCGACGGCAGTATCGCCGGTCTACTCGGAGCGTCACCGGGCGCCTCGACGGCCGTCCACGACATGCTCAACGTGATCAAGCGCTGCTTCCCCGATCGCTACCAGGCGTGGCTGCCGAAGCTCAAGGACATGGTGCCGTCGCTGGGCAGGAAGTTGTCCGACGAGCCGCGGCTGTTCGAGGAAGTGTGGGCATGGGGCACTCGGGTGCTCGGCCTGCAATCTTCGGCCCGCGCCGGACGGCACGCCGTCGCGGCGGGGCCGCCCGACGAGCTCGCCGCGGTCAGTCCATGACGTTCGCGTTGCACCGGTCCTGGGCCAAGGATCTCGATACCCGCACGCTCTACGAGCTGCTGAAACTGCGCGTCGAGGTGTTCGTCGTCGAGCAGGCTTGCGCGTATCCCGAACTCGATGGCCGCGACCTGCTGGCCGAGACCCGTCACTTCTGGCTGGAGGGCGCCGACGGGGAAGTCATCTCGACGCTGCGGCTGATGGAAGAGCACGCCGGCGGCGAGAAGGCGTTTCGTATCGGCCGGGTGTGCACCCGCCGGACTGCCCGCGGGCACGGCCACACCAACCGGCTGCTCGAGGCCGTGCTGGCCGAGGTCGGCGATTACCCTTGCCGAATCGACGCGCAGACTTACCTCGAGGACATGTACACCAGGCACGGCTTTGTCCGCGCCGGTGAGGAATACGTCGACGACGGGGTTCCGCATGTGCCGATGCTCAAGCCCGGCACCCACACCGACGAGGCGCCGTGAGACCCGACTACCCGTCCTACCCCTTCTCGGCGATCGTCGGCCATGAGCGGCTGCGGCTGGCGCTGGTGCTGTGCGCGGTGCGGCCGCAGATCGGCGGCGTGCTGATCCGCGGTGAGAAGGGGACCGCGAAGTCGACGGCTGTGCGCGGCCTGGCCGCGGTGCTGTCCCGCGTCGATGGCGGCCGGCTGGTCGAGTTGCCGCTCGGCGCCACCGAGGACCGGGTGATCGGCTCGCTGGACTTGCAACGCGTGCTGCGCGACGGCGAGCACGCCTTCACGCCGGGGTTATTGGCGCAGGCGCACGGCGGTGTGTTGTACGTCGACGAGGTCAACCTGCTCCACGATCACCTCGTCGACGTGCTGCTCGACGCCGCGGCGCTGGGCCGGGTGCACATCGAACGCGACGGCGTTTCGCACACTCACGAGGCCCGGTTCATGCTCGTCGGCACGATGAACCCCGAGGAGGGCGAGCTGCGGCCCCAGCTGCTTGACCGCTTCGGGCTGACGGTTGACGTGCGGGCATCCCGTGACGTCGACGAGCGCGCGCGGGTGGTCCGGCAGCGGATGGCGTTCGATGCCGACCCGGACGCGTTCGCCCGCCAATACGATCGGGCCGACGAGCGATTGGCGCGACGGATCTCCGCGGCCCGCCGCGCAGTCGGATCGGCGACGTTATCCGACGACGCGCTACGCCGGATCGCCGCGCTTTGTGCGGCTTTCGAGGTGGACGGGATGCGGGCCGACCTTGTGGTGGCCAACACCGCGGTGGCTCACGCGGCCTGGCGCGGCGCCGACGCCGTCTCCGACGAGGACATCCGGGTTGCCGCGGAACTGGCACTGCCGCACCGCCGCCGGCGTGACCCGTTCGACGAGCCCGGCCTCGACCGAGACCTGCTGGACGAGGCGCTGGCCCGGGCCCACCCCGACCCCCAGCCCCGCCCCGACGACCCCCAGCCCGAACCCGATCCGCCCGGCGGTGGCGGAGCCGCCGTCGAAAACCCACCGCCCCAACGCGATTCGACTGGCTCGGCCATTCGTCCCAGCGCCCCGCCGCTGGCACCGTTTCGTACCCGAGTGCTGACGGTGCCCGGCGTCGGCGACGGCGCACCCGGCCGGCGGTCGCGGGCACGCAACCGCACCGGCGCCGTCGTCACGTCCGATCAAACCGAGGGCGTCGGGCCCCACTTGTTCGCCACCGTGCTGGCCGCCGCGCGCCGAGTGCAACGGCCCGGCCCTCCCCGGGTCGAATCCGGCGACATCCGACACGCGGTGCGGGAAGGCCGCGAAGGCAACCTGGTGATCTTCCTGGTCGACGCGTCCGGTTCGATGGCAGCCCGCGACCGGATGGCCGCCGTCAGCGGAGCCACGTTGTCGCTGCTGCGCGACGCGTATGAGCGGCGCGACAAGGTCGCGGTGATCACCTTCCGCGGCGATGACGCCCGAGTGCTGCTGCCGCCGACGTCATCGGCGCACATCGCGTCGGCACGGCTGTCGCGGTTCGACACCGGAGGCAAAACACCTCTGGCGCAAGGACTCCTGGCCGCACGGGACATGGTTGCCCGGGAGAAGACCCGCGACCGCGCCCGGCGCAGCCTGGTTGTCGTGCTCACCGACGGGCGCGCCACCAGCGGCCCTGACCCGTTGGGTCGTGCCCGCCTTGCCGCCGCCCGCCTGGTCGCCGAGGGTGCGGCGGCCGTCGTCGTCGACTGCGAAACATCTTGGGTGCGACTGGGTTTGGCCGAGCAATTGGCCGGCTACCTCGGCGCGCCGTCCGTGCGGCTGGCCCAGTTGCGGGCCGACAGCCTCACCGGTGTCGTGCGCAGCGCCGCCTGAGCGAGGAGAGTCGTTATGCCGCAAGGCCGGCCGATCACCGTTCCCGAGGACGGGCTGACCACCAAATCCCGGCGCAACGCGCCGCTGCTGGCCGTGCATACCGGTGCGGGCAAGGGCAAGTCGACCGCCGCCTTCGGAATGGCACTGCGCGCCTGGACCTCCGGCCTCGACATCGCGGTATTCCAGTTCGTCAAGAGCGCAAAGTGGAAGGTCGGCGAGGAGGCCGCATTTCGCGAATTGGGGCGGCTGCACGACGAACGGGGCGTCGGCGGAGCGGTCGAATGGCACAAGATGGGCGCGGGCTGGTCGTGGTCGCGTAAGCCCGGCACCGACGAGGACCACGCCGCAGCCGCGGCCGACGGCTGGGCCGAGATTGCGCGCCGGCTGGCCGCGCAGCGCCACGGTTTCTATCTGCTCGACGAGTTCACCTACCCACTGAATTGGGGCTGGGTCGACCTCGACGAGGTGGTCGCCACGTTGACCGCCCGGCCCGGCATGCAGCACGTGGTCATCACCGGTCGCGATGCGCCCCGGCGTCTGGTCGACGCGGCGGACCTGGTCACCGAGATGACGAAGATCAAGCACCCGATGGACGTCGGCCGCAAGGGCCAGAAGGGCATCGAGTGGTAACGACGCCGGCCGTCGTCATCGCCGCGCCCGCCTCCGGCAGCGGAAAGACCACGGTCGCAACGGGTTTGATCGGTGCGCTGCGGCGCGCTGGTCACCCGGTCGCACCCTTCAAGGTGGGGCCGGACTTCATCGACCCCGGGTACCACACACTGGCGGCGGATCGACCGGGCCGCAACCTGGACCCCGTGCTCGTCGGTGAGCACCTGATCGGGCCGCTGTACCGGCGCGGCTGCGTGGGTGCCGACATCGCCGTGGTCGAAGGAGTGATGGGTCTGTTCGACGGCCGGATCGATGACGCGCCGGCCGCGCCGGCGCCGGCGCCGGCGTCCACCGCGCACGTCGCCGCGCTGCTCGGGGCGCCGGTGATCCTTGTCGTCGACGCGCGCGGACAGAGCCAGAGCATCGCCGCACTGCTTCATGGCTTTTCGACGTTCGACCCGGCCATCCGTATCGCCGGGGTGGTGCTGAACCGGGTCGGCTCCGCGCGGCACGAACGCGTGCTGCGGCAGGCGTGCGAGCAGGCCGGCGTTGCGGTGCTCGGAGCCGTCCCGCGGGTGGATGAACTCTCGGTGCCGTCGCGGCATCTCGGCCTGATCACCGCCGTCGAACACGGTCGGCTCGCGCGCCTGGCCGTCGACGCGATGACCGCTTTGGTGGCCCGCCACCTCGACCTGCCCGCCGTCATTGCGGCTGCCCGCAGTCGCGTCGTCGCCGAGCCGTGGGATCCGATCGGCGCGGTGGGCGGGCCCGCTGCTCGCGGCGTGACCGTTGCGATGGCCGCGGGAAAGGCATTCAGCTTCGGCTACGCCGAGCACCCCGAACTGCTGCGAGCGGCCGGCGCCGACGTGGCGGAGTTCGACCCGCTCACCGAGCCGCTGCCGGACGCCGCCGCCGCACTGGTGCTGCCGGGCGGTTTCCCCGAGCAGTTCACCGCGGAGTTGTCCGCGAATGACGTTGCACGCCAACAGGTCGCCGTGATCGCCGGAAACGGCGCACCCGTGCACGCCGAAT
Source organism: Mycobacterium sp. (assembly GCF_035640695.1). Taxonomy (GTDB): domain Bacteria; phylum Actinomycetota; class Actinomycetes; order Mycobacteriales; family Mycobacteriaceae; genus Mycobacterium. Next base: position 16,995 of record NZ_DASQVQ010000131.1, read on the forward strand.
GCGCGGGACTGACCTATCTGGTGTCCGAACTCGACGGGCATCCGATGTGCGGCGTGCTGTCGGGCTCCGCCCGGTTCACCGAACACCTCACGGTGGCCTACCGAGACGCCGTCGCGGTGGCCGATTCCCCGCTGTATCCGGCGGGGGAGCGCACCGTCGGGCACGAATTCCACCGCACCACAGTCACCTTCACCGACAGCTACCAGCCGGCCTGGGTGTATAGGGGCCGGGCGGTCGCCTCGGTCAAAGACGGCGCGATACACCGCAACGTGCACGCGTCGTATCTGCACACGCACCCGGCCGCGCGCCCCGCAGCGATCGCCCGCTTCGTTTCGCACGCGGCCGGTTCTAGGCTCGCCGGGTGAGCGAGAACGCCTACCTGGTCGGACTGCGGCTGGCCGGCAAGAGGGTCGTCGTGGTCGGTGGTGGCACCGTCGCGCAACGCCGGCTCGGGCTGCTCGTGGCCGGCGGGGCGGACGTGCACGTCATCACCCGCAGCGCCACCCCGGCCGTGGAGGCATTGAGCCAGCGGCAGCCCGGAATCTCCTTGGAATTCCGCGACTATCGCGACGGTGATCTCGACGGCGCCTGGTATGCGATCGCGGCCACCGACGACCCTGACGTCAACGCAGCGATCGTCGCCGAGGCCGAGCGAAGGCACATCTTCTGCGTGCGCGCCGACGCCGCCAGGGCCGGAACTGCCGTCACCCCAGCGACTTTCGAGTACGAAGGACTCGCGGTGGGCGTGCTGGCCGGCGGCGAGCACAGACGTTCGGCGGCCATCCGGTCCGCCATTCGTGAGGCGTTCCAGCGCGGCGTCATCACCGTCGACACCCCGGACGTCATTCGCGGCGGCGTCGCACTGGTCGGCGGCGGCCCCGGTGATCCGGAGCTGATCACGGTCCGGGGCCGGCGGCTGCTCGCCCACGCCGACGTCGTTGTCGCCGACCGGCTGGCACCGCCGGAACTGCTCGCCGAATTGCCGCCGCAGGTCGAGGTGGTCGACGCGGCGAAGATCCCGTACGGGCGCGCCATCGCTCAGGACGCGATCAACACGGTGATGATCGAACGGGCCAAGGAAGGCAAGTTCGTGGTGCGGCTCAAGGGCGGTGACCCGTTCGTATTCGCCCGCGGCTATGAGGAGGTGCTGGCGTGCGTCGACGCCGGCATCCCGGTGACCGTTGTGCCGGGTGTGACAAGCGCCATAGCGGTGCCCGCCGCGGTGGGCGTTCCGGTGACTCATCGGTCGGTCGCGCACGAATTTGTGGTGGTCAGCGGCCACGTTGCGCCCGGCCACCCCGAATCGTTAGTGAACTGGAATGCGCTGGCCGCGATGACCGGCACGATTGTGCTGCTGATGGCCGTCGAACGAATCGAGCTTTTCGTCGACGCCCTGCGCAAAGGCGGCCGACCTGCCGAAACACCGGTGCTCGTGGTGCAACACGGCACCACGGTCGCGCAGCGCAGCCTCCGCGCGACGCTCGCCGACGCGCCCGAACAGATCCGCGCCGAGGGCATCCGACCTCCCGCGATCATCGTGATCGGCACCGTAGCGGGGTTCGGCAGTTAAAGGAAAGGTAAGAATACTGTAAGGTAACCCGCTATGACGGCTCTCAACGACGCCGGGCGGGCAGACCTCGACAGTGCCGACCACGTCGCCTATCGGGCGGCCCTGCCGACCGCGGATCGCAAGTCCACCTGGCTGCCCTCACCGCGCTTCATTGCCGCCGTCGTGGCAATTGGCGGGATGCAGCTGCTGGCGACCATGGACAGCACGGTCGCCATCGTCGCGCTGCCGAGGATCCAGGACGAGCTCAGCCTGTCCGACGCCGGCCGCAGCTGGGTGATCACCGCCTACGTGCTGACGTTCGGCGGGCTGATGCTGCTCGGCGGCCGGCTGGGCGACACCATCGGCCGCAAGCGCACGTTCATCGTCGGGGTCGCGCTGTTTACCATCGCCTCGATCGTGTGCGGGGCGTCCTGGGACGAGGTCACGCTGGTGATCGCGCGGCTGTTGCAGGGCGTCGGCGCGGCCATCGCGTCACCGACCGCGCTTGCACTCGTCGCGACGACATTCTCGAAGGGCCCCGCCCGCAACGCCGCGACCGCGGTGTTCGCCGCGATGACCGGCATCGGCTCGGTGATGGGCCTCGTCGTCGGCGGCGCGCTGACCGAGGTGTCGTGGCGGCTGGCGTTCCTGGTGAATGTTCCGATCGGCCTGCTGATCATCTACCTCGCCTACACGGCGTTGCGGGAAACCCACCGCGAGCCGATGAAGCTGGACGCCGCCGGTGCGATCCTGGCCACCCTCGGGTGCAGCGCGGCCGTGTTCGCGTTCTCCATGGGACCCGAGCAGGGCTGGATATCGACGATCACCATCGGCTCCGGCATCGCCGCCGTGGTGTTCCTCGGGACGTTCGTCTTCGTCGAGCGCACCGCCAACAATCCGGTGGTGCCGTTGTCGCTGTTCACCGACCGCAACCGGCTCGCCACCTTCGCGGCGATCTTCTTGGCCGGTGGCGTGATGTTCACGCTCACCGTGCTGATCGGGCTCTACGTGCAGGACATCATGGGCTACAGCGCGCTGCGGGCGGGCATCGGCTTCATCCCGTTCGTGATCGCGCTCGGCATCGGCCTGGGCGTGTCGTCGCACCTGGTGTCGGTGTTCTCGCCGCGGGTGATGGTGATCGCGGGCGGCGTGCTGGTGCTGGGCGCCATGCTTTACGGGTCGACCCTCAATCGCGGCATCCCGTATTTCCCCGACCTGGTGATGCCCATCGTGGTCGGCGGGTTCGGCATCGGCTTGATCGTGGTCCCCCTGACGGTGTCGGCGATCGCCAACGTGGGCCTGGACCGCATCGGCCCGGTGTCGGCGATCGCGTTGATGTTGCAGAACCTGGGCGGCCCGTTGGTGCTCGCCGTCATCCAGGCCGTGATCACCTCGCGGACGCTGTACCTGGGCGGAACGACGGGACCGGTGAAGTACATGGACAGCGCTCAGTTGCACGCGCTGGACCAGGGCTACACCTACGGGCTGCTGTGGGTGGCCGCGGTCGCGGTGATCGTGGGCGGTGCCGCGCTGCTGATCGGTTACACGGCCGAGGAGGTCGGCCACGCGCAGGAAGTCAAGGACGCCATCGACGCCGGCGAACTCTAGCGGCCAGCTCGATTAGTCGCTCGCCGTTTCCCGCTCGGTAGGGTACCTATCCATGCCCGCATCCCGACGCAGTCCGCGTACGGGAAAGCCGCTCGCCACCACCGTTTTGGGCATCGCGATCGTCGCGATCACCGGCATGGCGCTGATGTCGACGCTCGACGGCACCATCGTCGTTGTCGCGCTTCCGCGCATACAGGCGGAGCTCGTCCTGTCCGACGCCGCCAAGAGCTGGGTGATCACCGCCTACGTGCTGACCTTCGGCGGTTTGCTGCTTCTCGGTGGGCGCGTCGGCGACGCGGTCGGCCACAAGAAGGCATTCATCGCCGGGGTCGCGCTCTTCACGGTCGCGTCACTGGCCTGCGGTCTGGCCATTGACGACGCGATGCTGATCGGGTCGCGAGCACTGCAGGGCATCGGCGCCGCCGTGGCCGCGCCCACCGGGCTGGCGCTGATCGCCTCCACCTACGCCGTCGGGCATGCCCGCAACCAAGCGATGGCGGTGTCGGCCGCGATGCAAGGCGTCGGTTCGGTGCTGGGGCTGGTGCTCGGCGGGGCGTTCACGGTCATCTCATGGCGCTTGGCTTTTTTGATCAACGTCCCGATCGGCGCCGGGATCATCGCGATCGCGCTGACCCGGCTGCGGGAAACCCATCGCGAGCGGCTGCGGCTGGACGCCACCGGCGCTGTCCTGGCGACGCTGGCGTGCAGCACCGCCGTGCTGGTCTTCACCCAGGGCCCGCCCACCGGCTGGGTGAACCCGTGGGTGATCGGCGCCGCCGTCGCGACCGTAATGCTGTTCGCGGCGTTCCTGATCGTGGAGCGCACCGCCGAGTATCCGCTGGTGCCGCTGTCGTTGTTCCTCGACCGCAACCGGGTCGCGACCTTCGTCTCGCTGTTCCTGGGCGGCGGCGTGCTGCTCGCGCTGACCGTGATGATCGGGCTGTATGTGCAGGACGTGCTCGGCTATTCGGCGCTGCGGGCCGGTATCTGCTTCATCCCGTTCGCGGTCGCGCTGGGCCTCGGCAACGTCGCTGCCGCCCGGGTGGCGCCGCTGATGGCGCCGCGGCTGCTGATCGTCGGGGGCGGCTTGTTTGTGCTGGGCGCGATGTTGTACGGCTCGACGATCAACCGCAGCGTCTCGTATTTTCCCGACCTTTTCGTGCCGATCATCGTCGGCGGCGTCGGCTTGGGCGTGATCACGGTGGTGCTTCCGCTGTGTGCGCTGGCGAATGTTGGTCCACGCGAGATCGGCCCGGTGTCGGCGATCACGCTGATGGTCTACAACCTGGGCGGGCCGTTGGTGCTGGTGGTGATCCAGGCGGTGCAAACCTCTCGCACCCTCTATCTGGGCGGGACGACCGGGCGCGTCGCCGACATGACGCCCAGCCAGCTCGACGCCCTTGATCACGGCTACACCTACTCGCTGCTGTGGATCGCCGCTGTCGCGATCCTGGTCGGCGGCGCCGCGCTGTTCATCGGATACTCGTCCGGGCAGATCGCCGCCGCGCAGTACACCCGCGAGGCCGTGGAGGCCGGCGAGCTGTAGCTCGGCTGATCGATAAGCTAGCCCGCTGTGATCACCCGCATGTCCGAGCTGTTCTTGCGCACGCTGCGCGACGATCCCGCCGACGCCGAAGTGCCGAGCCACAAGCTGCTGATCCGGGCCGGCTACGTCCGGCCGGTCGGACCCGGCCTGTACACCTGGCTGCCGCTGGGACTGCGGGTGCTGCGCAAGATCGAGCGGATCATCCGGGATGAGATGAACGCGATTGGCGGGCAGGAGATTTTGTTTCCGGCGCTGCTGCCACGGGGGCCCTATGAGACGACGAACCGATGGACCGAATACGGTGATGGCGTCTTCCGGCTGAGGGATCGCCGCGGCGGCGACTATCTGCTCGGGCCCACCCACGAGGAGCTGTTCACGCTCACCGTGAAGGGAGAGTACAGCTCCTACAAGGATTTTCCGCTGCTGCTGTATCAAATCCAAACCAAGTACCGGGACGAGGCCCGGCCGCGCGCGGGCATTTTGCGCGGCCGCGAATTCGTGATGAAGGACTCGTACTCGTTCGACATCGACGACGACGGGCTGAAGGCGGCCTATCACCACCATCGTGAGGCCTACCAACGAATTTTCGACCGGCTGGGTGTGCACTACGTGATCGTCTCGGCCGTCTCCGGGGCGATGGGCGGCAGCGCGTCCGAGGAGTTCCTGGCCGAAAGTCCCATCGGCGAAGACACTTTCGTGCGGTGCGTGGAATCGGGCTATGCGGCCAACGTGGAGGCCGTCGTCACCACGCCGCCGGCGGCGTTGCCGTTCGACGATCTGCCTCAGCCGGTCGTCTACGACACGCCCGGCACACCGACCATCGCCACCCTGGTGGACTGGGCGAATTCGGCCGACGTGCCTGAATTGGTCGGCCGCACCGTGACCGCGGCCGACACGTTGAAGAACGTGGTGATCAAGGTGCGCCCGCCCGGCGGGGACTGGGAACTGCTGGCCATCGGCGTACCCGGCGATCGGGAGATCGATGATAAACGGCTCGGCGCCGCCCTGGATCCGGCCGAATACGCGCTGCTTGACGACGAGGACTTCGCGAAGCATCCGTTCTTGGTGAAGGGTTACATCGGCCCAAAAGGCTTGCTGACCAACGGTATTCGGTATCTGGTCGACCCGCGGATAGTGGACGGAACCAGTTGGATCACCGGCGCCGACGAGCCGGGCAGGCACACGGTCGGCCTCGTCGCGGGCCGGGATTTCGTCGCCGACGGCACGATCGAGGCCGCCGAGGTGCGCGACGGCGACATGTCGCCGGACGGTGGCGGTCCGCTGGCATCGGCCCGCGGCATCGAGATCGGCCACATCTTTCAGCTGGGCCGCAAGTACACCGATGCGTTCGAAGCCGATGTTCTCGGCGAGGACGGCAAGCCGATCCGGCTGACCATGGGCTCCTACGGCATCGGCGTCTCGCGGCTGGTCGCGGTGATCGCCGAGCAACACCACGACGACCTCGGGCTGCGATGGCCGTCGTCGGTGGCACCGTTCGACGTGCATCTGGTGATCGCGAACAAGGACGCCGACGCCCGCGCCGGCGCCGCGGAGTTGGCGGCCGACCTCGATCGGCTCGGCGTGGATGTCTTGCTCGACGACCGGCAGGCCTCGCCCGGCGTGAAGTTCAAGGACGCCGAGCTGCTCGGCGTGCCGTACATCGTCGTGGTGGGCCGCGGCTGGGCCACCGGCGTTGTCGAGTTGCGCAACCGGTTCACCGGGGAGACCCGCGAGTTGCCGGTGGACGCCGCGGCGACCGAGGTCGCGGCGACGGTCGGCTGAGGTTATTCGTTGCCGCCCGGAAACGGCTTGGTCAGCGGCCAGGTCTGCAGCACCTGACGCCAGTGGGCGGCGCGCACCGCGCATTCGGTCAGTGCCTTGACCGCGAATGACCGTTCCTCGGCGGTTTTGGCCTGCTCCAGCACCGCGCGCCAGGCCACCGCATCGTCTTCTTCCATCCGCAGGGCCAGCTTCGCGGCGTCAGTCGGGTTGGCCACCGGGATCGGCAACTGGTAGCCGATGGCCGCGATCGGCGGCGTCACGGACCGCGCGGACAGCATCGCGATGGCGGCCTCCCGCCGTTCCCGGTGCTCGCCGAGGGACTCGGAGATCATGTCGTTGAGCTCGGGAGTGGAGTGGGCCGAGACGAACCCGTAGCCGTAGATCGTGGCGTGTTCGGCGGCGATCGCGTCGGAAAGCGCGGCGTCGTCGGGATTCTGCGGGCGGGTGGTGCTGGTGGGCTGCGGTGAGGTCATGACGCGGGCTGCCTCGCCGCTAATGGCACCGCGACCGAGGCCGCGCAGGACGCCGAGATGGCACCGAGCAAGCCGGCCCGATAGCCGGACAGCTTGGCCGCGAGCTGGGCCGTACTGTCGGCCGACCTGCGTAGCGCCGCGGTCACCTCTGCCGGCGACGGTGGGGCCAGCGACGGGTCCGGGGCCGGAGACGTGGACGTCGGCGACGATGGCGACGGCGGTGGCGGGGTTGTACCCGCCGCGCGCGCGATCTCCTCGGCCAGCGCCTTGGCGTGCGCGGCCCGCTCGGCGGCGACGACGGTTAACGCCGGTGCGTAGCTCGGGTCGGCGCCGATGGCCGCGGCCGCCGCCATGTCGCTGTCCTTTTGGGCCTGGTCGCGCTGGGCTTCCAGATCGTGGAGCTCGGGCGGCGGCGGCTTGGGCCCGCACGCCGACGCCGCCGTGCCCAGCACGGCCAGCGCTGCCGCCCCGAGCAGGGCATTGCGCCGGCTCACGACCGGACCGGTGTTCTGCATGGCGACATCCTGCCATGGCCGCAAATGCCTGCCCTCGAAAAGGCTTGTGGATCAACGGCTATCTGTGGATAGCCGGGAGTTGGCTGTCGACGCCAACGGGACCCCAGTCGGGGGCCGCCGATACGTTCGCCCATGAACTCGAATCAGTACGAGCAGGTTATGGCGACCTTCGACGAATTAGACGCGGTCTTCGACGAAGTGCTGGCGTTACCGCCGCCGACGCTCATGACCCGGCTGGACACAGACGCTCAGGTTTGCGCGTCCACCGGCTCGAAGACGATGACCTCCCGCGTGCCGCTTCGTTTGACGTAGGTGTCGTGCGCAGGCCACATCTCGACCAGCCTCGGCATGTTGCGGGCAACCTCTTCGTCTGTAGCGGGTCGTGACAGATAGTTTGCAGTCGTGCCGTCGATCTCAATGCGTGCCTTTGGGTCGGCACGCAAGTTCATCGGCCAGCTCGAAGCCGTATCCAAACCGAAATTCTCGCAGACGGCGACCAGATTCTCGCCGTCGCGCACGTAGAAGAGCGGAACCGTTCGCTCTTTGCCGCTCTTCCTGCCTTTCGTCGTGAGCAGCATCGTCGGCATTGCCGGACCGCTAATCGACAATCGGCCGCGGCTTGCATGGATCAGCGCGCGGTCTACCTGCGAACCCACGTGCTTTATGAAAAGCGAGAACCAGCGGTAGTGGCCGATCCGGCGCGTCACGCGGAGATACAGCTCGTACACCGCGTTCGGTCGTTCGTGGGCCATTGCTTGAGGATCGCATGTCGAGCACCCGAGAACTTCAAACTCGCTCATCACGAATTGCACGCCAAAGATCACTGCTGCACGGTTCTGGGCGTCGAGATCGACGTTATGCAGAGCCTCTCTCGCACTTTCGCAGCAAAACGCCGATCTCGCGTCAACCCATCCGTGCACCACCCGACCAAGCAAGCCGCGACCGGAAGCCACCCCGCATTCGACCCAGGCCGACCTAGTCGACGCGGATCACGTACGTGCCGTCTTCGTCGCGTTCTATCTGCCGGTCAATCGCGTCGACCCACACCATCGGGTCGTGACGTGCGCCAAGGAAGGCGTTCGGCACTCTGCCACCCGGTTGTAGGTGCACGGTCCATTCCTCATTCGGCGAGAAGATCGTCACTAGCTCACGGCCGTCGGCGGCGCGGATGGACAGCACGTGCGCGTTGCTGTCCGCTTCGTCGAGTTCGTCGAGCTCCGCCTCGTCGAGCTCCGCCTCGCCGAGCTCCGCCTCGTCGTCAAGGTTGTCGTCCGAGTCCTCGTCGCCGTGCATGCGCCGACGCTACCAACCCCGGCCGCAGTCGTCGGCCTCTCATGTGCCCTACCCAGACGACCCGGGCCGACCTGCCGATTGCCTCGTAACACACCGCTTCTGGCGTATCGTTGAAGCCTGACTCCGCGTTTGCGGTCGCGCGCGGAGTCGGGTTGGCCGGACAACTCAAGATGAGGAGCTCGCCGTGGCCACGGGGCTGCCGTCGCAGAAACAGGTGATCGAGCTACTCGATAACGAGTTCGCGCGTGCAGGCTATGAGATCGAGGATGTCGTGGTTCACGCCACCGCCCGGCCGCCCAAGATCACCGTGATCGCCGACGGCGACAAACCCCTCGACGTGGACACCATCGCGACGCTCTCGCAGTCCGCATCGAGGTTGCTGGACACCGTAGAAGCCAGCCCCTACGTCCTCGAGGTCAGTTCTCCCGGAGTGGATAGGCCGCTGACCAGCGAAAAGCATTTCCGCCGGGCCCGCGGCCGCAAGGCGGAACTGACACTCTCCGACGGTTCGCAGTTCACCGGGCGACTGGGTGACGCCGTAGACGGCCGACTGCGCGTCGTCGTCCCGGCGCGCGGCCGGCGGGACTGGACCGTGCGCGAGATACCACTCGAGGACGTCGCCAAAGCCGTTGTGCAAGTGGAGTTTTCGCGACCCAGCCCGCGAGAGATGGAGCTGGCCGGCGACGGTGGCAAGGAGGCCGGCGCATGAACATCGACATGGCCGCGTTGCACGCGATCGAGGTGGACCGGGGCATCCCGGTCGGCGAACTCCTCGAAACCATCAAATCCGCCTTGATCACCGCCTATCGCCATACCGAAGGCCATCAGGCCGACGCCCGCATCGAGATCGACCGCAAGACCGGCGCCGTGCAGGTCATCGCGCGGGAAACCGACGACGACGGCAACGTCACCGCCGAATGGGACGACACACCCGAAGGCTTCGGCCGGGTGGCCGCGACCACCGCACGGCAGGTGATGCTGCAGCGGTTCCGCGACGTCGAAAACGAACGGACCTACGGCGAGTTCTCGGCGCGCGAGGGCGACATCGTCGCCGGCGTGATCCAGCGCGACGCCCGCGCCAACGCTCGCGGCCTGGTCGTCGTCCGGCTGGGCACCGAAACCAAGGGATCCGAGGGCGTGATCCCGGCCGCCGAGCAGGTGCCCGGCGAGCGCTACGAGCACGGCGACCGGTTGCGCTGCTACGTCGTCGGCGTCACCCGCGGTGCCCGCGAACCGCTGATCACGCTGTCGCGCACGCACCCCAACCTGGTCCGCAAGCTGTTCTCGCTGGAAGTCCCCGAGATCGCCGACGGCTCCGTCGAGATCGTGGCCGTCGCCCGCGAGGCCGGCCACCGCTCCAAGATCGCCGTCGCGTCCCGGGTGCCGGGCCTCAACGCGAAGGGCGCCTGCATCGGCCCGATGGGACAGCGGGTGCGCAACGTGATGAGCGAACTGTCCGGCGAGAAGATCGACATCATCGACCACGACCCGGACCCCGCCCGGTTCGTCGCCAACGCGCTCTCGCCCGCCAAGGTGATCTCGGTAAGCGTGGTCGACGAGTCCGCCCGTGCCGCACGCGTCGTGGTGCCGGACTTTCAGCTGTCGCTGGCGATCGGCAAGGAAGGGCAAAACGCCCGGCTGGCCGCCCGGCTCACCGGCTGGCGAATCGACATCCGCAGCGACGCGGAAGTAGCCCACGGCCAGCCAGGGAAGTAGCCGCGCCGGTTTCGAAGGCCTGCGAGGCTGACGGTAGACTGAGCCGTGATCCAGCGCGAGACTTCGGCTTCTGCGCATCGACGCCCCGGCCCGATCGGATCAGCGGGACCGGTGCGAACGTGCGTGGGATGTCGCAAGCGAGAGCTGGCCGTCGAACTGCTTCGCGTGGCGGCGGTGTCGAGCGGGAATGGCGAATACGCCGTGGTCGTTGACACTGTCGGTAATCTGCCGGGGCGGGGTGCCTGGCTGCATCCCAACCAGCAGTGTCTACGCGCAGCGATTCGGCGGCGAGCTTTCGGCCGAGCGCTGCGGATCACCGGAGCACCGGACACCACAGCGGTCCTCGAGCACTTCGCTGCGCTCGGGGCGCCCGGCAAGAGAACAGGCTGCGAAGAACATGAGCACACCGTGAAGTCCCGATGACAATGCGTCATAGCTAAACCCGAGGCGTCGGCCTACCACCGCTGTCGCCTCTAGACAGGAGAAGTTAGTGGCAGGTAAGGCCCGCGTACACGAGTTGGCCAAGGAACTCGGTGTAACAAGCAAGGAAGTCCTCGCCCGGCTCAGCGAACAGGGCGAATTCGTCAAGTCCGCGTCGTCGACCGTGGAAGCGCCAGTGGCACGGCGACTGCGCGAATCGTTCGGCGGCGGCAAGGCCGCCGCCACCGGCAACGGTGCGGCCGCCAAGAAGGCCGCCAAGGTCTCCGGTGACGGCGCCGGATCCGGCGGGGGGGTCGCGACCGCGCCCGCCCCGGCCGCGCCCAAGCCGACCGCACCCAAGCCGGCCGAGCCGACCCCACCGCCGCAGCGCCCGTCGGCACCGGCCGTCGGCCAGACCGGCACGGCCCCGGCTCCCGGCCCCGCGCGGCCCGGCCCGACCGGACCAGCTCCGACCCAGCCCGGTCCGCGCCCCGGTCCGGCGCCCAAGCCCGCGGCCCGCACCCCGCGCGTCGGCA
>NZ_DASQVQ010000132.1:0-105224 GCF_035640695.1 Mycobacterium sp.
CTGCTGCGCCTCCCCGGCCTTGCCGGTCACCGTGTCACCGGTGATCACGCCGTGGTCGGCGACCGCGTCAATTGTCTTCTCCGGCATCGTGTTCACCGTGTTGGGCGCGACCAGTTCGGTCACGTACAGCGTGTCGGAGTAGTCGGGGTTCTTGACTCCGGTGGACGCCCACAGCGGACGCTGCACCCGGGCGCCGTCGGCCTTGAGCGGCTGGTAGCGCTGGCCGCCGAGGAAGACCTCCTGGTAGGCCGCGTACGCCAGCCGGGCGTTGGCGACTCCCGCCTGCCCGCGCAGCCCAAGCGCCTCGTCGGTGCCGATCTTCTCCAGCCGCTTGTCGATCTCGGTGTCCACCCGGGACACGAAAAACGAAGCCACGGAATGGATCTTCGATATGTCGTGGCCGCCGGCCTTCGCGGCTTCCAGGCCGGCCAGGTACGCGTCCATCACCGCGCGGTGGCGTTCGACGGAGAAGATCAGCGTCACGTTCACCGAGATGCCTTCGGCAAGCACCGCGGTGATCGCCGGCAGCCCCGCCTGTGTCGCCGGAATCTTGATGAACAGGTTCGGCCGGTCGACGATCTTCCACAGCTCGATGGCTTGCAGGATCGTGTTGTCGGTGTCGTGGGCGAGCCGCGGATCGACCTCGATCGACACCCGCCCGTCGACGCCGTCTGACATCTCCCACTGCGGGCGCAGCACGTCGCAGGCGTCGCGCACGTCGTCGGTGGTGACGGTGCGGATCGCGGCGTCGACGTCGGCGCCGCGTTCGGCCAGCTCGGCGATCTGCTCGTCGTAGGCGTGGCCCTCCGACAACGCCTTCTGGAAGATCGTCGGATTGGTGGTGACCCCGACGACACACTTGGTGTCGATCAGTTCCTGCAGGTTTCCGGTGCGCAGCCGGTCGCGGGATAGGTCGTCCAGCCAGACCGATACGCCGGCGGCGGACAGCGCCGCGAGGTTGGGATTGCACTCAGTCATCGCAATTAGCCCTTCTGTTAGTTGTCCAGTGATCGCTCGGCGGCGGCGGCGACCGCCTCGGGGGTGAACCCGAACTCGCGGAACACGGTCTTGTAATCCGCGGAGGCGCCGTAGTGCTCGACCGAGACGACTTCGCCGGTGTCGCCGACCAGCTTCCACCAGCTCTGCGCGACCGCCGCCTCGACCGCGACACGCGCAGACACCGCCGGCGGCAGCACGCTGTCGCGGTATTCGACCGGCTGCGACTCGAACCATTCCAGGCACGGCATCGACACCACGCTGGCCGTTATTCCCTTGTCCGCCAGGATCTCGCTTGCAGCAACGCAGAGTTGCAGTTCCGAACCGGTGCCGATCAGCAACACATCCGGCTCCTCGTCGGGTGTGCCGCCGAGCACGTAACCGCCCCGCGATACGCCCTCGGCGCTGGTGCCCTCCAGCACCGGCAGACCCTGACGGGTGAGGATCAGGCCGACGGGGCCGCTGCGTGCGCCGCGCTCGAGGATCGTCCGCCAGGCATGGGCGGTCTCATTCGCGTCGCCCGGGCGCACCACCGACAGGTTCGGTATCGCGCGCAGCGCCGCCAGGTGCTCGATCGGCTGATGCGTCGGACCGTCCTCACCCAGCCCGATCGAGTCGTGCGTCCACACGTAGATGGTGTCGATGTCCATCAGCGACGCCAGCCGCACCGCCGGTCGCATGTAGTCGGAGAACGTCAGGAACGTCCCGCCGTAGGCCCGGGTTGGCCCGTGCAACACGATGCCGGACAGGATCGCGCCCATAGCGTGCTCGCGGACACCGAAGTGCAGCGTCCGCCCGTACCAGTGGGCCTTCCACTCCTTCGTCGATATCGACGGCGGCCCAAAGGAGTCGGCACCCTTGATGGTCGTGTTGTTGCTCTCGGCCAGGTCGGCCGAACCGCCCCACAGCTCGGGCAGCTTCGGGCCAACGGCGGCCAGCACCGCGCCCGACGCCGCGCGCGTCGCCAGCGGCTTGGCGTCGGTCTCCCACGACGGCATGTCGGCGTCCCACCCGGCGGGCAATTTCTGCGCGAGCAGCCGGTCCAGCAGCGCCTTGCGCTCGGGCTCACGCCCCGCCCAGGCGTCGAAGTCCTGCTGCCATTTCGCGTGCGCTTCCTTGCCGCGATCGATCAGCCTGCGGGTGTGTTCCAGCACGCCGTCGGGCACCTCGAACGTCTTGTCCGGGTCGAACCCGAGGATCTTCTTGACCTCGGCGACCTCCTCGTCGCCCAGGGCGGCGCCGTGCGCCTTGCCGGTGTTCATCTTCGTCGGCGCGGGATAGCCGATGATCGTGCGCAGTGCGATGAACGATGGCTTGTCGGTGACCGCCTTGGCCGCCTCGATCGCCTGCTCGATGCCGACGACGTTCTCGCCGCCCTCGACCTCCTGCACATGCCAGCCGTAGGCCCGGTAGCGCGCCGGAGTGTCCTCGGACAGCGCGATGTTGGTGTCGTCCTCGATGGAGATCTGGTTGTGGTCGTAGAACACGATCAGGTTGCCCAGCTGCTGGGTGCCAGCCAGCGACGACGCCTCAGACGTGACGCCCTCCTCGATGTCGCCGTCCGAGGCGACCACGTATATGTGGTGGTCGAACGGGCTGGCGCCTGGTTCGGCGTCCGGATCGAACAGGCCGCGCTCGTAGCGCGACGCCATCGCCATGCCGACAGCCGACGCGAGGCCCTGGCCGAGCGGACCGGTGGTGATCTCCACGCCCTTGGCGTGGCGGAACTCCGGGTGCCCCGGAGTCTTGGAACCCCACGTGCGATACGACTCGATGTCGGACAACTCCAGCCCGAACCCGCCCAGGAACAGCTGGATGTACAGCGTCAGGCTGCTGTGCCCGCAGGACAACACGAACCGGTCGCGGCCCAGCCAGTGTTCATCGCTGGGGTCGTGGCGCATCTGGCGCTGAAACAGCGTGTAGGCCAGCGGCGCCAGGCTCATCGCGGTGCCGGGATGGCCATTGCCCACCTTCTGCACCGCGTCGGCGGCCAGCACCCGGATCGTGTCGACCGCACGCGAATCGATCTCCGTCCAGTCGTCCGGATGGTTGGGACGGGTAAGGGCGGAAATCTCTTCAAGCGTGGTCACTTGCGTGCTCCCCTCGACAGACTGACCCATTCAATACCCTAGTGCGGGCCGCCGGGATGGTCGATTGGTCCAACGGCAGCCGAGCGCGATATCCCAGCTCGCGTTACCTCGAAAAAAACCAATCAACGCGAATCCCCACCCTGAGGTGAAGGGTGACAAGGTCAGCGGTCTACCATCGCCTGTAGTAGAAGCGGCGCCCGCACCCTGAGGAGTTACCTGCGTGAGCACTCGCGAGCGGGCCAGTTCCGCTCTTGGGCCCGCCCGCATGCGCGACACGCTGGTGGGTTACCTGGCCCTGACGAAGCCGCGCGTCATCGAGTTGCTGCTCGTAACCGCCATACCGGCGATGCTGCTGGCCCATCGCGGCACCGTCGCCCCGCTGCTGATGCTCAATACGCTGATCGGCGGCATCCTGGCCGCCGCCGGTGCCAACACGCTGAACTGCGTCGCCGACGCCGACATCGACAAGGTGATGAAGCGCACCGCGCGCCGGCCGCTGGCGCGCGAGGTGGTCCGGCGCCGGTATGCGCTGGTGTTCGGTCTGGTCCTGTCGATCGGCTCGGTCTTCTGGCTGTGGTGGACGACGAACCTGCTGTCCGGCCTGCTGGCGGCGGCCACCATCGCGTTCTACGTGTTCGTCTATACGCTGCTGCTCAAGCGCCGCACCGCACAGAACGTGGTGTGGGGCGGCGCGGCCGGCTGCATGCCGGTGATGATCGGGTGGTCGGCGGTCACCGGGACGATCCAATGGCCCGCGCTGGTGATGTTCGCGATCATCTTCTTCTGGACGCCGCCACACACCTGGGCGCTGGCCATGCGCTACAAGGACGACTACCGGGCGGCCGGGGTGCCGATGCTGCCCACGGTCGCCACCGAGCGACACGTCACCAAGCAGATCCTGATCTACGCGTGGCTGACCGTCGCTGCGACGCTGGCGCTCGCGCTCGCGACCGGCTGGCTTTATGCGGCGGTCGCGCTGGCGGCCGGCGCCTGGTTCCTGGTGATGGCCCATCAGCTCTATGCCGGCGTGCGCCGCGGCGAGCCGGTGCGGCCGCTGCGGCTGTTCCTGCAGTCCAACAATTATCTGGCCGTCGTGTTCTGCGCATTGGCGGTGGATTCGGCGTTCGCGCTGCCTACGCTGTTCGGATGACGCTGCGGCGGGCCGTCGTGCCCGTGTTCGCACTGCTGTTGTTGGCCGCGTGCGCGCGGGTCGACACCGCGGGCAAGTCCACCGGCCTGACCCTCAACGACTCCCAGCGCACCACCCCCGACGGCGCGGTGATCGTGACGCCGGACAATTTCATCCGGGCCGAAACCGACTGGTACTTCGGCAACATCGTGCGGCAGGGCGGCTTCGGAAAGTTCTTCCACAATCGCGTGCTGACGCCGGTCGACGGCCAGCTCGTTGTCCGCGAGAACCGCGACACGCTCTATTCGGGGGCCGTGTTCGACCTCGACGCCGGCCCGGTCACGATCACGCTGCCCGACCCAGGCGGCCGGTTCATGTCCCTGCAAGTGATCGACGAGGACGAGTACACCCCGCACGTCATCTACGCGAAGGGATTGCACACATTCGCCCGCGACAAGATCGGCACGCGGTACGCGATGCTCGCCGTTCGCGTCCTGCTCAATCCGAACGACCCGGCCGATGTCGCCGCCGCGCACCAGCTACAGGACGCGATCGTGGTCAAGCAGGAGAACACCGGCAGCTTCCAGACGCCCAAGTGGGATCCGGTGAGCCGGGAAAATGTTCGCGACAAGCTCATCGCGTTGTCCACGGCGGTACCCGACACCAAAGGCATGTTCGGACCAAGGGACCACACCGACCCGGTGCGCCGGCTGATCGGTGCGGCATCGGCGTGGGGCGGCAACCCGGAAACGGATGCGCTGTACCTGAATGTCAACCCGCCGCGCAACGACGGCGCGACGGTGTACCGGGTGATGGTGGGTGAGGTGCCGGTCGACGGATTCTGGTCGATCACCGTCTACAACAAGGACGGCTACCTCACGCCGAACCCGCAGAACGCCTACTCGCTCAACAGCATCACGGCGACCCGCGGCGCCGACGCCGGCGTCGTCGTCCAGTTCGGCGGCTGTGACGGCGCGCTCCCGAATTGCCTGCCGATTACCCCGGGATGGAACTACATGGTGCGCCTGTACCGCCCCCAGCCGAAGGTCCTCGACGGCCAATGGACGTTCCCCGAAGCGCAGCCGGTTTAGGGCAGCAGCACCACCGAACCCACCGTCTTACGCGCCTCAAGATCACGATGCGCGTCGGCGGCATCGGCCAGCCGGTAGCGGTTACCGACGGTCACGGTGATCGTGCCCGCGGCAATCGCGGAGAGCAATTCTCCGGCGCGCCAAGAGAATTCGTCGGGCGTGCGGGTGTAGTGGACCAGCGACGGGCGGGTCAAGAACAGCGAACCGGCGGTGTTGAGCCGCTGCGGGTCGAACGGCGGCACCGGGCCGCTGGACGCGCCGAACAACGCCAACGTGCCGCGGATGGTGAGACTGGCCATGCTGGCGTCGAACGTGGTCTTGCCGACACCGTCGTACACCGCCTTCACGCCCTCGCCACCGGTCAGCTCGCGGACCTTCGCGCCGAACGCCTCGGGGTCTTCCGGGTAGTCGAGCACCTCGACCGCGCCGGCCTTGCGTGACAGTTCGGCCTTTTCCGGTGTCGACACCGTGGTGATGACCCGGGCGGCGAGGCTGGTTGCCCACTGCGTCAGGATCATCCCCACTCCGCCGGCGCCGGCATGCATCAACACCGTGTCGCGCTGTTGCACCGGGTAGACCGACTTGATCAGGTAATGGGCCGTCATTCCCTTGAGCAGTGCCGAAGCGGCCACGTCGGCGTCGACGCCGTCGGGCACGTAGGCGACGAAATCTGCTGGCGCGAGGCAATATTCGGCATACCCGCCGATGGCCGCCGCGGTGACCACGCGGTCGCCGATGCCAATCGCCGCAACGTCCTCGCCGACGGCCTCGACCGTGCCACACACTTCCTGGCCCAGGATGAATGGGACCTCACGCGGGTACTGGCCGGAACGGAAGTAGGTGTCGATGAAATTAACGCCGATCGCCTCGGCCTTGATCAGGACCTGCCCCGGCCCGGGGGACGGCTTCGGCTTCTCGACGTAGCGCAGGACTTCGGGGCCGCCGGTTTCTCCGACTTCGATTGCGTGCATCTCACTATCATGCCGGGGCATGAAGCTCGCGCGGCCGGACGTCTTCCATCCGCGGATCGTGCTGGCCGGCTTTCCGCAGCTGATCGAGGGCGACGGCGACGACGCCGGCCTGGTGACCGCGCTGCGCGGCCGCGGCCTGCATGCCCGGTGGCTGTCATGGGACGACCCGGAAACGTTGCGCGCCGACCTGGTGATCCTGCGCGCCACATGGGATTACGTCGACCGGCTGGACGAGTTCCTGACCTGGACGCGCCGCGTCGCCAACCTGCTGAACCCACCCGTGGTCGTCGCGTGGAACACGAACAAGCGCTACCTGCTCGACCTGGTCGGCGGCGGTGTCCCGACGGTGCCGAGTGCGGTGTTCGCACCGGGGGAGAAGGTGCGGTTGCCGTCGGCGCGGCAGGTCGTGGTCAAACCGACCATCGGCGTCGGTTCGGTCGGTGCCCGGCGGTTCACCGACCGCGCCGCCGCCCGCGCGTACCTGGCCGAGCTGCTTGACCAGGGCCGCGACGTGCTTGTGCAGGAATATGACGAGCGGGTCGACCGCGACGGCGAGACCGCGCTGGTGTTCTTGGGGGGGAAGCACTCGCACGCGTTTACCAAGCGGGTGATGTTGCCGCCGGCGGGCCGGACGCCGCAGCTGGACGCGACCGGCACCTATGCGGTGGAGCGGCTGGCGCCCGCCGATCCCGACTTCGAGGTGTGGGATGTCGGGGCGGCGGCGTTGGACGCGGCGGCGCGCCATCTCGGAATCGGCCAGAGCGAGTTCCTGTACGCCCGCGCCGACGTGATCGGCGGCCGCGACGATCCGCGGCTGCTGGAGCTTGAGCTGGTGGAGCCGTCACTGGGTTGGAGCCAGCTCGATCCGAAGACGCGGGAGCTGCAGCAGCGCGAGTTCGCGTTGTCCGTCGAGTCAGCCCTCGAGCGGCTGGGCCTCGGTCCGTTCTCGCATCGACGCCCATAGCGCGGCGGTGGCCGCCGTGGCCGCGGCCGCGCCGGCGACGTGCAGGGCCACCAGCGCGGCGGGCACGCCGGTGTCGTACTGGGCGAGCCCGATGAGCGCCTGCGCGCACACCACCGCCAGCAGCACGCCGAGGCGCACCAGCACCGGCCGCGGCGCGCCCACGGCAAGCAGCGCGAAACCGAGCCCGACGATCAGCCCGAGGTAGGTGATCACCAGCGACGAGTGCACATGCACCAGGGTGGTGATCTCGACCTGCAGCCTGGGCACCGTGCGGGTCGGACTTTTGTCGCCGGCATGCGGGCCGGCGGCGGTCACCAGGGTGCCGGCCACCAGCGCGGCCGCCAGCGTGACGGCGCTGACAAGGGTCAGCCGGCGCAACGGCGTGGCCACGACGAGCGTGGGCGTCCCGTCGTCGGGTTCGCCGATCTTGACGTAAAGCAGCACCGCCAGCCACACCATCGCCATCGAGAACAGCAGGTGCATCGCGACCGTCCACCACAGCAGCCCGGTCAGCACGGTGATGCCGCCCATCACCGCCTGCAACACGGTCGAGGCCGGCAGCAGCCACGCGTAGACGAGAACTTCGCGACGGCGGCGCGCCCGGATGACGACCAACACCGCCAGCACCGCGGTCAGCACGACCGCGAACGTGATCATCCGGTTGCCGAACTCCACGGCCTGATGCAGCCGCGGAACTTCGGCGTGCGGGACCGGGGTGAAACTGCCCGGGAAGCATTGCGGCCAGGTGGGGCAGCCGAGGCCCGATGCCGTGACACGCACGATCGCGCCGGTGACGGCGATTCCGCCCTGCGTGAGCACCACCAACGCGGCGACGGCGCGCTGCACGCGCAGGCTCGGCGGGGCAAGCAGATCCACGTGCCGATGGTAAAGCAGCGGCAACTACACGTCGTAGTAGGTCGACCTGTTTCGCGGGCTCGACTAGTACCAGATCGCCACGACCCGACCCCGCTCGTTGACTTGCGGCGGGTCCGGCAGCGAGCTCGCGGCCCCGGTTGCGATGCGGCGTGCGCTCCACGCCGCAGCGGCCGCGTCGAGCAGGTCGTCGGTGGGCACGTCGCCAGCCGCGCCGACGTCGTCGGGCAGGTCGATGCCGACGTCATGCAGCCGCCGCAGCCGGGCCCGCTGACCGCGCCACGACCTCTTGCCACCGTCGTCGAAAGTCAGCCCCATCGCCGTGAAAGACACCTCGGGATGCACCTCGTATAACGCGTGGCTGCCCGATTCGTATAGCGAATTGGCCTGCAACAGTTTGGCTTTCAATCCCCAGGCCTGGACGCTGAGACCGTTGCCGGTCAGCTCGCGGCACCGGGCCGACGCGAGCGCGTGCGTGTGCTCGGCCAGCGCGGGCCGTGGCGGCATGATGAAGACGCTCGATGACCGGCGGCGCAGAAACTTCTTGGCGGCGATGTCGGCGTCGCGCCAGCCAACCTCGACCAGCCCAAGGGGGATGTCAACGGCGATCGCCGCCGCGGCCACGTCGCCGATCACCGCCTCGAGCGTAGATCCACGATGCGCCGCGCCGAACCGCCCGTCTCGCAACTCGACACCGACCCAGCCGGCCGGGCAGGCGTCGATGCCGAGCACGGTCGTCATACCGGTCAGGTGAACCGGAACCAGCGCAGCGCGCCCAGCCCGGCCAGCACACCCCAGACGACGAGGACGGCGAACCCGAACCAGTCCACCGAGAGTCTCATCGCTTGCGACAGCGCCTCGGTCAGCGCGCCGGACGGCGTCAGCCGGGCCACCCATTCGACGCCTTGCGGCACCATGCCACCGCCCAGCGTCAGCGCGCCCAGCCCGGCGAACACGAACCACAGCAGGTTGGCCACCGCCAGCACCACCTCGGCCTTCAGCGTCCCGCCGAGCAGCAGGCCCATCGCGGCGAATCCCGCGGTCCCCAGCGCAATCACCACCGCCCCCATCACCAGTCCGAGCAGCGATGGACGCCAGCCCAGCGCAAAACCGATGGCGCCCAAGATGATCGACTGCAAGAACACCACCGTCACCACCGCCATCGACTTGCCGGCGATGATTCCCCACACCGGCAGCGCCGTCGCGCCGAGACGCTTCAGCGCGCCGTAGCGGCGGTCGAACGCGACCGCGATCGCCTGCCCGGTGAACGCGGTGGAGATGACCGCCAGCGCCATGATCGCCGGCGTGAACGTCGCGGCCCGATTGGATCCGAACGAGCCGAGCGGCAGCAGCGTCAACCCGATTAGCAGCGTGACCGGGATGAACATCGTCAACAGCAGCTGTTCGCCGTTGCGCAGCAACAGCTTGAGCTCGAGGCCGAACTGCGCGGCGAGCATCCGCGCCACCGCGTTGGGTCGCGGATCGGGTGTGAAAGTGCCGGGCGCGAAACGTGTGCTCATCGCCGCAACTCCCGCCCGGTCAGGTCCAGGAACACGTCTTCGAGGCTGCGCTGCTCCACCCGCATGTCGGTGGCAAGCACATCCAGCCGCGCGCACCAGGCCGTCACCGTGGCCAGCACCTGCGGGTCGATGTGGCCCTCCACCAAGTACTGGCCTGCCGACACCTCGCTGACCCGATAGCCCTCCGGCAGCGCCGATTCCAGCAGCGACAGGTCGAGCATCCGCGGCGCCGTGAACCGCAGCTGATTCTCGGCGCCGCTGCGCATCAGCTCGGCAGGCGTGCCCGACGCGACCGCGACGCCGCGGTCGATGATCACGATCCGGTCGGCCAGCTCCTCGGCCTCGGCCAGCTGATGCGTTGTCAGCACCACGGTCACCCCGTCGCGGCGCAGCCCGTCGATCAACTCCCATACCAGCAGCCGCGCGTGCGCGTCCATGCCCGCCGTCGGCTCATCGAGGAACACCAGTTCCGGGCGTCCGACCAACGCACACGCCAGCGCCAGCCGCTGCTGCTGGCCGCCGGACAACCGGCGGTATGCGGTGCGGGCCGACTCGGTAAGCCCGAGCGTGTCTAAAAGCCATTGCGGTTCAAGCGGGTTGGCCGAGTATGCCGCGACGAGATTCAGCATCTCGCCGGCCCGCGCCGCCGGATATCCCCCGCCGCCTTGCAGCATCACCCCGATGCGTTCCCGGATGCGGGCGTTGTCGGCGATCGGGTCCAGGCCCAGCACCTCGATCTTTCCGGCGTCCGGGCGGACGAAACCCTCGCACATCTCCACGGTCGTGGTCTTGCCCGCGCCGTTGGGGCCCAGCAGGGCGAATATCTCCGCGGTGTGCACGTCGAGATCGAGTCCGGACACCGCGGTCGTGGACCCGTACTGTTTGCACACCCCGCGCAGCCGCACCGGGACGCTGGAACTCACCGGAACTCAGCGTATGCCGGGCACCGCGCTGGGCGGCGACGACACCGCCCGGCGGGGCTCGGCCGGAGCCGGCGCCGGTTCGGGCAGCTGGGCCGCCTCGGTGATTGAAAGCGGCCGCCAGGGCAGCCGGTGGTACGTGCCGGCGATCAGCAGCGCCACGATGACGGTGCTGGCCAGGGTCGCGTCGACGATCTGGAACAACGCGAACCGGTCGCCGTTGGCGGTGGGGCCGAAGACGCCGACGATCAGTGTGACCGCAATCGTCGTGCCGCGGAAGCCGGGGCGGGTGGCCCAGGCCGCCAGCGGGATGATCGCCCACAGCAGATACCACGGCTGCACCACCGGGAACAGCAGCACCGTCGCGCCCATCGCGACACCGAGGCCGCCGACCGGATGCAACCGCCCGCGCAGCACCGAGATCAGCAGCCACGTGACGATGACGGCGATGATCAGCACGCCGATGCCACGGGTCAGCGCCAGCACCGCGGTGGTGTGGTCGCCGAGGCCGAGCAGAATGCCGACCTGGCCGGTTCCCAGCGCCAGCAGTGTGGGCGGCGACAACCAGCTGCGCACCACGTTGGCGGTGCCGAGCGTATAGATCCACCCGAATCCGAGGCGGCTGGCCCAGCCGATCAGCGCCATCACCGCCAGCGACACCGCGGTCAGCGAACTGACGGCCACCAGGAACGCCTTGACGGTGCCGCCCCAGCGGCGCGCCAGTGCCATCGCGACGAAACCCAGGGCCAGCAGCGACGGCAGCTTGACCTGCGACGACATCGTGATCAGCACCGCGCCCGCGATGAGCATCGCCAACGGGCTCCACCGCGACCACTCGGTGCGGCCCCGTGGCCACGCCAGCGGCTTCGGCACCAACGGACGCTCGGAGTCGACGCCGCGCAACGCGAATTCCGTGCCTGCCAGCATCAGGCCGAGCATCAGCGCCTCGTTGTGGATGCCGGCCACCAGATGCATGATCAGCAGCGGGTTGGCCGCCCCCAGCCACAGCGCGCTGACCTCGGCGACCCCGCATCGACGGGCCAGCCGCGGGGTGGCCCACACGATCAGCCCGACGCCGATCAGCACCACAAGCCGGTGAAACAGCACCGCAAAGACAATGTCTTCGCCGGTGACCGCCGAGATGCCGCGACCGATCCACAAGAACAGCGGCCCGTACGGTGCCGGCGTCTCCCGCCACAGGCTGGGCACCGAGAGCGTGAACACATGGTCGAGGCCCAGCGCAGGTGCCGGGCCGACGCGGTACGGGTTCAGTCCCAGCCGCGAGATCTGGCTCTGGGCGAGATAGGAGTAGACATCCTTGCTGTACATCGGCGGCGCGATCAGCAGTGGCAGCATCCACAGCATCAGGGTGCGATCCAGTTGGCCGCGCGACATCTGCCGGTTGCCGAGCGTGAAACGGCCCAGCATCAACCACGCCAACGCCATCATGACCGCGCCGGTGGTCGTCATCGTCAGCGAAACCGTCTGGATGCGCGACGGCAGGTTGAGCAGCCGAACGCCGAACGTCGGGTCCTGCACCACCGGGCGCGCGCCCGCGCCCAGCGCTCCGATCGCCATCAGTACGGTGCCGGTGGCGCCGAGCAACCGCGTCCGCCGCAGCGCGGTGACCTCGGCATCGTTGAGCGGCGAGCCCACCGGGCGCTCGTCGCCGTGCCATTTGGCGATCGTCGAGCTCAGGGACACATGGCGGGCGGCCATCAGTGCAGCGTAACCGTCGTCACCCTAAGGGTCGCCTTGCTGGACCCGTTGCCCGAATTCCGTCACAATGGTGTTGTGAAAATCGGCTCGAAGGCCGGCCCCGGGGCAGGACCGCTGGGCCCAGCTTCCGCCCGGGCAGGGGGACGATCCGGGGAATTCGACGGCCGCACCCGCAATGCGATCGTCAAGCTGCTGCTGGAAGCCGGACCGATCACCGCGGGCGACGTCGCCGAGCGGCTCGGCATCTCGGCCGCGGGCGTGCGCCGCCATCTGGACGCCCTGATCGACGCCGGCGACGCGCAGGCCACTGCGGCGGCGTCCTGGCAGCACAGCGGCCGCGGACGACCGGCGAAGCGCTATCGGCTGACCGCCACGGGCCGGGCAAAGCTCGGCCACACCTACGACGACCTGGCGGCCGCCGCGATGCGCCAGCTGCGCGAGATCGGCGGCAACGACGCGGTGCGGACCTTCGCGCGGCGCCGGATCGATGCCATCCTCGCCGGTGTAACCGACGGGCCCGACGACGTTGAACCCACCGCAGATCGCGTCGCCGCGGCGCTGACCAAGGCGGGGTACGCCGCGACTACCACCCGCGTGGGTGGCAAGATCCACGGCATCGAGCTCTGCCAGCACCATTGCCCGGTGTCACATGTCGCCGAGGAGTTCCCCGAACTGTGCGAGACCGAGCGGGAGGCGTTCGCGGACGTGCTCGGCACTCACGTGCAGCGGTTGGCCACCATCGTCAACGGCGACTGCGCGTGCACCACCCACGTACCACTGCCCGACCAGCCAACAGCCCTTCGGCGCGCGACCCGCACCGAAGCCCAGACCACACAAGGAGCGTCGTTATGACCGCTACCCCCGAGACCTCGGTCGCCAGGACCGAGCCGCTGACCCAGGAAGAGGCCATTGCCTCGCTGGGCCGATACGGCTACGGCTGGGCCGACACCGACGTCGCGGGCGCCAGTGCGCAGCGAGGTTTGTCCGAGGCCGTGGTCCGCGACATCTCGGCGAAGAAGAACGAACCGGATTGGATGCTGCAGAGCCGGCTGAAGGCGCTGCGCATCTTCGAGCGCAAGCCGGTCCCGGCGTGGGGCTCCAACCTCGAGGGCATCGACTTCGACAACATCAAGTACTTCGTCCGCTCCACCGAGAAGCAGGCGGCCAGCTGGGAGGACCTGCCCGATGACATCAAGAGCACCTACGACAAGCTGGGCATCCCCGAGGCCGAAAAGCAACGCCTAGTCGCCGGTGTGGCCGCGCAGTACGAGTGCTTGGCCGGTGACACCCTGGTGTGGACGGCCAATCGCGGCCAGGTTCCGATCAAGGACATCGCCTATGGCGACCGGGTTTTCGCGTACGACGAGGCCGCTGAGCGGTTCGTGGTGGCGCCGGTCAAGGCGTCCGCACAGACCGATACGCGGATGACCTTCGAAGTGAAGACTGGGCGGCGCACCATTCGTGCCACGGATAACCATCCCATGTTGGTGCTGCGCGACGAGCGCAAGCCCGGCCGTCAGCGGGCCCGCTATGCCCGGCGATGGGTCACGCTTGGCGAAATTGCGGTCGGCGACTTCATCGCTGTGCCGCGCCAGACTCCTGAGTTCGGCGAGGCGAAGGAGCTCCCGACCGTTGCGGGCTTGACCTCACCGCCGACGAGCTCTGCCGATCTGATGTGGCTGCTAGGCCTCTACATCGGCGACGGCAACCTGCATTTGTCGACGAAGACGTACCGCGTTCAGTTCGCCATACCAGCCACCGATGGGCAACTGCGCGCCGAACTGATCCGTGTCGTCAAGGACCTGTTCGGGCTGCGTTGCATCGAGGCCGACGAGTACCGCATTGTCGTGAACTCGAAGGCGTTAACCGAGTGGTTTACTGAGCTTGGCTTCACCGGGTTGTCCTTGACCAAACGGGTTCCCGAGTGGGTGTATTCGCTGCCCGTCGATCAGCGGCTCGCCTTCCTCGGAGGCTGGGTTGATGCGGACGGGTATGTGCGGCCCGATCGCAGTGGTTCGATCACTTTGACGTGCGCCAACGAGGCGCTGCTGGAACAAGCCCGGGAGCTGGCAGAGCTGTCGGGTTTGCGGGCCGGCGGGCCGTGGCGGTTCACACAGCCATATCGACACCGGCCGGAGCGGACGCAGGTCGCTTGGCGGCTGGGAATGTCCGGCGACTTCGAACGGCTTGGTTGCCGTAATCCCAAGCGGACGGATCGTTTTGGCCGTCGTGCCTATTTCCACTCGTCGAACGGTGCGCACGGCACCACGATTCGTTTTCACTGCAACGAGTGGCTGGGCTTCGAGCGAGTCAAGTCGATCCAGCCGTACGCGGTCGAGCCGGTGTACGACATCGGGGTGGACGGCCCGCATAACTTTGTGGCCGAGGGTCTCGTGGTGCACAACTCCGAGGTCGTGTATCACAAGATCCGCGAAGACCTTGAGTCACAGGGCGTTATCTTTCTCGACACCGACACCGGCCTGAAGGAACACCCGGACATCTTCAAGCAGTACTTCGGCACCGTGATCCCGGCGGGGGACAACAAGTTCTCGGCGCTGAACACCGCGGTGTGGTCGGGCGGTTCGTTCATTTACGTCCCGCCGGGCGTACATGTCGACATCCCGCTGCAGGCCTACTTCCGGATCAACACCGAGAACATGGGCCAGTTCGAGCGCACGCTGATCATCGTCGACGAGGGCGCGTACGTGCACTACGTCGAGGGCTGCACAGCGCCGATCTACAAGTCGGACTCGCTGCACTCCGCGGTGGTCGAGATCATCGTGAAGCCCGGTGGCCGTTGCCGTTACACGACAATCCAGAACTGGTCGGGCAACGTGTACAACCTGGTGACCAAGCGGGCCCGCGCGGAAGCCGGCGCCACGATGGAATGGATCGACGGCAACATCGGCTCCAAGGTCACGATGAAGTACCCGGCCGTGTGGATGACCGGCGAGCACGCCAAGGGCGAGGTGCTGTCGGTCGCGTTCGCCGGCGAGGGACAGCACCAGGACACCGGCGCGAAGATGCTGCACCTGGCGCCGAACACGTCGAGCAACATCGTGTCCAAGTCGGTGGCCCGCGGCGGCGGCCGCGCGTCCTACCGCGGGCTGGTCCAGGTGAACAAGGGCGCGCACGGCTCGAGGTCCAGCGTGAAATGCGATGCGCTGCTCGTCGATACGATCAGCCGCTCCGACACCTACCCATACGTCGACATCCGCGAGGACGACGTCACGATGGGCCACGAGGCCACCGTGTCGAAGGTCAGCGAGGACCAGCTGTTCTATCTGATGAGCCGCGGGCTGACCGAGGACGAGGCGATGGCGATGGTGGTGCGCGGCTTCGTGGAGCCGATCGCCAAGGAACTGCCGATGGAGTACGCGCTAGAGCTCAACCGGCTGATCGAGCTGCAGATGGAGGGCGCGGTCGGGTGACGACGCAGGATCTGACCGCCGCCGTCGAAGGCATCTCGAATAAGGGTGAACAGTTCACGTCGTTTGACGTCAACGCATTCGAGGTGCCCGGCGGCCGCGACGAAATCTGGCGGTTCACCCCGCTGCGCCGGCTGCGCGGCCTGCACGACGGCTCCGCGGTAGCGACCGGCAACGCCGAGATCGCGGTGACCGAGCGCGGCGGGGTCACCGTCGAGACGGTGCGCCGGGGCGACGAGCGGCTGGGCCAAGCCGGAATTCCCGCCGACCGGGTTGCGGCACAAGCTTTCTCGTCGTTCAACCACGCGACCATCGTTAGCGTGGAGCGTGGCGCGGGACCGCTGGAGCCGATCGACATCGCGATCACCGGCCCGGGAGAAGGCGCGACTGCGTACGGACATCTGCAGGTGCGCGTCGGCGAGCTGTCCGAGGCGGTTGTCGTCATCGACCAGCGCGGCAGCGGAACCTATGCCGACAACATCGAATTCGTCGTGGACGACGCGGCCCGGCTGACCGTCGTGTCGATCGCGGATTGGTCCGACGACGCGGTGCAGGTCAGCAGCCACCACGCCGCACTGGGCAAGGACGCGGTGCTACGCCACGTGGCGGTCACGCTCGGCGGCGATCTGGTGCGCTCGACGGCGCGGGTACGTTTCGACGCGCCCGGCGGTGACGCCGAGTTGCTCGGGCTGTACTTCGCCGACGACGGCCAGCACTTCGAGTCGCGGCTGCTCATCGACCACGCCCGGCCGAACTGCCGCTCGCGCGTGACGTACAAGGGCGCGCTGCAAGGTGATCCGGACTCGTCGCGCTCCGACGCGCACACGGTGTGGGTCGGTGATGTGCTAATCCGGCCGCAGGCCGTCGGCACCGACACGTTCGAGACCAACCGCAACCTGGTGCTGACCGACGGCGCGCGCGCCGACTCGGTGCCCAACCTCGAGATCGAGACCGGCGAGATCATCGGCGCCGGACACGCCAGCGCGACCGGGCGATTCGACGACGAGCAGCTGTTCTACCTGCAGGCGCGCGGCATCCCGGAGGACCAGGCCCGCCGGCTGATCGTGCGCGGCTTCTTCGGCGAAATCATCCAGAAGATCGCCGTGCCCGCCGTGCGCGAGCGCCTCACCGACGCCATCGAACACGAGCTCGAGCTCACCGAGACGATTCAAGGGAAGTAATGACCACACTGGAAATCAAGGATCTGCACGTCAGCGTCGCTGCGGCCGCTGACGCGATCGCAGAACATGGAGCCGAGATCCCGATCCTGAAGGGCGTCGACCTCACGGTGAAGTCGGGCGAGACCCACGCGCTGATGGGCCCCAACGGATCCGGCAAGTCGACGCTGTCGTACGCGGTCGCCGGTCACCCGAAATACAAGGTGACACAGGGCTCGATCACGTTTGACGGCGAGGACGTTTTGGCGATGACCGTCGACGAGCGCGCCCGCGCCGGGCTTTTCCTGGCCATGCAGTACCCGGTCGAGGTGCCCGGCGTGTCGATGTCGAACTTCCTGCGCACCGCGGCGACGGCCGTGCGTGGTGAGGCGCCGAAGCTGCGGCACTGGGTCAAAGAGGTCAAGGGCGCCATGGAGCAGCTCAACATCGATCAGCAGTTCGCCGAGCGCAGCGTCAACGAGGGCTTTTCCGGTGGCGAGAAGAAGCGGCACGAGATCCTGCAACTCGCGCTGCTGAAGCCGAAGATCGCGATTCTCGACGAGACCGACTCGGGGCTGGACGTCGACGCACTGCGCGTCGTGAGCGAGGGCGTTAACCGCTACGCCGAGGAGGTGCGCGGCGGCATCCTGCTGATCACGCACTACACCCGGATTCTGCGCTATATCCATCCGCAGTTCGTGCACGTGTTCATCGGCGGCCGCATCGTCGAGTCCGGTGGACCGGAATTGGCCGACGAGCTCGACCAGAACGGATACGAGCGCTTCACCCAGACGGCAGCCACCGGAGTGTAGCGATGACGACATCGGTGCGCCCACTGGATCTGGCAGCCATCAGGGCCGACTTCCCGATTTTGAAGAGGGTGATGCGCGGCGGAACCCAGCTGGCCTACTTGGATTCCGGCGCGACGTCACAGCGGCCGCTGCAGGTGCTGGACGCCGAACGAGAGTTTTTGACCACGTCCAACGGCGCGGTACACCGCGGCGCACACCAGCTGATGGAGGAGTCCACCGACGCCTACGAGCAGGGCCGCGCCGAGATCGCGGCGTTCATCGGCGCAACCGCCGACGAGTTGGTGTTCACCAAGAACGCCACCGAGGCGATCAACCTGGTGTCGTACGTGCTGGGAGACAACCGCTTCGAAGGGCATGCCGTCGGCCCCGGCGATGTGATCGTCACCACCGAGCTGGAGCACCACGCGAACCTGATTCCGTGGCAAGAGCTGGCCCGGCGCACCGGCGCGACGCTGCGGTGGTTTGGCGTGACCGACGATGGCCGCATCGACCTCGACTCGCTCCAGCTCGACGAGCGCGTGAAAGTCGCTGCGTTCAGCCACCACTCAAATGTGACGGGCGCGCTCGCGCCGGTGGATGAGCTCGTCCGGCGGGCGCGGGCGGTCGGCGCGCTGACGGTGCTGGACGCTTGCCAGTCGGTGCCGCATCAGCCGGTCGACGTCCACGCTCTGGATGTCGACTTCGCCGCGTTCTCCGGGCATAAGATGCTGGGCCCCAACGGCATTGGTGTGCTGTACGGCCGCCGCGAGCTGCTGAATGCGATGCCCCCGTTCATCACCGGCGGCTCGATGATCGAGACCGTGACGATGCAGGAGACCACCTACGCGCCGGCGCCGCAGCGTTTCGAGGCGGGCACGCCGATGACGTCGCAGGTGGTCGGGTTGGCAGCCGCGGTGCGGTATCTGCGGGCGATCGGCATGGCTGCGGTCGAGGCGCATGAGGCGGAGCTCGTGGCCGCCGCGCTCGACGGGCTGGCCGCTGTCGAGGGCGTCCGCATCGTCGGGCCCGGGTCGCTTGTGGACCGGGGATCGCCGGTGGCGTTCGTCGTCGACGGCATTCATGCCCACGACGTCGGCCAGGTTCTTGATGACGACGGCGTCGCGGTGCGGGTCGGGCATCACTGCGCTTGGCCTTTGCATCGCCGGTTCGGAATCGCCGCGACCGCGCGGGCCTCGTTCGCGGTGTACAACACCATTGACGAGGTGGACCGCCTGGTGGCCGGGGTGCGCCGGGCCGTGGATTTCTTTGGCGGGCCGTAGTTTGCGGCTCGAGCAGATCTACCAGGAAGTGATTCTGGACCACTACAAGCACCCGCATCACCGTGGGCTGCGCGAGCCGTTCGGCGCGCAGGTGTACCACGTGAACCCGACCTGTGGTGACGAGGTCACGCTCCGGGTCGCGCTGAGCGGTGACGGTGATCGAGTCGCCGACGTGTCCTATGAGGGCCAGGGCTGCTCGATCAGCCAGGCGGCGACGTCGGTGCTGGCCGATCAGGTGATTGGGCAACGTGTGGATCGGGCACTCGACGTTGTGGGCGCGTTCTCGGAGATGATCGCCTCTCGCGGCGCCGTGGTGGGCGACGAGGAGCTGCTCGGCGACGGCATCGCGTTCGCCGGTGTCGCGAAGTACCCGGCGCGGGTGAAATGCGCACTGCTGGGCTGGATGGCTTTCAAGGAGGCGCTCGTGAATGCGAGCGCATCGAGCACAGCGCTGGCACCGAGCGCATCGAGCACAGCGCTGGCACCATCTAGATTGGACTTACAGGAGGTGGACGATGAGCCAAACAGTCGTGCCGGATGACGAGCTGCTCGCCGACATCGAAGAGGCGATGCGCGACGTCGTCGACCCCGAACTGGGCATCAACGTTGTCGATCTCGGGCTGCTTTACGACCTGAACGTCGAGCGAGGTGAGCACGGGACGGTCGCGCTGTTGGACATGACGCTTACGTCGGCGGCGTGCCCGCTGACCGACGTGATCGAGGATCAGTCCCGCACCGCGTTGATCGGTGCCGGCCTGGTGAACGACATCAGGATCAATTGGGTGTGGAACCCGCCATGGGGCCCGGACAAGATCACCGACGACGGCCGGGAGCAGTTGCGGGCCCTCGGGTTTACCGTTTAGGACGACCGGTTGCGAGGGTTGGGTGCTTGTCGGGGACGGCGGGCCGCTTGGGTCGGCATTCCCAATCCATTCGAGCGCGTGCTCATGAGCACTATTCGGCTGACGAGCACGACACTACGTGCCAAACCGCTCGGCGCGCCGTTGGACGACGAGAGCTTCAACTACTCTTCAGGCGCATTCGACCATCCGGTCAACCTTTAGTACGTGGGCAGTTGCCGTTGTTGGCGGGCAGCACGGTGACGGCGGTGGCCTGCAGCGCACCGTTGTTGTCCTTGGTTCCGCGGGCTGCGATGCACTTGCCCTGTGCGACAGACTGAGAAGTGGCGCTGGCACGTCTGGCGTAGCTGGTGTCGGCGGTGACCGAGACGTTGGTGGAGTTACCCGCCGTCGCGACGCTGATCGTGTTCCCGGTGACGGAACTGACGCTGCCGACGATGCCCCGATTGCGCTGCGGTTGCGGGCATTTACCGTTGTCGGCCGGGCTGACCAGTACTGCGCGTGCCGTGCTTTGGTTTTCTCGGGAAGTCCGGATAGTCACACAGCTGCCCGCCGTTACGTCGGTGAGCGCACCAGGGCTGATCTCGGCGAACTTTGTCGAATTCGTGAAATCTACTGTGGCGGGTCCATTTTGCTGGTTGACCTGAATCGCGTTGCCGGACACCGAGGCGATCAGCCCGGCGACGCGGTCTCTGCCACCCCCGGCGTTGGCGGTCGTACTGGGGCTCGACGAGGCTCCGGAAGCGCCAGGAGAGTGGTTGGTCGGGCTGGTTGATGAAGCACACGCCGCGAGGGACAGTGCCGACGCCCCGACGATGGCGAACACGATGTAGCGCATGACCGTCACCGTGGCTCACGGAGCTGGTGTGCACCTCACAAATCGATGTGAAACTGCTGTGACGCCCATCACGCGTTGCTGCATCTCGCAACGTAAGGACGGCGACCCCGATTGCAGTCCCCTTTCCGGCAGATCCTGGGCCGGCCCAGCACATTCCGCACCAGACGGCCGAATCACGAAATCTTAGCGGTGGTTGGTCGCCGACATGATCCGGCAATTCGTCGCGCGATACGCCAAACTGCTGAGCACCCGTCGCTCGTCAACAGGTGCGGCCTGGTCAACAACACAAGGTCGCCAAACGCTTTGGCTGCACTGATAACTCGGCTGGTCAGTAGGCCCGGATTAGAAAAATGATCGAATTCCTCACTAGCGGAACCCAAGCGAGGAAAGTGCAGGTCAGGACCTGCGCTCAGTTCCCCCACCGTTGTGACGAAACGCCTCTACCAGCGGCTCCTTCACGTAGGTTCCGGAGCTTGGCGAGGACATGAAAACCGTTGCCTAGCAGGCATTTCTTCATCGCTACTACTTAACCAGAGACCGCCGCTGACGAACACCACCGGAAGGATTGCGCGCCGATTCATTGGTTTCTGTCGAGCTGTTTTGCGCTCAGCCGAGTCACCGAATACAGTCGGGCATGGGTGGACAGTCCACCGGGGGTATCGATGCGGGCGGCCGGGGGATAGCAACGTATTCCCGTTCAGTTGCCCCTATTTCGGCACCGATGGAAGGAATGCATGAATACACCTCATAACCTTCGCAAATGGACACTTGCTGCGGCGACGGCCCTCGCACTCGGCGCGTTCGGCGCCGGCGTCGCGAGCGCTGATCCGAACGATGGGTTCAACGGCGGCGCCGGCAGCAACACCGGCGGCGGGCTCAACCTGGGGCCCGGCGGCTTCGGCACCGGTGTCGGCAGCAATACCGGCGGCGGGCTGAATCTCGGTCCGGTCGGTGGTGGCGCCGGAAGTGACACCGGCGGTGGGCTCAACCTGGGGCCGGGCGGCGTCGGCGCCGGTGTCGGCAGCAATACCGGGGGCGGGCTGAACCTCGGTCCGGTCGGTGGTGGCGCCGGAAGTGACACCGGCGGCGGGCTCAACGTGGGGCCGGGCGGCGTCGGCGCCGGTGTCGGCAGCAATACCGGCGGCGGCTTCAACCTCGGGTCCCCACCGCGGTAGGTAATCGCGGCGGCCAAGGCAGCGTGGGCGCCATCGCCGATGCGGTGGCGCCCGCGCTGGGCGTCGGTATTGACTAGACAGTCATTGCGAAGACCACGCCCCCCGCGAGGCCGCGAGGAGCGGTGAACCGCCTGTCACGCGACTGTGTGACGGCTCACCAACGCATCCGCGGTCATGGCCCCTCCCATCGGTCGGCAGCGTCGAAGAATCGCAATTCGAGTTCCATCGCCTGGTGATACAGGACTGCCAGGCGGTCGTGATCACCTCCGTAGCGGTCGAGTAGCACCTCGAGACGTCGGGCCAGGGCCTCGAACTCCTCACTCGAGTACGTCATCACCCACTCGCGATATGGACTCTCGGGCTTTGTCTGTGCGGCCAGCCGCTGGCCGAGGTAGGCGTAGAGGCGCATGCACGGCGTCATCGCCGCCGCGATGTGGCCAACCGGCTCCAGCGCAGCGACCGACAACAAGAAGTTGGTGTACGCCGAGGTGGCGGGGTCTGCCGCTTGGTGAAGGTCGACGTCCCAGCGGGCCGCGTAGCCCTGGTGAAGCCGCAGCTCGTCGGCGGCGCCGTCGAGTAGCTCCCGAAACGCGATGAGACCGTCTCGGTCGGGGCTCTTTGCCAGGGCCAAGGCGTAGGCCCGGCAGAACGCGTCGAGAAACGCGGCATCCTGTCCCACGTAGTAGGCGAACCTCGCTCGGGCC
The DNA here is from genome assembly GCF_035640695.1 of Mycobacterium sp. GTDB lineage: Bacteria > Actinomycetota > Actinomycetes > Mycobacteriales > Mycobacteriaceae > Mycobacterium. Next base: position 22,507 of record NZ_DASQVQ010000132.1, read on the forward strand.
AGCTCTCCCGACGCGATGCCCTGGACGAACGGGTGCCCAACCGCGGCCTCAGCAAGGACTCGATTGCTTTGCCATAACGAGTCGGAAAGCGATGCCACGAACCAAGCCTAGGGCTCGGCATCGCCTCGACCACCGAGTACGGTCCGGATATGCTGGGCTTCCTACATTGATTCGGCTCGCGGCAGCCGCGGCCGGCCCCGTCGACCAGGCGCCGCCCGGCCCGGAACATTTCCGCAGCTGGGCGCGTTGAGTTCAGCATGGCAACCCGCGAAATCACGGCCGAATCGTTTAACGACACGATCAGCGACAACGACATCGTGCTCGTCGACTTTTGGGCGGCGTGGTGCGGCCCGTGTCGTCAGTTCGCGCCGACCTTCGAGGCCTCATCGGAGACTCACCCCGAAATCGTGCACGCCAAGGTGGACACCGAAGCCCAGCCGGAGCTCGCCGCTGCGGCAAACGTCCTCTCGATCCCCACGCTGATGGCGTTCAAGAAGGGCAAGTTGCTGTTCAATCAGCCCGGTGCGCTGCCGCCGGCAATGCTGGAGCAGCTGGTGCAGCAGGTCAAGGACTTCGACGTCGACGCCGCGATCGCCGCGCAGGACAACCAAGAGGGTTAGCACGCGATAGCGTGCAAACCCGTGAATGACTACGTCCTGGTCGAACGTCCTCGCCCGAAGATCGCGCTGGTCACCCTGAACCGGCCCGAGCGAATGAACTCGATGGCGTTCGACGTCATGGTCCCGCTCAAACACGTGCTCGAGGAGATCACCCACGACAACGATGTTCGCGTCGTCGTGCTGACCGGCGCCGGCCGCGGCTTCTCCTCGGGCGCCGACCACAAGTCCGCCGGCGCGGTGCCCCACATCGCGGGCCTGACGAGGCCGACCTTCGCGCTGCGTTCGATGGAGGTCCTCGACGACGTGATCCTTGCGCTGCGACGACTGCACCAGCCGGTCATCGCCGCCGTCAACGGCGCGGCCATCGGCGGCGGGCTGTGCCTGGCCCTGGCCGCCGACATCCGCGTCGCCTCCTCAGCCGCGTACTTCCGCGCCGCCGGCATCAACAACGGGCTGACGGCCAGCGAACTCGGTCTGAGCTACCTGCTGCCCCGGGCGATCGGCACGTCACGGGCCTTCGACATCATGCTGACCGGCCGAGACATCGACGCCGACGAGGCCGAACGCATCGGCCTGGTGTCGCGCACGGTCGAACCCGACCAGCTGCTCGAGACCTGCTATCAGATCGCGGCGCGCATCGTCGGATTTTCCCGGCCGGGAATTGAGTTGACCAAGCGCACACTGTGGGCTGGACTGGACGCCGCTAGCCTGGAAGGGCACATGCAGGCCGAGGGTCTCGGACAACTGTTCGTCCGCCTGCTCACCGAGAACTTCGAAGAGGCCGTCGCCGCGCGCGCCGAGAAGCGCGCGCCCGTCTTCACCGACGACCGTCGAACCTGAGAACAACCGAGGAGCACCCGCGTGATCACCGCAACGGACCTAGAGGTCCGCGCCGGCGCGCGCACGCTGCTGCTCGCGCCGGGACCGGCGCTGCGCGTGCAACCAGGTGACCGCATCGGACTGGTCGGACGCAACGGCGCCGGCAAGACCACGACGATGCGCATTCTCGCCGGCGTCGCCGAGCCGTACGCCGGGACGGTCACCCGCACCGGGGAGATCGGCTATCTGCCGCAGGATCCCAAGGAAGGCGACCTCGACGTGCTCGCCCGCGACCGGGTGCTGTCCGCGCGCGGGCTGGACACCCTGCTAGCCGACCTGGAAAAGCAGCAAGCACTGATGGCCGAGGTGGCCGACGACGCCGAACGCGACCGCGCGGTGCGGCGCTACGGTCAACTCGAGGAGCGGTTCTCGGCACTCGGCGGCTACGTCGCCGAAAGCGAAGCGGGCCGCATCTGCGCCAATCTCGGCCTGCCCGAACGAATTCTGACCCAGCCGCTGCGCACCCTGTCCGGCGGCCAGCGCCGACGCGTGGAGTTGGCCAGGATCCTGTTTGCCGCATCCGACACCGGCGCCGGGTCGGCCACCACGCTGCTGCTCGACGAACCGACCAACCACCTCGACGCCGACTCACTGGGCTGGCTGCGCGACTTCTTGCAAGCACACTCCGGCGGTCTGGTTGTCATCAGCCACAATGTCGGCCTGCTCGCCGACGTCGTGAACAAGGTGTGGTTCCTCGACGCGGTGCGCGCCGAGGTCGATGTCTACAACATGACGTGGCAGAAGTACCTCGACGCGCGGGCCGTCGACGAGCAGCGCCGCCGCCGCGAGCGCGTCAACGCCGAACGGAAAGCCGCGGCGCTGAGAACTCAAGCCGCCAAACTGGGTGCCAAAGCGACGAAAGCCGTTGCTGCCCAGAATATGCTGCGCCGAGCCGATCGGATGATGGCCGCGCTAGAGCCCGAACGCCGCGCCGACAAGGTGGCCCGAATCAAGTTCCCGACGCCGGCGCCGTGCGGGCGCACGCCGCTGATCGCGAAGGGACTGACCAAGAACTACGGGTCGCTGGAGGTGTTCAGCGGCGTGGATCTCGCGATCGACCGCGGATCGCGCGTCGTGGTGCTGGGCCTGAACGGCGCGGGCAAGACCACGCTGCTGCGGCTGCTGGCCGGAGTCGAAACCGCCGACGCCGGCGTGCTCGAGCCCGGGCACGGCTGCAAGATCGGGTATTTCGCGCAGGAGCACGACACTCTCGACGACGATGCGACGGTGTGGGAGAACATCCGGCACGCGGCGCCCGACACCGGCGAGCAGGACCTGCGCGGGCTACTCGGCGCGTTCATGTTCAGTGGACCGCAGCTCGATCAGCCGGCGGGCACGCTCTCCGGCGGTGAGAAGACGCGGCTGGCGCTGGCCGGCCTTGTCGCGTCAACCGCCAACGTGCTGCTGCTCGACGAGCCGACCAACAACCTCGACCCCGCATCGCGAGAGCAAGTACTAGACGCGCTGCGTAGTTATATCGGCGCGGTGGTGCTGGTGACGCATGATCCTGGCGCGGCAGCAGCTCTCGGTCCGCAGCGGGTGGTGCTGCTGCCAGACGGCACCGAGGACCATTGGTCCGAGGATTACGGCGATCTGATCGAGCTCGCCTGATAGCTGGGTCAACCCATTTCGGTCAAACCCGCCCGTTGCCGCGCGCCGTTTCTTACGCTGGCCTTCGCGGGGCTCGCCTGACGCGGGGAGGGACGATGAGGAAGTTGGACAAGGGTCGTGACGAGTTGATGCACGAGCTGCGCAACGCCTATGAAGGAGGCGCCAGCATCAGGAAGCTGGTCGCGTCAACCGGCCGGTCGTATGGGTCCATCCATAGCCTGCTGCGCGAATCGGGCACCAGGATGCGCAGTCGCGGCGGACCGAATCACCGCGGCCGCGTCCGCGTGCGCTAACCCGACGCGGCTGATCACGGACGTCGTACCGAATCTTCGACGAGGTCCAGTACGCCGCTGAGCCTTGCCGGATCATCGCCATTGGCCAACCGGGCCACCAGTCCGTCCAGCACCAGGTCGAGGTAGGTCTGCAACACCTCGCCCGGCACGTCCTCGCGCAACCGGCCCGCCGTGCGCTGGCGGCGCAGCCGGTCGGCCGTCGCCGCCGACAATTCCGCCGATCGCTCTGCCCAGCCGCGGTGAAAAGCCGGGTCATTGCGAAGCTTTCGGGCGATCTCCAGCCGGGTGGCCAACCAGTCGTACTGGTCGGGCGCGGCCAGCATGTCGCGCATCACCTGGATCAGCCCCTCGCGCGCCGCGACTTCGGCCATTCGCTCGGCGTCCTCGCGGGCCAGCTCGAAGAACAGCGTGTCCTTGTCGCGGAAGTGGTGGAAGATCGCTCCGCGCGACAATCCGATCGTCTGCTCCAGCCGGCGCACCGTTGCCTGTTCGTAGCCGTATTTCGCGAAGCACCGCCTGGCGCCGGCGAGGATTTGGCGGCGCCGGGCGGCCAAATGGTCTTCGCTGACTCTGGGCATGTATCCGCTTACGCGATTGAGGTTGTCTAGGCGTTCAACATGTGGCGCAGCACGTAGTGCAGGATGCCGCCGTTGCGGTAGTAGTCGGCCTCACCCGGTGTGTCGATGCGCACGACCGCATCGAACTCCTTGGCGTCGCCACCGTCCTTGCTGGCCTTCACATGTACGGTCGGCGGCGTCGTGCCCGTGTTGATTTCCTCGATGCCGGTGATGTCGTAGGTCTCGGTGCCGTCCAGACCCAGTGACTTCGTCGACTTGCCCTGGGGGAATTGCAGCGGTATCACGCCCATGCCGATCAGGTTCGAGCGGTGAATGCGCTCGAACGACTCGGCGATCACGGCGCGCACACCGAGCAACCGGGTCCCCTTGGCGGCCCAGTCCCGTGACGAGCCGGAGCCGTACTCCTTGCCGCCGAGCACCACCAGCGGGATGCCCCGCTGCGCATAGTGTTGCGCCGCGTCGTAGATGAACTCCTGCGGCCCGCCCTCCTCGGTGAAATCGCGGGTGTAGCCGCCGGCGACGTCGTCGAGGAGCTGATTGCGCAGCCGGATATTCGCGAATGTGCCACGAATCATCACCTCATGGTTGCCGCGGCGCGACCCGTAGGAGTTGTAGTCCTTCTTGTCGACGCCATGCTCATCCAGGTACTGCGCCGCGGGCGTGCCCGGCTTGATGCTGCCCGCCGGCGAAATGTGGTCGGTCGTCACCGAATCGCCGAGCAGCGCCAACACCCGCGCACCCCGGATGTCGGTCACCGGCTCCGGCTGGGCGGGCATGCCCTCGAAGTACGGCGGCTTGCGGACATACGTCGAGTCCGGGTCCCACTGGAACGTGTTGCCTTTCGGCGTCGGCAGATTGCGCCACCGCTCATCGCCCTTGAACACGTCGGCGTAGTTCTTTGTGAACATCTCCCGGCTGATCGCGTTTGCGATGGTGTCGGAGACATCTCGCTGCGACGGCCAGATGTCGCGAAGGAAGACGTCGTTGCCGTCCTTGTCGACCCCGAGCGAATCATTGTCGAAATCGAAGTCCATCGTTCCGGCCAACGCATACGCGATGCAAAGCGGCGGCGAAGCCAGGTAGTTCATCTTCACGTCGGGGTTGATGCGGCCCTCGAAGTTGCGGTTGCCGGACAGCACAGCGGTGACGGCCAGGTCGTTGTCGTTCACCGCCTTCGAAATTTCGTCGGGCAGCGGGCCACTGTTGCCGATACATGTGGTGCACCCGTAGCCGACCAGATAGAAGCCAAGCTTCTCCAGATACGGTGTCAGCCCGGCCCTCTCGTAATAGTCGGTGACCACCTGCGAACCAGGGGCAAGTGAGGTCTTGACCCATGGCCGAGAACTCAGGCCCTTCTCGACCGCGTTCTTGGCTAGCAGCGCCGCACCCAGCATCACCTCCGGGTTGGACGTGTTCGTGCAGGAGGTGATCGCGGCGATCACCACCGCGCCGTGGTCCAGCACGAATTCGCCGCGATCGTCGGACTTTACCTTCACCGGGTTGCTCGGCCGCCCTTCTGCGCCGCTGGCCGCGGAGGCGACCTCGGCCGCGCCGTTCTCGGCGAACGACAGCACTGCGGGATCGCTGGCCGGGAAGCTCTCTTCGACCGCCTCGTCGAGCTTGGTGTGCTCGGGCGGCAAGTTGTCTTCGACGTAGTTGTGAATGTCCCTGCGGAATGCGCCCTTGGCGCCGGAGAGGGCGATCCGGTCCTGCGGGCGCTTCGGACCGGCGATCGACGGGACCACGTCGGCCAGGTTCAGCTCGAGGTACTCGGAGAAGTCGGGCTCGTGAGCGGGGTCGTGCCACATGCCCTGCTCCTTGGCGTAGGCCTCAACCAGCGCCAGCTGCTCGGCGCTGCGGCCGGTGAACCGCAGGTAGTCGATGGTCTCCCGGTCGATTGGGAAAATCGCTGCGGTGGAACCGAATTCGGGGCTCATGTTGCCCAGCGTCGCGCGGTTGGCCAGCGGAACCTCGGCCACGCCCTCGCCGTAGAACTCGACGAACTTGCCAACCACACCATGCTTGCGCAGCATCTCGGTGACGGTGAGCACCACGTCGGTGGCCGTCACGCCCGGCTGGATTTCACCGCTCAACTTGAAGCCGACCACCCGCGGGATCAGCATCGACACCGGCTGGCCGAGCATCGCGGCCTCGGCCTCGATGCCGCCGACGCCCCAGCCGAGCACGCCGAGCCCGTTGACCATGGTGGTGTGCGAGTCGGTGCCCACGCAGGTGTCCGGGTAAGCCACTCCATCGCGCTCCATCACGACGCGCGCCAAGTATTCGATATTGACCTGGTGCACGATGCCGGTGCCCGGCGGCACCACCTTGAAGTCGCGGAAAGCGCCTTGGCCCCAACGCAGGAACTGATAGCGCTCGCCGTTGCGCTGGTATTCGATCTCGACGTTGCGCTCGAACGCATCGGGGCGGCCGAACAGGTCGGCGATCACCGAGTGGTCGATCACCAGGTCGGCCGGCGCCAGCGGGTTGACCTTGTCGGGGTCGCCGCCCAACTCACCGACGGCCTCGCGCATGGTGGCGAGGTCCACGATGCACGGCACGCCGGTGAAGTCCTGCATGACGACCCGTGCGGGCGTGAACTGGATCTCGACGCTCGGCTCTGCGGACGGGTCCCAGTTGGCGATCGCCTGGATGTGGTCGCTGGTGATGTTTGCGCCGTCCTCGTTGCGCAACAGGTTTTCGGTGAGCACCTTGAGGCTGTAGGGGAGTTTCTCGGTGCCGGCAACTGCGTCGAGGCGGTAGATCTGGTAACTGTGGTCCCCGACCGTGAGGGTGTCGCGGGCTCCGAAGGAATTCGCCGATTCTGTGCTGGTCACATCCACTCCCGTTAAGTTGCTCATCGGTGACGGGCCGTGTCGCCGACCCTTTCAATTCTAACAGTACGCTTGTCCTATATCACTCGCGCCGCACTCGTTTTGATGTTGGCCGTTCGTGGAAACCACCCAGGCATGGCTCTCAACGTGACACGCAAGCTCATCGACTCACACCTCGTGTCGGGCGAGATGACGCCCGGCGAGGAGATCGCGCTACACATCGACCAGACGCTGACGCAGGACGCTACCGGGACCCTGGTGATGCAGGAACTGGAGGCGATCGGACTCGATCGGGCGCGCACCGAGGTGAGCGTGCAGTATGTCGACCACAACCTGCTGCAGACCGACGAAAAGAATGCCGAGGACCACGAATATCTGCGCACCGCCGCGCAGCGATTCGGACTCTGGTTCTCCAAGCCGGGTAACGGCGTGTCTCATCCAACCCACATGCAACGGTTCGGGATTCCGGGCAAGTCGATGGTGGGGTCGGACTCACACACCCCGGCGGCCGGATCCCTCGGAATGCTCGCGATCGGTGTGGGCGGGCTCGAGGTGGCGCTGGCCATCTCAGGGCGGCCGCTGAACGTGCTGATGCCGCAGGTGTGGGGCGTCCGGCTGGAAGGTGAGCTGCCGGAGTGGTGTTCGGCCAAGGACGTGATTCTGGAGATGTTGCGCCGACACGACGTCAAGGGCGGCGTGAACCGGATCATCGAGTATTACGGACCCGCGCTGGCCGGCCTTACCGCGATGGACCGCCACGTGATCGCCAACATGGGCGCCGAATTGGGCGCCACCACGACGGTGTTCCCCAGCGACGAGGCGGTGCGCGACTTCCTGCGTGCCGAGGGACGCGAGGACGACTGGGTGGAGCTCGTTGCCGACCCGGGCGCCGATTACGACATCGACGAGACCATCGACCTCTCGCAAATCGAGCCGTTGATTGCAAAGCCGTCCTCACCGGGCAATGTGGTGCCGGTGCGCGAGGTCGCCGGCGAGGAGATCGCCCAGGCGGTGATCGGATCGAGCGCCAATCCCGGCCTCCGCGATTTCGCGATCGCGGCCGCGATGGTGGCCGGCCGACAGACCGCGCCCGAGGTCAGCTTCGACATCAACCCGACGTCACGCGAGATACTGGCCGATCTGACGAAGATGGGCGCAACGACCGCACTGGTGATCGGCGGGGCACGCATCCATCAGGCCGGATGCATGGGCTGCATCGGCATGGGGCAGGCGCCGGCGACCGGTCGCAACTCGCTGCGGACAATGCCACGCAATTTTCCCGGTCGGTCTGGCACCAGAGCGGACCGCGTGTGGTTGTGTTCGCCGGAAACCGCCGCCGCATCGGCGTTGACGGGGCGCATCACCGACCCGCGCGACTGGGCACGCGACGCGCAGACGGAATATCCGAAGCTGAACCTGCCCGAAAAGCACTCGGTCAACACCGCGATGCTGGTGCCGCCGCTGCCGGCGCACGAGGCACAGCAGGTGGAGCCGGTGAAGGGGCCGAATGTGTCGAGCCTTCCACAGCTGACGCCGCTGCCTGAGGAGATCGAGGCGCCCGTTCTGCTCAAGGTGGGCGACAACATCTCCACCGACGAGATCTCCCCGGCCGGTGCCCGGGCACTGCCGTTTCGGTCCAACATCCCCAAGCTGGCGATGTTCAGCTTCACCCAGATCGATGAGTCCTATCCCCAGCGGGCCCAGCAGGCCGAGGGCACCGGCCATGTCATCGTTGGCGGCGAGAACTACGGTCAGGGCTCTTCGAGGGAGCATGCGGCGATCGCGCCTCGTTACCTCGGGCTGCGCGTTGTCATCGCCAAGTCGTTCGCCCGCATCCACTGGCAGAACCTCGCGAACTACGGCGTGCTGGCACTGGAGTTCGAGAATGCAGGCGACTACGAGAACATCGACCCGGACGACACGCTGCGGATCCGCAATGTTCGCGAAACCTTGCCGAACAGCAAGTCGTTCGAGGTCGAGAATCTGACGAAGCAGACGTCCTTCGATGTGCGGCACCGTCTTTCACCACGACAGGTCAAGGATGTGTTGGCCGGCGGACTGATCTCCAGACTGGCCGAGGAGGAGGAAGGACAGTAGCGCCGCGGCCGTCGCACGGGGTCATCGCGTACGCTGCCCGCTATGACGGCCGGCCCACATGTGATTCCGTTCCTGCCGACCTACATACCCCCCGACGTCGATCTGAACAAGGTCAAGGCCGACGTCGGCGACGGCGGGGTCAGTGCGCCGGGCAAGGATGTGCCGGCCCTACGGCAGGTCGTCGCCGATGCGCGCCAGAAGGGCATTGACCTCAAGATCGTCTGGATCGAGAAGAACCCGCCGATCGACACGCCGCTGCGCGACATCGCGACCGAGGTCGGGCATACCTATCCCGGATCGACGGTGTTGGTGATGAGCCCGACGTGGGCGGGCACCTACAGCCCGAAGTTCGATCGCGTGACGCTGGAGGCGGGCCAAGATCTCGCGAAGAACGGTGAACCGGTGCAATCGTCGAAGAATTTCGTCAGCCAGTTGACGACTCCCGATTTTCCGTGGACGGCGATGACGATCGTGGTCACGATTGCCGTGGTCGCCGCCGTGTTCGCGACCCGACTGCTGCAGGTCTGGAGCAGGCGGCCCACCAGCACCAAGCCGCCCGCCACCGCGGACTGAGCACGAAACCCTCACCGCCGGCCTCGAATCCGGCATGGATTCGGGCCTCGAATCCGGCCTCGAATCCGGCTTTAAATATCGCCGGGCCATAACTATTCGGTCACACCGGCTTTAATTACAGCCTTGTAGTTTGTGACTAAAGTTTCTTTGGCGTCTCCTGTGACGTACGGTGCAATTGGTATCTCTGTTGTAGACGTGTCTGTAGTGACTGTTGTGCCTGAGATACCGGCGGATGAGCCGAGACATTCGCGCGTGAGCCATAGGAGACCCGAGTCGAATGAGACGCACCCGTTCGTGCGCCGTCGCGCTCACCGTCGCGCTGCTGCTCGCGACGCCCGGCGTAGCCGCGGCCGACCCGGACAGTCCGAACACCCTCGCCCAGTTGATCGCCGCGGTGGCCGACGCGAACCAGAGACTGCAGCAGATCGGCGCGGCCGTGCAGACCCGGCAGGAGAGCGTCAACAAGGCGATCAGCGACGTGCAGACAGCGCGCGACGCCGCCGACACCGCCCGGCAGAACGTCGGGGCCAGTCAGCAGGCGGTCAAGGATGCCACCGCCGCGATCGGCTCGGCGCAGCAACGGTTTGACCGGTTCGCCGCGGCCACCTATGTCAATGGACCGTCGGGCTCCTACCTGACCGCGACCACGCCGGAGGACATGATCGCCACGGTCACCGCCGGCCAGACCGTCGCCGGCAGTTCTCAGCAGGTGATGACCGATCTGCGGCGCGCCCGCACCGAACAGGTCAACAAGGAGTCCGCCGCGCGGGCCGCTGCGCAGAAGGCGGACCAGGCCGCTGCCGACGCGCAGCACAGCCAGGACGAGGCGGTGGCCGCGCTGACCGATGCCCAGCGCGACTTCGCCGCTCAGCGCGCCGAAATCGATCGACTGGCGGCCGCACGCAAGGAGGCCGAGGCCCGGCTAGCCGCCGCCCGCGCGACCCTGTCGAAATCCGCGGCGCCGGGTGACCGCTGGGATCAGGCCGCGGCCGGCGCACCCGCGCCCGCCAGCGGCAACCGGCAGTGGGACGCCAATCAGTGGGATCCCACGCTGCCCATGGTGCCCAGCGCGTTCGTCAGCGGCGATCCGATCGCGATCATCAACTCGGTCCTCGGCATCTCGGCGACCTCGTCGCAAGTGACCGCGAATCTGGGCCGCAACTTCCTGACGCAGATGGGCATACTCAGGCCCAACGACACAGGCATCACCAATGGCCGCATTCCGCGCGTGTACGGCAAGCAGGCCTCGGAATATGTTATCCGGCGCGGACTTTCGCAACTCGGCGTGCCGTACTCGTGGGGCGGCGGCAACGCGGCGGGCCCGAGCACCGGCATCGACGACGGCGCAGGCACAGTCGGTTTCGACTGCTCGGGCCTGATCCTGTACTCGTTCGCAGGAGTCGGCATCCGGCTGCCGCACTACTCCGGCGATCAGTACAACGCCGGGCGCAAGATCCCGTCCTCGCAGATGCGCCGCGGGGACGTGATCTTCTACGGCCCCGGCGGCAGCCAGCACGTGACCCTCTACCTCGGCGACGGACAAATGCTGGAGGCGCCCTACACCGGCTCGGTGGTCAAGGTGTCGCCGGTGCGCACCAGCGGCATGACGCCCTTCGTCGTCCGATACATCGAGTACTGACTGGGGGTGATCGGGTGCGCCGTCTCGGACTGATCCTCATGCTGCTCGGACTGGTCCTGGCCCTCGCCGCGCCGGCGGTCGCCAACGCCGACGATGTGCAGTGGGATCCGACGCTGCCCAAGGTGATCAGCGCCGGTGCGCCCGGCGACCCGGTGGCGATCGCCAACGCATCGCTGCAGGCCAGCGCCAACGCCGCGCAGACCACGATGGATCTGGGCCGCAAGTTTCTAGGCAGCCTTGGCATCGGCGGGCAGGCGCAGCAGCTTCAGCCACAGCCCGGGCGGATCAACCGGGTCTACGGCAAGCAGGCCATCGAATACGTGGTCCGGCGCGGCGCCTCGCAGATGGGCGTCCCGTACTCGTGGGGCGGCGGCAGCCTCACCGGCCCGTCCACCGGAGTCGAGGACGGGGCAGGCACGGTCGGCTTCGACTGCTCGGGCTTGATGCGCTACATGTTCGCCGGTGTGGGCGTGCTGATCCCGCGCTTCTCCGGCGACCAGTACAACGCCGGTCGGCACGTTCCGCCCTCGGAGGCCAAGCGGGGCGATCTCATTTTCTACGGGCCGGACGGGACCCAGCATGTGACCATGTACCTGGGCAACGGCCAGATGCTGGAGGCGTCCTCGCTGGCGGGCAAGGTGATAGTCAGCCCGGTGCGCACGGCGGGCATGACGCCGTACGTGACCCGCATCATCGAGAGTTGACGGGTGATTCACAGCCGTCAGCCAGCAACCTACGTCGACGGATTTTGAAGCGCCTGGAATAGTTGACTGCGAGCACGCGGCGGGCATGCCGCGACGCCAGCGACCCTGACGACAGGTTGAGAGGATCTTTGATGACGTCACCGAGTCCGGCACCCGGTTATCCCGGCGGCGCGCAGGGGGCCCATGCGGCCACGCCGCAGCCCCACGGTCCCGGTGGCCCGGCACAGGTAAACGACGCCCTCGCCGGTGAGGTCCACACCCTGGAACGGGCCATCTACGAGGTCAAGCGGATCATTGTCGGCCAGGACCAGCTAGTCGAGCGGATGCTGGTCGGACTGCTGGCCAAGGGTCATGTGCTGCTCGAGGGCGTGCCCGGCGTGGCCAAGACCCTGGCCGTGGAGACGTTCGCCCGGGTGGTCGGCGGCACGTTCGCCCGCATCCAGTTCACGCCCGACCTGGTGCCCACCGACATCGTCGGCACCCGGATCTACCGGCAGGGCAAGGAGGAGTTCGACATCGAGCTCGGCCCGGTCGTCGCCAACTTCATCCTGGCCGACGAGATCAACCGAGCCCCGGCGAAGGTACAGTCGGCGCTGCTGGAAGTGATGGCCGAGCGCCACGTGTCGATCGGCGGCAAGACCTTCCCGATGCCCAAGCCGTTCCTGGTGATGGCCACGCAGAACCCGATCGAGCAGGAGGGCGTCTACGCACTGCCGGAGGCTCAGCGCGACCGCTTCCTGTTCAAGATCAATATCGACTATCCGACGCCAGAGGAAGAGCGCGAGATCATCTACCGGATGGGCGTCACGCCGCCCACGCCTAAGCAGATACTCGCCCCGGGCGACCTGGCGCGCCTGCAGGACGTGGCCAGTAACACGTTCGTGCACCACGCGCTCGTCGACTACGTGGTGCGGGTGGTGACCGCCACGCGCAGGCCGGATCAGTTCGGTATGCCCGACGCCAAGGCGTGGATCGCCTACGGGGCGTCGCCGCGCGCATCGCTGGGCATCATCGCCGGGGCCAGGGCACTCGCGCTGGTCCGCGGCCGCGACTACGTGATTCCCCAGGACGTCATCGAGATCATCCCCGACGTGCTGCGGCACCGGCTGGTGCTGACCTATGACGCGCTGGCCGACGAGATCTCCAACGAGACCGTGATCAACCGCGTCCTGCAGACGGTGGCCTTGCCGCAGGTCAATGCCGTTCCGCAGCAAGGACATTCGGTGCCGCCAGTGGTGCCCGCCGCGGCGGCAGCGGCAAGCGGTCGGTGAGCTCTCCCCGGGGGCGGACGGTCGACCTGCCGTCGTTGCAGCGCGGCCAGATTCGCGACCCCGAGCTGTCGGCGGCGCTGCGCAAGCTGGAGCTGACCGTCCGCCGCAAGCTCGACGGCGTGCTGCACGGCGACCACCTCGGCCTGATCCCCGGGCCAGGCTCCGAGCCCGGGGAGTCGCGGATCTACCAGCCCGGCGACGACGTCCGCCGGATGGACTGGTCGGTGACCGCGCGAACTACCACGCCGCACGTGCGCGAGATGATCGCCGACCGGGAGCTGGAGACCTGGCTGGTGGTGGACATGTCGGCCAGCCTCGACTTCGGCACTACCGGGTGTGAAAAGCGCGACCTGGCAGTGGCGGCGGCGGCCGCGATCGCGTTTTTGAACAGCGGTGGCGGCAACCGGCTCGGCGCGGTGATCGCCAACGGCCAATCGGTTCGGAGGGTCCCCGCGTTGTCCGGCCGCATGCACGAGCAGGAACTGCTTCGGGCGATCGCCACCACACCCAAGGCTCCGGTCGGTGTCCGGGGCGACCTGGCCGCCGCCATCGACGAGCTGCGCCGCCCAGAGCGCCGGCGCGGGATGGCGGTGATCATCAGCGACTTCCTCGGCCCGATCAACTGGATGCGGCCGCTGCGGGCCATTTCCGGGCGCCACGAGGTGCTCGGCATCGAGGTGCTCGACCCGCGCGACGTCGAATTGCCCGATGTCGGGGATGTGATCCTGCAGGACGCCGAGACGGGCGTGACTCGCGAGTTCACCATCGATCCGCAACTGCGAGACGACTTCGCCAAGGCCGCGGCAGCACACCGCGCCGAGGTTGCCCGCACGCTGCGCCGGTGCGATGCGCCGCTGCTGAGCCTGCGCACCGACCGGGACTGGATCGCCGACGTCGTCCGTTTTGTCGCCAACCGGCGGCGCGGGGCGTTGGCGGGCCATCAGTAACGCGGAATCCGGAAATCACATGCGTGAAAGTGACACGGCTGAAAATACGATCATGAATTACAGACGCGAAATCACATGCGTCGCAAAAGAAATCGTTGAAGTGACGTTCTGATATGACGTTGCCGTTGCTGGGCCCGATGTCGCTGTCCGGCTTTGAACACAAATGGTATTTCCTTTTTCTGCTCGTCATCCTCGGTTTGATCGGGCTCTATATCGTTGTGCAGCTGGCCCGCCAGCGCCGCCTTTTGCGGTTTGCCAACATGGAGCTGCTAGAAAGCGTTGCGCCGCAGCGACCTAACCGGTGGCGGCACCTGCCGGCGATTCTGCTGGTGATTTCGCTGGTGCTGTTCACAATTGCCATGGCCGGACCGACCCACGACGTTCGGATCCCGCGCAACCGCGCGGTGGTGATGCTGGCGATCGACGTGTCGCAGTCGATGCACGCCACCGACGTCCAGCCCAATCGGCTGGCCGCCGCCCAGGACGCCGCCAAACAGTTCGCCGACGAGCTGACGCCCGGCATCAACCTCGGGCTGGTCTCCTACGCCGGCACGGCCACCGTGCTGGTGTCGCCGACGACCAACAGGGACTCGACGAAGCGCGCGATCGACAAGCTGCAGCTGGCCGACCGCACCGCCACCGGCGAGGGCATTTTCACCGCGCTGCAGGCGATTGCGACGGTGGGCGCGGTGATCGGCGGCGGTGACGCGCCGCCGCCGGCACGCATCGTGCTGCTGTCCGACGGTAAGGAAACGGTGCCGTCCAACCCGGACAACCCGAAGGGCGCCTACACCGCGGCCCGCACCGCCAAGGACCAGGGCGTGCCGATCTCCACGATCTCGTTCGGCACGCCCTACGGCTACGTCGAGATCAACAACCAGCGCCAGCCGGTACCCGTCGACAACGCCACGCTCAAGAAGATCGCCGAGCTGTCCGGTGGCGACACCTACAACGCCGGCAGCCTCTCCGAGCTGCGCCACGTGTACTCGACGCTGCAGCAGCAGATCGGCTACGAAACGATCAAGGGCGATGCGAGCGTCGGCTGGTTGCGGCTCGGCGCGCTGCTACTGGCGTGCGCCGCGCTGGCGGCGGTGCTGATCAACCGCAGGCTGCCGACGTAGCAGCCGATTCGGAAGCCAGCGCGCTGAGGCATTAAGTTGACGGGCATGACCGACACCGTTGCCGATGCCACCAGCGTGTCCGACCCGGCCGCGTCCGGCGGGCGGCCGCCGTTCTTGTCCCGTTCCGTGCTGGTCACCGGCGGTAATCGGGGCATCGGGCTCGCCGTGGCGCGGAGGCTGGCCGCCGACGGCCACAAGGTGGCGGTGACCCATCGCGGCTCGGATATCCCCGACGAACTGTTCGGTGTGCAGTGCGACGTCACCGACAGCACCGCGGTTGACACCGCGTTCACCGAGGTCGAGGAGCACCAGGGCCCGGTCGAGGTATTGGTGGCCAACGCCGGCATGAACGCCGACATGCTGATCATGCGGATGACCGAGGAGCAGTTCGAGAAGGTCGTCGACGCGAACCTGACCGGCGTGTTCCGAGTGGCCAAGCGGGCGTCGCGCAACATGATCAAGCAGCGATTCGGCCGCCTGATCTTCATGGGCTCGGTGGCGGGGCTGACCGGGATTCCGGGGCAGGCGAATTACTCGGCGTCGAAGGCCGGCCTGGTAGGCATGGCCCGCTCGTTGACACGCGAGTTGGGATCGCGTTCGATCACCGCCAACGTCGTGGCCCCCGGCCTCATCGACACCGACATGACGCGTGCCATGACGGACAAGCAGCTCGAGATGGCGATGACGGCGATTCCACTGGGCCGCATCGGCAAGGCGCCCGAGGTCGCCGGTGTGATCAGCTTCCTGGCGTCGGAGGACGCCGCCTACATCTCCGGCGCCGTCATTCCGGTCGACGGCGGCCTCGGCATGGGCCACTAGGACGAAGGACGGACATGTCAGGGCTGCTCGAAGGCAAACGGATTCTGGTCACCGGGATCATCACCGACTCCTCAATTGCATTCCACATCGCCCGGGTGGCCCAGGAGCAGGGCGCCCAACTGGTGTGCACCGGGTTCGATCGGCTGCGGCTGATCCGGCGGATCATCGACCGGCTGCCCCAGCCGGCGCCGTTGCTGGAACTCGACGTGCAGAACGGTGAGCACTTAGCCACACTGGCCGACCGGGTCACCGAGGTGATCGGCGAGGGCAGCCAACTCGACGGCGTGGTGCATTCGATCGGATTCATGCCGCGCAGCGGCATGGGCGAGTTCCCGTTCCTGGACGCGCCGTTCGATGATGTCGCCAAGGGCTTCCACATCTCGGCGTATTCGTATGCGTCGCTAGCCAAGGCCCTGCTGCCGATCATGAGTCCGGGCAGCGCGATCGTCGGCATGGACTTCGATCCCACCCGCGCGATGCCGTTCTACAACTGGATGACGGTGGCCAAGAGCGCGCTGGAGTCGGTGAACCGATTCGTCGCGCGGGAGGCGGGGCAGTACAAGGTGCGCTCGAATCTGGTTGCCGCCGGGCCGATCCGGACACTGGCGATGAGCGCGATCGTCGGCGCCGGCATCGCCGGAATCAGCGACCAGATGCAGCTGCTCGAGCAGGGTTGGGACCAGCGCGCGCCGATCGGTTGGGACATGAAGGACGCCGAGCCGGTGGCGAAGACGGTGTGCGCGGTGTTGTCGGACTGGCTGCCGGCCACCACCGGATCGATCATCTACGCCGACGGCGGCGCGCACACGCAGTTGCTGTAGTGGGCGAGGAACATTGAACGTCGATGCGGTCCTGCTCTTGTCCTTCGGTGGCCCCGAGGGCCCGCAGCAGGTGCTGCCGTTCCTCGAGAACGTCACCCGCGGGCGCGGCGTGCCGCCGGAGCGGCTGAAGGATGTCGCCGAGCACTACATGCACTTCGGCGGCGTGTCGCCGATCAATGGCATCAACCGCGCGCTGATCGAGCAGCTTCGCGTCGAGCTGATCCACCGCGGCGCTGACCTGCCGGTGTACTTCGGCAATCGCAACTGGGAGCCGTACGTCGAGGACACCGTTGCGGCTATGCGCGACAACGGAGTTCGGCGGGCGGCGGTCTTCACCACCTCGGCGTGGGGCGGCTATTCCAGCTGCAACCAGTACGTTGAAGACATCGCGCGGGCCCGCCGGGTGGTGGGCGACGGCGCACCCGAATTGGTCAAGCTGCGGCAGTACTTCGACCACCCGCTGATGGTGGAGATGTTCGCCGACGCGATTGCGGAGGCAGCCGCGACGCTGCCGGACGAGTTTGGCGACCGGGCGCGCCTGGTGTTCACCGCGCATTCCATTCCGGCCGCCGCGCGAAATCGGTGTGGCGCGGACTTGTATGCCCGCCAGGTCGCCTACGCATCGCGGCTGGTCGCCGCGGCGGCCGGGTATGCCGACTACGACCAGGTGTGGCAATCCCGTTCCGGGCCACCGCAAGTGCCGTGGCTCGAGCCGGATGTCGCCGACCACCTGACGAAGCTGGCCGGCGAGGCAACTGCTGCGGTGATTGTCTGCCCGATCGGCTTCGTCGCCGACCACATCGAGGTGGTCTGGGACCTGGATCACGAACTGCGGCTGCAGGCCGAGCGATCCGGAATGGCGTTCGCGCGCGCGTCGACGCCCAACGCGGATCGGCGATTCGCACGGCTGGCCGTCGATTTGATCGACGAGCTGCGCGACGGGCGCGAGCCGGCTCGGCTGGCGGGCCCAGAACCTGTTCCGCTGTACGGCTTTTCAGTCAACGGCGCGGTGTGCACGCTGGACTGCGGCTGATCCACGCCGCAGTAGTGGGGTGGGGTCAACGCCGCCAGGCGTCGTGCAGGATCGCGGTGATCGCGGCGATGCGGGCCGAGCGCACGACCCCGCTCAAAGGGCGAAGCGCGTCGCTGGCGATCTGGGCTTCGGACAAGCTCTGGGTGCCGATCGGCATCAGCTCGGAGCTGACCGTGATGATCGCATCGACGTGAGCCGCGTTCTCCAACACCCGAAGCGCCCGCGTCGGCGCATCGTTGGGCGCCCGGTGCCGGCGTTCGAATGCCAATACCTGCTCGACCAGCCCCCGCGGGTCGGCGACCTCGATCGCGCCGTATCCGGAGCGAATGGCGCCGAGGGCGTCGGCCGCCGAGCGCACCGCAGAGCGCAGCTCATATTCGGCCTCGCCCAGGTCGATGTGCTGGGCGACCGGAACGCCGGGCAGCGAGTACACGGTCCACGACAAGGCATTGAGTTCGGGTTCGGCGTCGGCTGAATCCGCCGATTCCGGCTCGTCGTACTCGAATTCGGGCACCAGCCCAATCGCCGTGCCGCGGTGATCACCGACGATGATCGCCTCACCGGCGGCCATCGCGTCCCGCTCGAACTTGGTGCCCGCCGCCAGGCCCCGGACATCTCCGGGAACCGGCAGGGCAATGCTGATCGCGGGTTCGGGCGCCGTGCCCGCCCCGGCCGCGGTGCGCAGCGTCTGCAGCAGCGTGACGGCGCCGGTGTCGACCGGATCCGGCCACGGCAGCCCGGTGTGGCCCGCCGCTATCGCGTCGTGGGCAGTAACCGAATGCCTTGGCGCCCAATGTGACAACGCGTCAAGGACGTCATCGGGCGCAGCCGACCCGGCAAGCCAGGCATTGGCCCACACCGACAGGGAGACACTCGGGCACCACATGATGCTCGCAGTGTAATTGTTCGGGGCGGCGATGGCCCGCTACGAGTTAGGCTGGCAACATGCCCGTGGCCCTCATCTGGCTGATTGTCGCGCTGGCATTGGCAGGCGCCGAGGTGCTCACCGGCGACCTGTTCTTGTTGATGCTCGGCGGCGGGGCGCTGGCCGCAGCCGGCGCCAGCTGGCTGTTCGGCTTGCCGATCTGGGCCGACGGGGTGGTCTTCCTGGTGGTGTCGGTGCTGCTGCTGGCCGGCGTCCGACCGGTGCTGCGCCGACGGTTGACGGCCGGCAAGGGCCTGCCGGAACCCGTCAGGCAACTGGAGGGCAAGAGTGCGCTGGTACTCGACCGGGTCGCCCGGCATGAAGGCCAGGTGAAGCTTGACGGCGAAGTCTGGACGGCGCGGCCGTACAACACCGACGATGTCTACGAACCGGGAGACCACGTCACGGTCGTGCACATTGACGGCGCCACCGCCGTCGTCCAAAAGGTCGTCTAGACAAGCCTGGGCAAACAGGGGAAGGAACGCGTCATGCAAAGTGCCGTCGCCGGCCTGGTGCTGCTGGCCGTACTGGTGGTGTTCGCGATCATCGTGGTGGCCAAATCGGTCGCGCTGATCCCGCAGGCCGAGGCGGCGGTGATCGAACGACTGGGCCGCTACAGCAAGACGGTGTCGGGTCAGCTGACGTTGCTGCTGCCGTTCATCGACAGGATCCGCGCGAGGATCGACCTGCGTGAGCGGGTGGTGTCCTTCCCGCCGCAGCCGGTGATCACCGAGGACAACCTGACCGTCAACATCGACACGGTGGTGTACTTCCAGGTCACCAATCCGCAAGCGGCGGTCTACCAGATCAGCAACTACATCGTCGGCGTCGAGCAGCTGACCACCACCACGCTGCGCAACGTGGTCGGCGGCATGACGCTGGAACAGACGTTGACCTCACGGGACCAGATCAACGCCGCGCTGCGTGGCGTGCTCGACGAAGCCACCAACCGCTGGGGGCTGCGAGTCGCCCGCGTGGAGTTGCGCAGCATTGACCCGCCGCCATCGATCCAGGACTCGATGGAAAAGCAGATGCGCGCCGACCGCGAGAAGCGGGCGACGATCCTGACGGCCGAGGGCACCCGCGAGGCGGCGATCAAGCAGGCCGAGGGCCAGAAGCAGTCCCAGATTCTGGCCGCCGAGGGCGCCAAGCAGGCCTCGATCCTTGCCGCCGAGGGCGACCGGCAGTCGCGGATGCTGCGCGCGCAAGGCGAGCGGGCCGCGCAGTACCTGCAGGCCCAAGGCCAGGCCAAGGCGATAGAGAAGACGTTCGCGGCGATCAAGGCCGGCCGGCCCACCCCGGAGATGCTGGCCTACCAGTACCTGCAGACGCTGCCGCAGATGGCCAAGGGTGAGGCGAACAAGGTGTGGATCGTGCCGAGCGATTTCGGCGCTGCGCTGCAGGGCTTCGCCAAGCTGCTCGGCGCGCCCGGCGACGACGGCGTGTTCCGCTATCAGCCGTCACCGGTCGACGACGACGGTCGCCACGCGGCCCCCGAGGATGACTCGGCCGAGGTCGCGGACTGGTTCTCCACCGAGACCGATCCCGCGATCGCGCGGGCGGTCGCCGCGGCCGAGGCCGAGGCCCGCAAGTCGGTTCCGGGGCCGGGCGTGACGCCACCCTCGCTGGCCGGCCCATGACGGATCTGCTTGGCTCACCGCGCGCCTACGACGCGTCCGGGGCCTACCTGGCCGCGAGCGCCGTGGCCGACGCGATTCCGCTTCCGTTCGTCGCGCTGGTCCTCGACGACATCGACTTTCCCGAGCGATACCGGTGGATCTTCCCGCCGATCAAGGCGACCGCGGCGCTCGGGCTGTTTTCGGCCCGGTGGTTTCCGGGTCTGGCCAGGGTGACCACGGCGATGCTGACGCTGTATTTCGTGCTCGCGGTGGGCTTGCACGCGAAGGCCAAGGACCTTGGTGTCGCGGCCGTCGCGGCCGCCGGCTTTGCCGTGATCTTCGCGGCTATGACCGCGAAGGGATCGCGCGTCGCGCCCTAAGTATCGAGCCGCAGTTCGACCATCGGCAACGGTGCGTTGGTGTCGGTGATCGGTTTGCCGAGCGTCTCTTCAAGCACCGGCTTGAAGCGTTCCCACGCCCGAGGACGTTTGGCGCGGTATTCCGCGAGGGCGCGGTCGGTTTCGGGTTGGTCGAGGACACGCGCCGTGGCCGGCGCGGGCCCACGACTTCCTACCCAGAGGCGCACTCTCGGATTCGTCCGAATATTTCGGAACCACTGTGCCCTGGTCCCGAAGCCAGAGGCGACGACGAAGGTGTCGGGCGTGGCGTGGTCGACGACCTCCAGGACGACGTAGCGCCGGGCCCCGGACTTGCGGCCGACGTGTTCAAGCATCAGCACCCGCGAGCTGAGCAGGGCTCCGCCGCGCAACTTATAAATCCAAATCGGGGCGCGCATCAGCCAGCGGTTGCGGAGCATCCGGGCACCCGCGCGGGCGAATGCGTTGGTTGCGGACACGGTCTGCCTCCGTTGCTCACAGTGGTGGATGGTCTGGTTCGCCCGAGTGCGCTGACCAGGCCGCCCCGGTGGATCCGAAATACCTCGCCGGCCCGGCGCGCCACCAGGCGGCACGGGCCGTTAGCCGGCGACGGCGGGCTCCGCCACCTTCGCCTCGGTGCGCCGGGCGCGGTGGTGCCGGCGGTGTGCGCGCACCTCGAAGGTCAGCCCGACGACCCCGACGCCGGCGGTGACGGCCGACACCAGGAACAGCAACGGGCTGATGTGCCCGGTCAGCGCGTCGCCGAGGACGACCACAGCCAATGTCCCTGGCACCAGCCCGACCACGGTGGCCAGCGTGTATGGCATCACCCGCACCGCCGACGCGCCGGCGGCATAGTTCACCACCGAGAACGGCACCGCCGGAATGAGCCGCAGCGACACGATCGCCGGCCAACCGCGACGGCGCAGCCGGGAATCCAGCGAATCGATGGTGGGGTGGCTGACCAACCGGTTCAACTGCCAGCCGACGGCGCGCACCAGCAGCAGTGCGATCACGGCGCTGATCGTGCTGGCGAGCACCGCCAGCGCCACGCCGAGCCAGGCACCGAACATCAGCCCGGCGGCAAGCGTGAACGCGGTGCGGGGAATCGGGAAGATCGTGATGACGATGTAGGCGGCCAGGAACGCCACCGGGAACCACGGTCCGACCGATGTCGCCCAGTCGCGCAGTTGCACCGCGGTAGGCACCGGCACCAGCATGGCTACTGCGACGAGAATCACAGCCACCAGCGCGGTGAGGATCATGCGGCGCCGGGACACTTGCCGCGCGGTCGCGGTCACCGCCGAGCGCAAACCGCCCAGCGCGCCGGCGACCGTGTCGTTCACGACTGTCAACACTACGGGCAACGGGTGAATAGCGCGGTCCGGGCGGCCGGAGTTTCGGTCACGGTCCGCGATACCGGCCGCTCCGGGCCCGAGGTGCATCATTTAGCCTGATCCCGTGTCGATTGATGTCCCCGCCGAGGTAACGCAAGGACGCGAACGTTGGCGATCCGCGGTGGCGGGGGTGCTGGCGAAGAGCAAGCGGCGCGACCCGGCAGACCTGCCCGCCGAGCCGGAGCGACTGCTCGACACGCCCACCTATGAGGGCTTCCCGGTACACGCGTTGTACACGGCGCTGGATGGGCTGCCCGAGCCGCCGCTGCCGGGCCGGTGGCCGTTCGTGCGCGGCGGCGACGCGCTGCGCGACGTCAAGTCCGGCTGGAAGGTGGCCGAGGCGTTTCCGGCGCCGGGCCGGCCCGCGGTGGCCGAGAGCAATGGCGCGGTGCTGCTCGCGTTGACCGAAGGCGTCAGCGCACTGGTGTTGCGGGTCGGCGAAACGGGCGTCCGGGCGGTCGAACTCGAGCGCTTGCTCGAGGGCGTCTTTCTTGAACTGGTGCCCGTCGTGCTGGACGCCGGCGCCGATTACGCGGCGGCCGCCAACGCGCTGCTGGGCCTGGTCGACGGGTTCGACGACGACAAGCGAGCACTGTTGTCGATCGACCTGGGCGCCGACCCGCTGACCGGCCGACTGAGCGGTCGGGCGGCGCCGGCGATGGACGACGTTCTGGCCATGGCAACGCGGGCCCGCGACTTTCGCGGCGTGGTCCGCGCCGTCACCGTTGACGGGCCGGCGTTCCACAATCTCGGCGCGAACGCATCGTGGGAGCTGGCGGGCTCCGTGGCCGCCGGGGTCGCCTATCTTCGGACGCTCGCGGAATTGGGTGTGCCAACCGCCTTGCGCCAAATCAGCTTTCGGTTCGCCGCCGACGACGACCAATTCATGACGATCGCCAAATTCCGTGCGGCGCGCAAACTCTGGGCGCGCGTGGCCGAAGTCGTCGGCGCGCCGGGCGCGGGGTCGACGACCACGCACGCGGTGACGTCGCTGCCGATGATGACGCAGCGGGACCCGTGGGTGAACATGCTGCGGAGCACGGTCGCGGCGTTCGGGGCCGGTATCGGCGGCGCCGACACTGTGCTGGTGCACCCGTTCGACGTAGCGATAGCCGGCGGCGCGCCGGGTGTTGGCGCCGGTTTTTCCCGGCGCATGGCCCGCAATACGCAGCTGCTTCTGTTGGAAGAGTCCAACATCGGTCGGGTGGTCGATCCCGCGGGCGGGTCCTGGTACGTCGAGAAGCTGACCGAAACGCTGGCGCAGCGGGCATGGCAGCACTTCCAGCAGATCGAGGCGCGCGGGGGATTCGCCGAGGCGCTCGACTTCATCGGCGCGCAGGTCGCCGAGGTGCGCGACAAGCGAACCGACGACATCGACCACCGGCGCGCGACCATCACCGGAGTCAACGAGTATCCGAACCTGGCCGAGCCGCCAATTTCTGCCCGTGGACCGGCCGACGGCGAGATCCGCCGGTACGCCGCCGATTTCGAGGCACTGCGCGACCGCTCCGACGCGTTTTTGCAGCGCACCGGGTCGCGGCCACGGGTCGTGCTGTTGCCTCTTGGTCCACTGGCCGAGCACAACGTGCGCGCCACGTTTGCCGCGAACCTGTTGGCGTCCGGCGGCATTGCGGCCGTCAACCCCGGACCAGTGGACACCGCCGGTGTCGGGGCGGCCGTCGCCGACGCCGGATCCCCGAACATCGCGGTCATTTGCGGCACCGACGCACGGTATGGCTCAGAACTGGTGGCCATCGTCGAGGCCGCGCATGCGGCGGGCATCACCGAGATCTACCTGGCCGGCCCGGAGACGGCGGTCGCCGGCGTCGAGGCCGGCCACCGGCCCGACGGGTATCTGACCGCCACGATGGACGCGGTCGAAGCGCTTTCGAACCTGCTTGCGCGATTGGGGGCCTGAAGATGTCGGTTCATGATGTCGCCGGCCACGCGGCCCAGGAAAGCTCGCCGATCGTCGAGAGCTTCGCCGACATCCCGCTGCACGGTGGACCCGTCGCGACGCCGGTCACCGCGGCGGACGTCACCGAGTACGTCGCCGCGGCCGCCGCCGCGCACGGGTACACCCCCGATCAACTGGATTGGCACACGCCCGAGGGCATCGTCGTCAAACCCGTCTACACCGCCGCCGACCGCGCCGCCACAGTCGTCGACGGCTACCCACTCAACGGCTTCCCCGGCGAGCCGCCCTACGTCCGCGGTCCGTACCCGACGATGTATGTCAACCAGCCGTGGACAATCCGGCAGTATGCCGGCTTTTCCACCGCCGCGGAATCAAACGCGTTTTACCGCCGCAATCTCGCAGGCGGACAGAAGGGGCTGTCGGTCGCGTTCGATCTGGCCACCCACCGCGGCTACGACTCCGATCATCCGCGCGTGCAGGGTGATGTCGGAATGGCCGGGGTGGCAATCGATTCCATTCTCGACATGCGCCAACTGTTCGACGGCATCGATCTGTCGACGGTATCGGTGTCGATGACGATGAACGGCGCGGTGCTACCGATTCTCGCCCTCTATGTGGTGGCCGCCGAGGAGCAGGGGGTGCCGCCGGAGAAACTGGCCGGAACCATTCAGAACGACATCCTCAAGGAGTTCATGGTCCGCAACACCTACATCTATCCGCCGAAGCCTTCGATGCGGATCATCTCTGACATCTTCGGTTACACCAGCGCCAGGATGCCTAAGTTCAACTCGATCTCGATCTCCGGCTACCACATCCAAGAAGCCGGCGCGACAGCGGATTTGGAACTCGCCTACACGCTCGCCGACGGGGTCGAGTACATCAAGGCCGGACTCGACGCGGGCCTTTCCATCGACAAGTTCGCACCGCGACTCTCGTTCTTCTGGGGCATCGGCATGAACTTCTTCATGGAGGTCGCCAAGCTGCGGGCCGGGCGTCTGCTGTGGAGCGAGCTCGTTGCGCAGTTCAATCCGAAGGACGCCAAATCGCTTTCACTGCGCACACATTCGCAAACATCGGGCTGGTCGCTGACCGCCCAGGACCCGTTCAACAATGTTGCGCGCACCTGTATCGAGGCGATGGCCGCCACCCAGGGTCACACCCAGTCGCTGCACACCAACGCCCTCGACGAGGCGCTGGCGCTGCCGACTGACTTTTCGGCGCGCATCGCACGCAACACGCAGCTGCTGCTGCAGCAGGAATCGGGGACGACGCGGCCGATCGACCCTTGGGGCGGCTCGCATTACGTGGAGTGGCTGACGCACCAGCTGGCCGTCCGCGCGCGCAAGCACATTCGCGAGGTGGCCGAGCACGGCGGCATGGCGCAGGCCATTGACGACGGTATCCCGAAGCTGCGCATCGAGGAGGCGGCCGCGCGCACCCAGGCCCGCATCGACTCCGGCCAGCAGCCGGTGATCGGCGTCAATAAGTACAAGGTCGACGAGGACCAGCCGATCGAGGTGCTCAAGGTCGAAAACAGCCGGGTGCGCGCCGAGCAGATCGCCAAACTGCAACGGCTGCGCGCGGATCGGGACCAGGCCGCCGTCGACGCCGCGCTGGCGGAGTTGAGCCGCGCCGCCGAAGGTCAAGGCAACCTGCTGGAGCTCGCCGTCAATGCCGCGCGCGCAAAGGCCACGGTGGGCGAGATTTCCGCCGCGTTGGAGAAGGTCTGGGGACGACATGCGGCCGAGATCCGTACCATCACCGGGGTATACCGCGATGAAGTCGGAAGGGCCACCAATATCTCCAGCGCGACCGAGTTAGTGCAGAAGTTCGCCGAGGCCGACGGCCGGCGCCCGCGCATCCTGGTCGCCAAGATGGGTCAGGACGGGCACGATCGCGGCCAGAAGGTGATCGCAACGGCGTTCGCGGATATCGGCTTTGACGTCGACGTCGGGTCGCTGTTCTCCACGCCCGAAGAGGTGGCGCGCCAGGCCGCCGACAATGACGTCCACGTGGTCGGCGTGTCGTCGTTGGCCGCAGGACATCTGACGCTGGTGCCGACGTTGCGCGACGCACTGGCCGCGGTGGGCCGACCCGACATCATGATTGTGGTCGGCGGCGTGATCCCGCCCGGCGACTTCGAAGCACTGTATGCCGCCGGGGCAACAGCTATCTTCCCGCCGGGGACGGTCATCGCGGACGCCGCGATCGGGCTGGTGCGACGGCTCGGCGAGCGCTTGGGGTATGACCTCGACTGATGGCCGAGGCGGAGGGCAGGAGCGAAGCGACCCGGGAATCGTCGACGGAGGGCAGGAGCGAAGCGACCTCTGTTGAGGAGCTGGCGGCGGCCGTGCACAGCGGCGACCGCACGGAGCTATCGCGGGCGATCACGCTGGTCGAGTCCACCAGGGCGGACCACCGCGACCAGGCCCAGCAGCTGCTGCTGCGGTTGTTGCCCGAGTCGGGCCACGCACTGCGGGTGGGGATAACCGGTGTGCCGGGCGTCGGCAAGTCCACTGCGATTGAAGCGCTGGGCATGATGCTGATCGAGCAGGGCCGTCGCGTCGCGGTGCTCGCGGTGGATCCGTCGTCGACGCGGACGGGCGGTTCCATCCTCGGCGACAAGACCAGGATGGCCAGGCTCGCAGTGCATCCCGACGCATATGTCCGGCCGTCGCCGACCGCGGGCACGCTCGGCGGCGTAACCAAGGCCACCCGCGAGAGCATCGTGCTGCTGGAGGCGGCGGGTTTCGACGTGATCCTCGTCGAGACCGTGGGCGTCGGCCAGTCCGAGGTCGCGGTTGCCAACATGGTCGACTGCTTCGTGTTCTTGACCCTGGCCCGCACCGGAGATCAGCTTCAGGGCATCAAGAAAGGAGTTTTGGAGCTCGCCGACGTCGTCGTGGTGAACAAGGCCGACGGCGAACACGCAGTCGAGGCTAAGGCCGCGGCGCGGGAACTGAATGCCGCGATCCGGCTGATCTATCCGCGCGACATCCTCTGGCGTCCACCGGTGCTGACGATGAGCGCGCTGCAAGGCGCTGGGCTGCAGGAGCTGTGGGAAACGGTGGTGCGGCACCGTGACGTGATGACCGACGCAGGCGAGTTCGAAGCGAAACGTCGCCGGCAACAGGTGGATTGGACGTGGTCGATGGTTCGGGATGCGGTGCTCGACCGGGTCTTGTCGAATCCGAACGTGAAAACGATTCGAGCCCAGGTCGAACGACAGGTGCGCGACGGTGAACTCACGCCAGCGTTGGCGGCGCAACGGATTATCACCGCAGCAAATTAGCTGCGTAACAAATCGGTAACACTACGGTGATTAGCGGCCAAGCGATCGGTAAATTCTCTAACTTGTGACGCGCGCGAGCATTCACTACCTCCACGGCGCTCTCCCGGGCGGGGTTCAAGGCGCCGCGGACCCGCACTTTGCGTGCGCAATGCGGACGTTCGCCGGCCTGTTTCCGGGCCGGCGTTTCGGTGGCGGGGCGCTGTCGGTCTACGTCGACGGTCGCCCGGTGGTGGATGTCTGGACGGGATCGGCCGACAGACGCGGCGAGGTCCCGTGGACGGCCGACACCGGTGCGGTCATTTTTTCGGCCACCAAGGGCATGGCGTCAACGGTCATCCACCGGCTGGTAGACCGGGGGCTGCTGGCGTATGACGCACCGGTAGCCGAGTACTGGCCGGAATTCGCCGCGAACGGCAAGTCGCAGATCACCGTGCGCGACGTGATGCGGCACCGGGCCGGGCTGTCCCAGCTGAACGGCATGACCCGCACGGACCTGATGGATCACCAACTGATGGAGGCACGGCTGGCCGCCGCCAAGCCGGCGGTCGCGCTGTTGGGTAAGCCGGCCTATCACGCGGTGACCTATGGGTGGCTGATGTCCGGCTTGGCGCGTGCGGTGACCGGTGTTGGCATGCGGGAGTTGATTCGCACCGAGTTGGCGCGGTCGCTGGACACCGACGGACTGCATCTGG
Organism: Mycobacterium sp.; assembly: GCF_035640695.1. GTDB lineage: Bacteria > Actinomycetota > Actinomycetes > Mycobacteriales > Mycobacteriaceae > Mycobacterium. The sequence continues at coordinate 50,567 of NZ_DASQVQ010000132.1, forward strand.
GCCGGCCGCCGATCACGTCGGCGACCCGGACGGCGCAAATCCTGATTCCGCAGGACACCAGGGCCAACCCGTTGTTCAACTTCGTCGCGCCCAAGCTAGCCGCGCTGTGGTTCTCCGGGGGCTTCGGGGCGATGTACTTCCCGGGTATGAAAGCCATTGTGCAGGGCGATATTCCGATGCTCGACGGTGAGATTCCGTCGATCAATGGCGTGGCGACCGCACGTGGGCTCGCAAAGATGTACGGGGCGATCGCCAATCGCGGGCAGATCGACGGATCGCAGTTCCTCTCCGAGGAACTCGTTATGGGTCTGACCGGAAAACCCAGTCTGCGCGCCGACCGCAATCTCGTGGTGCCGCTGTCTTGGCATCTGGGCTATCACGCGGTACCGATCCCCGGGATGCTGCCCGGGTTCGGCCATGCCGGGCTGGGCGGTTCGATCGGCTGGGCCGACCCGTCCAGCGGGACGTCGTTCGGCTTCGTGCACAACAGGTTGCTGACTCCGATGATTTTCGACCAGGCCGTTTTCGTCGGGTTGTTCGCATTGTTGCGTCGGGCGGCCGTCGCCGCCCGCAGGCGCGGGCCGCACATCGTGCCCGAGTTCGGTGCTCCGTACCCGGAGCCGGGCGCCGTCGCGGGGTAAGCTTTCGCGCCCCAGCGCCTGGCCCAGGCGCGCCAGCGCCTTGGGCCGCTAGTTGTCGGTGTCTTCGATTCGGAAGCCCACCTTCATCGTCACCTGCACGTGGCCGATGGCGCCGTTCTCGAGGTGGCCGCGAATCGACTGCACCTCGAACCAGTCGAGATTGCGCGTCGTGTCCGCGGCGCGGGCCAGGCCGTTGCGGATCGCCGTGTCGACCCCGTCCGGTGAGGTGCCGACGATTTCGATGACGCGATAGGTGTGGTTGGTCATGGCTTCGGCGTACCAGAAGCCGACCCGCAGCGGCTCGAATTGGTACCGAAGACCGCAGCCGGCGCCGAAGACCGCTTCAGGCCCATCTACTGGCTCGATCATCCGTTCGGGACGCAAGTCGCCGTTACGCCCGAGCCGTTCCTACGCTCCCTAGAGGTCTTCGAACTCATCGACCGCAGGCCATGAATGCGTGCCGAACGGGTCGGCTAGTTCGCAACCGCCTTGGCAAAGCCGCTGACGTCGCGCAGGCTTGCGCCGTACACGTCCGGGATGGTGCCGGCGCACAACATGTCGCCGGCATGGCAGGTGCCGGCGACGATTCGGCCGACTGTCGGTACTCCCGCGTGTATCAGGCTGCGGTAGTAGGTCAAGCCTTCATCCCGTAGCGGATCGAGTTCGTTGACGGAGATCACATGGGGCGGCATGCCGACGAGGTCGGCCTCGGTCGCGTTCCCTGCCCAGCAGGCGGGGTCGCCCACGAACTGCTTGTCGGGGTCGTAGACCGAGCCGCTTATCGCCAACTCCATGCTGTTGAAGATGTAGCCGTCGTTCTCCTTCAGTGAGGCCAGCTCATCGGGCTGCTCGAGGTACCGGTTCGAGATGTACGGACACTGCGCGTAGACGCCGGCGATTTCGCCCAGCCAGCCCTCTCGCTTGGCCTTGTGCGCGACGGCAAGGGTGAGATTGCCGCCGCCTGATTCTCCGGATACGACGATGTGAGAGGCACCCAGATCGGTCAGGTGCGCGGCCGCCCATCGGATGCCTGTCGCGCAGTCGTTAGCACCGGACGGGTACGGATGCGGGCCCAATTTCCCAGCGCTGTTGCGGAATTCGACGCCAACGACCACCAGGCCGGTGGCGGCGAGATTGTCGCGCCAGCGAACGAATCCAGTGTCGGCGGCGCTGAGGAAAGCCATGCCGCCACCGTGGAGGTGGACGATGCACGGCAACGTTGACGCCGAGGACGCGGCGGGCCGGCTGATGTAGAGCGTCACATCGTTGCCATCGATGCCGGTGATCGTGACGGTTTCTGTCGTCACGCCTTCTGAGACCGGTCCGGCCTGGGCCAGGGCATCGAGGACTTCGGTGAAGGCTTCCTCCATCTGTGCGACGTATGCGAATCGGTCTTGCAGCGATGCGTCAGCTGTGACCGGCGGTGGTGGGGTATTGCCGTCGAGGCCGAATGGCGCCAACGCGGCGACCATGCGCGGGTCGGACCGTGGATCGGTGCCGAGTGTGGTATCTGGATTGGCCAGTCGTCCGTTAAGCATGGCCCATTTAGTATGCGTGACCTTAGCTCTGGCTCTCAAAAGAAATTGTTGACCGGAAATGCGGTCCGAGCCGCGATCACCAGCATCCAGGTCCACGGTCGGGCGCCGCGGCTGCCCGGTAGACTGTCCTCACCAGCGTGGATCCGGCCATCACCGGGGAGCCTTCGGAAGAACGGCCTCTGGCTCAGTAGACCCGAACGGGTAGGCCCGTAACAGCCTCTACAAGTGGTCACGCGTACCGGCGCGTGACAAGCGGGGTGGTACCGCGGCGCTCGCGCACCGGCGCGTCGTCGTCCCCGTGCCTTGACCGACACGTGGGCACAGGAGACGCACGAGTGACTGAGCCGGCCCTTTCCGAAAGGGCTTACCCGCGCACCGAGTTGGGCGCCGATCCGCGCGGCGGCACGCCGGATTTCCCGAAGCTCGAACTCGATGTGCTCGACTACTGGGCCCGCGACGACACGTTCCGCGCCAGCATCGCCCGCCGCGACCACGCGCCCGAATTCGTTTTCTACGACGGCCCGCCGTTCGCCAATGGCCTGCCGCACTACGGCCACCTGCTCACCGGCTACGTCAAGGACATCGTGCCGCGCTACCGCACGATGCGCGGCTTCAAGGTGGAACGGCGGTTCGGCTGGGACACCCACGGCTTGCCCGCCGAACTCGAGGTCCAGCGTCAGCTCGGTATCACCGACAAGTCGCAGATCGAGCGGATGGGCATCGAGAAGTTCAACGACGCCTGCCGCGCGTCGGTGCTGAAATACACCAACGAATGGCGGGCCTATGTGACCCGGCAGGCCCGCTGGGTCGACTTCGACAACGACTACAAGACGCTCGACCCGACGTTCATGGAGTCGGTGATCTGGGCGTTCAAACAGCTGTGGGACAAGGGGCTGGCCTACGAAGGCATTCGGGTGCTGCCGTATTGCTGGAACGACGAGACGCCGCTGTCCAGCCACGAACTGCGGATGGACGACGACATCTACCAGCCCCGCCAGGACCCGGCGATCACCGTCGGCTACAAGATTCACAGCAGCAGCCCGGGCCTCGACGGCGCCTACCTCCTGATCTGGACCACCACGCCGTGGACCCTGCCGTCCAACCAGGCCGTCGCCGTGCATCCCGATGTCGAATACGTGCAGGTACAGGCCGGCGACCGGCGCTACCTGCTGGCCAAGTCGCGGCTGGCCGCATACGCCCGGGAACTCGGCGAAGAGCCCGATATTCTCGCCACCTACCGCGGCAGCGAGCTGCTCGGCCTGCGCTACCTGCCGCCGTTCCCGTACTTCATGGACAGCGCCAACGCTTTTCGGGTGCTGCCCGGTGAATTCGTCACGACCGACGAGGGCACCGGCATCGTGCACATGTCACCTGCTTACGGCGAGGACGACAAGGCGGCCGCCGACGCGGCCGGCATCGTCCCGGTCACCCCCGTCGACTCCAAGGGGCGGTTCGACGCGACCGTGCCCGACTACCAGAACCAGCACGTCTTCGATGCCAACCCGCAGATCATCCGCGACCTCAAGAACGGCACCGGGCCCGCCGCGGTCAACGGTCCGGTCCTGCTGCGTCACGAAACCTACGAGCACCCCTATCCGCACTGCTGGCGCTGCCGCAACCCGCTGATCTATCGTGCGGTGTCGTCGTGGTTCATCAAGGTCACCGAGTTCCGCGATCGCATGGTCGAACTCAACCAACAGATCACCTGGTACCCCGAGCACGTCAAGGACGGCCAGTTCGGCAAGTGGCTGGAAAACTCGCGTGACTGGTCGATATCCCGAAACCGCTACTGGGGCACACCGATTCCGGTGTGGATCTCCGACGACCCGGCGTATCCGCGCATCGACGTGTACGGCGGCCTCGACGAGCTCGCGCGCGACTTCGGCGTCCGCCCAACCGATCTGCACCGGCCCTACATCGACGAGTTGACCCGGCCCAACCCCGACGACCCCACCGGCAAGTCGACGATGCGACGCATCCCCGACGTGTTCGACGTGTGGTTCGACTCCGGGTCCATGCCCTACGCGCAGGTGCACTACCCGTTCGAGAACGTCGAGTGGTTCGACAGCCACAACCCTGGCGACTTCATCGTCGAATACATCGGCCAGACCCGCGGCTGGTTCTACACCCTGCACATCCTGGCCACCGCGCTGTTCCACCGGCCCGCGTTCAAGACCTGCGTCTCGCACGGCATCGTGCTCGGCAACGACGGCCAGAAAATGAGCAAATCCCTGCGCAACTACCCCGACGTCACCGAGGTGTTCGACCGCGACGGTTCCGACGCGATGCGCTGGTTCTTGATGGCCTCGCCCATCCTGCGCGGCGGCAACCTGGTCGTCACCGAGCAAGGCATCCGCGACGGCGTGCGCCAGGTGCTGTTGCCGTTGTGGAACGCATACAGCTTCCTGGCACTGTACGCACCGAAAACCGGGACCTGGCGGACGAATTCGCCGCACGTTCTCGACCGCTACATACTTGCGAAGCTGGCCCAGCTGCGCGACGACCTGACCGAGGCGATGGACGTCTACGACATCTCCGGCGCCTGCGACCAGGTGCGCCAGTTCACCGAGGCGCTGACGAATTGGTATGTGCGACGGTCACGATCGCGGTTTTGGGATGAGGACCCCGACGCGATCGACACGCTGCACACCGTGCTCGAGGTGACCACGCGGCTGGCCGCGCCGCTGCTGCCGCTGACCACCGAGGTGATCTGGCGGGGCATCACCGGCGAACGCTCGGTGCATCTGACCGACTGGCCCGGCCCGCAGGAGGTGCCCGCCGACCCGCAGCTGGTCGCCGCGATGGACCAGGTGCGCGACGTCTGCTCGGCGGCGTCGTCGCTGCGCAAGGCCAAAAAGCTGCGGGTCCGGCTGCCGCTGCCCAAACTGACCGTCGCGGTGGCGAACCCGGACCGGCTCAAGCCGTTCACCGACCTGATCGCCGACGAACTCAACGTCAAGTCGGTCGAGCTGACCGACGACATCGCGAAGTACGGCCGCTTCGAGCTGACCGTCAACGCCCGCGCCGCGGGCCCCCGGCTGGGCAAGGACGTGCAGGCGGCGATCAAGGCGGTCAAGGCCGGCGAGGCGGTGGCCAACCCGGACGGGACGCTGACCGCCGGACCCGCGACCCTGCAGCCCGGCGAGTACACGTCGCGGCTGGTGGCCGCCGATCCGGAGTACACCGCCCCGCTGCCCGACGACGCCGGGCTGGTCGTGCTCGACGCCACCGTCACCCCCGAGCTCGAGGCGGAGGGCTGGGCCAAGGACCGCATCCGCGAACTGCAGGACCTGCGCAAGTCCACCGGCCTGGACGTCTCCGACCGGATCAGCGTCGTGATGAACGTGCCGCCGCAGCGCGAAGAATGGGCGCACACCCACAAGGACATGATCGCCCGCGAAATCCTGGCCACCAGCTTCGAGTTCGGCGAGCCGGCCGACGGGGCCGAGATCGGTGACGGCGTGCGGGTGGCTATCGCGAAGGTTTGACGGACGGCCAACTCGGCGACACCCGCCAGGTCCTGACCGTTTGCCCGGTGTCGGCGATGATGCACGTGGCAGGGATGCCGTGCGGTTGTCGATTGCCCGGTGGTTACAGCTCGCGCAGCACTGTGGCCGCAGACCTACGTGTCACTGTTAGCGCGGCGGTGCCGACCGCACCAAGGCCGCCCACCGTGATCGCGAACAGGGCCCACAGGTACGGCCAGGGAACGGCTATCACCGATGGCGGCGGGTCGAATACCCCGCCGAGCACTTTGACCAGCATCATCGACAGGATTGCGCCGATCGCGGCGCCGCCGCCAAGACCCAAGACCGTGAGCACCCCGGCTTCGCTGCCGATGAGAGCCCGCATGTGGCCACCTTTGGCGCCCAGTGCGGCGAAGATCGCGAAGGTGCGACGCCGCTCGGCCAGGCCGAGAGCGAAGACCAGCGCGCCGGCCGCGACGGCGAGCAGCAGGGCGTAAGCCAGCTCGACGCGGGTCAAACCACGCAGATCAACCGACGTGAGGCTGGAGCCCACCTGTCCCCGGACAGTGGCAATGTCGGTGACCGTCGCCGAGGTGCCCAGCAGGTCGCGCAGGCCCGCGGCAACCGATGCGGTGTTCCTGCCCCCGGTGTCGACGAGGAAGGTGCCGACGGCATCAGATCCGGTCTGTTGGCTGACGTAGCCGGCGTTGGCCACGAAGAACGAATCCTTTGGCGCAGTCGGGAATTCGTTGACCACCCCGACGTAACGGAAGTTGACCGGCTTGGGCTGGTGGGTGTTGGCGTCGACGAGACGCAGGGTGATCGGGTCGCCGACGCGCAGCTGATAGGCGCTGACGGTTTCGGCCGAGACCAGGACCGAATCCGGGTGGGCCGACAGGGTACTCATCAATGACTTGGCGGTGCCGCCCTGAAAGTACGCGTCCTGCAGGGCAGTTGACTTCGTAATCGTGGTCGGATCCACAGCGAAGAAGTCCTGAAGGTCGGCACCCACGTAAGCGAAGCGGTGCTGCAGCGGCTCGACTCCGGTCACCCCTGGCACCGCGGCAAGGCGCGCGGCCGCGGACGGGCCGGGCGACGCGGACGGCGGAAAGGCGACGGCGATGTCGGCGCCGTTGGTGAGCAGTGCATCGGCTTCGGCCTGTTGACGGTAAGTGGCGTTGAATGTTGCGGTGGAAATCGCGAAGGCAATAGCCAGGGCGAGCACCACGATCGCCCGCACAAGTGGCCGGCGCTGCCGCGATATCCCGCCTGCCGCGACGCCGGCCAGCGAACCCGCGGTCGGAGCTAACGCGCGGCGCACGAGGTTGCGGCCCCGCCCCAGCACCAAGTCGGCGAGTCGCCAGGTGAGCAATGCGGCGCCGATCCACAGCAGCGCGGGCCCCGCGAACGCCCAATAGGACACCGAGATCGTCGGGGTTCCCTCCGGCGCCAGCACGATTTGGTAGTGGTTCCGGCTTGTCGCGAGGAACGCAAGGCCCGCGGCGATCAGCGCGGCACCGTCAAGCCCGTATCTGGCCCAGATGGGGTATCGGGCCGCCGCGACCTCACCTCGCGCGGACGCCACGCTGCTGTGGCGGAGGTCGCGGCGGGCAGGTCCGACAACGGTGATCAACGCGATGACCACACCCACGACGGCGGACCCGGCCGCCCAGCCGATGGTGGCGGCGGCTGTCGTGCCGAATCGCAGCGCGCCGAACGCGAGGTAGGCGACGGCGATGGCGCCGATGAGGCCCACGACCGCGCCCACGGCGCCGGTCACCAGGGCCTCGGCCACGGCAAGCCGCAGCAGCCGGCGCGGCGACGCGCCGCGGGCCCGCAACAACGCCTGCTCGGCGCGTCGCCGGCCCGCTCCGGCGGCGGCAACGGTCGCGGTCAGCAGGGCGGCCAGGACGGCGCCGGGCACGCCGAGGAACAGAAACAACACCTGCGCGTAGGCGGCGTCGCTGCGGGCGGCCCCGAGCTCGGCGCCAAGATTGTCGCCGACCAACGCAGTGCCCGCGCTGCGTGCTTCCAGGTTGTGCGCCGCCGCGGCGGTGAAGTTGTAGGCCGCCGCCGGGTCGGCCGGCAGGTCGTGCTGCCGCACGACGTGGATCTGGGTGGTCACCAGGTCGGGCCGCGCGGACGCGAGCGGGTCGAAGATCGCGTGCCACTGGCCTTGGGGAAGCAGAACGACGTTGTCGGGCGGTGCCGACGGTTGCGCGGCGGGCGGAGCTCCGACTGTTTGGAACAGCGAGTTGGCCTGGGCCAGGTCGACGACCCCGTCGACGGTGACGGTCACCGGTGGCAGGCCCGCCCGGCCCACCGTGATGGTGTCGCCGGGTGCGGCGTGCAGGTTCGCCGCGGTTTGCTGGGCCAGCAGAACCCCGGTGGACGCGCCGAGCATCGATCGGATCTCGCCGGGGAACATGCTCTGATAACCGACCGGCACGCCCAGCACGGTCGCCGGCCCGGTCGTCTGGGTAGTCGCACCGGTGACCGCACTTAGTCCAGCCGCATGGGCGTATCCCACGAGGGCGCTGGTTTTCACGTCCGGGTCCGTGCTGACCAGATGGGCGACGTCGGCGGGATTGGCTTGCGGTTGGACCTGGACCTGCCAGTCGACCGCGACCGAACGCACCGCCCGCGCGGTCATCGTCGCCTTGGATTGGGCCGTGAACACGGCGAGGGTGGCGATCAACGCGACGGCCACGGCGATGCCTGCCGCGGTTCCGGCAAGCCGCAGCGGGCGGCGGCGCAGTAGCCCGAAGATCCACAAAGTGGTCATGCCAGCGCCATTTTCGGCGGCGCAGTGTCTGTGTGCAGGTGTCCATCGCGCATCGTCCACTCGTGCGGCAGCCGGCGAGCGATGAGCGGGTCGTGGGTCGACACCACAAGCGCGGCGCCCGATTCCGCACAGGCGTGCAGCAGTACGTCGATGACCTTGGCGCCGGTCGTGTGATCGAGCTGGCCCGTGGGCTCGTCGGCCAGGATGAGCATCGGGGCCGCCGCCAGAACCCGTGCCACGGCGACGCGTTGCGCCTGGCCGCCGGACAGCTCCTGCGGCAGTTTGGCGGCCAGGTCCTCGATCGCCAACCGGACCAGGGCCGCACGGGCGCGATCGGCGGCGAGGGACTCGGCGATCCCGCCGAACAGCATGGGCAGCGACACGTTCTCGGTCACGTCGAGCGATGGGACCAGGCTCGGGCCCTGGAAAACGATTCCCACCCGCCCGCGCACCGCGAGTCGATCGTCACCGAACGCAGGCCAGCTCACGGTCCCAGATGTCGGGGTGTCGAGGGCCGCCATGAGGTGCAGCAACGTCGACTTGCCCGACCCGGACGGCCCCGTCAACGCGATCTGCATTCCGGGCTCGAGCACGCAGCTGGCCGCGGCCACCCCGGTGATCGGGGCGGCGGCTGCGCCGAAGGTGCGGGTCACGCGGCTGATGGCCAGCACCGGTTGATCGGTTCTCGACGCCGGCAGCTGAGCCCGCCGGTGCAACGAGGTCACGGGCTGACCCGACCGTCGGATAGCCGGATGACCCGGTCGGCGGCGGCGGTCACCGCACCGCTATGGCTGACGATCAAGATCGCGGCCCCGGCCTGCGCGCAGTCGACGAGCAGGTCGAGCACGATCGCTTCGGTGGCACCGTCAAGTTCGCCAGTGGGCTCATCGGCCAATATCACCACCGGCGTGTTGGCAAGCGCCACCGCGAGACCGGCGCGGGCCAGCTCCCCACCCGAAAGTTGGCTGGGGTAGGCGCGCGCGCGGTGGCCCATCCCGAGCGCCTCGAGAAGCGTCGCCGGACCCGCCGACCGTCGCACCAGGGCCTGCGCCAGCCGCACATTCTGCGCGACGGTCAAGTGTGGCAGCAGATTTGCGGTCTGGAACAGCAAGCCGATCTGCTCAGCGCGGATCCGCGACCGAACGTGTTCGGGTTGGTGACTCAACCGTTGGCCGCTGATGCGCACCACGCCGCCGTCGGGATTGTCGATCCCGGCCAGGCAGGCCAACAACGTGGATTTGCCTGAACCCGAAGGCCCGGCGACCGCCACCAGCTCACCGGCCGCCACCGTCAGCGAAACACCTTGTAGCGCCAGGGTTTCCTCATCGCCGGCCCGAAAGAAGCGGTACAGCGAGGCGGCTTCCAGCGGTGGCGGCCCGTCGGCGTTGCGATTACGGGTTGCGTCCGTCATGGCAGCCATCGGAACGAATCGGTGACTTTCCGCCACGGGTCTGCGTTGTCTGCTCCCACCGGGCCGGCCAGGGTGAGCACAACGGTGTGGCCGGTGCGGAAGAACTCGTAGCGTTCGACGGCCTGCGGGACGACCTTTCCGGTGACGGGGTTGGGTGCCGAATTTCGTTTGAACGTGGTCAATATCGCCTGGCCGGCCGCGCGGTCAACCGTTGCGACGTCGGCAGAGTTGAGGCTGGCGTCGGCGGCCGCCATCGCCGGTAGTTCGGTCGACCGCACCGATTCGACTGTCGGCGCGGTGCCGGTGCGACTCTCGACAGCCACGCTGTTGAAGTTGTCGCTGAACGTCACCCCGCCGGGCGAGTCTGTCCTGGCCCAACCCTCGGGGATTTCAACAGTGAAAGACCCGTCCGGCGCGGTAAATGCGACGAAGGCCTGGGTGTCGGGAATGTCTCCGGCGGTGTCTGGCTCACTGACCTGCCCGCGCGGCGCATTGACGGTTGCGCCCGACCCGGGCGAGGGTGCCGCGGCGGGACGGTGGCCGTTCGAGCACGCCGCCCCGAGCGCTAGTGCGACGATCAAGCCGACTGCACCGGCATAGCTTCTGGCCCGCATCGTCGCTCCTTCTTCGGCGTGTTTCAGATCCGTCTGTCATCCGTCGCGCATCGGCGTGTCATCGCCGACGGTAGGCGCGCGCCACTGAGGAATCGCTGAGGCGCGACGGGCCTCAAGCGGGGCGCAACCCGACGGCGTCGATCACCAACGCGGTCATGTCGTCGTGGCCGCCGGCGCGGTGCTCGGCGTGCGCGTGCAGCGCCCCGGGTCAGCAGATTGCGGTGAGCAGCGGCTTTTAGTCGAGCCGGTCGGTGGCTGGGTGCCAGCCGGAAGAGTCGATGGACGCCAGCAGCGATGGCAGCGCTTTGCCGCTGCACGAACCTGGTTAGGTGCCGAGGAATCCGCCGGCGCCAACGGTGGCACTGCCGGGCGGGGCACTCACCGCAATGGACCCGACAACCCGGATCACCGAAACGAGGCGTGGTAGCCATGACATCCCATCGGCAGATTCCTCCCGGCCGGCACCAGCCGAAAGATGAGCCGGCGACGGATCGGTCCACGGCTCGACACCGCGCCGATCCAACCGCGCCGCGCCCGGCAGTCGCACGGCAGGTCACATCGCGCCATCGGGCCCGCAATCATGTGTTGGCATTGCTCACCGGAGTGGTGTTGGTGTCGGCGGTCTCCGCCGCCGCCGGTGGAGCAGCCGCCGTGGCGGCATATCCGCACGCCCACGACGTCAGCGGTCACTCGCCGACGTCGGCATCTGCCGCCGCACAGCCCGCCGCACGCGTTTCGGGCGGATCCATCGAACAGGTTGCCGCCACGGTGCTGCCCAGCGTGGTGGAGTTGCAGACCCCGTCCGGCGGTCAGGTCCAGCTCGGTTCGGGCATCATCTTGACCTCCGACGGCTTGATTCTCACCAACAACCATGTGGTGTCCCCGGCGGCCAATGCCCCGGCAGGTGCCAACGGTGCGCAGAACAAGGTGACATTGGCCGATGGCCGGACCGCGCCCTTCAGCATCGTGGGCACCGATCCGGTCGACGACATCGCCGTTGTACGCGCTCAAGGCCTTTCCGGGCTGACCCCGCTGGCGCTGGGGTCGTCGTCGGACCTAAAGGTCGGCCAGCAGGTCGTGGCGGTGGGATCGCCGCTGGGTCTCAGCAACACGGTGACATCGGGGATCATCAGCGCGCTGCATCGGCCGGTGTCGCCGGGCGGCGACCCGGCCGGCGCACACCTGGATGCCATTCAAACCGACGCGCCGCTGAACCCCGGGAACTCCGGTGGAGCTCTGGTAAACCTCAAGGGCCAATTGATCGGCATCAACACCGCGGTCGCTGGGCTGGCTAGCGCCGGCGGTGAAACCGGTTCGACCGGTCTGGGTTTCGCCATACCAGTCGATCAGGGCAAGCGCGTCGCCGACCAGCTCATCGCCGCGGGGAAGTCATCACCAGCACAGCAGAACAGTCCGGTTAGCAATAGCCGCGTAGCGATGCCTTAGCGGGGCATGGCGGGCCGAGGATGGCTCGTTTGTCCATAACATCATCGGCATGGGCCGCTGGGTGCTGCATATCGACATGGACGCGTTTTTCGCGTCCGTCGAGCAACTCACCCGACCCACGCTGCGCGGACGGCCGGTGCTGGTCGGCGGTCTCGGCGGCCGCGGGGTGGTGGCGGGCGCCAGCTACGAGGCCCGCGAATTCGGCGCCCGCTCGGCGATGCCGATGCACCAGGCCCGCCGGCTTGTCGGCATTCATGCGGTCGTGCTGCCGCCGCGCGGCGTGGTCTACGGTGTGGCCAGCCGCCGCGTGCTCGACACCGTCCGCACCGTAATGCCGGTGCTTGAACAACTTTCCCACGACGAGGCGTTCGGTGAACCCGCCGAACTCGCCGGCGCGGATGCCGCCGACGTCGAACGGTTCTGCCAGCAGTTGCGGGCGAGGGTGCGCGACGAGACCGGTCTGACGGCCTCCGTCGGCGCCGGATCGGGCAAGCAGATCGCCAAGATCGCATCCGAGTTGGCGAAACCCGACGGCATCCGGGTGGTCGCCCGCGACGACGAACAGCCGCTGCTGCACGGGTTACCGGTGCGGCGGCTCTGGGGCATTGGCCCGGTGGCCGAGGACAAGCTGCACCGGCTCGGCATCCAGACCATCGGCCAGCTCGCCGCACTGACCGAGGCCGAGGTCGCCAACATCCTCGGCGCGACGGTCGGGCCCGCGCTGCACCGATTGGCCCGCGGCATCGACGACCGTCCCGTTGCCGAACGCGCCGAAGCCAAGCAGATCAGCGCCGAATCCACCTTCGCGACCGACCTCACCACGCTCGAGCAGCTGCATGAGGCCACCGCACCGATCGGCGAGCACGCCCACCAGCGGCTGCTGCGCGACGGGCGCGGCGCCCGCACCGTAACGGTGAAGCTGAAGAAGGCCGACATGAGCATCCTGACGCGTTCGGCGACGCTGCCGTATGCCACCACCGACGCCGCGACGCTGATCGCGGCGGCCCGCAGGCTGCTGCTCGATCCGCTCCAGATCGGGCCGATTCGCCTTGTCGGCGTTGGCTTTTCCGGGCTCACCGAGGTTCGCCAGGAACCGCTGTTTCCCGACTTGGAGCTACTGGCCGAGCCGGCCGACACCACCCAGGCGCCCGCGCCCGCGGGGGCGGGGGAACCGGCGGGCTGGCGCGTCGGCGACGACGTCCATCACGGCGAGTTCGGCCACGGCTGGGTTCAGGGCGCGGGCCACGGCGTCATGACCGTGCGATTCGAGACCCGCGCCAGCGGCCCAGGCCCGGCGCGCACGTTCGCCGTCGCCAGCCCCGACGTCGAGCGTGCCAACCCGGTCGACAGCCTGGACTGGCCGGAATATGTCAACGGGCTGCTCGATGCCGGGCAGCGCTGGGGGCACCTCCCGCCCGAAGGGCAGGGGGACAACCCGGGAATTGACTCAGCCCCAGCGGGCGACGACCTCGCCAGTCGGTGAACCGGTGGCCAGTGCGGCCATCAGCAGCACCCTGGCCTGCGCCGCCCGTAGCCGCGGCACCAGCACCGCGCCCGCATCGACCAGTGCGCGGCCCGGTCGGTAGCTGGCGGCGACACGGCCGTACGGCACCCGCGTCGACACCAGCACCTCGACGCCGGCCGCTCGATGCCGACGCACGGCGTCGACGATCGGTTGGCCCGCATTGCCCGAGCCCAGCGCCTCGAGCACCACGCCGCGTGCGCCGGCCCCGACACACGCGTCCAGTGCGACCGCGTCGGCACCGAGATAGCACGAGACCACATCGACGCGCGGCGCCGACTTCGCGGATGCCGCACCCAGAAACGGCCGCTGCTTCTCGTCGATGGTCGGCACGCCGTCGGTCACCGAACCGATCTGTGGTCCTTGGAATCCAGCTGGGCCGCCGATCTTGCTGGTGCCCAGCGGCGCCAGCACCGCAGCCGACAGGCAGATCAGCACCCCCAGCCCGCGGGCCGCCGGGCAGGCCGCCACCGCGAGCGCGTCACGCAAGTTGGCGGGGCCATCGGAATCGGGTGCGTCGGCGCTCTTGGTCGCACCGGTGATCACCACCGGTGCAGCGCCGTCGTAGGTCAAGTCCAGCCACAGCGCGGTTTCCTCCATCGTGTCCGTGCCGTGGGTGACGACGACGCCGTCGGCACCCGAGCCACGCACCGCAGCGCTGATCCGGTCCCAGTCGGCGACGGTGAGCTCGGAGCTGTCGACCGCCATCAGGTCGACCACCTCGGCGTTGAGCCCGGCGGCCAGCTGGGCGCCGGTTCGTGCCGGCCGCAACACGCCGCTGCCGTCGGCCGCCGAGGCAATCGTGCCGCCGGTGGTCACGACGAGAATGCTGGCCATGGCTGCGATCATGCCGCAGGCACGCTGAAGGATGGCTGGGGGATGATGGAGCGGTGACCGACGAATCCACTGCGGAGCCGGCGACGGCTGACAAGGACGAAGCCGACGCGCGGCCGCCGAAGCGGCGGGTCCGGCTGCTGCTGACGGTTGCCGCGGTGGTGCTCGCGTTGGACATCGTCACCAAGGTGCTCGCGGTGCACCTGCTCGCCCCGGGCCAACCGGTTTCGATCATCGGCGACGCCGTGACCTGGACGCTGGTGCGCAACTCCGGCGCGGCGTTTTCGATGGCCACCGGCTACACCTGGGTGCTAACGCTGATCGCGACCGCGGTGGTGATCGGGATCTTCTGGATGGGCCGTCGGCTGGTGTCGCCGTGGTGGGCGATCGGCCTCGGGATGATCCTCGGCGGCGCCATGGGCAACCTGGTGGATCGGTTCTTCCGCTCACCGGGCCCGCTGCGTGGGCACGTCGTGGACTTCCTCTCCATCGGCTGGTGGCCGGTGTTCAACGTTGCCGACCCGTCGGTTGTCGGCGGCGCTGCGCTGCTGGTGGGGTTGTCGCTGTTCGGCTTCGACTTCGACACCGTCGCCCGGCGCAAGCCGGGCGACGAGGACCTGGCTGGCCGGGGTAAGCCCGGCGACGAGGACCTGGCTGGCCGGGGTAAGGCCGACGGCGAATCGGACACCGGGCGCCGTAAGCCCGGCGACGAGTCGGACGAGGCCGACAAGTCCTGATGCCGCAGCGATCCATGCCGGTCCCCGAGGGGCTGGCGGGCATGCGCGTCGACGCCGGGCTCGCCCGGCTGCTTGGGCTGTCTCGCACAGCGGCGGCCGCGCTGGCCGAGCACGGTGCCGTCGACATCGACGGCGCGCCCGCCGGCAAGTCCGACCGGCTGATCTCCGGCGCGTGGTTGGACGTGCGGCTGCCCGATGAACGACCGCCAGTGCGGAACCGGGTAGAGACCGTCGAGGGCATGACAATCCTCTACGCCGACGATGACATCGTGGCGGTGGACAAGCCGCCCGGCGTGGCCGCGCATGCCGGCGTCGGTTGGACCGGGCCGACCGTGCTCGGCGGCCTGGCCGCGGCCGGGTTTCGCATCTCCACGTCGGGCGTTCACGAGCGGCAGGGCATCGTGCACCGCCTCGACGTCGGCACCTCCGGGGTAATGGTGGTGGCGATCTCTGAGCGGGCCTACACCGTGTTGAAGCGGGCGTTCAAGCAGCGCACCGTCGACAAGCGCTATCACGCTCTGGTGCAGGGTCATCCGGATCCGTCCAGCGGCACCATTGACGCGCCGATCGGCAGGCATCGCGGTCATGATTGGAAGTTCGCGGTGACCGAGGGCGGTCGGCACAGTATCACTCATTACGACACCATTGAGGCGTTCGTCGCCGCCAGCCTGCTCGACATCCACCTCGAAACCGGTCGCACACACCAGATTCGCGTGCATTTCGCCGCGCTGCACCATCCCTGCTGCGGGGACCTCACCTACGGCGCCGACCCGAAACTCGCGAAAATGCTTGGGCTGGAACGACAATGGTTGCATGCCCGCTCGTTGGCATTCGACCATCCCGCCGACGGCCGTCGGATCGAGATCACCAGCCCGTATCCGCCGGACCTGCAGCATGCGCTCGACGTGCTCCGCCACCACGACGCGTGAATGACAGCCGAAGGTCCGGGCTGGCGTATGGCGTTGGCGCCTACGCTATGTGGGGGCTGTTTCCGGCGTTTTTCCCGTTGCTGAAGCCGGCGGGCTCCTTCGAAGTGCTGGCCCACCGCATCGTATGGACCTTTGTCCTGATGATTGCGGTCATCGCGGCGGTGCGCCGCCTCGGCGACATCCGTTCGATCACGACGCGGATCTGGCTGTTGCTGGTGTGCGCGTCATTCCTGATCGCGGCCAACTGGGTGATCTACATCTACGCCGTCAACAACGGCCATGTGGTCGACGCCGCACTCGGCTATTTCATGAACCCGCTGGTCAGCGTCGCACTCGGGCTGGTGGTGTTCCGGGAGCGGCTCAACCGCGCCCAATTCGTCGCGTTGGCCATCGCGGTGGTCGCCGTGGTCGTGATGACCGTCGAGGTCGGCGCACCGCCGGTCATCGGTCTCGGGCTGGCGTTCTCGTTCGGGCTGTACGGCGCCGTCAAGAAGGTGGTGCCGACCGATCCAACCGTCAGCGTCGGGGTGGAGGCGGCGATCACCACGCCGCTGGCGCTCGCATACATCGCGGCGCTCGAGATCGGCGGCCACGGCCAGTTCGCCAACCACGGAGTGGCACACGCGGCGCTGATGATGCTGTCCGGCCCGTTGACCGCGCTGCCGTTGCTGCTGTTCGCTGCCGCGGCACAGCGGCTGCCGCTGGTGACAATGGGCCTGCTGTTCTATCTCACCCCGGCGATGCAATTGACGTGGGGCGTGCTGGTCGGACACGAGCCCATGCCCGCGGCGCGCTGGCTGGGCTTCGCGCTGATCTGGCTGTCGCTGGCCGTGTTCAGCGCCGACGCATTGTGGCGGGCCCGTGTCGATCGGGCGTCGGCCGAATCGTCATACCGGTGACACCATCAACTGGCGAAAGGACACCACAATGCGCTACTGCCTGCTCATGCACTACCAGGAGGCCGGCGACATCGGGCTGACCGAGGAGGACATGGCGCCCGCGATGGCCGCTTTCCAGGCTTATGCCGCCGATCTCGACAAGGCCGGCGTACTCGTCACCACCCAGGTGCTCGAACCGGTGGTCGCGACGACGACGGTCACCGCGCGCAACGGAACACCGGAGATCCAGGACGGGCCGTTCATCGATACCAAGGAACGCCTCGGCGGCATCTTCGTGATCGACGTCCCCGACCTGGACGCGGCGCTGGACTGGGCCAAACGAAACCCGGCAGCCGCGTTCGGCTCGATCGAGATCCGGCCGGTGGCACGCACTTACACCAGCGAGCGGGGCGAGTGGTTCACCCCATAGGCGACCCGGAGTCGCGGGTGGCCGGGGCGGTCGACCGGGTCACCCGCGACTCCTACGGCCGGCTGCTTGCGCTGCTGGCCGCACCCACCGGCGACATCGCGGCCGCCGAGGACGCGATCGCCGACGCGCTGGAACGCGCCCTGACCCGCTGGCCGGTCGACGGCATCCCGGCCAACCCCGAGGGCTGGATCGTCACGGTCGCGAAGAACCGACTGCGCGACGTGTGGAAGTCGCATGCCTACCGGATGACCGACCCGGTCAGCGAGATCGACGACCGCACAGTGACGGTCGAACCCGCAGACCCCGACGCAATACCGGACCGGCGGCTCGAGCTGATGCTGGTGTGCGCGCATCCGGCGATCGCGCAAGACGTCCGCACGCCGCTGATGCTGCAGACGGTGCTGGGCGTGGCGGCCGAGGCGATCGCCGAGGCGTTCGCGGTGCCGGCGTCGACAATGGCGCAGCGGCTCGTGCGGGCCAAGCGCCGCATCCGCGTTGCACACATTCCGTTCGTGCTGCCGCAGCGAGCCGATCTGGCCGACCGGCTGCCGGCCGTGCTGGAAGCCGTCTACGGCGCGTACGCAATCGATTGGCAGCTGACACCGCAGGGCGCGCCGCTCGAGTCGCTTTCGGCAGAGGCGCTACATCTGGCGCTGCTGCTGGCCGAATTGGTGCCCGAGGAGCCCGAGGTGCTCGGCCTGGCGGCGCTGGTGTGCCTCTCGGAGGCGCGCAGGCCGGCGCGGCGCCGTGCCGACGGAAGCTTCGTTCCGCTCAACGAGCAGCACACCGCGGTGTGGGACCGCACATTGATTGACCGCGGCGAGGCGCTGCTGCGGCGCGCGCACGGCCATCGCCGCCCCGGCCGCTACCAACTCGAGGCGGCGATTCAGTCGGCACACTGCGACCGGGCCCGCACCGGGATCACGGACTGGGCCGCCCTGCGGACACTGCACCGCGGACTGCTGCAAGTCGCGCCGTCGCTCGGCGCGACGGTGGCGCTCGCCTCGGTCGACGGCGAAATCGACGGGCCCGACGCCGGTTTGGCGGCTCTGGACGCGATCGACGATCCGGCCGTCGAGCGGTTCCAGCCGTTCTGGTCGACGCGTGCCCATCTGCTCTTCGAGGCGGGACGACCGCGGGCCGCCGCCGATGCGTTTCGGCGCGCGATCGAATTGACGAGCGACGAAGGTGTGCGCGGATATCTGACGGCGCGGCTGACCGAATCACGGGCAAGACCGGGCTAACATCGCGTCGCCGAGGGAGGGCAGTGCGATGGCGACGCAGATCTTCGCGAAGATCGGTGACATCAAAGGCGAGTCCGCCGACGCCAAGCACAGGGACGAGATCGAGGTGGTGTCGTTCTCCTGGGGCGTGGCGCGCACCGGGTCCGCCGCCGGCGGTGCCGGGGGAGGCGCGGGCAAGGCGACATTCCAGGACCTGTCGATCGTGCACGGCATCGACAAGGCCAGCCCGGCGCTGCTTCAGGCCTGTGCGACCGGCGTGCACATCAAGGACACCACCATCACGCACCGCAAGGCGGGCAGGAGTCAGCAGGAATTCCTCATCGTCAAGCTGACCGATGTCACCGTCACCGCGGTCAACCACAGCGGAACCGACGAGGCGCCGTATTCCGAAACGGTCACCTTGAAATTCGCCAAGTTGGACTTCGAGTACCGGCCTCAGCGGGCCGACGGGTCCCTTGACACCGGCATCCACTTCAAGTTCGACCTCAAGACCAACACGGTCGGCTGAGGCGGCGTGGGCGAGTTCCGCGAGCCGCGCGAGCCGACCGTCGACGAGGCCGTGCCGTGGCGATGCTCCGGCAGAGAAGGGAATTCACCGCGGCGTCAGAGGTTTACACGGCCTCGACGGTCAATGCGGGTCGGTTGGTACATATCGCACGCAGCATTACTTCCTAGCGGCCGAGTTGGCCAGCGGTGGGTGCAAGGCCCACGAGGCGACGGTGAGAGCAAGCAGCACAATCGCAGCGACGAGTGAGCCGCTGCCTTTTCCGACGATCAAGTGGGAAACGATCGCGGAACCGTAGGTGATGACGGCGCCGGCGTAGGCCCACTCCTTGATCCGCGGAAATCCCGGTATTAGAAGAGCTACCGCGCCTGCCAACTTCCACGCCCCCATCACGATCAACAGGTAGGCGGGATAGCCGAGCTGTCCAACCGCGGCGCGAACCTGATCGGTTTGGAGGAGATCCCAAATGCCGCCGACTGCGAGCTCGGCCGCGACCAGCACGGTGGTGATCCAGTAGCCGATGATGTGGGCCATGGTGAAGCCGTGGATGGTGAGCGGATTCGGTCTGAACCCACGCCGGGATTGCGGCCGCAGGGCCCAAGAGGCAGCAGTGAGCCCAGCGAACACCAGGGGACCCACAACCGCTTTGGGGCCGTCACCGACCCAGAGGTGTGACACCGCCGCTGCGGTGTAGTTGAACATCAGACCCGCATACGCCCACTCCTTGAGCCGCGGAAGCCCTGGGGCGAGCACCACGATGCCCGCCGAGACGTACCAGACACCGAGAATGGTCATGAAGTAAGCGGGATAACCCAGATGCATCGCGGTGCCATAGAACGGCGGCAGCCGGAGTGCCCCCATCACCCCGCCCACGACGCACTCCCCAACCACGACGGCAGTAGTGGCCCAGTAGGCAACACCCTTCGCTCGCGTAGATGAGACCCTTGTGCGGCGATGTGATACCGAAGTGTCCATCGGCTGAGCCTCCAATACGGTGACGGTGCGCCCGACGATCTAGCGGGCGGCACTGCTTGAGTGCAGCCCGTACCGCTGTCCTCACGAGTAACGACACCCATCGGCCGCACAATGTGACCACATCACCGAGCTAGTTCCCTTCGGTGGTGATACTTCGTCGTTTGACCGCAGAGACTCACGCGATGGTCGGAGCTGGCCGCCTATGCGGCGCCGAGCCGCACGCCGGCAACCGCGCCGGCCAGGTGCCCGATCACGAATACCAGCAGCGCCGCGCCGCCGCCGATGAGCAGCTGCCGTATTCCCGCCCGCAGGCCGCCGCGGCCGTTGAGCACGCCGAGCGTCGCGCCGACGCCAAACAGCGCCAGCCCCGCCAGCACGATCGCAGTGACCAAAGCCGCCACACCCGAACCGAAGAAATAGGGCAGCACCACCACAATCGCTCCGAGAGCGAATGCCAGCAGACTGGACAGCGCCGCCGACCATGGCGAGCCGAGCTCGTCGGGATCGAGTCCGAGTTCCTCGCGCGCCATGGTGTCCAGCGCGGCGTCGCGGTCTTTCATGATGGTGGTCGCGACGCGCTCGGCCTCCTCGGCGTCGAGCCCCTTGGCGCGGTAGATCAGCGCGAGCTCCTCGGCCTCCGCCTCCGGGTCATCGCGCAGTTCCATTTCTTCGAGGCCGATCTCGCGCTCGTATGCTTCCCGTTGGCTGCGCATCGAAATGTATTCCCCGGCGGCCATCGACAGCGCCCCGGCCAGCAACCCGGCCAGCCCTGCGAACAAAATCACCGTCGCGCTGGCTCCGGAGCCGGCGAATCCCATCACCAGCGAGGTGTTGGACACCAGCCCGTCGTTGACACCGAACACCCCGGCACGCAGCGCGCCCGAGCGGTCACCACGATGCCAGCGTTCGAGCCGGCGAATTCTGCTGGGGTCGTCGATGCCGCTGTCGCGCAGCCGGGTCAGCACCCGACCATGCGAACGCTCGTCGATGGCCATCCTCGATGTGGCGTCGGGATCGTTCCGATAGAGCCCGGCGTCGGCGCGCTCGGCGCGCTCGAGGTACGGCAGCACGGCATCGATGGAAAACCGGCGGGCCAGCCAGGACAGCACCCGAGTGCGCAGCGCGGGCTGGCCGGGCTCGGGCACCGGCTCGCCGAGCTCGGTGAGCTTGGCCGCCCAGTGAGCGGCATGCTGGCGCTCCACCGCGGCGAGTTGGTTGAGGACCTCACGCCGCTCTCCGGTGGCGGAGTCTGCCAACCCGTCATACAGGTCGGCGCTGCGCCGCTCGGCGGCGAGTAGGTCACGAAAGCGGCCGGCTTCCCCGCTGCCCATATCCACTCCTTCAAGCTGTTTGAAACGACATCGTTCATAACGGCTCTAGTTTCTGGAAGGATTCCAAAAACGGCCGCAACCAGAGTGATGCTGCTCACTTTCGTGCCGGGACCACGTCGATCGACCTAATCGGCGTCGTCATGTAATCCCGTTGCGATGCAAGCGTTTCCGACGGCTTCTCATCATCCCGGGCGCCCCACCGTGTTCCGCTGCGGGACGCCGTGGGTTCAGTTTTTTCAGAATTAGCGGTCCACGTCACCTTGGGTTTAGGTAAGGCTGCCCTATATCGTTCCCTTGGCATCGAATTACGCCCGTTGCGATCGGTAAGGAGGCCCCGCTGTGGTGGACGCGGTCGTCGAGAAGGCATCGGGCCCGCTGCCGGTACCGCCGGGCCGTCGCGGTCGGTGGCTGTGGCTCGGATTGGCCGCCTGGGGTCCCGGCCTGGTGGTCATGTTGGCCGATACCGACGCCGGGTCATTGATCACCGCCTCGCAGTCCGGTGCTCAGTGGGGGTACCGCATGGTGCTGCCGCAGCTGATCCTGATGCCGATCCTCTACGTCGTGCAGGAGATGACGGTGCGGCTGGGCATCGTGACCGGCAAAGGCCACGGTGCGCTGATTCGCGAGCGGTTCGGCCGCGGTTGGGGGTGGCTGTCGGCGAGCACGCTGTTCGTGTGCGGCATCGGGGCATTGCTGACCGAGTTCGCCGGCGTAGCCGGGGTGGGTGAGCTGTTCGGGATCTCGCGTTGGTTGACCATCCCGACCGCAACGGCGCTGTTGCTGGCGTTGGCGCTGACCGGCAGCTACCGGCGTGTGGAGCGCATCGGTCTCGCGCTGGGCGCCGCCGAACTGGCGTTTCTGGTCGCGATGATCCTCAGCCGCCCGCGCCTGGACACGATCGTGCGCGGTCTCGCCTCGATGCCACTGGGCAACAGCTCCTACCTGATGCTGGTGGCCGCCAACGTCGGCGCGGTCATCATGCCGTGGATGGTCTTCTACCAGCAGGGCGCCGTGATCGACAAGCAGCTGTCCACGTCCACCATCCGCGACGCCCGCCGGGGCACCGCCGTCGGCGCGGTGCTCACCCAGCTGGTCATGATCTCGGTGATCATCGCGGTCGCCGCCACCATCGGCACGCACAATCCGCAAGCGCCGCTGGAGACGGTCGGGCAGATCTCCGAGGCGCTGACGCCGTACCTGGGCCGGATGGGCGGAACCGTTCTGTTCGGTCTCGGGATGCTTGGCGCGGCGCTGGTCGCCGCGATCGTGGCCTCACTGGCCGGCGCCTGGGGGCTGGCCGAGGTCTCGGGCTGGCAGCACAGCCTCAACCAGCGACCCAACCGGGCCACCGCCAAGTTCTACACCACCTACGCGCTGGCGCATCTGATCGGGGCGGCGCTGGTTCTTGCCAGTGTCGACCTCGTCAACCTGGCCGTGGACGTGGAGGTGATGAACGCTCTGCTGCTGCCGGTGGTGCTGGGATTGTTGCTGGCCCTGGAGGCCAAGGCGCTGCCACCGCAGTGGCGCATGCAAGGCTGCCGCAAGTACCTGACCCGTGGCTTCTGCCTGGTCGTCATCGCGTTCGGGCTATACATGGTTCCCCGCACCCTGGGTTGGATCTAGGCAGTCCCGCGGCTCTCCGAAGCAACGGGCTGCCTCGCGTGCGAACACGGCTGGGCCACAACGTGGTGTCTCACATCGACGCGGCCGTGTGCTCGATCTGGCGTCGAAGCTGTCCTTGACGCCGAAGGCCGGCGAGGAAACAATTCAGCTTGTGGTGAATTCTATCTTGCGGGCGGTGGGCGAGCTGGCGTACCGGGCGGGTCTCGGGCCACAGCCCTCCGATGTTCCCGATCACCGGTTGGTGGAGTTGGTCGAGGGCCCGCATCGGTTGCCGCCGGCACGCGGCCTTGACCTCGGCTGCGGCACCGGCCGCAACGCTCTTTATCTGGCCGCACACGGCTGGGACACCATCGGCGTCGAGATGGTTGGCTATGCGATCGACGTGGCCCGGCGCACGGCCGAGTCACGGGGACTGCAGGTGCAATTCGTGCAGGGGGACGTGACGCGACTGTCCGAGCTGGACATCGGCTCGGGATTCACGCTGTTGATGGACGGCGGCTGCTACCACACGATCCCGCCCGGCCGGCGCGACGCTTATGCCGAAAGTGTGACGGGTGTTGCCGCGCCCGGCGCCCGGCTGATCATGGTGGGGTTCAACCGTTCACTGGCCGCCGGCCCGCGCGGCGAGCGGTTGCTGCGGCGGCTGCCCGGTTGGCGATTGGTGCGGGTCGACCGGGTGCCCGGCGAGCAGATGTGTCAATACGTGTCCGGCCCAGGCCCGCTGCGCGCGGCCTTGAAGCGGGGAGCCCTCCATCCGTTGCGGTATGAGCTGGAACGCGCGTCGTGATGAGACACGCACGCGGCGACACGCCCAAACTCGTCGGTGGGCCGCCATAGACTGGCCACCCTATGAACCAGTCGTCCTTCGTGCACCTGCACAACCACACCGAGTACTCGATGCTGGACGGTGCCGCGAAGATCGCGCCGATGCTGGCCGAGGCGCACCGGCTGGAGATGCCCGCGATCGGGATGACCGACCACGGAAACATGTTCGGTGCCAGCGAGTTCTACTCGAAGGCCACCGAGGCTGGCATCAAGCCGATCATCGGTGTGGAGGCGTATATCGCTCCCGGTTCCCGTTTTGATACCCGCCGGATCTTCTGGGGTGATCCCAGCCAGAAGGCCGACGACGTCTCCGGCAGCGGCTCCTACACGCACCTGACGATGATCGCCGAGAACGCCGCAGGTCTGCGCAACCTGTTCAGGCTGTCGTCGCTGGCATCGTTCGAGGGCCAGCTCGGCAAGTGGTCGCGGATGGACGCCGAACTGATCGCCGAGCACGCCGGCGGCATCATCGCCACCACCGGCTGCCCGTCTGGGGAGGTGCAGACCCGGCTGCGGCTCGGGCATTTCACCGAAGCGCTGGAATCGGCCGCGCAGTGGCGGGAGATCTTCGGCCCCGACAACTACTTCCTCGAGCTGATGGATCACGGCCTGGCGATCGAGCGGCAGGTGCGCGACGGGCTGCTCGACATCAGCCGCAAGCTCGGCATCGCACCGCTGGCCACCAACGACTGTCACTACGTCACCCGCGATCACGCGCACAACCACGAGGCGCTGCTGTGCGTGCAGACCGGCAAGACGTTGTCGGACCCGAACCGGTTCAAGTTCGAGGGCGACGGCTACTACCTGAAATCCGCCGCGGAGATGCGCCAGATCTGGGACGACCAGGTTCCGGGCGCCTGCGACGCCACGCTGCTGATCGCCGAGCGGGTGCAGCCGTATGACGACGTGTGGGCGCCGCGCAGCCGGATGCCGGAGTTTCCGGTTCCCCGCGGACACACCCAGGCGTCGTGGCTGCGCCATGAAGTGGACGGCGGGCTGGCCCGGCGGTTCCCGGCCGGGCTGCCCGACGGCTATGCCGAGCGCGCGGCCTACGAGATCGAAGTCATCTGCGACAAGGGTTTCCCGGCGTACTTCCTTATCGTGGCCGACCTGATCAATCACGCCCGGTCGGTGGACATCCGGGTCGGCCCCGGCCGCGGCTCGGCCGCCGGATCGCTGGTCGCGTACGCGCTGGGCATCACCGACATCGACCCGATCCCGCATGGGCTGTTGTTCGAGCGTTTCCTCAACCCGGAGCGCACGTCGATGCCCGACATCGACATCGACTTCGACGACCGCCGCCGCGGCGAGATGGTGCGCTACGCCGCCGACAAGTGGGGCCACGACCGCGTCGCGCAGGTCATCACGTTCGGCACCATCAAAACCAAGGCGGCGCTGAAGGATTCGGCCCGCATCCACTACGGGCAGCCCGGGTTCGCGATCGCCGACCGGATCACCAAGGCGCTGCCGCCGCCGATCATGGCCAAGGACATTCCGCTGTCGGGCATCACGGATCCCGAGCACGAGCGGTACAAGGAAGCCGCCGAGGTGCGCGGCCTGATCGACACCGACCCGGATGTGCGCACGATCTACCAGACCGCACGCGGACTGGAGGGCATGATCCGCAACGCCGGCGTGCACGCCTGCGCGGTGATCATGAGCAGCGAGCCGCTGACCGATTCGATTCCGCTGTGGAAGCGGCCGCAGGACGGTGCCGTGATCACCGGCTGGGACTTCCCGGCGTGTGAGGCGATCGGCCTGCTGAAGATGGACTTCCTCGGCCTGCGCAACCTGACGATCATCGGCGACGCGATCGAAAACATCAGGGCCAACAGGGGAATCGACGTCGACCTGGAGTCGCTGCCGCTCGACGACCCGGCAACCTACCAGCTGCTGGGCCGCGGCGACACGCTGGGCGTGTTCCAGCTCGACGGTGGCCCGATGCGTGACCTGCTGCGTCGAATGCAGCCGACCGGGTTCGAGGATGTCGTGGCCGTCATCGCGCTGTACCGCCCGGGCCCGATGGGGATGAACGCCCACAACGACTATGCCGACCGCAAGAACGGCCGCCAGCCCATCACCCCGATCCACCCGGAGCTGGCCGAGCCGCTGCGCGACATTCTCGCCGAGACGTACGGCCTGATCGTCTACCAAGAGCAGATCATGCGCATCGCGCAGCGGGTGGCGGGTTATTCGCTGGCGCGAGCCGACATCCTGCGCAAGGCGATGGGCAAGAAGAAACGCGATGTGCTCGCCAAGGAGTACGAGGGCTTCTCGGAAGGCATGCGGGCCAACGGATTCTCTGCCGCCGCCATCAAGGCGCTGTGGGATACGGTGCTGCCGTTCGCCGACTACGCGTTCAACAAGTCGCATGCCGCCGGCTACGGGATGGTGTCGTACTGGACGGCGTACCTGAAGGCCAACTATCCGGCCGAATACATGGCCGGGCTGCTCACGTCGGTGGGCGACGACAAGGACAAGGCCGCCGTGTATCTGGCCGACTGCCGCAAGCTCGGCATCACGGTGCTGCCGCCGGACGTCAACGAATCCGGGCTGAACTTCGCGTCGGTGGGAGCCGACATCCGCTACGGGCTGGGCGCGGTGCGCAACGTCGGCGCCAACGTCGTCGGCTCCATCATCGAAACCCGTAGCGGCAAGGGCAAGTTCACCGACTTCTCGGACTACCTGAACAAGGTCGACATCGCCGCCTGCAACAAGAAGGTCACCGAGTCGCTGATCAAGGCCGGTGCGTTCGACTCGCTGGGCCATCCCCGCAAGGGCCTGTTCCTGGTGCACAGCGACGCGGTCGACTCGGTGCTGGGCACCAAGAAGGCCGAGGCGATGGGCCAGTTCGACCTGTTCGGGGCAGCGGGCGACGCCGGCAGCGATGCGGTGTTCGCGGTCAAGGTGCCCGACGAGGAGTGGGACGACAAGCACAAGCTTGCGCTGGAGCGCGAGATGCTGGGCCTGTACGTGTCCGGCCATCCGCTCAACGGCGTCGCTCATCTGCTGGCCGGCCAGGTGGACACCCAGATCCCGGCCATCCTCGACGGCGATGTCCCGAACGAAACCCAGGTGCGGGTCGGCGGCATTCTCGCGTCGGTGAACCGCAGGGTGAACAAGAACGGGATGCCTTGGGCATCAGCACAGTTGGAGGATCTCACCGGCGGAATCGAGGTGATGTTCTTCCCGCACACCTATTCCACATATGGCGCCGAAATCATCGACGACGCGGTGGTGGTGATCAGTGCGAAGGTCCGGATCCAGGACGACCGGATCTGCTTGATCGCCGGTGAGCTCGTCGTGCCCGACTTTTCGAACGTTCAGGTGAACCGAACGCTGGCGGTCAGCATGCCGACGCGGCAGTGCACGGTCGACAAGGTGACCGCGCTCAAGCAAGTGCTGGCGGGCCATCCCGGCACCTCGCAGGTGCACCTGCGGCTGGTCAGCGGCGATCGCGTCACCACGCTGGAACTCGACGCGTCGCTGCGGGTCACGCCGTCGTCGGCGCTGATGGGTGACCTGAAGGCGCTGCTCGGCCCGGACTGCCTCAGCGGCTGAGCGCGAAACTTGCCGGATTGAGCCACATATCCGCAGTTCCAGCGATAATGGGCGTAGGCGTGTCGGATGCCGTGGCTGTTGCGATTTGAATTGCACTGTGCCACAACCATTTTCATTCAGCGTCATTCGGCGGCCGCTACCGCGCCCGTCACCGTCGCGTAGGTCCCGGGACGTTCAGGACACCGATGGCATCGAGGCGCGCGACGGCGTCCACGGAGAGGGCGGGATCGCCGGCACAGATGTCCTCCCCGATGCGCGATTGGTCAGGTTGCCGGGATCAGATAGGCGTCGCCGAACTCGTTGGGTACCTCGGGCGGAGTGATGGCTGAAATGTAGTGCTGGGGGCCGTGGTCGTTTAGAGAAAATTGGAACGGTAGGCCACGCACCAGCCGGAACTGGCGGGCAACGAACGCCAGCGGGGCCTCGATCAGCGCAAAGGGGTGGCCAATTTGCCTAATCGGGTCGTCGGAGGTGTCCTTCCACGGGTAGCTGCCTTCGTAGCGGTACTCCTGTCCAAAGTGCTGGAAGAAGTCGGAATCCCGTGGCGGGAGGTGCGGCACCGGGTCGCGCTTGTAGACATATCGGACTACGTTCCGGTTGAGGAAAGGGTGGCCGGTGCAGGCCTCGGCGAAGTCCGGTGAGCCCACCATCGGTGCGCCGTACGTGTAGGCGCCCTTGAAGACCGGCGCGAAACGCTCGACGTAGTCCTTGTCGACCGACAGCATCACGGCCATGAGCGCGGCCATCGCCCCACCGAGACTGTGACCGGTGAGGTACAGCGTTGTCATCGGGCTCGCCATCGACGGCATCGGTGACGCTCCCGTGCCGTCGTCGAGCACGGAGCGCCCGTCAAGCGCCCGCTTCAGAGCCGCGACAACCTCGAACCGGGTCGCCCGCACGTTGCGGTAGAACCCGCCATGGACGGCATACAGATCGGTGTCGTCCGCAAATCGCAAGGCGATCTTGTCGGGGTACACGTCCGCGTCGGTCAGCCAGTTGACGAAGTTCGTCGGCTCGGTTCCCCGGTAGGCCACGATCACGACACTGCCATCGCTGCTCTGGACTACGTGGGCGGTGGACTGGATGAACATCGCGTCCACCGACATGGCCACCCGCAGACAATGGTTGTCGGCAAGGCCCATGCGCGCGAGCATCATCGCGACCGTCTCGGCGTCCGAGTAGGCGTACCCGGCCGCCACCGCGAGGGTGTGGGCCACGGTCGGGTCGGGATGCTGCGTGACCCCGGCGAGCTTCGCGCCGAGATCGTCGTACACCGGGAAGGTGGACGACGCGATCGGCTTGGTCGGCCGGAGGGTGGAGTACGACGGCGCGAGCGCCCTGTCGGTCAGCATAAAACGACGCTACCCAACTCCCATGCGTGCCTCCAGGCACGGCCCCTTGCAACAACTTCCGGACTCGCACGCTGGGCTTTAGCTGAGCGCTGCGTTCTCGATGAGGATCGCCTTGGTGAGTGCTCGCAGGTCGCGGCCGTTACGGTAGGCGGCGACGATACGTTCAAGCGCTTGTGCCGATGGCGGGGTGCGGCGACCTGTTGCCAGAGTCGTCCCGCGACGAATCGGGACGACATGTCGGCGCATTTGGCGGGAATTCTTCAGCCGATCTTCAGCTCGCGGTCAGAACGCGTAGCGCAGGATCCGGGCCTTGCGGGCGGCGGCCTTACTCATGCCGGACAGTTTCGTGGCGACGCGGATCCAGCCGGGAAACAGGTCGACCTCGGGCTGGTGGGCCAGGCTGGCCTCCTCGACGAGTTCCAGCCGCGGGTTCCACGTCTCGGGGTGGTGCGCGTCCTTGAATCCCGGATACCCCCATTGGCTTCCGACGTCCTTGAACATCTTCCGCGGGGAGAGCCTGACCGCCAGCCGGCTGAACCAGCCGATGCGGCCGTAGTCGTTGAAAGCCACCTCGCCGCTACAGAAGTGGTCGGTGACCCGGCCGAAGAGCCGGATGATCACGTCCTCGGACAGGAAGGCCAGCAGCCCGTCGGCGATGAGCATCGTCGGCCGGTCGGCCGGAATCGAGTCCGGCAAGTGGCCGTCGGCCAGCGACGCCGCAACCGAGTGCGACCCGTCGCGAGCGGGCAGCACCGCGTCGCGCAGCGCGGTGACGTCCGGCAGGTCCACGCTGTACCAGTCCACCGTCGGTGGCGGGTCCACTCGGTACACGCCACTGTCCAGGCCGGCGCCCAGGTCGACCACCACCCCGTCCGGGTACTGCTTGACGAACCTCCGCACCCGGTCGTCGAGCATCTTGGCGCGCAGCGCCGTCTGGCACACCACGCTGTTGCCCACGCCCAGGCCGTTGAAGTCGTAGTCGATCTTGGCGACCACCTCGTCGGCCCGCACGTCGCCCAGTATCGGGCGGGTGGGCCCAGCGGCTGTCCAGTGCCCGGGCGTACACCGTGAGCAAGGCGGTCGCTTCCAGCGGCGTCAGTGCCCCCGCATCAATTCCCATGTCCGCCAACGTACTCCGCTTCGGTGGCTGAACAATCAGCGCAAAACGTTCACCGCGCGCGCGAACACGAGCGCGATCGTCGACACCGCCACGACGGCCTGCAAGGTCATCATCGCCTTCGCCCGGTGCGTCAGCGGCATGGTGTCGGTGGGGGAGAACGCCATCACATTGGTGATGCTGACGTAGAGGTAGTCGACAAAGCGCGGCTCCCATTTCTCCGGTGCGACTTTCGCCGTCGTCATCTGTGGGAAGAGGAAGTCGGGGAACCTGGGCTTTGGATGATCCGGATCGGAGCCCAGGCGCCGGAAGGGGCCGCCGCGGTCCAACTCCCAATACCAGATTCCGAACACGATGATGTTGGTGAGGAATACCGCCGCTCCGCTGCCCAGCAGGATCGCGGCGTCGTTACTCACCTTGCCGGTCACGATGTGGTAGTCCAGGATCGCCGCCGAGGCGGTGTTGTCGGCGGTGATCGCCGCCAACAGCACGAAGCTGGCGGTCTTACCCAGCTTCGTCGACCGCTTGATCCGCACCGGGTTGATGACCAGCAGCACGGCCAGCAGCAGCAGTTCCATCGTGATCAGCGGCCAGCGCGGAACCAGCGTGTAGCGCTGGGGGATCGCGCGCTGCATGACGATCGCCGTGATCAGCGCCACCAGCACGGGGAGGCGGCTTTCCGCGTTTCCGGGTCGCAGCCACGCGGGCAGATGCGCCTCAGCGTCGACGGCGATTTGCTCGGCCCGCCGCACCACGCCGTCACGGGGCCGCTTGGGTTCCTCGATGCCGTTCATCAGCCAAGTGTGAGCCACGTAGGCTAACCGGCCATGAGCGACGCACGTCCCACCACACTGTGCGAGGCGTTCCAGCGCACGGCCGCGATCGACCCCGACGCGGTCGCGCTGCGAACCGTCGCAGACACCCAGACGCTGACCTGGCGTCAATACGCCGGCCAGGTGCGCCGGGTCGCGGCCGGGCTGACAGCGCTCGGCGTGCAGCGTGGCGACACCGTCTCGCTGATGATGACCAACCGGATCGAGTTCTATCCGCTCGACGTCGGCGCGCAGCACGTGGGCGCCACCTCGTTCTCCGTGTACAACACGTTGGCCCCGGAGCAGCTGACCTACGTGTTCGACAACGCCGGCACCAAAGTCGTCATCTGCGAGGCACAGTACGTCGACCGCATCCGCGCCAGCGGCGCGCCCATCGAGCACATTGTCTGCATCGACGGATCGCCGGCGGGCACAATGGCGTTCGAGCAGTTCATCGCCGGCGGCGCCGACGACTTCGACTTCGAATCCGCCTGGCGGGCGGTCCGTCCCGACGACGTCGTCACGCTGATCTACACGTCGGGCACAACGGGAAACCCCAAAGGCGTCGAGATGACGCACGCCAGTTTGTTGTTCGAGGCGTTCGCCCTGCATGACGTGCTCGGTTACCGGTTCGGCGACCGAACCACGTCGTTTCTTCCGTCCGCGCACATCGCCGACCGGATGGGTTGCCTCTACCTCCAGGAGGTGTTCGGCGTTCAGGTCACCACGGTTCCCGACCCCCGCGCCATCGCGGCGGCGCTGCCCGACGTGCGGCCGACGATCTGGGGCGCGGTGCCACGCGTGTGGGAAAAGCTCAAGGCGGCAATCGAATTCACCGCCGCGACCGAACCCGACGAGGTGAAACGCCAAGGCTTGCAGTGGGGTTTGGCGGTCGCCGCGAAAAAGGCCGCGGCGCTGCTGGCCGGCGAACCGGTGCCAGATGACGTGGCGGCAGAGTGGGAAAAGGCCGACGAGTTGGTGCTGTCGAAGCTGCGGGCCAGGCTGGGTCTTGACCAGCTCAGGGGCGCCGTGTCGGGTGCCGCCCCGATCCCGAAGGAGACGCTGGGATTCTTTGCCGGGCTCGGCATCCCCATCTCCGAGGTGTGGGGCATGTCGGAACTGAGTTGCATTGCCACCGTGGCCCATCCGTCCGACGCGCGACTGGGCACCGTGGGCAAGCTGCTGCCGGGACTGGAAGGCAGGATCGCCGACGACGGCGAATTGCTGATCCGGGGTCCCCTGGTCATGAAGGGTTATCGCAAGGAGCCGCGGAAGACCGCCGAGGCGATCGACAAGGACGGTTGGCTACACACCGGCGACATCTTCGAGATGGACGATGATGGCCACTTGCGGGTGGTCGACCGCAAGAAGGAGTTGATCATCAACGCCGGCGGCAAGAACATGTCGCCCGCCAATATCGAGAACACGATCAAGGCGGCGTGCCCGCTGATCGGCGTGATCATCGCTCTCGGCGACGCCCGCCCGTACAACACCGGGCTGATCGTGCTCGACGCCGAGTCGGCCGGACCGTACGCCGCGCAGCGGGGGCTTGCCGACGCGTCGCCGCAAACACTGGCATCCGACCCGGAGTTGATCGCCCGGATCGCCGCCGGGGTGGCCGAGGGCAACGCGAAACTGTCCCGGGTCGAGCAGATCAAGCGCTTCCGGGTGCTGCCGACGTTCTGGGAGCCCGGCGGCGAGGAGATCACGTTGACGATGAAGCTCAAACGCAAGCCGATCAACGAGAAGTACGCCGCAGAAATCGAGGAACTCTACGCCGCCGAGCCGGGGCCTCTCGTGCACGAACCATGACCGAGCTCAGTGGGCATGTCACGTCGAGGCCGCTGCTCCAAACCTTGCCGCGACCGCTTCAATAGCCGGTCTAAGCTGGTCGCATGCCACTATCCGGAGAATATGCACCCAGCCCTCTCGATTGGTCCCGCGAACAGGCCGAGAAGTACATGGAGTCCGGCGGTAAAGACGGCACCGACTTGCAGGGCAAGCCGGTGATCCTGCTGACCACCGTCGGTGCCAAGACCGGCAAACTGCGCAAGACGCCGCTGATGCGGGTGGAGCACGACGGCGAGTATGCGGTTGTCGCGTCGCTGGGCGGCGCGCCGCAGAATCCGGTCTGGTACTACAACCTCAAGGCGAACCCGCGCGTCGAGCTGCAGGACGGCACCGTCACCCGCGACTACGAGGCGCGCGAGGTCTTCGGCGACGAGAAGGCCCGGTGGTGGGAACGCGCCGTGCAGGCGTGGCCGGACTACGCCAACTACCAGACCAAGACCGATCGCCAGATCCCCGTCTTCGTGCTCACGCCGGTCTCATGACACCATTGGCGGGTGTCCGCTGAACTGAGCCTGAGCCACCGCGGTGGGCCGCTGACCGCGGCCGACATCGACGCGGCGGCCGAGCGAATTGCCGGGGTCGTCGCGCCGACCCCGCTGCAGATCAGCGAGCGGCTCTCCGCGGCGACCGGCGCCACCGTCTACCTCAAGCGCGAGGACCTACAGTCGGTGCGCTCTTACAAGCTGCGCGGCGCCTACAACCTGCTCATGCAGTTGTCCGCCGACGAGATCGCCGCCGGCGTGGTGTGTTCGTCCGCCGGCAATCACGCGCAGGGCTTCGCCCACGCCTGCCGGTCGATGGGTGTCCACGGCAGGGTTTACGTGCCGGCCAAGACGCCCAAGCAGAAGCGCGACCGGATTCGTTTCCACGGCGGCGACTTCATCGAGCTGATCGCGGTGGGCTCCACCTACGACCTGGCGGCCACCGCGGCCCTCGAGGACGTGGAGCGCACCGGCGCGACGCTGGTACACCCGTTCGACGACCTGCGCACGATCGCCGGGCAGGGCACGATCGCCGCGGAGATCCTCGAACAGCTCGACGGCGAACCCGATTTGGTGGTGGTGCCGGTGGGCGGTGGCGGCTGCGTCGCCGGCATCACCACCTATCTCGCCGAGCGGACCACTACCACGTCGGTGCTGGGCGTCGAGCCCGCGGGTGCGGCCGCGATGATCGCCGCGCTCGCCGCGGGTGAGCCGGTGACGTTGGAACACGTCGACCAGTTCGTCGACGGTGCGGCGGTGAACCGGGCCGGCGCGCTGCCCTATGCCGCGCTGGCCGCCGCCGATGACATGGTGGCGGTGACGCCGGTCGACGAGGGCGCGGTCTGCACCGCGATGCTCGACCTGTATCAGAACGAGGGCATCATCGCCGAGCCGGCCGGCGCGCTCTCGGTCGCGGCGCTGATGGAGACCGACCAGATCGACCCGGATTCGACGGTGGTCTGCCTGATCTCCGGCGGCAACAACGACGTGTCGCGCTACGGCGAGATTCTCGAGCGCTCCCTGGTCCACCTCGGCCTGAAGCACTACTTCCTGGTCAACTTCCCGCAGGAACCCGGCGCGCTGCGGCGGTTCCTCGACGGGGTGCTCGGACCCAACGATGACATCACCCTGTTCGAGTACGTCAAGCGCAACAACAGAGAGACCGGCCCCGCGCTGATCGGCATCGAGCTGGGCTCGGCGGAGGATCTCGACGGTCTGTTGACCCGCATGGCGGCTTCCGACATCGACGTCGAACAACTCAAGCCCGATTCGCAGGCCTACCGGTATCTGATCAATCCGTAGCCGCCATCGCGCTGGGTCGGGCTTCCCGCAATATCGCGAACGAATGGCCCGGTAGCGTCACGGCATCGGCCCGCACGTCGGGATCGTCCCAGGCCAACACGACCTCGCCGGTGAATGGCACCGTCGCGGCGTCGGTTCCGATGTTGCAGGCGATCACCAGCGGGCCGCGGCGCATCGCGATCCACCGCTGTTGCTCGTCATAATCAACCCACAGGTGCTGCAGCCATGGGTCGGCCAGGTCAGGCTCCTTGTGCCGCAACGCAATCAGATCGCGGTACACGCTCAACAACCGACCGTGCTCGCCGATTCGGACCTCGTCCCAGTCGAGCTTGGACCGCAGGAAGGTCTGCGGGTCTTGCGGATCGGGAATATCGTCGGTGTCCCAGCCGTGTTCGGCGAACTCCCGCTTGCGGCCCTCGGCGGTGGCTCGCGCCAGCTCCGGCTCGGGATGTGCGCTGAAGAACTGGAACGGCCGCGACGAGCCCCACTCCTCGCCCATGAAAATCATTGCGGTATAGGGTGATGCGAGCACCAGCGCGGCCTTGATTGCGAGCTGGCCGAAGTCCAAATTCTGTGACGGGCGATCGCCGACGGCGCGGTTGCCCACCTGGTCGTGAGTGGTGCTGTAGGCCATCAGGCTGGTAGCGGGAATCGTCGACTTGTCCAACGGGCGGCCGTGGCGGCGGCCGCGGAACGACGAATACGTGCCGGCGTGGAAATAGCCGTTCTGCAGCGTCGTGGCCAGGGTTTCCAGCGAGCCGAAATCGGCGTAGTAGCCCTGCCGTTCGCCCGACACCGCGCTGTGGATGGCGTGGTGGATGTCGTCGTCCCACTGCGCCGCCAGGCCATACCCGCCGCGGTGACGCCCAGTGATCAGCCGCGGGTCGTTGCGGTCGCTCTCGCCGATCAGCGACAACGGCCGGCCCAACTGGTGTGCCAGCGCATCGGTTTCGGCGGCGAGTTCCTCGAGAATGTGAATGGCGGTGGTGTCGACCAGCGCGTGCACGGCATCCAGCCGCAGCCCGTCGGCATGGAATACGCGCATCCAGCGCAGCGCGCAGTCGATGATGTAGCGCCGCACCTCGTCGGCGTGCGGCCCGGCCAGGTTGATCGCCTGACCCCACGGGTTGCGCGCCGACGACAGGTACGGGCCGAACCGCGGCAGATAGTTCCCCGACGGTCCGAGGTGGTTGAACACGGCATCGATCAGCACCCCCAGCCCGCGGTTGTGACACGCGTCGATGAAGCGCACCAACGCATCCGGGCCGCCGTATGGTTCGTGCACGGCGTACCACAGCACGCCGTCATACCCCCAGCCGTGCGTGCCGTTGAACGCGTTCACGGGCATCAGCTGGACGAAATCGACACCGAGGCCGACCAGATGGTCCAGCTTGGTGATCGCGGCGTCCAGCGTGCCGTCGGGTGTGAACGTGCCGATGTGCAGTTCGTAGATCACCGAGCCGGCGATCGGGCGCCCGGACCAGTCGCCGTCCGTCCACGCCTGTGGGTCCGGTTCCCACAGCTGCGAACGCTCGTGAACGCCGTCGGGCTGCCGGGGCGACCGGGGGTCGGGCAGCACCGTCGCATCCTCGTCGAGCACGAAGCCGTAACGGGCGTCGGGCCGGGCCGGCACCGTTGCGCGCCACCAGTCGTCGCCGCCGCGGGCCATGTCGTGCAATTGCCCGTCGACGTCCAACCGCACGAGCTGCGGCAGCGGCGCCCATACCGCGAATTCACGCACGGTGCTCGTCCCCGAGCTGTGCCCCCGCCCCGAGGGCGGGAGCTGCCTCCATCGCTCCTGCCCCCGGCTCGCGCTCCAGCAGCGCCACCGGCAGCTCGGCGAACAGCTCGGCGGCCGGTGCCGCGCCGCTGCACCGGCGCCCGCCGAGCAGCTCCACCCATTGCCCGTCGGGCAGCGGCAAAGCCGTATCACGCCAGCCCTTTTCGGCCAGCCGCACCGTCCACCGGCTCACCGCCACCACCACGTCGTCGCCGCGGCCGAATGCGATCAGGTGCTCATGTGCCGGCCCGGTGGCCAGCACCGGGATGTATCCGCCGATCAGGAAGCTGTCCGCACGGCGCCGGCGCAGCCGCAGGGCCTCGGTGGTCACCCTGAGCTTCGGGTGATCCAGCGCCGCAAGCGCTTTGCGCCGCGCCGCGAAGTCGACCGGCCGCCGGTTGTCCGGGTCGACGAGGCTGTCCTCCCACAGCTCGGTGCCCTGGTAGACGTCCGGGATGCCCGGCGCGGTCAATTGCACGAGCTTCTGCCCGAGCGCATCGTTGCGCGCGTGCGGATCGAGCCGTGCGACGAATTCGGTGAGCTCTGCGGCGACCGGCCCGTCGATCACGGTGTCGAGCCAATCGTGCACGGCACTCTCGAAATCGCTGTCGGGATCGTTCCACGTGGTGTGAACGGCGGCCTCGCGGATCGCCTTCTCGACGTAGGCATGCAGCCGCTCACGCAGCTCGGCGGTGACGTCGCCGTCCGCGGGCCACACGCCGAAAATGTTCTGCCACAAGAATAGTCCAGTCGCGGCGTCGGGCGACGGCGCTCGTTGCTGCCAGGCGGCGACGAACCGCGCCCACAGTGACGACACCTGTGAAAGCACCCCGATCCGAGCCCGGACGTCCTCGCCCCGCTTGGTGTCGTGGGTCGACAGCGCCGACATCGTGTGCGGCCACAGCCGGGCGCGCACGGCGGCGCGCTGATGGAACTCCGCGGCGCTGACGCCGAATCGTTGTGGCTCACCGCCGACTTCGTTGAGTGACACCAGCCGGGCGTCGCGGTAGAACAGGCAGTCCTCGATCGCCTTCGCCGTCGCCGCGCCGCACAGCTGCTGAAAGCGCGTCGCCGGTTCGGAGCCCGTCGCGAGCGCGGCGGCGATCACCTCGAGCGGGTCGGCGAGCTCGGGCGCCTCGCACACCGTGGTGGCCACCGCCTCGGGTGTCACCGACGAGAGCCCGCGGTAGTCGGATCGGTACACGCCGATGTGACCGACCAGCGCGGCCAGCGCCGCTGGCAGGTCCGCATGGTCGACGCCGGTGGCCCCGACGATCGCGCGCCGCAGCCGTCCCAGCTCGCTGGCCAGCGTGTTCACGACCACGTTGGCCTTCAATTCCCGCGCCAGCAGCGGCATTGCGGCGTAGCCGACAGCCGCCGACTCGTACAGCGAAGTCAGCGGGGCCGCCCCCGACGGGTCGATGAACAGCCCGCCGATCTCACGCAGCGCGTCATAGCCCGTGGTGCCGGCCACCGGCAACGACGGCTCCAACGGCTCGTCGACGGCCAGGATCTTCTCCACCACGATCCACGCGTCCGGCCCGACCAATTCCCGCAGCCACCTCAAATAGCCCGTCGGATCAGCCAAACCGTCGGGATGATCGACCCGCACTCCGTCGACCAACCCCGCCGAAAACCAGCGCGCCACCTCGACGTGCGTAGCTTCGAACACGCTTCGATCTTCCTGGCGCAGCCCGGCCAGCGACGTGATCGCAAAGAACCGGCGATACCCGCACACCCCGCGCCGCCAGCCGACGAGCCGGTAGTGCTGACGGTCGTGCACCTCAGGCCCGGTTCCGCCACCGGTGCCCGGCGCGATCGGCAACGCCAGCCCGTCGAGCCGCAGCACGTCGGCGTCGACGTGCAGACGCGAGACGTCGTCGTCGGAGCCCAACAGCGGCAACACGATCCGGCGATCGGGGTCGAGGCCCCAGTCGATGTCGAAGAACGTCGCGTACGGCGAGTCCCGGCCGTGCCGCAGCACATCCCACCACCACGGATTCTGGTCCGGCGGATCGACGCCGACGTGGTTGGGCACGATGTCGACGATCAGGCCCATGCCGCGGGCCTTCGCCGCGGCCGACAACCGCGCCAACCCGTCGGCGCCACCGAGTGACTGCGACACCTTGGTCGGGTCGGTGACGTCATAGCCGTGCGCCGAACCGGACACCGCGGTCAGGATCGGCGACAGGTATAGGTGGGAGACGCCGAGCTCGTCGAGGTAGTCCAGCAGCTCCACCGCGTCGGCAAAGGTGAAGGCATCGCCTCGCAACTGCAGCCGATAGGTCGCCAGCGGCTCGGGCATGGTTACGCCGTCTTGCGCAAAACCAGCACCGAACGGCCGGGGATGGAAATCTTCTCGCCTGCCTGCACCACCAGCTCGGTGTCACCCACCGGATGGGAGGTGTCCAGGTCTGCCGTCCACTCCTTGCCGTAGACACCTTCGGGGACAACGAAATCCAGGGCGTTGTCGTGTGCGTTGAAGCACAACAGGAACGAGTCGTCGACGATCCGTTCGCCCCGCGCGTCCGGTTCGGGAATGGCCTCGCCGTTGAGGAACACCGCGATGCTCTTGCCGAACCCCGCGCCCCAGTCGGCCGGGGTCATTTCGTGGCCCGCGGGCGTCAGCCACGCGATGTCGCGGAGTTGATCGCCGCTGCGAATCGGGGTGCCCGCGAAGAACCGGCGACGCCGGAAAACCGGATGTTCGCTACGGAATTTCGTCACGCGACGGGTGAATTCGAGCAGGTCGCTGTTCGTCTCGGTCAGCGACCAGTCCATCCACGACAACTCGTTGTCTTGGCAGTACGCATTGTTGTTGCCGCGCTGGGTGCGGCCCATCTCGTCGCCGTGCAGCACCATCGGGGTGCCCTGCGACAGCATCAGGGTGACCCAGAAGTTGCGCATCTGACGGCACCGCAGCTCGACGATGGCCGGGTCGCCGGTCGGTCCCTCGACACCGCAGTTCCACGACCGGTTGTGGCTTTCGCCGTCGCGGTTGCCCTCGCCGTTGGCGTCGTTGTGCTTCTCGTTGTAGGAGACCAGATCGTGCAGCGTGAACCCGTCGTGGGCGGTGACGAAGTTGATGCTGGCGCCGGGGCGCCGACCGGTGGCCTCGTACAGGTCCGACGATCCGGTCAGCCTTGACGCGAACTCGCCTAGCGTGGCCGGCTCGCCGCGCCAATAGTCGCGGACGGTGTCACGGTACTTGCCGTTCCACTCGGTCCACAGGCCGGGGAAGTTACCCACCTGGTAGCCGCCCTCGCCGACGTCCCACGGCTCGGCGATCAGCTTGACCTGGCTGACCACCGGGTCCTGCTGAATCAGGTCGAAGAACGCCGACAGCCGGTCCACCTCGTGCAGCTCGCGGGCCAGCGTCGCGGCCAGGTCGAACCGGAAACCGTCCACGTGCATCTCCAGCACCCAGTACCGCAGCGAGTCCATGATCAGCTGCAGCGTGTGCGGATGCCGGGCGTTGAGGCTGTTGCCGGTGCCGGTGTAGTCCTTGTAATAGCGCAAATCCTCGTCGAGCAGCCGGTAGTAGGCGGCGTTGTCGATGCCCCGGAAGTTGATGGTGGGCCCCAGCTGACTGCCCTCGGCGGTGTGGTTGTAAACCACATCGAGGATCACCTCGATGCCCGCCTCGTGAAACGACCGCACCATGGTCTTGAACTCGGCCGCCGCGCCGCCCGCGTGCTGCACCGACGCGTACTCGTGGTGCGGGGCGAAGAACCCGAACGTGTTGTAGCCCCAGTAGTTGCGCAGCCCCATGTCGAGCAGCCGGTGATCCTGCATGAACTGGTGCACCGGCATCAATTCGATCGCCGTCACGTTCAGCGACTTGAGGTGGTCGATGATGACCGGATGTGCCAGGCCGGCGTAGGTGCCGCGAAGCTCTTCTGGGATGCCCGGATGGGTTTTCGTCATCCCCTTCACGTGGGCCTCGTAGATGATCGTCTCGTGATACGGCGTGCGCGGCGAGCGGTCGGACTGCCAGTCGAAAAACGGGTTGATCACCACGCTGGTCATGGTGTGGCCCAGCGAGTCCAGCCCGGGCGGCGGGCCGGAGGCCGCGTCGTCGTGGTTTTTGAGGTCGTAGGAG
Source organism: Mycobacterium sp. (assembly GCF_035640695.1). Classification (GTDB taxonomy): domain Bacteria; phylum Actinomycetota; class Actinomycetes; order Mycobacteriales; family Mycobacteriaceae; genus Mycobacterium. Next base: position 90,661 of record NZ_DASQVQ010000132.1, read on the forward strand.
AACAGCGCCGGACCACGGTCGAAGTTGCCGGTGAACGACTTGCCGTACGGGTCAAGCAGCAGCTTGCTCGGGTCGCACCGCAGCCCCTTGGCCGGGTCCCACGGGCCGTGCACCCGGAAGCCGTACTGCTGGCCCGGGGTGACCGTCGGCAGGTACGCGTGCCACACGTTGCCGTCGACCTCGTCGAGGCGGATGCGCTCCTCGGCGCCGTCCTGATCGATCAGGCACAGTTCGACCTTGTCGGCGACCTCGGAGAACAGCGAGAAGTTGGTGCCCGCGCCGTCGTAGGTCGCGCCGAGCGGATACGGCGTGCCGGGCCACACGGTCGGCAGCCGGGGTGCGGTGTCGGCCGTGGTTGTGGCGGCGCGTGCGGGCGAGGACATTCTTCGACCTTATCGGCGGCCCGCTCGGGCCGCGCGAGCTGTCACCACCAGCCGGTCGCCGCGGCGATCTGTCGGCCGAGCTCGGGTGCCATGCTGCGCACATAGGTGGCGGACAGGTGGTGGGAATCGTGATATATCAACACGTTTCCTTCGACGACGCGACAGATGTCCGTGCGGCACACCGCTTCGGTCATGTCCAGTGGTTTCAGCAACGGATAGTGCGCAACGATGTCCAGAGTCGGGTTGTGGTCGTCGAGCACATCGGTGCGCTTCATCCCGCAGGAGGTCGCGTTGCCCCCTTCGGCCAGGCAGTCGGCGGGTTGGTTCGGGCGGCCGTCACGCGTCATCCACGGCGTGTCACGCATGCCGAGAATGCCGATCATGTTGCGCGACAAGATATCCCAGATGCCCACATAGCTGTCTGGCATCACGTCGCCGGGCTGGGGATAGTAACGCGGACGGGTGCTGTTGGTGAACACATAATCCGGATGGTCCGTCACAAGCCTCGCCATCACGTCGTGCACCCAGTTGCGGCACTGCGGGTAGGGAAGGTTGTCGCCGACGATGATCGGGATCTCCTCGGTCGACAGCGGGCAGCCCATCTTCAGGTAGGTGATGACCTTGAAATGGTGCAGCCGGCCCAGCAGGTCCAGCGCGGTGATCCAGTGTTCGGCATGCGAGCCGCCGGCCAGCGCGATGGTGCGGGCGGCGGTCTTGTCGCCGTACTCGCAGTTGCGGATCGACATGTCGCCGAAGTCGCTGATGCAGCCGTCCGTGGTGGTCTCGGGCAGGTCCTTCTTGGCTTCCAGCACGGTGGGCCGCATCGGCAGCATGGGCACCTTCGCGTGCTCAATCAACGCGCGCGCACCCGGGTAGTCGCGCGCGCTCAGCCCCGCCAGCTCGTTGCCGTTGGCGCGCAGCACGATCACGTGCTCGCGCCAGGTGAACGACGTCGCCGTCAACGTCACGCCAAGCAGCGCGACCGCCGAGCCGATCACAATCGTGGGGCGGCGGAACCGCACCCGCAACGGCACCGTGCGGGCGGGCGCGGTGCTCGAGGCGGCGCGATAGCGCAGCGGTTTCTCGACGTACCGGTTGGTGAGGTACGCCAGCCCGCCCGACAGCAGCAGCACCAGGGCGCCGTCGACGAGTTTGGCGTGGGCTCGCCCGGTGGCGGACAGCCAGAAGATCAGTACCGGCCAATGCCACAGGTACAGCGAGTACGCCAGCGCACCGAGCGCGACGAATGGCCGGCTGGCCAGCAGCCGGTTGGGCACCGGCATCCGGTCGCGCAGGCGCGGATCGGATTGCCGGTTGGCGGCGGACAGGATCAACAACACCGTCGCGCCGACCGGCACCAGCGCCCACGGTCCGGGGAACTCGCGCACCCCGTCGATCAGCGCGCCGCACGACACGATCGCGGCCAGCCCAAGCGTCGCAAGCGCGGTTCGCAGCCACATCGGCCAGCCGATGTACGGGATCAGCGCGCCGATCAGCGCGCCGACCAACAACTCCCACGCCCGGCCGAAACTGTTGTAGTAGGCGGTGGCCTGATTGGCCTGCTGAGCAAATATCGCGAACACGAACGACCCGACCGTCATCGCCGTCAACAGCAGCACAAGTGAAATGCGCATGTATTTGCCAAGAACGCGGCGAGACACCGCGGCAAATCCGACGATGAGCATCAGGAAGGCGACATAGAACTGACCCTGCACCGACATCGACCAGATGTGCTGCAGCGGGCTGACCGCCTCGCCGGCCTTCAAATAGCTTGCCGCGGTGTTCGCCAATTCCCAATTCTGGTAATAGCCCAGGCTTGCCAGACTTTGATCAGCAAACGTTTCCCAGCGTGTCTCCGGCTGCACCACAATGGTCAGCAGGGCCGACGCAGCAAGCACCATGACGAGCGCCGGAAGCAGCCGGCGAACCAGCCGGATCAGCTCCGGGCGCGGTGACAACGACGCGCTGGGGTTCAGCGCGGCGCGCACCATCCGGCCGCCGAAGAAGAATCCCGACAGCACCAAAAAGACGTCGACGCCGCCCGAAACCCGACCAAACCACACGTGAAACATCGCGACGAGCGCGATCGCGATGCCGCGCAGACCGTCCAGATCGTGTCGGTAGGACCCCGAGTCCCGGGAGCCGTTGATGGCCGCCGGGGCGGGCGCCGAAGCGGTCGATGGCGCCGGCCTGGTCGGGGTGAGCGTAATCATGATCGCACCTCAATGTACCGAAGGCGATGTGCCGACACCTGCCGCGGCACGCGCTTTCGGGGCACCTGAGCAAATGATTAACGGTCCGGACATTGCTGCTGCATTAGGCTCATTTGCCGTGTTTGCCTTGACCCCCGCGGAAATCAGCGCGATCGATTCCGCCCACGTCTGGCACCCCTACGGCAAGATCGGCGCCGACGCCGTGTCGCCCGTCGTGGCCGTCGGCGCGCACGGCGCCCGCCTGACAGTGATCCGCGACGGCCGACCGACCGACGTGCTCGACGCGATGAGCTCGTGGTGGACCGCTATTCACGGTCACGGCCATCCGGCGCTGGACGCGGCGATCACCGACCAGCTCGCCACGATGAACCACGTGATGTTCGGCGGCCTCACGCACGCACCGGCCGCCCGGCTGGCGCAGCTGCTGGTGCAGATCACCCCCGACGGGCTCGAGACGGTCTTCTTCTCCGACTCCGGCTCGGTGTCGGTGGAGGTCGCGGTCAAGATGGCGCTGCAGTACTGGCGCAGCCTCGGCCGCCCCGCCAAACACCGCTTGATGACGTGGCGGGGTGGCTACCACGGCGACACGTTCACGCCGATGAGCATTTGCGACCCCGAGGGCGGCATGCACGCGCTGTGGACCGACGTGCTGGCCCGTCAGGTGTTCGCGCCGCAGGTTCCGACCGACTATGACCCCCAGTACGGCGCCGCGTTCGAAAAGCAGCTGGCCGAGCACGCCGGCCAGCTGGCGGCCGTGGTGGTTGAGCCGGTGGTGCAGGGCGCGGGCGGCATGCGGTTTCACGACCCCCGGTATCTGGTCGACCTTCGCGACGCCTGCCGCCGCCACGATGTACTGCTGATCTTCGACGAGATCGCCACCGGTTTCGGCCGTACCGGCGCGTTGTTCGCCGCCGACCACGCCGGCGTGACCCCCGACATCATGTGCGTCGGCAAGGCGATGACCGGCGGCTACATCACGCTGGCCGCCACGCTGTGCACCCGCGAGATCGCCGACACGATTGGCACGCACGAGCCCGGCGCTCTGATGCACGGCCCCACGTTCATGGCCAACCCGCTGGCCTGTGCGGTCGCGGTGGCCTCCGTGGAGCTGTTGCTCGGCCAGGACTGGCACGGCCGGGTGCGGGCGATCGAAGCGGGACTGAGCTCGGGTCTGCAGCGCGCGCGCAGGGTGGCGGGGGTCACCGACGTTCGGGTGCGCGGCGCGATCGGCGTGATCGAGATGGATCGACCGGTCGACCTGACCGTCGCGACCCCCGCGGCGCTCGACAACGGCGTGTGGCTGCGGCCGTTCCGCAATCTCGTCTACGCGATGCCGCCCTACATCTGCACCCCCGATGAGGTCGACCGGATCACCTCGGCCATGGTCAACGTGGCCGGTCGCTTAGGGTAGGGCGCGATGACCCAGCTTTCCCCCGGTCGCCTCGCGGGGGCCGGCGGTACCGGCATTGCTTCGCCATTGGCGTGGCTCGACGAGGTCGAGCGGCAGCGCCGGCACGCCGGTCTGCGCCGATCCATTCGGCCGCGTCCGGCCGTCGCATCGGAACTGGACCTGGCGTCCAACGACTACCTCGGGTTGTCCCAGCATCCGGCCGTGATCGACGGCGGCGTCGACGCGCTGCGGGTTTGGGGCGCCGGGTCGACGGGGTCCCGGCTGGTGACCGGCAACACCGAGCTGCACGAGGCGTTCGAGACCGCGCTGGCCGAATTCGTCGGCGCCGAATCGGCGCTGGTGTTCTCGTCGGGGTACACCGCGAATCTCGCGGCGGTCGCCGGGCTATCCGGTGCCGGTTCGCTGGTGGTGTCCGACGCGCACAGCCACGCATCGCTGGTCGATGCGTGCCGGCTGTCGCGGGCCCGGGTGGTGGTCGCCCCGCACCGCGACGTCGGCGCCGTCGAGGCCGCCTTGGCCGGCCGCACCGAGCCGCGCGCGGTCGTGATCACCGACTCGGTGTTCAGCGCCGACGGCCGGCTCGCTCCGCTGCTGCGGTTGCACGACGTCTGCCGCCGCCACGGCGCGCTGATGATCGTCGACGAGGCGCACGGGTTCGGGGTGCGGGGCACCGGCGGGCGCGGCCTGCTGCACGAGGTCGGGCTGGCCGGGGCGCCGAATGTGGTGATGACCACGACGATGTCCAAGGCGCTGGGCAGCCAGGGCGGCGCGGTGCTGGGGCCGGCGCCGGTGCGGGATCACCTGATCGACGCGGCGCGGCCGTTCATCTTCGACACCGGCCTGGCGCCGGCGGCGGTCGGCGCGGCGCTGGCCGCACTGCGCCTGCTGATCGCGCGGCCAGACCTGCCCGCGAAGGTGTTGGGCAACGCGGCCGCGCTGGCCGCCGGCTGCGGGGTCGCCGAGCGACCGGAGTCGGCGGTGGTGTCGGTGATCCTCGGGCAGCCCGAGACCGCGGTGGCCGCGGCGACCGCGTGCCTGGACCGCGGTGTGCGAGTTGGCTGCTTCCGGCCGCCGTCGGTCCCGGCCGGCACGTCGCGGCTGCGGCTGACCGCACGGGCGTCGCTCAGCGACGACGAGCTGGACCTGGCGCGCCGCGTGCTGACGGAAGTGTTGACGGCGCGCGCGTGAGCGTCCTCGTCGTCACCGGCACCGACACGGGCGTCGGCAAGACGGTGGCGACCGCCGCGCTGGCCGGCTGCGCGCTGTCGGCGGGCCTTGAGGTCGCGGTGTGCAAGCCGGTGCAGACCGGCACCGCCGACGGCGACGATGACCTGGCGGACGTGCGCCGGCTTGCCGGTGTCACCGAGCTGGCCGCGGTGGCGCGCTATCCCGACCCGCTGGCGCCGGCGGCGGCCGCCGCACGGGCCGGTCTTCCGTTGCCCACGCGCCGTCAACTCGTCACCGCGATCCGCCGGCTGGACCGCCCGGGACAACTGACGCTCGTCGAGGGCGCCGGCGGCCTGCTGGTCGAGCTGGGCTCCCGCGGTGTGACGCTGCGCGACCTCGCCGTCGACCTGGCGGCACCGGTGCTTGTGGTGGTCTCGGCGCAGCTCGGAACACTCAACCACACCGCACTGACGATCGAAGCCCTTGCCACACAGTGTCTTTCATGCGCGGGCCTGGTCATCGGCGGATGGCCGGCCCGGCCCGGCACGGTCGCGGAGTCCAATCGGGAGGCGCTTTCTAGGCTGGCGCCGCTGCGCGCGGCGTTGCCCGCCGGCGCCGGGACGCTGACCAGAGCAGAGTTCGCCGCGATGAGCGCATCGGCGTTCGACCCGGATTGGGTCAAGGGGCTGATCGGCTGACATGGTCCACTCCGTCGAGTTGCTCTTCGACCCGGACACCGAGTCGGCGATTCGACGGGTGTGGGAACGACTGTCCGAGTTGGGGCTGCGCAGCCCGGCGCTCACCAGCCGGCCGCACGTCACGATGATCGTCGCCGACGATGTCGCGCCCGACGTCGACGAGCCGCTCGTCGCGGTGACCCGACGGTTGCCGCTGCGCTGCGTGGTCGGCGCGCCGATGCTGTTCGGTGGCTCGACGTTCGTATTGGTGCGGCTGGTCGTCGCGTCGGCCGAACTGCTCGCGGTGCAAGCCGAGGCGCTGCGCGTGTGCCTGCCCTATCTGACTCCCGGACCGGCGCCGAACACCCTTGCCGGCCAATGGACTCCGCACGTCACATTGGCGCGGCGGGTGGAGCCCGGGCAGCTCGCACGGGCGCTGACCGTTCGCAAGCTGACCCGTGAGATCAAGGGCGACATCGTCGGGTTGCGCCGCTGGGACGGCAACAAGCGCATCGAGTACCCGATCGGCTGACACCCGTGCGCCGAGACCGACGTTTTGCCGGCCGTACTCGCACTTCCTCTGCAAAACGTCACTTTCGGCGCGCCGGCGCCGACCGGCGCGCGGCGATACCGTCGATCAGCAGCCGCAGCCCAAATCTGAAGCGCCGGTTCGGATCGGTGCACAACACCGACTGCCCGTCCGGCATCTGCGCGCCGGCGGCGTCCCACTGCAGCCGGGACTGCTCGTCGACGGTGAAGCCCAGCACGTAGTACAGGACCGTGCGGGCGGCCAGCTCGGCCTGCCCGGGGTCGACGCCCGCCTCCGCTGCCGCGTCGGCGAGCCGCGCGAGGATCTCGCCCGCCACCCGCGACTGCCCGGCGGCGAAACTCGCCGACACCAGTTCGGCGCCGTCGGTGTGCGACAGCAGCGCGTCGCGCAGCCGTTCGCATAGCGTGGCGACGCGATCGGGCCACGCCGCCGGACACGCCGAATTCACCTCGACGCTGGGCTGCAGGATCCGGTCGGCGACCGCGCCGAGCAGCTGCTGCTTGTTCCCGAAATGCCAGTACAGCGCGCCGGGAGACACGTCGAGCTCACGCGCCAAGCGGCGCATCGTCAGGTCGGCGATCCCGTAGTTGTCCAGGATCGCGGTGGCGGCATCGACCAGGTCCCGTTTGTGCAGCTGCACGCGGCTTGGCCCCCTCCCGGTCGCTTCACCCTGGCCCCGTACCTTAACCTGAACGGCGTTCAAGTTTGAGGAGGCGACGGGTGAGCGACATTCTGGCGCAGGCTCGCGAGCAGGTGCTTGACCGCGGCGAGGGCCTAGACCAGGACCAGACGCTGCGCGTGCTGCGGCTGCCCGACCACCGGCTCGACGAGCTGCTGGCCCTGGCCCACCAGGTGCGGATGCGCTGGTGCGGGCCGGAGGTGGAGGTCGAGGGCATCATCAGCCTGAAGACCGGCGGCTGTCCGGAGGACTGCCACTTCTGCTCCCAGTCGGGCCTGTTCTCGTCGCCGGTGCGCAGCGCGTGGCTCGATGTTGCGAGCCTTGTCGAGGCGGCCAAGCAGACGGCCAAGACCGGAGCCACCGAATTCTGCATCGTCGCCGCGGTGCGCGGCCCGGACGAGCGGCTGCTGGCACAGGTCGCCGCGGGCATCGAGGCGATCCGCGACGAGGTCGACATCCAGATCGCCTGTTCGCTGGGCATGCTCACCCGACAGCAGGTCAAGCAGCTCGCGGAGATGGGCGTGCACCGCTACAACCACAACCTCGAGACCGCGCGGTCCTTCTTCCCCAACGTGGTGACCACCCACACGTGGGAGGAACGCTGGGACACGCTTCGGATGGTCAGCGACGCCGGCATGGAAGTGTGCTGCGGCGGCATCCTCGGCATGGGCGAAACCCTCGAGCAGCGAGCCGAATTCGCGGCGAACCTGGCCGAACTCGAACCCGACGAGGTGCCGCTGAACTTCCTGAACCCGCGCCCCGGAACACCGTTCGGCGACCTCGACGTGTTGCCGGCGTCGGAGGCGCTGAAGGCGGTGGGCGCGTTCCGGCTCGCGCTGCCGCGCACGATGCTGCGCTTCGCCGGCGGCCGCGAGATCACGCTCGGCGACCTCGGTGCCAAGCGGGGCATTCTCGGCGGCATCAACGCCGTGATCGTCGGGAACTACCTCACCACGCTGGGCCGCCCGGCCGAGGCCGACCTCGAGCTGCTCGACGATCTCCAGATGCCCATCAAGGCGCTCAACGCCACGCTGTAGGCACGCTGTAGGAATGACGCCGACGTTCAACGCCTACACCGGCGAACCGGAAGGCGGCGACACGCCGACCGCCGCGCGGCTCGGCCTGGAGCCGCCGCGGTTCTGCGCCGAATGCGGGCGACGCATGGTCGTACAGGTGCGGCCCGACGGTTGGTGGGCGCAGTGCTCGCGACACGGCCGGGTGGATTCGACGGACTTGGACGTGAAGCGATGAGGCGACTGCTGGCGGTGGTGGTCGCGATGGCGGTCGCGGGCGCGCTGATCGGCGCGGCGTGGGCGGTTCTGGCACCGCCGGTGCACGGGGCGGTCGCGCTGACCAGAAAGGGCGACCGGGTGCACGTGTACCTCGGCAGCGAGGCCGACCACTTCTTCGTCTCCGCGGTGATCATGGTCGGGCTGCTCACCTCGGCGGCCGTGGTGACGGCGGTGCTGGTGTGGCAGTGGCGACGGCAACGCGGCCCGTGGATGGTCATCGCGCTGACGCTGGGCGGCATTGCCGGGGCGGGCGCCGCGACGGCCGGCGGTGCGGCGCTGGCGCGGTTGCGGTACGGCGCGGTCGACGTCGCGGGCGCGCCGATTTCGCCCGAGCACCGCGTGCACTATGTCACCGAGGCGCCGACGGTGTTCTTCGGCCACGCCCCGCTGCAGGTATTGGCGACGCTGCTGGTGCCGGCGGTGGCGGCGGCGCTGACCTATGCCGCGCTGGCGGCCGGGTCGGCGCACGACGATCTTGGCGTCGACGCGTCAGTCCCCGAGACTGCCGGCTAGCCGCTCGGCCGCCGCGAGATAGTCCTCGGCGAACTCGTAGACCACTTGTTTCGCCGGCTTGACCGCGTTCATCAGCCCGACGCCCTGGCCGACCCAATAGGTCGCCAACGCGCGCGCGCCCTCATCGCCCCGGCCGGCCAGCGCGTCGATGCGGCGCAGCGCGGGCTCACTGATCATCGACTGCAGCGGCATCGGCAGCGGGTCGGGGGCGTCCGCGGATTCCCACGCGTCGGTCCAGTCCGAGCGCAGCTGCCGGGTCGGCTTGCCGGTACGGCATGTCGAACGCACGGTGTCGCGCGAGGTGGCCGCCAGCATGCGCGCCTTGGTGTACGGCGCGGTCTCCGCCTCGTCGGTCGTCAGCCACACCGATCCGGTCCACGCGCCCGCCGCACCGAGCGCGACCGCGGCGGCCATCTGCCGGCCGGTGACGATCCCGCCGGCGGCCAGCACCGGCACCGGCCGTATCGGCTCGATGGCTTCAATGACTTCGGGCACCAGCACCAGCGTCGTCACCTCGCCGCAGTGCCCGCCGGCCTCGGTGCCCTCCACGACGAGGATGTCGACGCCGGCCTGCACCTGCTTGATCGCGTGCTCCTTGGCGCCCACCAGCGCGGCAACCGGAACGCCGGCTGACTTGCCGGCCTCCAGCATCGACTTCGGCGGTACGCCAAGCGCATTGGCGATCAACTTGATCGGGTGCGCAAACGAGACCTCGAGCAGCCGCTCGCCGGCGTCATCGGACACCGACACCCGCGGCGGTCGGGTCCGGGGCGCCGGCTCGATGCCGTGGTCCTTCAGGATTGCGTCGATGTAGGTGCGGTGCTCGGCCGGGATCATCTCGGCGAACTGCTCGGAGGTCAGCCGCTGACCCTTGCCGACCGACTTCTCCGGCACGATGATGTCGACGCCGTACGGCCTGCCGCGTACCTCGCCATCGATCCAGGCGAGCTCCTGCTCGAGCTGATCGGGGGTGTACGTCGTCGCGCCGAGCACGCCGAACCCGCCGGCGTTGGTGACGGCGGCGACCACGTCGCGGCAGTGGCTGAACGCCACCAGCGGGATGTCGATGCCGAGCATGTCGCAGATCGCTGTCTTCACCCTCACATTGTGAGCCACGGTGCGCCGCCATCGCGGTGACATCGAGCTCGGTACTTCGCGTCCTAGGGCGCTGGCGACCGCCGAATCGGGCGGCGGGGCGGTGCTGCACCGCTGAGCCGGTTAAACCTCGGCCGGCTTCGGCCTGTCGAACTTCGACAGCGGCCGGCGCTCGACCGTTCTGCCAGTGATGATCTTCGCGGCGATCGTTATCAGCGCGGCCATCCCGCGATACGTCGACGGGTTGAACAACGTTGGCCACGTCGTCCGCAGCCGGTGCTCGCCGAGCGGTCGGCCGTTGAATCGTTCCCGCAGCCAGCGCAATGTCATCGGAGCCGACATCGGATGCAGCAGTATGTGTTCGCTGAACATGTCGCGGTGGTAGGTGACGGCCGCGCCGCCGGAGCTGTAGGTGTCCACGAGTTCGTCGATGTCGTTGACCGAGACGATCTTGTCGTGGACCGCCTGGACGATCAGCACCGGCGGGGTGGGGATCGTCGTGCCGAGCTTGATGTCGGCGAAAACGTGTTGCACAGCCGGGGTTTCGAGGATTTCCTCGAGTGGCCGATTGACGTAGGAGGCCATGTTGCGGCCCGCCATCCGCAGCACCGCGGCGACGGTCGTCATCTTCTCCAGCGAGTCGAGCAGGGCGCGGCCCTCCTCGGTGGCATGGCGCTGGATCACCGCGTCGAGGTCGGGGTAGACGTGGGCCAGCGCGGCCACCACGAGCGCTGGCAGGCCGGAAAAGAAGGTGCCGTTCAGCCGGCGGAACGTACTGCCGAGGTCGCCCACGGGCGAGCCCAGCACCGCGCCGACGATGTTCAGGTCCGGCGCATAGGAGGCGCTCACCTCGGCGGCCCACGCCGAGGCCAGCCCGCCCCCGGAGTATCCCCACAGTCCGATCGGCGCCGAGGGGGACAGGCCGAGCCGGTCGGAAGTCACCGCGGCGCGGATGCCGTCGAGAACCCGGTAGCCCGGCTCGTAGGGCGTGCCCCACATGCCGTTGCTGCCCTCGTGGTCGGGCACCGAGACCGCCCAGCCCTCGGCGAGCGCGGCCGCCACCATCAGGAGCTCGAACTGAGGCAGCGCGCCGACGGCGTGGGCGCCGCGACGCAAGGCGTAGGACGGGAAGCAGCGCGCGCTCACCGCGTCGATCGCGCACTGGTAGGACATCACCGGGCACGGGGTGCGCGGGTCGGGTTCGGCCGGGACCAGCACCGTGGTGACCGCCGCCTCAGGCACGCCGTCCTTGTCGGTGGTCCGATACAGCAGCTGGACGGCGGCGAAGCACTGCGGAACGAGCCCCAAGAACGCCAGCTCCACGTCGCGCGAGCGCAGCACCGTGCCGGGTTTGGCGTGCTGGAAGCCCGGTGGCGGCCGGTAGAACGGGTCGTTCGGCGGCAATATGGGACGGCTGCGCCGCATGTCCTCGTGCGGCACATATCCGATCCAGTCGGCACCGGTCGTCGCCTGGGCGAGGCTGGCTGGGTCCATTGACACTCCTTTGTGGCCAACGGGCATTGTTACTTAAGAAGGCACTAAGAATCCAGTCGACTCACCCGGGTGGTCGCAACGCGGCGAATTCGTCGGTTACGCGATACCGCGAGTCGGTGAAGCGGTACAGTGCCGCCGGCCGGCCGCCGCTGCGGCCGGAGCGGGCGATGGTACCGGTTGGGATGATGACACCCCGGCGCGTCAGCACCCGCTGCAGGTTCGTCGCATCCACCTGGTAGCCCAGCGCGGCGCCGTAGATGTCGCGCAGCGTCGACATTGCGAACTCCGTTGGTGCCAAGGCAAAACCGATGTTGGTGTAGGACATCTTGGCCACCAACCGGGTGCGCGCATGGTCAACCATCGGCCCGTGGTCGAACGCCATCTCCGGCAGCGCGTTGACCGGATGCCACCTGGTGTCCGGCGGCAGCGCCGGCGTCGCGGGGGAGGGCACCGCGCCCAAGAACGTCGATGCGATCGTGCGCGTTGCGGGCACCCGGTGCGGGTCGGAGAACACGGCGAGCTGTTCGAGGTGAGCAAGCTCACGCAGATCCACTTTCTCGGCGAGCTGGCGACGAACGGAGCTGGTCAGGTCCTCGTCGTCGCCGAGCCGGCCACCAGGCAGCGACCACTTGCCGCGCTCCGGCTCGCGTGCACGCTGCCATAACAGCACGTTAAGCGCGGGTTGCGGGGAATCAAGCTGCCGAACCTGGAACACGACGGCGAGCACTTCATGGGCAGTGCTAGCATGGGGCATGTTTTCGATTATAAGTCGAAAACCTGTTTTGGGATTGAGGTGCCCAGCATGACGGTTCTAGACCGTGTGATCGCAGACGATGTGGCCGTCCGAATCAGCGACGGCCCCGCCGGCTATACCGGCGTCGACGGTGACGCCGAGTGGGCGGCCGAGGTCCGTCGGCTCGCCGACTTGCGCGGCGCGACGCTGCTGGCGCACAACTACCAGGTCCCGGCCATCCAGGACGTCGCCGACCACGTCGGCGATTCGCTGGCGTTGTCGCGCATCGCCGCCGACGCGCCCGAGGACACGATCGTGTTCTGCGGCGTGCACTTCATGGCCGAGACCGCCAAGATCCTCAGCCCCGGCAAGACCGTGCTCATCCCGGACCAGCGGGCGGGCTGCTCGCTGGCCGACTCGATCACCGCCGACGAGTTGCGGGCCTGGAAGGACGAGCACCCCGACGCGGTCGTGGTGTCGTATGTCAACACCACCGCGGCGGTCAAGGCGGAGACCGACATCTGCTGCACCTCGGCCAACGCCGTGGACGTGGTGGCCTCCATTCCCGCGGAGCGCGAGGTGCTGTTCTGCCCCGACCAGTTCCTCGGCGCGCACGTGCGACGGATGACCGGCCGCAAGAATCTGCACGTGTGGGCGGGCGAATGCCATGTGCACGCGGGTATCAACGGCGACGAGCTCGCCGGTCAGGCGCGCAGCCATCCGGAAGCGGAGTTGTATGTTCATCCCGAGTGCGGCTGCGCGACGTCGGCGCTGTATCTGGCCAGCGAGGGCGCGGTTCCGGCCGACCGCGTCAAGATCCTGTCCACTGGCGGCATGCTCGACGCGGCTCGCGCGACGAACGCCCGCCAGGTCCTGGTCGCCACCGAGGTCGGCATGCTGCACCAATTGCGCAGGGCCGCACCGGATGTGGACTTCCGCGCGGTCAACGACCGGGCGTCGTGCAGGTACATGAAGATGATCACGCCCGCCGCGCTGCTGCGCTGCCTCACCGACGGCGCCGACGAGGTGGACGTCGATCCCGAGACTGCCCGGCGCGCCCGCGCCAGCGTGCAGCGCATGATCGAGATCGGCCAACCCGGCGGCGGGGAATGATCACCTGGCACGACCGGGCCGACGTCGTCGTGATCGGCACCGGGGTCGCTGGACTGGCCGCCGCGCTGGCCGCGCATCGGCGTGGCAGCTCGGTGATCGTGCTGAGCAAGGCCAGCCAAAGCAATGGGGTCACCGCCACCTACTACGCCCAAGGCGGAATAGCGGTGGTGCTGCCCGATTCCGACGATTCCGTCGACGCACACGTGCAGGACACCATTGCGGCCGGCGGGGGATTGTGTGACCCCGACGCGGTGCGCTCGATCGTCGCGGATGGCTACCGCGCGGTCGCCGCCCTGGTCGCCGACGGCGCCCGCTTCGACGAGGCGGCCCCGGGCCGCTGGGCGCTGACCCGCGAGGGCGGACACACGCGCAGCCGCATCATCCACGCCGACGGCGACGCGACCGGCGCCGAGGTGCAGCGGGCGCTGAACCGAGCCGCGGGCATTCTCGACATCCGTCACAATCACGTTGCACAGCAAGTCATTTCGGGCCCAGACGGGGTGTCGGGTGTGCTGGTCGCCAACGACGACGGCGTCGGCATCGTGCACGCGCCGACCGTGATTCTGGCCACCGGCGGCCTCGGCCATCTCTACAGCTCGACCACCAACCCCGACGGGTCGACCGGTGACGGGATCGCGCTGGCGCTGTCGGTGGGGGTGCCGGTAGGCGACATCGAGTTCATCCAGTTCCACCCCACCATGCTCTTCGACGGCCGCGCCAGGGGCCGCAGACCGCTGATCACCGAGGCGGTGCGCGGCGAGGGCGCCAGACTGATTGACCGCCAAGGCAATTCGGTGACCGCAGGCGTGCACCCGATGGGTGACTTGGCGCCGCGCGACGTCGTCGCCGCGGCGATCGATGCGCGGCTGAGGGCCAGCGGCGATCACTGCGTCTTCCTCGACGCTCGGGCGATCTCGGGCTTCGAGAAGCGGTTTCCCACGGTCACCGCGGCGTGCCGTGCGGTCGGTGTCGACCCGACGCGCCAGCCGATACCCGTCGTGCCGGGCGCGCACTACAGCTGCGGCGGGGTCATCACCGACACCTCCGGCCGCACCCGGCTGCCCGGGCTTTTCGCGGCCGGTGAGGTGGGCCGCACCGGCATGCACGGCGCCAACAGGCTCGCGTCGAACAGCTTGCTGGAGGGGTTGGTCGTGGGCGGCCGGGCGGGCCGGACCGCCGCCGCGCACGCCGCCGCGGTCGGGCCGACGCGGGCTCGGCCGCCGGAGCCGACGACCCACGTCGCG
>NZ_DASQVQ010000133.1:0-12285 GCF_035640695.1 Mycobacterium sp.
GGCGATGCCGGCCAGCACTTCTTCGTCGTCGAAACTCAGCGGGGAGATCGCGCCGAAGTCGTCCGATTCGGCGAACTCCATGCCGATCACACCCAGACCGGAGTCGACGGCGGGATCAAAGCGCACCGCGGTCGCGTTCAAGTCCTGCGCGGCCGACCGCCGCACCAGCACCGTTCTGGTTTGGCGTTTGTCGGCCAGCACACGTTCGACGAACACTTCGCCGGGCTCCGGCTCGAAATGCTTGTGCAGCAACCATATACCGAATCGCTGCCAGCTATCCGTAGCGACGAGATACTGGCCGAGAGCATCAAGACATGCTCGATCGTCGTCCGTCAGCAATCCGACGTCGGTGGCGTCCATGTCCCGCAACGCCAGATAGTCATTCACCCCATGTTCACGTATGGCCAACATTGCCGAACCTCCTATGCGAGTCGATGTCCCAAGCGCTTCGGTCAACGCGGATGCTACGCCCATGCCTTGCCGAGCGGGCGAAACTGCTCATTCAATCCGAACCGGGGCCGGCATAAGCGCAGCCTATGCCCACCTGCCGCGTGCCAACCTGGGAGTTGTTGTAAAAACGGCGGCGATAGGCTTTGAGCCCGACCTACCGTCCGCCGGGACCGCCCGCGAGAAGGAGACTGCGGTTATGGCGCGCCTACTGCAACAACTGCTCCTACCGTACCGCCGGACCCTGGCCCTCATCCTCGCCGCCATGCTCCTGCAGACGGCCATGAACCTGGCCGGACCCTGGCCCCTGAAGATCGTCCTAGACAACGTCGTCGGCAATCGTCCGGTTCCGCACTGGCTGGCGATCTCGGTGCTTTCGGTGCTGGGCAGTGAAAGCAAACTACGCATCGCCGCGGCCGCCGGCATCCTGGCTGTCCTGATCGCAGTAGTGTCCGGCATCGGCTTTTACGTTGCCAGCTACTACACCGAGCGAGTGGGACAGTGCTTGGCAAATGATCTTCGGCTCAAGATGTACCAACATTTGCAACGCCTTTCCCTCGGCTACTACAACACCCATCAGGTCGGCTCGATATTGAGCACGATGTTCAATGACGTGCTGACTATTCAGAACTTCGCATCGGCTTCCACCCTCAACATGTTCACCGACTCGCTGACCATCGTCGGCATGCTTGGGGTAATGTTTTGGCTGCATTGGGATTTCGCGCTCATTGCGCTCACCGTGACACCGCTGTTGGCGCTGTTTGTGTGGCGGATCAGCAAGGCCATCAGGGCGGCGACCGAAGAGGTGCGCAAGACCCAGTCCGATATGGTTTCCATGCTGCAGCAGGGTTTGCAGGCCATCGAGGTCGTGCAGGCTTTCGAGCGACAGGACTTCGAAGAGCGCCAGCTACACGTCGCCGGGCGGCACATGGTGTTGTCGTGGCTGAAAGCCCGGCGGGCCTCGGCTCTGCTCACACCGGTGGTCGGGCTCGCGGTGGCGTTGTGCACCGGGGTCGTGCTCTGGCGCGGATCATCGCTCGTGCTGGCCGGCGCGATGACGATCGGCGCTCTGACGGTGTTCCTGTCCTACCTCGCCAGGTTCTTCCAACCCGTGCAAGACCTTGCGATGATGACGAACAATATCGCCCAGGTGTCGGTGGGTTTCGAGCGAATCCGGGCGATTCTCGACGCCGACTATGTCGTCCCGGAACGGCCCAAAGCTATTGACCCACCGCCATTTCGCGGCGAGGTGGCGTTCGAGCATGTGGCCTTCGGCTACGACGCGGCGGTCCCCGTGCTTCGAGATATCCATTTCACGATCAAGCCCGGTCAGATGGCTGGCATCGTGGGCCCGACCGGAAGCGGAAAATCCACGTTGATCAGCCTGATCGGCCGCTTCTACGACCCAGACACCGGACACATCAAGATCGACGGCGTCGACATATGTGAATACAAGGTGCACGGACTGCGGTGCCAGATCGGTTTCGTGCTTCAGGAGACCGTGCTGTTCCGCGGAACCGTGCGCGACAACATCGCCTTCGGGCGGCCCAACGCCAGCCATGAGGATGTCGTCCGCGCCGCGAAACTGGCCAATGCCGACGAGTTCATCTCCCGGATGCCGCAGGGCTACGACAGCCCGATAAGCGAACGCGGCACCAGCCTGTCCGGCGGTCAGCGCCAACGCATAGGAATTGCGCGTGCCCTCATTCGTGACAATCCGATTCTCGTTCTCGACGAGCCCACCGCGGCATTGGACGCCGGCTCCGAACACCTGGTGACCGAGGCCCTGGAGAGACTGATGGAGGGGCGGACGGTGATCACTATCACCCATCGTCTCAGCACCATTCGCGACGCCCACAAGATCATCGTCATCGATCACGGTGTGGTGGCCGAAGACGGTACCCACGAGGAATTACTGGCACGAGACGGCCTCTACGCCGAACTGCACCGAATTCAGTACGAACAAGAGCCGAGGCCCTGATGCGGCATTACTACACCGCCGACGAGATCCGCGAAGCCGAGGCGCCACTGCTGGCGAGTCTTCCCGAAGGCGGATTGATGCGACGTGCCGCGTTTGGACTCGCCACCGCGATCGCCCGGGAACTGCGGGCCCGCACAGGCGGCGTGGCCGGTCGCCACGTCTGCGCGGTGGTCGGATCGGGCGACAACGGCGGTGACGCGCTGTGGGCGTCGACATTTTTGCGCCGTCGCGGCGCGGCGGCCTCGGCGGTGTTACTCAACCCCGAGCGCACGCACCGGACGGCCCTCGCCGCGTTCACGAAGGCCGGCGGCCGCGTCGTGGAAACGATCCCGACCACACCGGATCTGGTGATCGACGGCGTCGTCGGCATCTCCGGGACCGGCCCGCTGCGGCCCAACGCCGCCGCGGTGTTCGCGACCGTCCAAGACGCCGGCATTCCGGTGGTGGCCGTCGACATTCCCAGCGGCCTCGACGTGCACACCGGCGCGGCCAGCGGCCCGCACGTCCACGCCGCGCTCACCGTGACCTTCGGCGGGCTGAAACCCGTTCACGCCCTTGGTGATTGCGGACGCGTGGCGTTGATCGACATCGGGCTGGACCTACCCCCGACCGACGTGCTCGGCTTCGAGGCCGCCGACGTCAAGGCCCGCTGGCCGGCGCCCGGCCCGCACGACGACAAGTACACCCAGGGCGTGGCCGGCATTCTGGCCGGCTCGGCGACCTATCCCGGCGCGGCCGTGCTGTGCACCGGCGCCGCGGTCAAGGCCACCTCCGGCATGGTGCGGTACGCGGGCAGCGCTGCCCAGCAGGTACTTTCGCAGTGGCCGGAGATCATCGCCGCGCCAACCGCCAGCGCGTCGGGCCGGGTTCAGGCCTGGGCGGTCGGGCCCGGCATCGGCACCGACGACGCGGGCGCGTCCGCGTTGTGGTTCGCGCTCGACACGGACCTGCCCGTGATCGTCGACGCCGACGCGTTGACGATCCTCGCCGCCCATCCCGATCTCGCCATCAACCGCACCGCGCCGACCGTGCTCACCCCCCACGCGGGCGAATTCGCCCGGCTCGCCGGCGCACCGCCGGGCGACGACCGGATAGGCGCGACCCGAAAACTCGCCGACCGGTTCGGGGCGACCGTGTTGCTCAAGGGCAACGTCACCGTAATCGCCGACCCCGACGGACTGGTCTACCTCAACCCGGCCGGCCAATCCTGGGCTGCCACCGCCGGTTCGGGTGACGTGCTGTCCGGCATGATCGGTTCGCTGCTGGCCGCCGGGCTGCCCGCCGTCGAGGCCGCCGCCGCCGCGGCGTTCGTGCACGCCCGCGCGGCGAACATGGCGGCCGCCGATCCCGGGCCTGGCCCGGCCCCGACGTCGGCGTCGGGGGTCCTCACCCACATCCGCTCCGCTGTCGCCGCGCTCTAGAAAGGACCGCCGATGCCGCGTGTATCCCATCCAACGTCGTCGATCGCACCGGCATACACGGCGCGGCTGTTCACTGACCCGGTGCCGGCGCTGCGGCTGCCCGACGAGACCATGGATCCGGATGCCACTTACCTTTTCATCCACGACGAGTTGATGCTCGACGGCAGCTCGCGGCTGAATCTGGCCACATTCGTCACCACGTGGATGGAGCCGCAGGCCGAGAAACTGATGGCCCAGACCTTCGACAAGAACATGATCGACAAGGACGAATATCCGGTCACCGCGGCCATCGAGTCGCGCTGCGTGTCGATGGTCGCCGACCTGTTCCACGCCGAGAACCTGCGCGACGACGACCCGCATAGCGCGACCGGGGTGTCAACGATCGGTTCCAGTGAGGCGGTGATGCTCGGTGGGCTGGCGTTGAAGTGGCGGTGGAAGCAACGAGTCGGCGATGCCTGGCGCACCCGCACACCGAATCTCGTCATGGGATCCAACGTGCAGGTCGTCTGGGAGAAGTTTTGCCGCTACTTCGAGGTCGAACCGCGCTACCTGCCGATGGAAAGGGGCCGCTACGTCATTACGCCGCAACAGGTGCTGGACGCGGTCGACGAGGACACCATCGGCGTGGTGGCAATCCTCGGCACCACCTACACCGGAGAGCTCGAGCCGATCGGGCAGGTCGCCGCGGCGCTGGACAAATTGGCGGCCGACGGTGGCGCCGACGTGCCGATACACATCGACGCCGCCAGCGGTGGTTTCGTCGTACCGTTTTTGCATCCCGACCTGGAATGGGACTTCCGTCTGCCCCGCGTGGTGTCGATCAACGTCAGTGGGCACAAATACGGGTTGACCTACCCGGGAATCGGCTTCGTCGTGTGGCGCGACCGCGAATCGCTGCCGGAGGAGCTGGTGTTCCGGGTCAACTACCTGGGCGGCGACATGCCCACGTTCACGCTGAATTTCTCGCGGCCGGGCAACCAGGTCGTCGGCCAGTACTACAACTTTCTGCGACTCGGCCGCGCCGGCTACACCCAGGTGATGCAGACACTGTCCCAGACCGCCCGCTGGGTGGCCGACGAACTCCGCAGCACCAAGCACTTCGAGGTGATCTCCGACGGCTCGGCGATTCCTGTGGTGGCGTTCCGGCTGGCCGGTGACTTCGGGTACACCGAGTTCGACGTGTCCGCGGGTCTGCGTGCGTATGGCTGGCAGGTGCCGGCCTACACGATGCCCGATAACGCCGCCGACGTCTCGGTGCTGCGGGTGGTGGTGCGCGAAGGGTTCTCCGCCGACCTGGCACGGTCGTTGCGCGACGATCTTCGAGCCGTCATCCAGCACATGGACGAGCTCAAGCCACGCGGACAGTTCAACAACCAGCGGCACTTCGCTCACTGAGTGTGTCGCGCAACCCAGCGGTGTCAGAACGGCCCACTCGGCCGGTCTGGAACAATTGTCGGCGGTGAAACTGACATGTATCCGCTTACCACATCGTTGACCCCGCACACCTCGGCCGAGGCCGTGGTGGACCTCGACGCGATCGCACACAACGTGCGGGTGTTGTGTGAGCATGCCGGATCCGCGGCGGTGATGGCGGTGGTCAAGGCCGACGGCTACGGGCACGGCGCCAACCAGGTCGCGCGCGCGGCGCTGGGCGCGGGCGCCGCAGAACTAGGGGTGGCCACCATCGAGGAGGCGCTCGCGCTGCGGCGCGACGGCATCACCGCGCCGGTGCTGGCCTGGTTGCACGCCCCGGGCACCGATTTCGGGCCCGCGCTCGACGCCGACGTGCAGATCGCCGTGTCGTCGGTGCGCCAGCTCACCGAACTCCTGGATGCGGCACGACGGACCGGGCGGACCGCTTCGGTGACCGTCAAGATCGACACCGGGCTGAACCGCAATGGGGTCAGTGCCGCGGAATACCCGGCGATGCTGGAGGCGCTGCTGCGTGCGCAGGCCGACGACGCGATCCGGGTGCGCGGCCTGATGTCGCACATGGTGCACGCCGACGAACCCGACCACCCGACGAACGACCTTCAGGCGCAGCTGTTTTCCGACATGCTGGCCAAGGCGCGGGCGGCGGGCGTGCGATACGAGGTGGCGCACCTGTCGAATTCGCCTTCGGCGATGTCGCGGCCCGACCTGAACTACGACATGATCCGGCCCGGCATCGCGGTGTACGGGCTGAGCCCGATCCCGGAGCGCGGCCCGATGGGCCTGATGCCTGCGATGACGCTGAAATGCTCGGTGGCGCTGGTGAAGTCGGTGCGTGCGGGCGAAGGTGTGTCCTACGGGCACACCTGGATCGCCGACCGCGACACCACGCTGGCGCTGCTGCCGATCGGCTACGCCGACGGCGTGTACCGCGCGTTGAGCGGGCGCATCGACGTCCTGATCAACGGCAGGCTGCGCCGCAGCGTGGGACGCATCTGCATGGACCAGTTCGTCGTGGATCTCGGGCCGGACGAAACCACGGTGCGTGAGGGTGACGAGGCGATCCTCTTCGGTCCGGGACTCGACGGCGAGCCCACCGCCCAGGATTGGGCCGACCTGCTCGACACCATCCATTACGAGGTGGTGACGAGCCCGCGCGGCCGGGTGACCAGGGTCTACCGCGAGGCCGAAAGCCGTTGACCCGTCGACGTAACGCCTGGCTGGCCGGCGTCGCGGGGGTGTCCGCGGTGGGTGCCGTCGCGGGCGTCTCGGCCGCCCGCACGATGGGCCGGCGCAAGACAATCCCGGATCCCTACGCCGACGAGGACTTCCACCTGCTCGACGCCGACCGCAGCTGCGTGGTGACCACGACGGACGGCGTGCCGTTGATGGTGCGCGAGACCGGGCCGGTCGACGCGCCGCTGACCGTGGTGTTCGCGCACGGATTCTGCATGCGCATGGGTGCGTTCCACTTTCAGCGGGCACGGCTCGCCGGCGAGTGGGGCTCGCAAGTTCGCATGGTGTTCTACGACCAACGCGGACACGGCGAGTCGGGCGAGGCGCCGCCGGACACGTACACGATCGAACAGCTCGGCGAAGACCTCGAGGTGGTGTTGAAGGTGATGGTGCCGCGCGGGCCCGTCGTGCTCGTCGGCCACTCGATGGGCGGCATGACCGCGATGTCGCATGCGCACCGCTACCCGCAGCAGTACGGCAGCCGTATCATCGCCGTTGCGCTGATCGCGTCTGCGGCCAAAGGACTTTCGGAGTCCCCACTCGGCGAGATTTTGGAGAACCCCGCGCTGGAGGGCGCGCGCGCCGCGGTGCGCTATGCGCCGGGCCTGGTGCATCGGGCCCGCACCGCCGTGGCAGGCATGCTGCGGCCGATCCTGCGTGCGGCCTCCTATGGTGATCACCGTGTCAGCCGCCGCGTCGTGGAGTTCTCCGAGCAGATGATCCACGAAACCCCGGTGACCACGCTGGTGGAATTTCTGCGCGCACTCGAAATGCACGACGAGACGGCGGCGCTGCCCACGCTGGCGAAGGTGCCGGTGCTGATCCTCTGCGGCGACCACGACCAGCTCACGCCACTGGACGCCTCCGAGGCGATGGCAGCCGAACTTCCCGACGCGGAGCGCGTGGTCGTCGGCGGCGCCGGGCACCTGGTGCAGCTCGAGCGGCCCGACGTCGTCAACGACGCGCTGATGCGGTTGGTCGACCGCGCCATGCCCTCCAAACTCGTCATGCTGACGCGGCGGGTGCGTGAGAAGGTCCGCCGCCGTGGCTGACTCGAATTCGGCCACCCTGCCGAGCACCGACGACACGCTGGCCCTCGGTGTCCGGCTGGGCAAGGACCTGCGCGCCGGTGACGTCGTCGTGCTCTCCGGGCCGCTCGGCGCCGGAAAGACGGTGCTGGCCAAGGGAATCGCACAGGCCATGGATGTCGATGGCGCGGTCATCTCACCGACGTTCGTGCTCGCACGGGTCCACCCGGCGCGCCGTGCAGGGGCGCCGGCGATGGTGCACGTCGACTTCTACCGGCTGCTCGACCACTCCGACGTCGACCTGCTCGCCGAGCTCGACTCGCTGGACCTGGACACCGATCTCGGCGACGCCGTCGTCGTCGTCGAGTGGGGCGAGGGGCTCGTCGAGCGGCTGTCGGACCGCCATCTCGACGTGCGGCTGGAGCGTGGCGCCAACACCGATGTACGCACCGCCACCTGGGAGTGGTGCCGATCGTGAACGCGGTCGTGCTGGCCATCGACACCGCGACCCCGGCGGTCATCGCGGGAGTCGTGCGGCGGCACCACTCTTTGAAAGTGCTTGGCCAGCGTGTGACGGTCGACGCCCGCGCCCACGCCGAGCAACTCACGCCTAATGTGCTCGGTGCCCTCCGCGACTCCGGTCTGACCTTCGCCGACCTCGGCGCCGTCGTAGTCGGTTGCGGCCCGGGACCCTTCACCGGTTTGCGCGTGGGCATGGCGACGGCCGCCGCATATGGCCACGCGCTGGATGTACCCGCGTACGGGGTATGCAGCCTCGACGCGATCGGCGTCGGTACCGAGGGCGACGTGCTCGTGGTCACCGACGCCCGCCGCCGCGAGGTGTACTGGGCGCGCTATCGCGACGGTGTTCGCATCGACGGACCGGGCGTGGACGCCGCGGCGGATGTGCCGGTCGGGTCCGCTAGGGCGGTCGCCGGCTCGCGCGAGCAGGCGAGACTGTTCGAATTGCCGTACCTGGACGCCGAATACCCGACACCGGTCGGCCTGGTGCGGGCCGTGTCCCATTGGTCGGCGCCACCCCCGCCGCTGATACCGCTGTATCTGCGTCGCCCGGACGCCAAATCGCTTGCCGAACGCTCGGTGGCCGGGCCGGAGGGCAGCAGCGAAGCGACTCGGGAATTGGCGAAATGACGATCACGATCGATGCGCTCACCCACGCCGACGTCGCGCGCTGCGCCGAACTGGAGGTGCAGCTGTTCGAGGGGGATGATCCCTGGCCGGCGTCGGCGTTCGTCCACGAAATCGGCTCCCGGCACAACCTTTACGTCGCCGCCCGGGCCGGCGACAAGCTCGTCGGCTACGCCGGAATCGCCCGGCTGGGGCTGCTGCCTCCGCGTGAATACGAGGTGCACACGATCGGTGTGGATCCGGCCTACCAAGGCCAGGGGATCGGCACGCAACTGCTCGGCGCGTTGCTCGACTTCGCCGGCGCAGGCGGCAAGCCCGGAACGGTCTACCTCGAGGTGCGCACCGACAACGCCGCCGCGATCGGGCTGTATCGCAGCGCCGGATTCGTCGAGGTCGGTCTGCGCAAGCACTACTACCGCAGTGGTGCCGACGCGTACACGATGCGGCGGGACCCGCCGTGACGACCGCTGTTTCCGGATCGCCTCGCTCCCGCCCGCTGACCATCCTCGCGATCGAGAGCTCCTGCGACGAAACCGGTGTCGGCGTCGCCGAGCTCACCGCCGACGACAATGTGCGCCTGCTGGCCGACGAGGTGGCCTCCAGCGTCGACGAGCATGCGCGCTTCGGCGGAGTGGTCCCCGAGATCGCCTCACGCGCCCACCTCGAAGCGCTGGGCCCGACCATGCGGCGTGCCCTCGCCGCGGCCGGGATCTCGAGGCCGGATGTTGTCGCCGCGACGATCGGCCCCGGTTTGGCCGGCGCACTGTTGGTGGGAGTCGCTGCGGCCAAGGCCTATTCGGCCGCGTGGGGTGTGCCGTTCTACGGGGTGAACCATCTCGGCGGGCATCTCGCCGCCGACGTGTACGAGCACGGCGCGCTGCCGGAATGCGTCGCACTGCTGGTGTCCGGGGGTCACACCAACCTGCTGCACGTGCGCTCGCTCGGCGAACCGATCATCGAGCTCGGCGGCACGGTCGACGACGCGGCCGGCGAGGCCTACGACAAGGTTGCCCGCCTGCTCGGGCTCGGATACCCGGGCGGCAAGGTGCTCGACGACCTGGCCCGCACCGGCAATCGGGGTGCGATCGTGTTCCCGCGCGGCATGACCGGCCCGCGTGACGACCCGTACGCGTTCAGCTTCTCCGGGCTCAAGACCGCCGTGGCCCGCTATCTGGAGAGTCGCCCCGATTGGGTGGCGGCCGACGTGGCGGCCGGCTTCCAGGAGGCCGTCGCCGACGTGCTGACCGCCAAGGCGGTGCGCGCCGCCACTGACCTGGGCGTGTCGACGCTGCTGATCGCCGGCGGCGTGGCCGCCAATTCGCGGCTGCGTGAGCTGGCCGAAGCGCGGTGTGCGGCGACCGGTCTGACGCTGCGGGTGCCGCGGCCGCGGCTGTGCACCGACAACGGCGCGATGATTGCGTCCTTCGCGGCGCATCTAATCGCGGCCGGCGCCGCCCCGTCGACGCTGGAGGCGGCCGCAAATCCCGGTCTGCCGGTGCTCACGTCGCGGGTGTAGGAAGATGCCAGGGGCCAGCCTTGAGTGCTAGCACTCGCATGTATAGAGTGCTAGGTGGCAGGCGACAGCTCCCGTGTCGGCACCCGCGACGACGGCGGGGGAGCAGGGCGTATGCCGGACACCTGTAATCCCGACCGGTCCGGGGACCAGCCCCGGACCGCATCCCAATCAAGTGGAGGGCTCAATCGTGGCGAGCGTGAACATCAAGCCACTCGAGGACAAGATCCTCGTTCAGGCCAACGAGGCCGAGACCACGACCGCGTCCGGTCTGGTCATCCCCGACACCGCCAAGGAGAAGCCGCAAGAAGGCACCGTCGTCGCAGTCGGCCCCGGCCGCTGGGATGAGGACGGCGAAAAGCGGATTCCGTTGGATGTGTCGGAGGGCGACACCGTCATCTACAGCAAGTACGGCGGCACCGAGATCAAGTACAACGGCGAGGAGTACCTGATTCTGTCGGCCCGCGACGTGCTGGCGATCGTCAACAAGTAACGACAAGCGTGACCGCCCCGGCGATCCCCGCGCGACAGCGGCGGATTTCCGGGGCGGCATGCGTTGGCCGGACACGGACCTAAGGACAAGCGACAGCTTATGGCTAAGCAAATTGAGTACAGCGAAACAGCGCGCCGCGCAATGGAATCCGGTGTCGACAAGCTCGCCGACGCGGTTCGGGTGACGCTCGGCCCGCGGGGCAGGCATGTGGTGTTGGCCAAGGCCTTCGGCGGCCCGGTGGTGACCAATGACGGCGTCACGATCGCGCGCGAGATTGAGCTCGAGGATCCGTTCGAGAACCTCGGCGCTCAGCTGGTGAAATCGGTCGCGACGAAGACCAATGACGTGGCCGGCGACGGCACCACCACCGCGACCGTGCTGGCGCAGGCGCTGGTGAAGGGCGGACTGCGCAACGTCGCCGCCGGCGCCAACCCGATCGCGCTCGGGTCGGGCATCGGCAAGGCGGCGGACGCCGTGTCGGAGGCACTGCTGGCCGCGGCCACGCCGGTGCAGGGTCAGACCGGAATCGCTCAGATCGCAACGGTTTCTTCCCGGGATCCCGAAATCGGCGAACTGGTCGGCGAGGCGATGACGAAGGTGGGTGGCGATGGCGTTGTGAGCGTCGAGGAATCCTCGACGCTGTCCACCGAGCTGGAGATCACCGAGGGCGTTCAGTTCGACAAGGGTTACCTGTCGGCGTATTTCATCAGCGACTTCGACCGGCAGGAGGCTGTGCTCGAAGACGCGCTGGTGCTGCTGCACCGCGACAAGATCAGCTCACTTCCCGACTTCCTGCCGCTGCTGGAGAAGGTGGCCCAAGCCGGCAAGCCGCTGCTGGTGATCGCCGAGGACGTCGAGGGCGAGGCGCTGTCGACCCTGGTGGTCAACGCGATCCGCAAGACGCTGCGGGCGGTGGCGGTGAAGGCGCCGTTCTTCGGTGACCGCCGGAAGGCTTTCCTTGAAGACCTTGCCGTGGTGACCGGAGCGCAGGTCGTCAACCCCGACGTCGGTCTGCTGCTGCGTGAGGTCGGCCTCGACGTGCTCGGCTCGGCCCGGCGCGTCGTGGTGACCAAGGACACCACCACGATCGTCGAGGGCGGCGGCAGCAAGGAGGCCATCGACGCGCGGATCAAGCAAATCAAGTCCGAGATCGAGACCACCGACTCCGACTGGGACCGCGAGAAACTGGAAGAGCGGCTGGCCAAGCTGTCCGGCGGCGTTGCGGTGATCAAGGTCGGCGCGGCCACCGAGACCGCGCTCAAGGAGCGCAAGGCACGCGTCGAGGACGCGGTGTCGGCGGCCAAGGCCGCGGTCGAGGAGGGCATTGTGCCCGGCGGCGGGGTGGCGCTGTTGCAGGCCCGGACGGCGCTGAAGCGGCTGCGCGAGTCGTTGTCCGGTGACGAGGCCCTGGGGGTCGACGTTTTCGGCGCGGCGCTCAACACACCGCTGTACTGGATCGCCGCCAATGCCGGGCTCGACGGCTCGGTGGTGGTGAACAAGGTCAGCGAGTTGCCGCCCGGCCACGGCCTTAACGCGGCCACGCTGTCCTACGGCGACATGGTCTCCGACGGCGTCATCGACCCGGC
>NZ_DASQVQ010000134.1:0-8577 GCF_035640695.1 Mycobacterium sp.
GCCGGCACAGCCGATTTCGAGCACGCGCGCGGTGGAGACCTCGGCTGTTTCCAAACCGAACAGGTGGGCGACCGCGGCCAGCTGTCCCGGCGCCGACTGCGGAAACGAATTCGAGGTGTACGGCGTCATGTCGTAGTCGGCACGCAGTCGGTTAACCGCGTCATCCGCGTCGTAGGTGGCATCCACCTGGTCAGCCGATTGACTCAACGTGTGCTCCTGTGATTGTTTCGCAGCACCACCGGGCATATGTGTCCAACGCCGCACCATGGTGCGTGTGGGACATGGATCCATGGTCGTGGTCGTCGTCATTCGATCACAGTCTTTGCATCGACACAGGGATGGGGCGGCCGATCCACCAAGTTCTGGGATGCCGGGCTGCTTGCGGAGGTCGAGCTACCGTTAAACCGCGTATCCCCGAGGGGAAGGCCGTCATTTCGGGGGACCATCTGCTGCACAGTCGGACGCCAGGAATTTCAGCGAGGCCCGTCGCGTTGACCCGGTTATCGGCCGGTCCATCCGGCTGTGAATCGTTTGTCAAGGACGCCTGGAATGACCGAACCGCACGACCATCGCGCCGCCACCCTGGATCCGCCGAGTAGTCCAGGGATCACACTCGAAACGACATCCCCGACCGCCGTTCTCATTACCGAGCCAGAGGTTGCCTTCGGCACGGCGGCGGCGCTGCCGGTGCTGCCCACCAGGACTCGATGGTGGATCATGACGATCGCAGCTGCCTTGCGGCGGATATTTCCGACGACGACGCCGCGACGCCGATACTTCGACGACGCCGTCATGGCACGCGAGATGTACCGACTCTGAACGCATTGCATGCGTTGATAGCAATCTGCCGCCGTTTTGGCGACGAACCGCGATGTCTTAGCTCCCTTTTATCTGCTCGAGCACGGTAATCTGCCGCAATCCTGCGCTAACGCAACTGAAATCTGACATCACTAACTTCCGGGGACGACGTTGGTCGCTAGCGAAGGAAGTGCACGTGATCGAAGTACCCGAGTCCGTACCGACCGCCCCGCAGCCGCTCGCCGGCGGCTTTGACCGTCGCGGATTTCTTCAGGCGGCGGCGACGCTGGGCGTCGGTGTCGGAGCCACTGCCGCCCTCGCCGCTTGTTCGAAAGATCCGTCACCAGCTACAGCGGCGGCCGCAAAGTTGCCTTACTCGGCGGTCACCGTATTGCAGCCTGGCCAGGGTGATCGTGGCGGTGACCATTACTTGTCTTCCCTTCCCGATCAGGTGCTGTGGGGCTATGTGCCCACGGTGCACGCCGCACCCGTGCTGCAGATGCGCTCCGGGCAGACGGTCACGATCGATACGGTTTCGCACGAGGGCATCCTGGAGGACCAGGGCCGTAGCCCGGTGGAGTATTTCGGTGGCCATGGTGTCAACGACAAAGACGTTCTCGATGACGTGAAAACCATTGCAGCTCAATATAACCGTACAGTCAGAGACTTCGCCAAGGATGGCCCGCATGTGGTCACCGGGCCGGTTTTCGTTGAGGGTGCCGAGCCCGGCGACGCCCTGAAGATCGAGACCCTCGAGGCGGTGCCAAGGGTGCCCTACGGCGTCGTGTCGAGCCGGCACGGCAAGGGCGCGCTGGCTCTTACCGCCGACAAGGCCGCACCCAAGGGAATCACCGTCGCCGAGGTGATGCCGCCGGCATCCACCGATGGTCGCTCCGGCCCGGACCCGAGGAACTGGGGTGACGTGTCGGTGTTCACGCCCGTCAAAGACGGCCGGGGGGTGATGCCCGTTGGGGCCGGCGCAGCGGTGCGGTTCCCGTTGAATCCGTTCATGGGCATGATGGGCGTCGCGTTCGTTACGGATCCCGGTCTCACATCACCCAACGCCAACTCGGTGCCTCCGACGATCGGCGGCGGCAACATCGACATCAAACTTCTCGGCGTCGGGTCGACATTCTATCTGCCGGTGTTCGCTCCGGGTGCGCTGTTCTACGTAGGCGATCCGCACATGGCGATGGGCGACGGAGAAGTGGCGCTGACGGCGATGGAAGGCTCGCTGCGCGCAACTTTCCGCCTCACCGTCTGTAAGCAGGGCTCCGGTGACGCGCCCAGTGTGGCCTTCCATTATCCATTTGCCGAGACCCCAAAGGCGTGGATACCGATCGGGCTGTCCGACCCTGACGGCGCGCTGAATGGTCAAGTCACCGATCTCGACGTGGCCATGCGGCGTGCGGTGATCAATGCGCTGGACTATCTCGAGCACGACCGCGGCATGGACCGCGGCACTGCCTATGCCTACCTATCGGCCGCCGCCGATTTCAGCGTTTCCCAAGTGGTGGACCGCACGACCGGGGTGCATGGGCAGATCTACAAGGAGCACTTCTCGACGTAGCACGGGGTCGGCCGTCGTCGGCCGCTCCGCCGAATGGCTGATTCAGGCGCCAACGGGGGATAGCGAGCTCAATTCAGGGATCTTCCAGACCCTGCCGGCGTCGCTGCACCGGCGCTCCGGCGCTCCGCGGAAGCCCAACGGCGCGTTGGTCACCGTGCCCGGCTAACGCCCAACCGCCACGAGCGCAGCAAGGTCGAGCTGCAGCATAAGCTCGTGACTATCCATTGAGATCCCCGGCGGGCGATGGTTCGCCGCCATCAGCGGTGCGGGCGTTCGGCATTGGCGTGGTCCTCGCCGCCGACGGCGTGTTCGCCCGGGCCACCCAAGCGGTAGCCCCCGACTGGGAGGAACCTTCGACAGTGGGATGGGTGGGGTCATGCGGCCGCCGCGGCCACTCCGACATGGATGCGCCGGCCCCAACGAGAGCCTCCTCCGGCTCCGCCGGCGCCGCAGCTGGCGTGCGCTCGTCGCGCACACCGATCTCGTCGAGCCCGATCCGGCTGTGCAGCCGTTTCATCCACCGCGGTGCCCACCAGCACTCGTCGCCGAGTAGTTTCATGATCGAGGGCACCAGGAACATCCGGACCACCGTCGCGTCCAGCAGCAGCGCGGCGATCAGGCCGAACGCCAGGTATTTCATCATCACCAGGTCGGAGAAGACGAACGAGCCCGCCACCACGACGAGGATCAGCGCCGCCGCGGTGATGAGGCGGCCGGTGATCGCGGTGCCAGTGCGGACGGCCTCCGCGGTGGACATGCCGCGCGCGCGGGCCTCGACCATGCGGGACACCAGGAAGACCTCGTAGTCGGTCGACAGGCCGTAGATCACCGTGATGATCAGCCCGATCACCGGGGCCGTCAACGGGGTGGGCGTGAAATTCAGCCACCTCGAGAAGTGGCCGTCGACGAATATCCACGTCAGCACGCCCAGCGTCGACAGCAGCGTGAGCGCGCTCATCAGCGCCGCCTTGATCGGCAACACCAGTGATCCGAACGCCAGGAACATCAGAAGCGTCGTCGTCGTGACCAATATGACGAGCATCAGCGGGAGCTTGGCGGATAGGGTGTGGATGCTGTCCTGTTCGAGCGCGGGTGTGCCGCCCACCCACACGGTCTGCCCGCGCAGCGGCGAGATCAACCGTAACTCGTTGACCTTCGTGCCGGCATCAAGGCGGTTCACCAGGCCGTTTTGGATCACCCGAACCGACGGATCTTTCGATGCGCCGTCGAGGTATGGCCGTTCCTTCCACATATTGGCCGGATCGTTGTTCGGGTCGGTAAACCCCGAAACGGCCATCGCCTCGCTGCGGACCTGTTGAACCTGGTCGTCGGTGACCGGCCGGTGGTCCGTGCGCTGGATGACCAGCGTGAGCGGCTCGGTGCGGAACCCGGGGAAGGTCCGGTCGAACTCTTCCTGCGCCTGGCGGACCGGGTTGCTCGGCGGCAGGTATTTTTCGCTGATGCCTCCAAGGGCCAGTTTGCCCAGCGGGGCGATCAGCAAAACCATCAGGACAACGATCGGGGTCGCAAACGCGATCGGCCGCTTCATCACGCGGTCAGCCAGCCTGCCCCAGAACCCGTTCGCGACCTCTTCGCTGGTCTTGGTCTTCTGCAGCCGATCGCCCAACCAGTTCAGCAACCAGTTGCTGGGTGTCCAGTTGCGGAAGAACGGCACCCGCAGCAACGTGTGCACGCCGAGGGCGTCCACGTTGCGGCCCAGCATCCCCAGGCAGGCGGGCAGCACCGTGATCGACAGCAGCGCCGCCAACACGACCGAGGCAATCATGGCGTAGGTGAGTGACGTGAGAAAGCCCTGCGGGAACAGCAACAAGCCAGATGGGGACGCCACGATGAGCAGGGCCGAGAACGTCACGGTTCGCCCGGCCGTCATGACAGTGCGGCGCACCGCGGTTTTGGTGTCGTGGCCCTCGGCGATCTCCTCGCGGAAGCGGGTGACCACAAATAGGCCGTAGTCGATGGCGATACCGAGGCCGATCAGGGTGACCACCGGCTGCGCGAAGTAGTGCACCGGCTGATACATCGCGATCAGACGCATGATGCCTAGCGCGCCGGCGATGCTCAGCGCGCCGATCATCACCGGTAGGACCGCCGCCACAACACCGCCGAACACGAAGAACAACAGGACCGCCACCATTGGCAGCG
Organism: Mycobacterium sp.; assembly: GCF_035640695.1. Lineage (GTDB taxonomy): Bacteria > Actinomycetota > Actinomycetes > Mycobacteriales > Mycobacteriaceae > Mycobacterium. The sequence goes on from NZ_DASQVQ010000134.1 coordinate 4,532, forward strand.
CGAGCACTTCGGCCCGCTTCTGGTCTTCGCCGATGGTCCCGGTCAGCTCGTTGGCCAGCGGCAGCAAACCGGCCAGCTTCACGTCGACGCCCGGGATGGCGAAGTCGTGCTGGACCATCTTGTAGTTGTTGAGGATGACGTCGTCGTTATCGCCCTTGAGCTGAATCGACACGAACGCGTGCTTCTTGGACGCGTCGGCCATGTTGCCCAGCCGGTCGGGGCGCGTGAAATAGCCGACCGACCTAAGGATCTGGTTCGGGTGATCCCTTTCGACCCGGGCGAGGTTATTCAGGATCTTCTTGCCGAACTCCGGGTCGTCGACGGTCTTGCCGTCCGGAGCGGTGTAGATCGCCACGATATGGCCGGTCGTGTCCCTGCCGTACACCTGGTCACCCAGGCGCGACGCCTTCGCCGACTCGCTGTTGTCATCGTAAAAGCCGCTTTGGGTCACATGTGAGCCCAAACTCGCACCGAACACGCCACCAGCTAGGCATAGCGCCACCATCGCTCCGACCACGCTGAATCGGTAGCGGTATACCGTTCGACTCCACCACGCGAAAACGTTAACCCCTAGATGGTCTTCCTCTGCGAACGGCGCATCATTTCAACCCAGTTCATCATGCGCGAGATTACAAGCAGCACAGCGGGTGGGCTCACGTCGTTTCGGGCCGAACCAAATGTGGTCGTGCTCACGGATGCCGGACCATCAAAGCAGTCATGGTGCTGGATGGGTTGCGCCGAGTCGCCTTGGTCATGGGGTTCCGAACCAGGTTGTCAGCGCGTCGCGCAATCCGGTTTCTGTGCCGTCGCCCACCCAGGCGATGTATCCATCGGGTCGGATCAGCACGGCTTCGGGCGCCGATATTTGGCCCAGGACCGGGAGCTGCCAAGTGCCTGCGTATTGGGCATCGACCGCCAACACGCGATGTGCCCATGGGGTTATGTCGAAACCCCAGGGCTCGCCGAGGTTCAGGAGCACCGCGCGGGCCTCGTGGAGCAGGGTGAATACCCGCACCGCGCCACCGGGGGCGAGCACGTCGAGATCGGGCATGCGGCGCCCGAGCAGCGGGTGTCCCTCACCCAGGTCGTAACGAATGTCCAGACCAGAGATCATCGCGGCGAACCGCGTGCGCGGCTCATCCATGCTCAGCAGCTCGGACATGGTGTCGCGCAACGCCTCGATACGCTCGCCGGGGCGGAGGAGCGCGGTTTGCGCCATGGTGTTGTGCAACACCCGGGCAGCGACCGGGTGCCGCTCGGCGTGGTAGGTATCCAGCAGGCTTTCTGGCGATGTCTTGTTGACCACCTGGGCCAGCTTCCATCCGAGATTCACCGCGTCCTGCACACCGATGTTGAGGCCTTGTCCGCCCGCCGGGTAGTGCACATGTGCGGCGTCGCCGGCCAGCAGGACCCGTCCGTTGCGGTAGGCCGCGGCCTGCCGAGTCGTATCGGTGAACCTGGAGATCCAGGTGGGGCTGTGGATCCCGTAATCGGTCCCGTAGACGGCGATGAGTGCGTCGCTGAGATCGCGTAGGGTGGGCTCGCTGTCGGCTCCGACGTGCTGTTCGGTCACCAGGACCCCGACCGGACCCTCGTCCGCCCACTTGATTTGGCGGCTGCGGTCGGTGACTACGTAGTCCAACCTGCCGAAGGAGTGGACGCCGAGCGCGTCGCGGCGGACGCCCCACTCGGGCTCCTGGTCCATCGCGACTTCAGCGATCAGGCAGCTCGTGGTCGGATCCCACCCGGGAAACTCGATGCCGGCTGCCTTACGGATCAGACTGCGTCCACCGTCGCACCCGACGAGATACTTCCCCCGCAGCGACTGGCCGCCGGACAGCTGGACGTCGACGCCGGTGCCGTCTTGGGCGATACCCGTCACCTCACGTCCGCGATAGATCGGAACGCCCAGCTCGTCAACCCAGCCGGCCAGGATGCACTCGATGTGGTTCTGCCACAGCCCGAGCCCATAGGGGTGGCGGGTCGGAAAGTCGCTGATGTCCAAAGGAATCCAGGCGAACCCCGCGACCTGAGCCACCTGCCCCTGCGAAAGGAACCGATCGGCGATTCCACGCTGATCGAGAACCTCGATGGTGCGCGAATGCAGACCGCCCGCGCGCGAGCCAATGAGGTCCTGGCTGGCGCGCCGCTCGACAATGGCAACGTCGACCCCCGCCAACGCCAACTCGCCCGCCAGCATCAGCCCGGTCGGACCACCTCCAGCGACCACAACCGCATGTTTGGCCATCGGTTCGACGTCCTTGCGCGACCCATGCGTCGACAACAACACGCCCATTTCGCTACCCCCATTTCCGCAGGTTCTGGCCTCGGCCAGCGATTCTGCGGCACCACCCCGGTCTTGCCGCAAGCCCCCCAGTGCGCTATATGTTGAAAGTGGAAGGGAGTAGGTACTCCTCTTATCACCCTTTTATCAGCCGGGGCACGAGAATTCTTCACCCTCTTCGGGGGGAATCTCTGTCTTAGACATCGCTGGTCTGCGAAACGAATTCCTCGATGAGATCTGCGATCATCGTTGCGCCCCTGGTATTTTGGTGAAGTAGATCCGTTGTCAGCTGCAGGCCGCGGCGGCGGGAGATGTCGTCGAGCGAGCGCCGCAGTATGAAGTGCTGTATCGCCGCGCCGGCCGACAGGGCCAGGCCATCGCTGTAGCGGATACCCGGTGCGAACCCGCCCGCCTGCAAGTGAGCTATCTGGCGCTCGTTGAGTGGAAGGTATGCGATACCGCGTGTTTCGGCGATCTGCTTGAGCACGGCGCTGTACTGCTGGGAGCGTTGCACCGACTCAGAACCGAGTTCCTCGCCGAGAACCGGCAGCGAGAGCAGCCCAATCCGGGCCGAGGTTTCCCTAGTCAACCGGTCGATGATCGCGGTGACATTATCGCGGTATCCCTCGATCGTGGGTCGCGCGGTGAGCTTTTTCATTCGCGTGAATCTGGCGATGTTTCTCTCCGACATGCTCGCGTTGGCATCGTTGGTGCCGATCAGCACGGTCACCAAGTCGGGCCGCAGATCGATCACGGAGTCCAGGCGCTGCAGCGCGTTCTCGGCGAGATCACCGTTGGCGCCGGCATTGGTGAACACGTACGGCCCTGCGAAGGTTCGGCGGGCCAGCAGCGTCACGTAGTCGACGCTTACCTGGCCGCGGGTGATGCTGTCGCCGAGGCAGACGACGTGGCGTCGGGGCATCGAGGTCATGTTCCCGCTTCCGTCAGATCGTTAGTGCGTACGCGGTAACACTATGATGCGCTGCTTTACACGGCTTCGGTGTCGCTCAGCGACGCCGCGGCGGAATCCGAATCAGCGTCGGGTGCGTGCGTTGACGATGTCCGGACAGCCTGGCCGTCGCTGATCCCGAAGCGTTCGTGCAGCCGGGCCAGCGGCTTAGGCGCCCACCAGTTCCACCTGCCCATCGCATGCATGAACGCCGGTACCAAGACCGTCCGTACCAGCGTGGCGTCAACCAGCACCGCCAGCGTCAGGCCAAGACCGAAACTCCGCATGAATGACACATGGGCGGCGGTCAGCGCCGCAAACGAGATCGACATCACCAGCGCGGCCGCCGTGATGACTCGACCGGTGTGCGCGACGCCCAAGGCGACGCTCTCATCGTTGTCGGCGCGACTGCGCCCCGAAGCCAGCCAGAACTCGCGGATCCGGGAAACGAGGAAGACCTCGTAGTCCATCGACAAGCCGAAAGCAATGCAGAACAGCAGAACCGGCATGTTGGTGACCAGCGTGCCCGTGGATGTCGTTCCGAGCGCGCCCAGATGCCCGTCCTGGAATATCCACACCATGGCGCCGAACGCGGCGCTCAGCGATAACACGTTGAGCACCAAAGCTTTTAGGGGCACCACCACGCTGCCGGTCAGTAGAAATAGCAGTCCAAACGTGATCACCGCGATCAGGCCGAGCACCACTGGCAGCCGTGACGTGATCGCGTGCACAGTGTCCCGGTTGAACTGTGCGGTCCCGGTGATGTCGACTCGCCTACCGCCGGGGCCCGGCACCGCGTGCAGGCGGTCGAGT
>NZ_DASQVQ010000135.1:0-2777 GCF_035640695.1 Mycobacterium sp.
GATGATCACCATGACCGCCACCCAGCCCAGCGCTCCGGTGGTTCCGCCGTATTTGAACAGCACGAGCAGTACAGCGCCGACGGCGATGAGCTGAACCGCGGCGCGGGCCGCCGCCACCAGCAGTTGTCGGGTGAGGTGCAGGCGCTGGCGGTGAGCCACCCCGGCGGCAAGGACCACCAGCAGCGCCGACGCCGCGACGGCGGGCCAGCTCGGCACGGGCAGCCCGGTCACAATCCGACCCGCAGGTGGTCGATGCTGTCGGCGGGGCCGGCCTTGATGAGGCGGCCGTGGTCGAGTGCGAGCACGGTGTCGGCGATGCGGCGTATCACGGTGAGGTCGTGGCCGGCGAGCACCACGGTGCCCCCGGTGGTGATGTGGTCGCGGGCCAGGTCGGCGATCAGCGCGGCGTTGAGCCCGTCCAGCGCGGAGGTGGGCTCGTCGAGCACCAGCACCCGCGGCTCCACGGCCAAGGCCCGCGCCAGGCAAACCCGCTAAGCTTCCCCACCGGAAAGCTCTGCGGTGCGCCGCTCGGCGAGGCTGATCGGCAGGCCCACCCGCACCAGGAGGCCGGCCAGGCGGTCCGCGGGCAGATCGGGGCTGCCGACGCGCAGCTCGTCGGAGACCCGATCGGTGAGCAGGGTGGGAGGTTGGGCGACCAGACTGACCTGGCGTCGCAGCGCCAACACGTCGAGCTCGACAACAACCCCATCGAAGAACACCTGGCCCTGGCTGGGTTCAACCAGCCGGTTGAGAAGTCGCAGCAGGGTGGATTTCCCGGCCCCGCTGGGTCCCACGATGGCCGTGCATCCACCGGCCGGGATAAGCGCTGAGATCTGGTCCAGTAACCGGGTGGGCCCGCTGGCCACCGTGACGTCATCGAGAACGAATCCTCTCATGCCGTCACCTTCCCAACTGGCAGGCCTGCGCCGGCCGTCCGCGTAGCAGACCAAGGAGCTGCTGCTAGCGGACGGTGGTCAGGCAGGTTCGCGGCCGAGAAGGGTGGCGCGGCGGTGGAATTCGTAGAGACCATCGAAGAGGGGTCCGGTGTGGGTGAGGGTTTGTTCGTCGGTACAGATCATCGACAGTCCGCGCAGCGCCACGTCCAGACCGGGGGCTTCGGGGGCGTCGTAGCGTTCGTCGTCGAGGTCGGCCTCGTGGATGATCGCGGCGATCCGCCACAGCACCGGGTCGTCGAGTTGGTAGCGGCGCAGGATGGTTTCGAAGCTGCAGTCGCCGTTGTGGTGGGACAGTTCCACGCCGCGCATGTCGAAGGCGGTGGCGTCGGCGGGAACCGCCTCGGGGTCGGTCACGAAGACGAACTCGGCGTCGGGGTCCACCCAGCGGCGGATCAGCCAGGCGCAGGCGGCGCGGTCGATGTGGATGTGGGCGCGGGTGGCCCACCTCATGAGGGCGTCTGGCTCGGCGCGACGGCGACCGCTCCGCCGGTGAGTGCCTCGACGGCCGCGGTGGCCTGCTCGCGTTCGGTGGGCGGGAAGTAGTCGCGACGTTGGATGCGGCGTAGTTCGGCACGTAGGCGGCGGGCCAGCGACTCGCGCGCCGTCGGGTCGAGGGCCCCGGCGGTGGCGGCTTCCGCACTGACCGCGGCGTATTCGCCGGCTCGCGCATCGGCCATCGCGGTGGCCAGCGCGCGTTCGCTGGCCACGGTGTCGGGGTGGGCCACCCACAGCATGGCGGTACCGCCGGATTCGGTGACCTCGTCGGCGATCCACTCGAGGTGTTCACGGGTTCGGGCGTCGGCGGGCAGCGCGACCAGGCCGTCGGAGATCTGTGCCACCCCGAGGCGTTTGAGCTTGCGCCAGATCGTGATCCGCGGCGTGGACGGTTCGCGCGGAATCCGATACGACAACAGCACCCACGTCCCGGTTTCGCCGCGTCGGTCCGCTGCTGTCATGACAACCTCCGCATGAGTTCGGCCCTGTGACGCATCGTGATACCGCCTGCGACCGTTCCAATTGTAACCCCGGTTACCAAAACGAGGCGAGCCGACATGGGCCGGCTCCGCGTCCTGGCCCGCGGCAACCATGCAACCATGGTTACACTCTGCGGTCGCGCGATCCAGGGCCGCGAAAATGACTTTGCGGGCTCGCCGGAATCGAGGCGTCGACCTCGTCGGCTGCGCTGATACTTCTACCGCGGCCAGTCGTCGGGTTCTGCCAGCAGTGGCCGAAGGGCCGCTCGATGATGACCCGCAACCAGGGCGCATCGCGCGCCTCGGTTATGGAGCGGACGCGGCCTGCTCAGTACAGGTAGATGTCCACCAGCAGTGCGCCGAGGCCGGCCAGGACAACCAGCCACGCGAGCCGCCGTGCCGAGTCGGTGCGTATCGGCCCGAATCCGAGTAGCAGGGCGGCGACCGCGACGGTGAACACGCCGGATCCAGTGTCTTGCCAGCTGATCGGGAACACCGGGATCGGCGCGTCGTGAAAGAACTGGTTGGCGTGGGTGGCATGCAGGATCGCATTCCAGGCGAGCGGTCCCAGCAGGGCGCTTGCGGCGGCGCACACCAGCACCGATGCGCGGCGGTCACGCCCGGCGAACGCGACAAGAACCGCTGCGGCGAGGGCCGATAGTGCGGCCCCGTAGCCGATCACTCCCCACGACAACATGCGAATCGCCGTCCAGCTCAGCTCGGTTCACGTTCCAGTAGCGCCGGACGTCCGCCGGTGCCCGCCGCGACGGGGTAGTAGCTGCGGTGGGTGGTCGGGTCGACGGCCACCACGTGGGCGTTGTCGGCCAGATGCCCCGAGCCGGTCACC
>NZ_DASQVQ010000136.1:0-30784 GCF_035640695.1 Mycobacterium sp.
GGTGACCGGCTCGGGGCATCTGGCCGACAACGCCCACGTGGTGGCCGTCGACCCGACCACCCACCGCAGCTACTACCCCGTCGCGGCGGGCACCGGCGGACGTCCGGCGCTACTGGAACGTGAACCGAGCTGAGCTGGACGCCAATTCGCATGTTGTGGTCATGACTTCAACACATCATCGTGTCCTACATCCTCGCGACGGCGGCGGCCATCATTCCGTGCAACCATCCATGGCAGCTAACGACGAACGCGCAGAACCAGTGCGATCGCCAGCGCGTTCGCAATGCCTGCCACTGGGGGCGCCGTCGGAAAGAGCAGCGCGGTGGTGATGGCAATGGCGGCGATCACGACGGCGATGGCATCGCGCACATCCCGAATCGGTGATTTGTTCTTCATACCGATTCCCGGTGGAACGAGGCCGTTTCACAGGATGCGGCTGGCAAATAGTGACGCGATCACTTTTGCGAAGCGTGGCGACTCGGCCCACCTGTCAACCGTTCACCACCGTTTCCCAGTCAGGATGGGGCTGCTGGGGCTAGTCATTGCCCGCATTCGACGCTGGTGATCTGCGCGCTCACCGATGCAAGGTTCGCGGATGTCCTCTTCATCGAAGAGTCCTCCGGCGGCGATGTCTGCGTCGATGTCGAGGATCGACTCGAGAATGTTCCGGTGGAACAGCCAGGCATCCACCGGCCCAGTCCGCAGTCAGCCCGCAGCGAGCCTACGACAACCAGCGCAGCCAACGCGCTGGTGTGCGGGAATCTAACACAACCAACACCGCTCTGTTGATCAAACGCGCTGGTGGGATGGTTCGGGACGAAGAGGCCGTGGGTTCAAATCCCGCCACCCCGACCAAAGAAAACACCAGCTCAGAGTCCGCCGCTTCTCCGCATGGCTTACAGCGTCGCGCCGGCGTGCCTGGCACCACACGCGTAGTCGAGTACTCCGATTCGTCTCAGCTCGGATGGCGCGGGATAGCCTGGGCCGTGTTTTGGTTGTGCCGGACTTGCGGGGTTGAACACGACAGCACGCCCGACGTGTGCGCGATCTGCGCCGACGAACGCCAGTGGGTGCCGCGGTCCGGCCAACAGTGGGCGACGCTGGACGAACTGGCCGCCGAGGGCATGCGCGTCGAATCAGACCTCGTCGAGGACGGCCTGGTGGAATTGCATGCGGTGCCCGCATTCGGCATCGGCCAGTACGCGAAGCTGGTCTGCACTCCGGCGGGAAATGTTTTGTGGGACCCGATCGGTTTCGTCGACGACGACGCCGCGAAAGTCGTTGCGGAACACGGCGATCTGGTCGCGATCGTAGCGAGTCACCCGCACATGTTCGGCGCCCAGGTGCAGTGGAGCCGCGTGCTCGACGGCGTCCCGGTGTATGTCAATGCCGCGGATGCCGACTGGGTTATGCGTCCCGACCCGGCCATCACGTTGTGGTCGGGCACGCTCGACCTGCTGCCGTCGGTGACGGTCGTGCAGGTCGGCGGTCACTTCCCCGGCAGCGCCGTCGCATGCTGGCGCGACGGCGCACACGGCCGTGGCGTGCTGCTGGCAGGAGACACGATTTTCCCGAACCCCGATGGCAAGACCGTCAGCTTTCTGCGCAGCTATCCGAACCGTATACCGCTGTCCGCGGCAGTGGTCCACCGCATGGCCCAGACCCTTGACGGGCTCGAATTCGACCGCATCTATGGGCTTTTCGGGAACGCCATCGACTCCGCCGGCAAGCGCAGCGTGCGCCGATCCGCCGATCGGCACGCCGCCTGGGCGAGCGGCGACTACGACCATCTGACATGAGCGCGGCACGGGTTACGCTCGCAAGCGTGCCCATTGAGTTGCGCTATGAACGGTGGTTTCTGACAGCCGCGGTGCCGTTGGGTATCGGTCCTGAGCACAGCGCGGTGCGGATTGACGACGACATACTGCAGGTGAGGATGGGCTGGGGGTTCAGCACCCAGATCCCGCTGTCGTCGGTTACCAACGCCGCGCCGTACCACGGCATGGTGACCGGTTGGGGCGCGCACGGCTGGCGAGGCCGGTGGCTGGTCAACGGCTCCTCGAAGGGAATCGTCGAGCTGACCGTCGACCCGCCAGCGCGGGCCTACGTGCTGGGTTTCCCGATCAAGCTGCGCACCCTACGGGTCAGCGTGACCGACCCCGACGCGCTGATCGACGCTTGCACGCGCAAAGTTTGACGGCCGCATGGTTCTGGGTAGCAAACCGGTATGACCCTCGCGTCAACTTCGGTTGAGCCCTCGCTGCCACGCGCCAGAGGGCCGTTGTCCGTGGCGGTTCTCGACCTGCTGAGCACTGCTCCGTCCCGACAGCAGTGGCAGCTGGACCCGACGGTGGACCCGCCAACCGACGACGCCGACCCGTACGGCCTCGACCTGCAGTTGGCCCTCTACACCTGCTACGAGCTGCACTATCGCGGTTTCGCGGGCGTCGAGCCCGGTTGGGAATGGCACCCGCGGCTCCTGCAACTGCGCGCCCGGTTCGAGGCCGCGTTCCTGGCCGCGGTGCGCCGAGACGTCGGCGAGATCGGGCCCGACGAAACGGCGGCGGCTGAGATGGAGTCGCTGTCGGTTGAACCGGTCGACGGCGCGGGACCGTCCTACTACCTGCGCGACGAGGGCACCTGGGAACAGATGCGCGAGTACTTCGTGCACCGTTCGCTATATCACCTCAAGGAGGCCGATCCGCACGCCTGGGTGATTCCCCGGCTCACCGGGCAGGCCAAGGCATCATTTGTCGCGGTCGAGTTCGACGAGTACGGTGCCGGCCGCGGCGCAGCGATTCACCAGCAGCTCTACGCCGATCTGATGGGCGCCGCCGGCCTGAATCCGAATTACCTCGGATATCTCGACGACGTGCCCGCCGAGACGCTCGCCGCCGTGAACCTGATGTCACTGTTCGGCCTGCACCGCTCGATGCGCGGCGCGACGATCGGCCACTTCGCCGCGACCGAGATCACCTCGTCGCCGGGTTCGCGCCGGCTTGCCGAGGCGCTCGAGCGTATGGGCGCGCCCGAACCGTGCATCCACTTCTACCGCGAACACGTCGAGGCCGACGCGGTGCACGAACAGGTGGTTCGCGCCGACGTGGTCGGCGATCTCGTCGCTACCGAACCACGGCTGGACCGCGACGTGGTCTTCGGCATCCGAGCCCGCGACGTCGTCGAGAACCGGCTCGCCGACCACGTGATGTCGCGGTGGACGGCCGGCCAGACGTCGTTGCTCCGCCCGGTCAGCTAGCGCGCCCGCGTGCGATGGCTCGTGTCGCACAACGGATACGACCTGCTGCGCCGGCACGTGCAGATTGCAACCATGAACCGATCTGAATCCACCGTGCTGCCGTCGGGCAACTCGATGTGCACCGGTCCTTCCACCAACACCGGCCCCGATGGGACAACTCGAACGAATCGCCGCTGCGGGCATGTCATGGCTTGTCCGCCCGGATCACCACCAGTTCCTCCTCCCGGCGTCCGCTGCGCAGCCTGCCGCTGCTTTCCAGCCAGGTGGCCCGCGCCGACAACACCGGTCCGAACGGAACCCATTGCCACGCAATGATGTCCGCGTCAAGGCCGACCGAGCGCAAACACGCGAGCGACTGCTGTACACCCGAGAACTCCGATTGGACCAACAGCAACGTGCCCCCGGCCACCAGCAGCGCCGGCGCCGCTTCACACAGCGGATCCAGCACCAAGCGCCCGTCGTCGCCGGCGTTCCAGGCCCGCGGCGGCCCGGCGTCCTCCGGGATGACCTCGGCGTGTGAGTCGGGCCCGACCGGGACGTAGGGCGGGTTGGACACCACCACGTCGTACGGCCCGGAGGCCACCGCGCGGGTCAACGAGCCGATTTGCACGTCGACGTCTACGCCGGTGGCGACCGCGTTGGAGCGCGAACACCGCACCGCCCGTGGGCAGATATCGAAGGCGGTCACGCTGGCGGCCCCGAGTTGCGCGGCTGCGATCGCGACGATTCCGCTGCCCGTACAGAGATCAAGCACGCGCCGACCGGTCGCCAGGTCGGTGCGCCGCAACGCGTCGATGAGCAGTCGTGAGTCGTGTTGTGGCGGGTAAACACCGGAGTCGGCGACGATGACATCGCACAGATCGGGATAAGTGGTCGTCAATGCGGCCCCAGCCTTTCGACAGTCGTTGTCCGCGGCTGTTGCCGCAACCGCGCAATGGGTGCCCTCGTTGGTAGCCGGTCAAACCTGTTTGCCTCGACGGTCGAGCGGGAATCCGCTGCCGGTGAGGGCTTCCGACATCGTCGCCGTGCCCCTTCAGTGGGGATCGGCCCTGCGCAATCGCAGGGTGTTTCACCCCGTAGGGGTGCTGGCGAATGGGACGATCGAACGGATGGCACCGCCGAACGAGGGCCTGCCGCTGACGTCCTCGTCCGACGTCGTCGCCCGGGTGTCCAAGGGCGCAGGCACTCCTGGCCCTTTGCCGGACATCATCGGCCTGGCCGTGCGAATTCCGCCCGAGCCGTTCGCCGCCACACCGTGGGACATCCTGCTGGCCTCCGCCGGATCCAATGTGCTCACCCGCGTCGCGGGCCTGCGCCCCGTCGTCTCGTGGACGGGCCAGACGATGTCGAGTTTGATGCCGTTGCGCTACGAGGCCAAGAACTGGTGGCTGCGCGCGCGGATGACGACTGAGATCGAGGGCCTCGGCGTGTCGCTCGACGTCATCCGTGAGCAGATCGGCCGGGGCGGCATCCGGTTCGACGTCGATCAGGCTTGCGGCACAGGCGATTTCCAGCCGCTGGCCGAACTGACGTTGACCAATGTCCTGATCCCGAAACCCGGCGAGGACGTCTCGTTCGATCCGGTCCTGCACACCGCTCCCGGCGTGGAGCTGTACCCCGGCTGGCTCGCCGGCCTGCGCGTGCGCGCCTACGGCCGCAGTCGCGAGGGCCGCCACGCTGACTGACCGGACCGGCGTCAGCCGATCATCTTGCCGCCCTGAGCTTTTCGAGCAGGGGGTGGGCGGCCTCCTTGAGGAACCGGTCCTGGCTTTCGTCGCCGATCTGCACCAAGGCGATGTCTGTGAAGCCGGCCTCCCGGTAGGCGCTTACCGCGTCGACAATCGCGTCCAAATCCGGCCCGCACGGAATACTTTCCGCGACATCCTCGGGCCGCACGAATTGGGTCGCGCCCTCGAACGCGGCGGTCGTCGGCAGGTTCGCGTTGACGTGCCAGCCACCGCCGAACCAGCGGAACTGGTCATGAGCCGTTCGCACGGCCGCGTCGCGGTCGGTGTCCCAGCAAATCGGTATCTGGCCTACCACGCGTGAGTCGCTGGGCAGCCCGGTCGCCTGGCGCGCATGGTGCCAGCCGTCGACAATGCCCTTGTTGGGTTCGACGGCGATTAGATGGTCGCCCAGCGGCGCAAACGTGCCCACGGACATGCTTCCCGACACCGCCACGCCGATCGCCACTGGGGTTTCCGGCACGTCCCAGATCCGTGCGGCGTCGATCTCGAAGTAGTCACCCTTCCAGCTGACGAGTCCGCCCCCGAACAGTTGCCGGATGATTTCGATCGCCTCCCGCAGCATCTCGTGCCTGCGCTCGACGGTCGGCCAGCCCCGGCCGACGACGTGTTCGTTCAGGTTTTCCCCGCTACCGAGACCGAGCGTGAACCGTCCGTCGGCGAGAATCTGCAAGGTGGCGGCCTGCTGGGCGACGATCGCCGGGTGGTAACGGATCGTCGGGCAGGTCACATACGTGAATAGCTCGACGTGTTCGGTCGCGTGCGCCACCGCCCCGAGCGTCGTCCATGCGTTCGGCGCGTGGCCCTGCGAAGTCAGCCACGGGAAATAGTGGTCACTGGAAACTTCGAAGTCAAAGCCGACCTGTTCTGCTGAAACGGCGTAGCTCACAAGGCTTTTAGGCCCGCTCTGTTCCGTCATCAAGGTGTATCCGAACCGTGTCATGTCAATTCGGGTACCCGCGCGAAAAGCGCTGAAACGACCACCGGCCCGAACGACCACCGGCCCGAACAACCACCGCCCCGAGCAACCACCGGCCCGAACGACTACAGGCGATCCTTCACCGCGGTGGATATCCGCGCTCCGTCGGCCTTGCCGGCAGCCAGCGCCGTGGCCGCCTTCATTACCTGACCCATCTGGCGCATGCTGGGCCGTTCCCCGATGTCCTCGGCCACCTCGGCGATCGCGGTGTCGACCAGATCAGCCAACTCGGCATCGGTCAGCGGCGTCGGCAGATACTCGTCGATGACCTGGGCCTCGGCGCGTTCGTTGGCGGCCAGGTCGCCGCGGCCGTTCTGGGTGTAGATCTCGGCCGATTCGCCGCGCTTCTTCGACTCCCGGGCAAGCACCTTGAGCACGTCGGCGTCGGACAGTTCGCGCGCCTGCTTGCCCGACACCTCTTCATTGGTGATTGCCGCCAACAGCATCCGCAACGTCGCGGTTCGCAGCCGGTCCTGCGACTTCATCGCGGTGGTGAGGTCGGAGCGCAGCCGGGCCTTGAGTTCCGCCATACCGGCAGACGCTACGCCACGACTGCACGTTTGGTGCTCACGGCGCAGCCCGGCGATGTTTGCGAATTGCCAGGTTGATGGCCAGGATGGTGCGCATGACGAACGACGACGGGGGCCGTCGACCCGGCTCACCGCCGCCGTTGTCCCACGGATATCCGGCATACGCGCCGACCGCGCCGGGATATCCGCCACCCGGCTATCCACCTCCGGGATACCCGCCACCCGGCTACCCAGCTCCGGAATACCCGCCCCCGCCGGCCCCGCCATGGGGCTATCCGCCGCCGAGCCAAGCCCCGGCCGGATACCCACCGCCGGGCTACCCGCCACCACCGGGCTACCCGCCGCCGGGCGCCCCGCCGCCCAGCTACCCACCGCCCGGTTACCCGCCCCCGCCGGGCGACTCCCCACCCGGCTATCCACCACCCGGCTATCTGCCACCGGGCTACCCCCCGCCCGGCGGCCAGTACGCGGGTTATCTACCGCCTCCGGCGCTGAAACCCGGCGTGATCCCGCTACGGCCGTTGTCACTCAGCGACATCTTCAACGGCGCGGTGGCCTACATCCGGGCCAACCCGAAGGCGACGCTGGGCCTGACCACGATCGTCGTGATCGCCGCCCAAATGCTGGCGCTGATCCTGCAGATCGGACCCCTTGCCGCGACCGGACAACTGGCCCCGCTGCGCGGCGAACAGGTTTCCAATACCGCCCTGGTCGCGTCCTCGTTGTCCAGCGCGGCAGGGGCGATCGCCACCGGCCTGTCGTCAATCCTGCTCAGCGGGATGCTGACCGTAGTGGTCGGCCGCGCGGTGTTCGGCTCGCGGATCACCATCGGCGAGGCCTGGGCGCGGCTGCGCGGCAGGCTGCTTGCGCTCATCGGGCTTACCGTGCTCGAGGTTCTCGGCGCCGTCGTGCTGATCGCCGCGGTCGCGTTGGTCATTGCGTTCGTCGCCGCCGCCGCCAACGGCGCGGCCGCGTTGATTATCGGCGTGCCACTGGTGATCGGCGCCCTCGCGCTGCTGGTCTACCTCGGCACGATGCTGATGTTCGCCCCGGCATCCATCGTGCTGGAACGGCAGCCGATGATGCCGGCGATAAAACGCTCATTTGCGTTGGTCCGCGGCTCATTTTGGCGGGTCTTCGGGATCCGGCTGCTGGCGGGGGTCGTCGCCGTTGTGATCGCCAATGCCGTGGCGATCCCGTTCGGTGTGGCAGCGCAACTGCTGCTGGTTAATTCGGCCTCGTCCGGACGATTTCTGACCGGCTTGGTGCTGACCGCGATCGGTACCACCATCGGTCAGATCATCACGGCGCCGTGGAGCGCGGGGGTCGTGGTGCTGCTCTACACCGACCGCCGAATCAGGGCCGAGGCATTCGATCTGGTGCTGCAGACCGGCGCCGCAGGCGGTCCCACAGAACCCGCGGAATCGACCGACCATCTCTGGTTGGCCCGGCAACCCTGAGCATGCCGATGATGTTGATTGATCGCGATGCCGCACACGACGCCGCTCAACAGGAACTGTCCAAGGCCATCTACCCGAAAGCGACGCTCAGGGAACGGATCACCGAGTGGATCGACGATTTGTTCTATAAGTTGACGGTAGAAGGCTCGTCGGTGCCCGGCGGCTGGTTGACGATCGCGATACTGGTCACGATTCTGGGGGTGGCGGTCGTGGTCGCGATACGAATCGCTCGCAACACCATGCGCACTAAACGAGGCGGGGACTACCCGCTGTTCGGCTCGGCGGAACTCAGTGCAGCCGAGCACCGTGCCACCGCTCAACGCTTTGCGGCCCAAGGTGATTGGGCGGCAGCGATTCGACATCGGCTGCGGGCCATCGCGCGCCAGTTGGAGGAGGACGGCGTTCTCACGGCGGTGCCCGGTCGCACTGCGAACGAGCTGGCCCGAGACGCCGCACATCTGCGGCCCGACCTCGCGTCGGATTTGAGCACGGCCGCAACGTCTTTCAACGATGTCACTTATGGCAAGCGGCCCGGCACCGAAGCCGAATACCGCCAGATCGCTCGGGTCGATGAGCGGCTTGGGTCACGACCAGGCGGTTCGCCCTTCGCGGCCATGTCAAACAACGTCACCGACTCGTGGGCGCACGTGCAGTGACAACCGTTGCGCCCACCCGGCACGACGTCACGCCAACGGTGTCCGAGCGGTGGCGCATCTGGCGCTGGGGGCTGTTGGCGCTGATCATCATTGCCTGCGTTGCGGCGCTGACCACATACCTGACCGCGCCCCGGCCAGGTGGTCGCATGGACGCCGAATCGACCGGCTCGGACGGCGCGCACGCGTTGGTGGCATTGCTGCGCGATCGCGGCGTCGATGTGGTGGTCGCGCAAACCGTCGCCGACGTGCAGCGGGCCGCGCGGCCCGACGCGCTGCTATTGGTCGCGGAAACCTACTACATGGTCAATGACGACCTGCTGCGGCGTGTCGTTGACGCCCCAGGTGATCGGCTGGTGGTCGAACCGGTGTCGACGACGCGCGCCACGCTGACGCCGAAGATCCGCATCGGCTCCGGCAACAGCATCGGCGACCACCCGAATTGCGCGATGCCGGAAGCGGTGCGCGCCGGGCGCGTGCAGTTCGGGTTCAGCGACACGTACGAGGCGGCGAGCGATCAGGTTTCCCTGACTCGTTGCTACGACGGCGCGCTCGTGCGCTATCGCGACGGCGACCACACGATCACGGTGGTGGGAACCGCGGACTTCATGACGAACTCCGGCCTGCTGCACGAGGGCAACGCCGCGCTGGCGATGAACCTGGCTGGTCAGCGCCCGCGCCTTGTCTGGTACGCGCCACAGCGCGCCGAGAATGAATCATCGGGCGGCTCAGGAATTCTGAATCTGATACCGGACCGAGTCGGCTGGATCGTCTGGCAACTCTGCCTGGTGGTACTGCTGCTGGCGCTGTGGCGCGGCCGGCGACTCGGTCCGCTGGTGGCCGAGCGGCTACCGGTGATCGTGCGCGCATCCGAGACCGTGGAGGGCCGCGGCCGGCTGTATCGGTCGCGTCGCGCCCGCGATCGCGCGGCCGACGCGCTGCGAACTGCCGCGCTGCAGCGGATGCTGCCCCGCCTCGGGCTGTCCGCCAACGCCGCCCCGTCGGCGGTGGTCGCCGCCGTGGCCGCGCGCAGTCGCACCCGCCCGGACTTTGTGCAACACGTTTTGTACGGCCCCGCGCCGACCACCGACGACGACTTGACACATCTCGCCTCAGAACTCGACAACATCGAAAGGCAGGTCGCGCAGTCGTGACACAAGCAGCGCCGACATCAACACCGGAGGCCGCGCGCAATGCTCTGATGGCTTTGCGCGCCGAGATCGCCAAGGCCGTCGTCGGCCAGGACGCCGTCGTCAGCGGACTGGTGATCGCGCTGCTGTGCCGGGGACATGTCCTGCTGGAAGGTGTTCCGGGTGTGGCCAAGACGCTGTTGGTGCGTGCGATGGCGGCCGCATTGCAGCTGGAGTTCAAACGCGTCCAGTTCACGCCCGACCTCATGCCCGGCGACGTGACCGGCTCACTGGTCTATGACGCGCGCACCGCGGCGTTCGAGTTCCGCGCCGGCCCGGTGTTCACCAACCTGTTGCTGGCCGACGAGATTAACCGCACGCCGCCCAAAACGCAGGCCGCGCTGCTGGAGGCGATGGAGGAGCGGCAGGTCAGCGTCGAGGGTGAGGGCCGCCCGCTGCCGGACCCGTTCATCGTCGCCGCCACCCAGAACCCTATCGAGTACGAGGGCACCTACCAGCTGCCCGAGGCGCAGCTGGACCGCTTCCTGCTCAAGCTCAATGTGCCGTTGCCACCGCGTGATCAGGAGATCGCGATCCTCGATCGCCATGCCCGCGGCTTCGATCCGCGCGACCTGTCGGCCGTTCGGCCCGTCGCCACCACGGACGACCTGCTTGCTGCCCGTGATGCGGTCCGGCAGGTGACGATTGCCGAAGAGGTCCTCGGCTACATCGTCGACATCGTCGGCGCCACAAGGCAATCGCCGTCGCTTCAGCTCGGCGTCTCCCCTCGCGGCGCCACCGCGCTGCTCGCCACCGCACGGTCATGGGCGTGGCTGTCAGACCGCAACTATGTCACGCCCGACGACGTCAAGGCGATGGCGCGTCCGGTGTTTCGGCACCGCGTCGCCCTGCGCCCGGAGGCCGAGCTCGAAGGGGCAACTCCCGACGGCGTGCTGGATGGCATTCTCGCGTCGGTACCGGTGCCGCGCTAGTGATCCTCACCGGCCGCACCGGTCTGCTGGCCTTGTTGTGTGTGCTGCCTATCGCGCTTTCGCCGTGGCCGGCAAAAGCCTTCGCCGGGCTGCTCGCGGTCCTGTTGTTGTTAGTGGCGGCCGACATTGCGCTGGCGGCCGGCCCGCGCATGCTGCGGTTCAGCCGCGACGGCGACGTGTCGGTGCGGCTGGGTCAGTCGGTCGACGCCGTATTGCAGGTGCACAACGGCGGTCGGCGCCCGTTTCGCGGCTGGTTGCGCGACGCGTGGGCGCCCAGCGCCATGGCCCGGCCGCGAACGCATGCCGTCGACATCGGCGCCGGCCAGCAGGTCGGCGTGGTGACCCGGCTGCGACCGATCCGCCGCGGCGATCAGCATTCGGCGATCGTCACTGCGCGGTCGGTCGGGCCGCTTGGCCTCGGTGGCCGGCAGAGCTCGCATCGGGTGCCGTGGCAGGTCCGGGTGTTGCCGCCGTTCTTGTCGCGCAAGCATCTTCCGTCGCGGCTGGCCAAATTGCGTGAAATCGAGGGCCAGCTGCCGGTGCTGATCCGCGGTCAGGGCACCGAATTCGATTCCTTGCGTGAGTATGTCGTGGGCGACGACGTCCGCTCGATCGACTGGCGGGCTACCGCCCGCCGCGCCGACGTCGTGGTGCGCACATGGCGGCCGGAACGCGATCGGCGAGTGGTCATCGTGCTCGACACCGGGCGCACGTCGGCGGGCCGCGTCGGCGTCGACCCGACGGCCACCGATCCCGGCGGGTGGCCGCGACTGGACTGGTCGATGGATGCGGCGCTGCTGCTGGCGGCACTCGCGTCGCGGGCCGGTGACCACGTCGACTTCCTCGCTCACGACCGGGTGCCGCGGGCCGGTGTCTACCACGCGTCGCGCACCGAGCTGCTGGCGCAGCTAGTCGACGCGATGGCGCCGCTCGAGCCCGCGCTGGTGGAATCCGACGCGTCCGCTATGGTGGCCGCGCTGCTGCGCCGCATCCGGCGCCGCGCCCTGGTCGTGCTGATGACCGACCTCAACGCGTCTGCGCTCGATGAGGGCTTGATGCCGGTGTTGCCGCGGCTGTCGGCCAAGCATCAGGTGATCGTCGCCGCGGTCGCCGATCCGCGCGTCGACGTGCTGGCCGCCGGCCGCGCCGATGCGGCGCAGGTATATGACGCCGCCGCGGCCGAACGATCCCGAAATGAGCGGCGCTCCATCGCATCCCGGTTACGGCGCAGCGGCGTCGACGTCGTCGACGCCGCGCCCGAGAATTTCGCGCCAGCGCTCGCCGACCGCTATCTGGCGATGAAGGCCGCCGGCAAGCTGTAACACCGACGCTCGCCCCAAGCTGCCGCGCCGACACTCGCCGTTACTGAGTTGGCACGAAGTCCGGAGCACTCTCGACGTCGCCGGACTCGCCCGCGGCGGCGGCCTTGCGGCCGAAATGCACGACGTAGGCCAAGAACAACACCTCGACCAGCACGCCGATGCCGATGCGCAGGAACGTGGGCAGCGGCGACGGTGTCACCAACGCCTCGATCAGACCCGACACCAGCAGTACCCCAACCAGTCCAACGGCGACCGCCACCACCGCGCGGCCCTGCTCGGCCAGCACCTGCGCCCGCGGCCGGTGTCCGGGCGAGACCACCGACCAACCCAGCCGCAGCCCGGCCGCCGCCGACAGGAACACCGCGGTCAGCTCGAGAAGCCCGTGCGGCATGAGGAGTCCAAGGAAGATGCCGCCCTTGCCGGCATGAAACATCAGGCCCGCGGCGACGCCCAGATTGGCGGCGTTCTGAAACAACACGTACGGGATCGGGATGCCGAGCAATATCGCGGACGCGATGCATTGCGCGGACACCCAGGAGTTGTTCACCCATACCTGCAGCGCGAAGGATCCGGCCGGGTTCTCGCTGTAGTACGACGAGAAATCGTGGTTGACCAACTGGTCGATCTCACGCGGCGTTCCGATTGTGGCCTGCACCTCCGGTGATCCCGCGACCCAGAAGCCGATCACCAAGGTGACGATGAAGAACACCACAGCCGAGCCGAGCCACCACCGCCAGGACCGGTACGCGACGACCGGAAACGACACCGTCCAGAACCGGACGAACTCGCTCCACAGCGGCGAATGCGCGCCCGTGACCGCGGAGCGTGCGCGGGCCACCAGCGTGGACAGCCGGCCCACCAGCATTGAATCGCCGGCAGCCGAGCGAACCATCGACAAGTGCGTCGACACCCGCTGATACAGATCCACCAACTCGTCGACCTCGGGCCCCGTTAGACGCCTGCGGTGCTTGGTCAGATATTCCAGCCGGTCCCAGGTGGGGCGGTGGGCCAGCACGAACGCGTCGACGTCCACCCCGCAAAGCCTATAGCCTCGGGCGGTATGCCCGACCTGGTAACCGGCGACGCCGTGGTGCTCGACGTTCAGATCGCGCAGCTGCCGGTGCGCGCGGTCGGAGCGTTGATCGACGTCGCGGTCGTGTCCGTCGGCTATCTGGTGGGCGTGATGCTGTGGGCCGCCGCGATGGGTCAGCTGGATCCGGCACTGTCAGGCGCGGCTCTCATCATCTTCACGGTGCTGGTCATGGTGGGGTATCCCGTCGTTTTCGAAACGGCCACCCGCGGACGCAGTTTGGGCAAACTGGCGATGGGCCTGCGCGTGGTGTCCGACGACGGCGGCCCGGAACGCTTCCGGCAGGCGCTGTTTCGCGCGCTGGCCGGCGTGGTCGAGATCTGGACGTTCTTCGGCGGGCCCGCCGTGTTGTGCAGCCTGTTGAATTCGAAGGGCAAACGCATAGGCGACGTGTTCGCCGGCACGGTGGTGATCAGCGAGCGCGGCCCGAAGCTGGCGCCGCCGCCGGTGATGCCGCCGTCGCTGGCGTGGTGGGCGTCGACGCTGCAGCTGTCCGCGCTTGGCCCGGAACAGGTCGAGCTGGCACGCCAATTCCTCACCCGCGCACCCGAATTGCAGCCAAGGTTGCGCGACGAGATGGCCTACCGCATCGCCGCCGACGTCGCGGCGAGGATTTCACCGCCACCGCCACCGGGTGCTCCGCCGCAGTATGTGCTGGCGGCCGTGCTGGCCGAGCGGCACCGGCGCGAGTTGTCCCGGCTGCGACCGCCCACGCCGGCCTATCGACCGCCCACGCCGGCCTATCAACAACCCCCACCCCCGTCTCACCCGCCCGCGCCCCCAGCCGGGGTACCTCCGCCGCCCGCGGCCCAACCCCCGCCCGTCCCCGCGCCCGCCGCACCTCCGCAGTCGTGGCCCGGCGACGGCGGATTCGCCCCACCGACCTAGCGATAGCGAAGTCCGACCGCAAACAGCGCTGCGCCGATCAGCGGCGCAATCGTGCGGACGTGATTCCACGCCGTCCAGGTCGAGTAGTAGGCCTGCCATTCGCGGGCGGCGTCCGCCGCGGACAGGCCGGCCGGGTCAAGGGTGTCCAGGTGGTCGTTCAGCGGCACGTTGAACGCGATGGTGGTGATCACGCCGATGACCGCGAAGACGGCCCCGGCCACCAGCCACCCGCTGCCCGGCTGCCGAATCTGGATCACGGCGACGATGCCGACCACCACCGCCAGCAACGCAGAACCGACGAACACCGACAGGAACGGCGGGTTCGCTTGCGCCTCAGCGTCGATGCCGCGCATCGCGGTGATGGCGTCGACCGGGCCGGTGCGGTCCAGGCCGCGCATCACAAATGTCGAGAACGCATAGAACAATCCGCCGATGGCTGCGCTGCTGATCGTGGCGATGGTGGTCAGGACGACAACTGGGCTCATGGTCATGAGCGGCAGTCAACCGGTGCGCGCCGAGACGATCCATGGTTCAGCGTCCCGTTTGCATACGAGGTCGTCTGCCCGTCAGGCGCAGCCCCGACCCGCCTCACGGTAGAGCTTGACCGAAATCGCGCTAAGCCACGCCCAGGCCAGCACGACCGCCACGGTGAACACGACAATCCCGGGACGACCACCCGACCCCGACCCGATGGCAACGAAGCTGGCGGCGAACACGATCGCGGTCAAGCGTGAATACCAGGCCCAACCCGGCTGCCCGTCGCGGGCGAACCGCGCAGCCAGCACAAAGCACGTCGCCACCAGGCACACGAAACCGGCACCGGCGCAAGCCAAGTGAGCCACACCGTGCCAACTCACTTCGCCTATTCCCTCCGGTGTGCCGGGTGGGAAGCCGTCCGACGGATCCGCACGGAACGCGGCCGCCGCGATCAAGGCCGCGCCGTAGCCGCCGATCAGCCACGCCCCCCACGTCGCGCCACGACCGCGCCGGAGAGCGCGCCGGACCCCCACCGCGGCCGCAACCGTCATCGCCCCGGTGACCACGAAGTTCGCGATTTGAATCCAACCCAGATCACCATTGGCCAGCTGACTGGCGGCATGCCGGGTCGGATCGAATCCTTTACGCGTGAGCGCCTGGGCCGCCACCACGACCAGGTAGATCGGCCCGGCGATCACCCCGTATCCCAGCAGCGACTTGGTAACGCGCACCTCGAGCGGCGGCCGGGAGCCGGTGGTCGTCATGAGCATGCCTCCCTGTGTTAGCGAGAACTAGACCGTACAGTACTAAGAACTAGACTGTCTAGTACTCCCAGGCGTTATGCTGACGCGATGACCCAAACGCCCGTTCCCGCGCCGCCGAGCCGATCGGAGCGCAAGCGGCAAACGATCCTCTCCGCCGGTCAGGCGCTATTCCTGAGCAACGGATACCAAGGGACGAGCATGGACCAGGTCGCGGCGAGCGCGGCGGTGTCGAAGCAGACGGTCTACAAGCACTTCGGCGAGAAGCGCGAGCTGCTGTTCGCGATCGTCACCGACGCGCTGGACACCAGCGTCACCGCCTTCCGGCAACGCGTCGGCGAACTAGTCGAAACCACCGACGTCGATGCGCATTTGATCGCGCTCGCGACCGAGTACCTGCGCACCGTGCTGGAGGATGCCATCGTCCAACTGCGTCGGCTGGTGATCAGCGAAGCCGGCCGGCTGCCCGAGTTGGCGCAGCTCTATTATCGGCACGCCCCTGCCCGCACGCTCGATGCCTTCGCCGATGCGTTCGGCCGGCTACACCGAAAGGGATTGCTGCAAGTCCCCGAACCACGGCTTGCCGCAGAGCATTTCGCGTTCCTGATTGTCGGTAGACCCATCGATCAGGCGCTGTTCGAGGGCGCCCCGCGGGTACGCGCAACGGTGGACGTCGATTCCTATGCGCGAGCGGGAGTACGGGTGTTCCTGGCCGCATATCGGCCGCGGGAGGTGGCGCGCTAACGCTACGCTGCCGACGTGGACGCACTTGTCGGCCTGCTCGACGGGGTGCGGGCGCGCGGCGCATTCGTGCTGCGGTTGACGCTCGACCCGCCGTGGTCGATGAGTATTCGGGACGAGGCGCCGCTGACCCTGATCTGCCAAACCCACGGTCGCGCGGTCATTGTCGGCGACACCAGCGGCACCGTTTGGCTCGGGACCGGGGACATCGCGCTGACCCGCGGCACCGAGCGGTACGTCTTCGCCGACGATCCGGCGACCACGCCGATGGTCGTGATCCATCCGGGCCAGCGCTGCACCACGCCGACCGGCGACGACCTGCGATTCGAGATGAGCGTCGGAGTGCGCGCGTGGGGCAACAGCGCATCGGGCGCGACGAGGTCGGTGATCTGTGCCTACGAAGGGCGCAGTGCGGTCAGCGCCCGTTTGCTCGACGCGCTGCCGACCGTGCTGGTGGTGCGCTCCGGCGAATGGGACACGCCGCTGGTCGACCTGCTGGCCGCCGAGGCGGCGCGCGAGGGGTCCGGCCAGGAGGCCTACCTGGACCGGCTGCTCGACCTGTTACTGATCGGCGTCCTGCGCACCTGGTTCGACCGCCAAGGCAACGCGCCGACGTGGTGGCATGCCGAGCACGACGACGTCGTCGGCCCGGCGCTGCGGCTGATCTACAACAACCCCGCTCACGCCTGGACGGTGGCGAACCTCGCTGGCGCCGTGGGGTGTTCGCGCGCGGTGTTCGCGCGTCGCTTCGCCGACCTGGTCGGCGAGCCCCCGATCGCCTTCCTCACCGGGTGGCGGTTGGCGCTGGCCGCCGATCTGCTGCACGACCCGACAATGACGATCGCGGCGGTGGCCCGGCAGGTCGGCTACAGCACCCCGTTCGCGTTGAGCAGCGCGTTCAAACGCGCCTTCGGCGTCAGCCCCAACGAGCACCGCGCCAGAGCCGGTCATCCCACCGCATCGGTGGACTCGTCGGCGCTCTGATGCAGGGCCGGTTACGCCCGCCACGAGATCAGATGGCAAGGGATGTCAGTGTTCTCGTCGGTCAGGTACGAGGCGCACACGCGGTGATATCCGTCGGCGATCTCCAGCGACCGCGTCGCGTCGCCGCGCACCAACAAGATCGGCGACAGCTTCTGCCCGTCGCCGATCTTGCGCAGGTCACTCGCGACATGGACGTTGGACGCGGGCAGCAGCGCCAGCCGCGCCGCGCGCAGGATGTCCTTCGCCTTGCGGTACACCGGCTTTGCCTTCCGCAGCGCCGCGACGGTCTTGTCGACGATCTCCGGTTCGGCGACCATGCTTAGATAGTCGGCGGCCGCCAGGTAGTCGTGATCCTCCGGTTCGTCGAGCCATTTCAGCGCCATGGCGGGCTAGGCTACCGCCCGCGTCAGTCGCCGATCCAGTTTCCGTGGAACCCGTGCGGAACCCTCTGTGGCAGCTCCACGCGGGCAACGGGTTTGCCATCGAAGTTGGATGCGTCGACGATGACCAGGTCGCTGCCGTTGCGCACCGGGTCGTAGACGTAAGCCATGTACCAGCCGGCCAGCTCGTCGGCGCCGGGACCGGCCGGCACGAAGACCGCCTCGCCGGGCGCCCGGCCACCAAACCGATGCTCCGCGGCGGTGCCGCGGTCGAGGTCGTACCGGACCAGGCTGCCGTCGCCGACGGTGATCGAGTAGCGGGCGGGCAGGCCGGCCAGCCGGTCGTCGATGCGCGGGAACTCGACGCTGCGGTCGTCGATTTGGCTTTCGTCGACGGTGCCGTTGTCCAAGTCGATCACCCAGCGCCACATCACGCCGTCTTCTTCGAAGCCGCCGGTGTCGCGCCACAGCTCCGGATAGCGGACGGCCTGCAGCACAATCGAATTGCCGCGATCGTAGGCGTTGGCCACGTGGAACACATAGCACGGGTCGATGTCGAACCACCTGATCGGCCCGTACGGATCGTCGCGACGCAGCACACCCAGCCGGGCCCCGTAGTTGTCATCCCAGCGATACGGCATGTCGGCTTCGCCCTTGATTGCGATGTCCAGGTCGAACACGATCGGCAGGTCCATGAAGACCACGTGCTCGGCGGTCAGCGCGAAGTCGTGCATCATCGTCAGCGCGGGCACGTCGACCGGCCGGTTGATGGTCAGCTCGCCGTTGGCGTCGGCGCGGTGATAGGTGACGTGCGGCGCGAAGATGCTGCCGTACCCGAAGAAGTGCAGTTCGCCGGTGGTCGGGCAGATCTTCGGGTGAGCGGTCATCGAGTCCGCCAGCTTGCCGCCGAAGTCGTAGGCGCCCAACGTCTCCAGTTCGTGGGTGATCTCGTAGGGCAGCGACGACTCGACGAGCGCGAGCGTCTTGCCGGCGTGTCGGATGACGTGGGTGTTGGCCAAGCTGGAGTGCAGGTTCCGCGTGCCGTCCGGGTTGTACACCGGGAACGGGTTGTCGAAACTTTCGGTCCGCACCCAGCGGTTGCGGTACCAGGCCGCGCGGCCGTTCTCCAGCCGCACCCCGTGGACCATGCCGTCGCCGGCGAACCAGTGCTGTGTCGAGCGGCGTGGATTCGGGCCGTTGCGCAGATACCAGCCGCTGAGTTCGGATGGGATCGTGCCGTCGACGGGCAGGTCGAAGGCGGTCAACTCGTCGGCCACCGGTGCGTAGTTGCCGGTCCGGAAGAACGGGACGACGGTCTCGGGTGCGTCGGTCATCATGCGCTCCTGCTGACATTCCAATTATGACATGTCGATACTGGCATTTCAGATGTGACATGTCAATACTGGACGGTTAGTATCTCTTCGTGAGCTTGCGACATGCCGCGCTGGGCCTGCTTGCCCAGCATCCAGCCAGCGGCTACGACCTGCTGAAGAAGTTTCAGATCTCGATGGCCAATGTTTGGCCGGCCACCCAGAGCCAGTTGTACGGCGAGCTGGTCAAGCTGGCCGACTCGGGATTGATCGAGGTCACCCATGTCGGGCCGCGCGGCCGTAAGGAGTACGCGATCACCGGCGCCGGCCGCGCGGAGCTAAAGCGCTGGATGACCACACCGGAAGACGACCCGGCGTTGCGCAGCACCCAGCTGTTGCGGGTGTTTCTTCTCCACCAGCTCACGCCCGACCAGGCAAGGCACTACCTCGAGTCGTTACGCCGACAGGCCGACACCGAACGGGAGCGCTATGAGCACATCCGTGACTCGGTCCGATGGGACGACAGCGACGACGACTTCTTCGGCCGCGCCGCGCTGGAATATGGGCTGCGCTTTACCAAGATGCAGGCGGATTGGGCGACCGACGTGACGAAGGCCCTCGACAACCGCGCGAGCGGTAGCAGCTCCACGATCGGGTAGTGGGTCAGTCTCAAACTGACCCATTACCCACACCGCGTGCTCTTCGCCGCGCGGCAGCGGTCACCAACACGTCTCTTGCGCGCATCGGCACGATCAGGCCGACCACCATGCCGGCTACCACCAGAGTCGCCACCGTTGCATCCGACACCGTTGCGGCCAACACCTCGGACGATGTCGTGCTCTGCAACTGCAGAATCCCGCCGACCGCCCGGAACACGTAGACCCCGGGCACCAGCGACACGATTGCGGCAAAGCCGATGGCGGCGAACGGCATCCGCAGGAAATGCGAGACCGGGATCAGCAGGATGCCGACCACCAGGCATGCCACCAGGGCGGCCGCCGGCAAATCGACCTGCCATCTCGTCATCGCCCACCAATGGGCAGCACGGGCCAGCATCCCGGCAGCCACCGGCCAGCCGATCATCCGGTAAGGCATGGAGAAGTACACCGGATACGACGCCGCGGCCACTCCAGCCGCCAGAACATCAACGTAGAACGCAACGTTGGCGCTGCTGCCGGTGACCGAGAGCGTCTGCCCGCCGAGTTTGAGCCCCAAGACCAAGCCCGCGGCGATGGCCGCCAGGATTAGCGTTGCATATCCGAGCCTCGCGATGCCCAAGGTGATCCGAAGGGTCAACAGATCCAACCCGCCGTTGAGGATGTGCGGTCCAGGTACCAGCACCATCCCGGGGCAGAGCGCAATGAGTCCCGTTGCTGCGCCGAGGCTTAGGTGCACAGCAGCAGCGCCGATCAGACCGGCCACCATTGCCGCCAGGAACGCCTGCGGCAACGTGCCGACCCCCAGTCTTCCCAGCCCGCGGCGGATCAGACCGCCGATGGCGGCACTGCCCGCGACCAACAGCACCGCGACCGGATCGGTGATGCCGAAAATTACCGCCAGGGCACCGGCACCGGTGGCACACGCGGCGGTGAAAACTGTTGCGCTCGAAGTCCCCAGGACCCGCGCCGCGTCAATCTCACGGTCTACGACGTCCCGGTCGAGCCGACCATCTTCGGCGCGGTCGATGACGCGCATCGCGGACGCCACCCGGCGCATGTTGACCCCGACGGGAGACACCGACGCCACCCGCACCGGCACGTCGGCACGTGAGCTTGTTAGCAACAGCGACGACCACGACGGGATGAGCGTGCTCCGAATACCCAGACCCGTGTTCAGCCGGTCGACGGCGATCAGCGTCATATTGGTCGACTGGCCGCTCTCCTGCAGCAGGACGGCCGCCTTCATCACCGTGTCGAGCGCGTCCGCCTCCACCGCGGCGTTGCCGGGCGGCGGCTCAGCCATCAAGCGCCGCCGACGCCGTGAGCACCGACCTCGCCGACTTCCCCAACAGCCGCCCTCCGCACGTCCTTGGTCACTGGATCTATGCCGCCACGCCTCTGGCTAAAGACGTCCATCAGCGTAGCGATGACAACACCATTAGGACTGAGCTACTGCAGTTGCGTTCATCGAATACCGGCTAGCGGTAAGCAACGGGTGACGCTAGCGGGGGTGGTTTTTGGTTGGTAGCCGTGGTGATTTGTCGCATACCTTCAATCAGGCTGAGTGAGTCGTGTCCTCCGCCGTCCGCTGTTTCCGCCGCCCGCTGTCCTCACCATCCGCCATGCACTCCCGCCGGTCGTCAAACACTCAAAAACCTTGTCGGAATCGACTTCACCCACTATGAGGAACACACCAATGACAACAGTTGACGCACCGACGATTCTGAACATCCCGATCGGCGTCGATGCGGCCGGCACCCGCCGCGAGACCGATTCGATGGGCGCAATCGAGGTTCCCGCCGACAAGTATTGGGGCGCGCAGACACAGCGCTCACTGGTCCACTTCTCGATCGGCGGGGACCGCATGCCCAAACAGGTGTATCACGCCTACGGCTATGTCAAAAAGGCCGCCGCTCGGGTCAACGCACGCGCCGGCCGGCTACCCGCTTGGAAGGCCGACCTCATTGGGCGGGTGTGTGACGAGGTGATCGGCGGGGACCTCGACGAACACTTCCCGCTGTACGTGTGGCAGACCGGGTCCGGCACCCAGTCCAACATGAACCTCAACGAGGTTGTCAGCAACCGCTGCATCCAACTCGCCGGTGGCCGGCTGGGGTCCAAATCGCCGGTCCATCCCAATGACGACGTCAACATGGGCCAGTCGTCCAACGACAGCTTCCCGACCGCGATGCACATCGCGGCGGTGCTGGAAATCCAGCAGTACCTGCTGCCCCGGCTCCGGTCGCTGCAGCAGGCCATCACCGCCAAGTCGGCCCAATGGAAAGACGTCGTCAAGATCGGCCGCACCCACCTCGAGGACGCGGTCCCGCTGACAGTGGGTCAAGAGTGGTCCGGCTGGGCCGCCCAACTCGACACCGCCGCCGACCGTGTCGAGGCCGCCCAGGGTGAGCTCTACCGGCTGGCCGCCGGCGGCACCGCGGTGGGCACCGGACTGAACGCGCCCCACAACTTCGGACCCGACATCGCAGCGGAAATCGCAGCGCTGACCGGCCATCCGTTTGTCACCGCGCCCAACAAGTTTGAGGCCCAGGGCGGCCTCGACGGCATCGTCGCCGCCGGGGCGACACTGCGCGGTCTGGCGGTCGCACTGATGAAGATCGCCAACGACATCCGATGGTTGGCCTCGGGCCCGCGCTGCGGCATCGCCGAGCTGAATCTGCCGGCCAACGAACCGGGCAGCTCGATCATGCCGGGCAAGGTCAACCCCACCCAGTGCGAGGCCATGGTGATGGTGTGCATCCAGGTCCTCGGCGACGACGCCGCCGTCGGCTTCGCCGGTTCACAGGGCAATTTCGAACTCAACGCGATGCGCCCGATCGTCATCAACAACTTCCTGCATTCGGCCCGGATTCTCGCCGACGCGTGCGAAAAGCTACAACAGTTCTGCGTCGACGGCATCGAACTCAACGACGCCAAGATCGCCGAATACGTCGACCGCTCACTGATGCTTGTGACGGCATTGTCACCAGTGATCGGCTACGACAAGGCATCTGCGATCGCGCATGACGCCGATCGGACCGGGGCGACACTGCGCGAAGCCGCACTGAAATCCGGCTACATCGGCGCCGAGGAGTTCGACCGCATCGTCAGCCCCGCGGCAATGGTCGGCCCGTTTTAAGGACACCAAGTGACCCACTCTGGCCCACAAGACTTTTCCGCGCATGCCCTTCGCCGCTGGTTTCGCGGGAAGCTCGCCCACGCCCATCCGGACGAGGTCTACCAAAGCTCAACGATGGGCGCGCTCCTTGCCGGTGTCTACGACGGCGATGTCGATGTCCGGGAACTGCTGCGCCACGGCGATTTTGGCCTCGGCACGTTCAACGCGCTGGACGGCGAGATGCTGGTCCTCGACGGGGTGTGCTATCAGCTGCGCAGCGACGGCGGCGCCGCCATCGCAGATCCGGACGAACTGTCCCCGTTCGCGGTGCTCACCTGGTTTGACGCCGACCACACCATCGCGGTGTCCGCGCCGAGCGACGCTGCGGCTCTCAAGGCGATGATCGACGAGTTGGTGCAGAGCACCAACCTGATGGTGGCGCTGCGAATCACCGGCGAATTCAGTGAGATCCACACCCGCACGGTCACCGCCCAGCACAAGCCGTACCGCCCGTTCACCGAGGCCACCAAGGATCAGCACGAGGTCTCCTTCACCGATGTGTCGGGAACCCTGGCCGGGTTTCGCACGCCCGAATACGAGCAGGGCATCGCGGTCGCCGGCTACCACATGCACTTCATCGACAACGAGCGCAGCCACGGCGGGCACGCGCTCGACTACCGGCTGAGTCGCGGCAGGATCGACATCTGCGTTCGCTCCGAATTGCACCTCAGCCTGCAGCGCACCGAGCAGTTCCTGCGCGCGGACCTCAGCCCCGACAACGTCGACACCCAGATCCGGCAGACCGAAGGTGGATGAAATGCCCGACACCACACCCGACAACACAGTGCGTTCCGCGCAGCGGATCGTCGAGACGCTGGCCGCCTACGGCATCGAACACGTCTTCGGGATCTCCGGCGGCAAGATCGACGCCGTCTTCGACGCCCTGCTCGACAGCGGGCTCAACGTGGTGATCTGCCGCCACGAACAGAACGTTGCGTTCATGGCCGCCGCCGTCGGACGGCTAACCGGGACGCCGGGTGTCGCGCTGGTGACATCCGGGCCCGGCACCACCAACCTGGCGACCGGCCTGGTCACCGCGACCACCGAGCAGGACCCGATGGTCGCCATCTGCGGCGCCGTACCGCGCGCCGACCGGCTCAAGCGCACCCATCAGACGATGGACGCCGTCGCCGCGCTGGAGCCCTTCACCAAGTACGCCGGCGAGGTCGATGACGCCGACAACGTGGCAGAAACCATCGCCAATGCGATCCGCGCCGCCACCACCGTGCCTCGCGGCGCCGCCGCGGTGGTGCTTCCCGCCGACGTGGCCGCCGCGCCGACCGCTGCCGCCGTCACCCGGCCGGCACGGGTGTCGGCACTCGGCGCCGCACCCGCGGACCAGTGTGAACGCGCAGCGGAGCTGATCCGGACCGCGCAGCGACCGGTGCTGTTCGCCGGAGTACGCGCCGGCGACCCGGCACCCTGTGCAGCGCTGCGCGAACTGCTCGCCGTCACCGACCTACCCGTCGTCGAGACGTTCCAGGCCGCCGGCCTGGTGTCCCGTGAGCTGGAAGACCACTTCGTCGGGCGCGTCGGCCTGTTCCGCAACCAACCCGGCGACATCCTGATCGCTCACGCCGATGTCGTGGTGACCGTGGGCTTCGACCCGGTGGAATACGACCCCCGGATGTGGAACACCGGCCAAGCCCGCACCCTCATCCACATCGACGAGCTGCCGGCCGACATCGACGAGCACTACCAGCCGACACTGGAGCTCCGCGGCGACATCGCCGCAACCGTATCCGAGCTGACCCGACGGCTGTCCGGGTTGCGGCTGTCCGACGCCGCCCGCAATGCCGCCGCCGAACAGCGTTCGGCGCTGCTTCGCATTGACGAACAAGCCCGCACTCAGCCCGAGACCGAGCTGGGCCTCAATCCCGCCGCAGTTGTCCTCAAGATCCGCGAACTCGTCGACGACGACGCCACCATTGCATGCGACGTCGGGTCCAACTACATCTACATGGCCCGGCACTTCCGGGTGTACGAACCGCGGCGGCTGCTGTTCTCTAATGGCCAGCAGACTCTCGGGGTGGGATTGCCGTGGGCCATGGCAGCGGCGATGGTTCGCCCCGGCACTCACGTGGTGTCAGTGTCCGGCGATGGCGGATTCCTGTTCAGCGCACAAGAATTGGAGACTGCGTCGCGCCTCGGACTCAGCTTCACCCACGTTCTGCTGCGCGACAACTCCTACGACATGGTGGGCTTCCAGGAAGTAATGAAATACGGCCGCAAGTCCGGTGTGCAGCTCGGCGACTACGACATCGCGCACTACGCCGCGGCATTCGGCGCGACCGGCATCCGCGTGACCCAGATGCGGGAATTCGAAGACGCATTCAAGCAATCGCTGAACGAACCCGGGATCACCATTCTCGACGTCGCCGTCGACTACAGCCACACCATCGACCTCTACTCGCAGCTTCACGAGGGCGTCTTGAATTGAACCGACCACCAACGACTTACGAAAGCGGGCGGCCATGCGGGTGGGATTGATGATTCCGTGCTACATCGACATGTTCTATCCGGAGGTCGGTAAGTCGACATTAGAGCTGCTGGAGAAGCTCGGCGTGCAGGTCGACTATCCGTTCGATCAGACATGCTGCGGGCAGCCAATGGCCAACAGCGGCGCATACATCGAGGCCAAGGCCACCGAAGAACTCCTCGTGCGCAACTTCGCCGACTACGACTACGTCGTCGCGCCGTCAGGCAGTTGCATACACCACATCCGCAACAAGCTCACCGCGGCCGACGACACGCCGCAGCGCCGGCATCTCAGCGGCCATGCCTGGGATCTACCCGAGTTCCTTTGCGATGTCCTCAAAGTGGAGCAGTTTCCCTGGGCGCACTTTCCGCATCCGGTCGCGCTGCACGTGAGCTGCTCGGCGATCCGCGGTTTGGGCCAGCAGACGATGAGTGAGCGGCCCAACGACCCGTGGTTTTCCAAACCGAGAAGCCTGCTTGAGAAAGTCGACGGCGTCACGATCGCGGACTTCGACCGCCACGACGAATGCTGCGGATTCGGCGGCACTTTCGCGGTCACCGAGGAAGCCGTCTCGGCGGCCATGGGCAACGACAAGCTGGAACGCATCGGCGCCTGCGGAGCCCGCTACATCGTGTCATCGGACATGTCCTGCCTCATGCACCTACAGGGGTGCGCGCACCGCGAGCGCGACGACTTCCAGTTCCTGCACCTGGCCCAGGTCCTGAACGGAGACGCGCAGTGAAATCGGTGGACCAAGCCCGCAACGCCCTGG
Organism: Mycobacterium sp.; assembly: GCF_035640695.1. GTDB lineage: Bacteria > Actinomycetota > Actinomycetes > Mycobacteriales > Mycobacteriaceae > Mycobacterium. The sequence continues at coordinate 25,787 of NZ_DASQVQ010000136.1, forward strand.
GCTTCCTCGAAGACGAGCCTCATGAACGTGCCTTCGACACCTTGATTTGGGGTCTTCGCCAGCGCCGTGATGCCGCGGCGCGGGAGGTCGGCGAGTGGGAGGACCTTCGCACGCTGGCCTCCCAAATCAAGGAACACACCCTGTCGAACCTCGCCCACTACCTGCAGATGTTCGAGGCCAGCGCCGCGCGCAACGGCGCGACGGTGCACTGGGCGCGCGACGCCCACGAACACAACCAAATCCTCTACGACATCCTCAGCTCGCACGGCGCTCAGCACTTGGTGAAGTCCAAGTCGATGCTGACCGAGGAGTGCGAGATGCGGCCTTTCCTGGAACGCCGCGGCATCCAGGTCACCGAAACCGATCTCGGCGAACGCATCCAGCAGCTCGACGACCAGCCGCCCAGCCACATCGTCGGACCGGCCTTCCAGAAAACACCCGAAGACATCGCGCAGCTGTTTCACCGGGTCTACAGTTCCGACGCCGAAAAAGCCGATCCCGTCTACCTCGCCCACGTCATGCGCGAACACACCCGGCCGCTGATTCTGCAGGCCGATGCCGGCATGACCGGCGCCAATTTCGCCGTCGCGCAGACCGGCGCGATCGTCACGGTGACCAACGAAGGCAACGCCGACCTGTCCGGCAACGTCCCGAAGCTGCGGATCTGCTCGGTCGGAATCGAGAAAATCATTCCCGGCCCGGAAGAACTGGCCGTGTTCATCCGGCTGCTGACCCGCAGCGCCACCGGAGAGCGCATCACCCAGTACACGTCGCATTTCGCCAAACCGCGCGCGGGCGGCGAGATGCACATCGTGCTGGTGGACAATGGCCGGTCGGCGCGGCTGGCCGACGAGCGCTTCTGGCCCTCGCTCAAGTGCATCCGCTGCGGCGCGTGCATGAACACCTGCCCGGTGTACCGGCGCAGCGGCGGGCTCAGCTACGGCGGCACCTATATGGGGCCGATCGGCATCATCACCATGCCCTCGGCCGACGTGCGCCGCTACCGCGAGCTGCCGTTCGCCTCGACGATCAACGGCAGTTGCTCCAACGTCTGCCCGGTGCAGATAAACATCCATGAACAGATCTATCAATGGCGTGAGGTGATGGACGACCACGGCCAGTTCTCGACCACCAAAAAGGCGGCCATGAAGGTCGCCGACAAGGTGCTCAGCCACCCACGGCTCTACCGCGCGGCCGCCGAGAGCGGTGCGGCGGCGCTGAAGGTGTTGCCGCACTTCGCGCTCTACAACCGGCTCAACGCCTGGGGGCGCCATCGTGACGTACCCGGCACCCCGAAGGAAACTTTCCACCAGTGGTACGCCCGCACGCGTGGCCGCGACGGCGAAGCGAATCACGTCCCGGCCCCGGGCGAGGCCAAGGAGGCTCGCCATGAGCTCACGTGATGACATCCTCACCGCCGTGCGCGATCACGGCCCGGCCTTCTCGGAACCGCCGCAGGTACCCGATTTCAGCCGCAACCCGGCTGATCTGGTCAATCTGTTCACCACCGCGCTGGCGCGATTGGACGGCAAGGTGCTCCCCGGGCCGCCCGCCGATGCGCAGGCCTGGCTGGCGACGGCCTTTCCGGACGCCCGCCGGATCTGTTCGGCCGTCAGCGAGGTGAGCGGCGACGCCGACCCGGCCGGATTCGATGACTGGGCGGCGCCGGCCGACGTCGACGTGACCGTCGTGCGCACCCCGTTGGGAGTGGCCGAGACCGGGTCCATCCTCGTCAGCGAGAAGGAGCTCGGCGTCCCCACCGCCGCGGTGCTCGCACAGCATCTGGTCGTGCTGCTGGACCCGGCCGACCTGGTGGAGAACATCCACCACGCGTATCGGCACCCCGCCTTCGCCGAGGCCGCCTACGCGGTCCTGCTGTCCGGGCCCTCCGGCTCGGCCGACATCGGCGGCATCACCGTGCACCCCGCACAGGGTGTCACCACCCTCACCGTCGTGCTCTGGCCGCGCTAGGCCACATGCGACCGGCGCGCACCGTCGACGTTGCATCGCGATAGTTTCCGATATATCGTCACTGTATCGGGAGCGCATCCGGCGCTCTCCTTCCAGAGACGAGAACCAGATGAATCAACCGTTTGGCGGGCCGCAAGGCGGCCCACACGCAGGAGGCTTCGGCTTTCAGCCGTTCGACCCCGAAGCGCGCCGCGCTATGCATCAGGCCCGGCGCGAAGCACGGCGCGCCTTCCGCGATCACGTTCGCGACCACGGCGCCGGCCATCGCGGCGGCCCCTGGGGACCAGGCGGCGGCTTCGGCTTTGGCCCCGGCGGCGTGGGCGGGTTCGGTCCCGGCTTCGCCTTCGGCTTCGGAGCCGGCGGCCACCGCGGACCCCGCGGCCGCGGACGTAGTCGGCGCGGCGATGTCCGGACCGCAATCCTCGCGCTGCTGACCGAGCGGCCGATGCACGGCTACGAGATGATCCAGGAAATCGGCGAACGCAGCAACGGCCTGTGGCGGCCCAGCCCCGGCTCGGTCTACCCGACGCTGCAGCTGCTCGTCGACGAGGGCCTGATCGTCGCGACCGAAAGTGAAGGCAGCAAGAAGCTTTTCGAGCTGACCGACGAGGGCCGCGCCGCGGCGGCCAAGACCGAGACGCCGCCGTGGGAAGAGATCGCCGGGGACGTCGACCCCGCACACGCCAATTTGCGCAGTGCGGTCGGCCAGCTGTTCGGCGCGGTGGCGCAATCCGCGTACGCCGCCACGCCCGAACAACAGCAGCGCATCGTCGACATCGTCAACAATGCGCGACGCGAGATCTACAACGTGCTCGGCGAGTCCGAGTAACCACCCGGTCGGGCTGGGTCGGGGTGCTCACGACACGTCGACCCAGTCCAGCGCCCGCTGGACGGCCTTCTTCCAGCCCTCGTATCCGGCGGCGCGCTCGTCGTCGGTCCAGTTCGGCGACCACCGCTTGTCCTCGTGCCAATTCGCCCGCAAGTCAGCGGGATTCGCCCAGTAGCCGACCGCAAGCCCCGCGGAGTAAGCGGCGCCGAGCGCCGTCGTCTCCGCCACCACGGGCTTGACCACGTCGACGCCGAGCACGTCGGCCTGGATCTGCATGCACAGGTCGTTCGCGGTGATTCCGCCGTCGACCTTGAGCAAGTCCATGTGCACCTTGGAGTCGGCCTCCATCGCGTCCACCACGTCGCGGCTCTGGTAGCAGATGGCCTCCAGCGTCGCGCGGGCCAAATGCGCGTTGCTGTTGTACCGCGACAACCCCACGATCGCCCCGCGGGCATCGGATCGCCAATACGGCGCGAACAGGCCCGAGAAAGCCGGCACGAAATACACTCCGCCGTTGTCGTCGACCTGCCGGGCCAGCGCCTCGCTCTGCGCAGCGCCGCTGATGATGCCGAGCTGGTCCCGCAGCCATTGCACCGCGCTACCGGTCACCGCGATCGAACCCTCCAGCGCGTACACCGGTTTCGCGTCGCCGAACTGATAGCACACCGTCGTCAGCAGGCCGTGCTCGGAGCGAACAATCTCCTCGCCGGTGTTCTGCAGCAGGAAATTGCCTGTGCCATAGGTGTTTTTGGCCTCTCCTTTGTCCAGGCACACCTGTCCGACCATCGCGGCCTGCTGGTCGCCGAGGATTCCGGTCAGCGGCACTTCGCCGTTCACCGGGCCGGTCGATACCGTGGTGCCGTACGGTTCCGGCGACGACGACGGCCTGATCTCCGGAAGCATCTGCCTCGGAATCGAGAAGAACGACAGCAACTCGTCGTCCCAGTCCAGGGTCTCCAGATTCATCAGCATCGTGCGGCTGGCGTTGGTCACGTCGGTGACATGCACGCCGCCCCGGGTTCCTCCGGTCAGGTTCCACAGCACCCAGGAATCGGTGGTGCCGAAGATGGCGTCGCCGTTCTCGGCGTCGGAGCGCACGCCGTCGACGTTCTCCAGAATCCATTGCAACTTGCCGCCGGCGAAATAGGTGGCCGGCGGCAGGCCCGCCTTTTGGCGAATCACCTCGCCGCGCCCGTCGCGGTCAAGCGCCGACGCGATCCGGTCCGTGCGGGTATCTTGCCAGACGATCGCGTTGTAGTACGGCCGTCCCGTTCTGCGGTTCCACACCAGTGATGTCTCACGCTGGTTGGTGATGCCGAGGGCGACCAGGTCCGAGGCGCCCAGCTTCGTCTTGTTCAGCGCGCTGATCAGCACCGACCCGGTGCGCTCCCAGATCTCGACAGGGTCGTGCTCAACCCAGCCGGCCTTCGGCAGGATCTGCTCGTGCTCGAGCTGATGTCGCCCCACCTCGCTGCCGTCGTGGTCGAAGATCATGCATCGGCTGCTGGTGGTGCCCTGGTCGATTGCGGCGACGAAGTCGGCCAACTGACGCTCCTCTCCCTGACCCGTGCAATCGTCCATGATGGCTTACATGGCTTCAGTGAACGGCGACATTGAACGCATGCCCCGCGGCGGTCCGGGCGCCTCCTGGCTCGACCGGCGGCTGGAGACCGATTGTCTCGAATACCTCGATCGCGACGACGTCGACGACCGGGTCAAGCGCGGCGTGGTGCGGGCATTGGACTGGACCGGCCGATTTTTCAACAACCACGACAAGTTCGCGCGACTGGCACTAGACGAGGTTGCCGACGTGCCCGACCCGAAGATCCTCGAACTCGGCGCCGGCCACGGCGCGCTTTCGCGCAAGCTCCTCGAGTACCACCCCACCGCCAAAATCACCGTGACCGACGTCGACCCGGTGTCGCTGGCCGAGATCGCCGCGGGCGACGTGGGCGGTCATCCACGCGCCACCGTGCGGATCATGGATGCCACCGACATCGATGCGCCGGACGGCGATTTCGACCTGGCGGTGATCGCGCTGTCCTTTCATCACCTGTCGCCGCCGTTGGCGTCGAAGGTGTTCGCCGAGGGCACCCGGGTGGCCGACAAGCTGCTGATCATCGACCTGCCGCGGCCGCCGTCGCCGGTACATGTCGTGCAGTTGGCGGCGATGGCGCCGTTCATCCCGTTCGTGCCGC
>NZ_DASQVQ010000137.1:0-9173 GCF_035640695.1 Mycobacterium sp.
CGCCCCAGTGGGAATTGGTATGCATTCGCGGCCAGTCGCAGCATCCCCGCGGATCGGCCATTCGGCACCCGGGTCGCCGGGATGGAGCTCGTGGCCTGGCGCGACGCGCGACGCCGGCTGCGCGTCGGCCCGGGCGCCTGCCCACACCTTGGCGCGAGCCTGGCCAACGGGACCGTGCACTGCGGCACGCTGATCTGCTCCTGGCACGGTCTGGCACTGAGCGGCGATTCACGCGAGTTCGGCTGGAAACCCCTGCCGGGCCATGACGACGGCGTGCTGGCGTGGGTGCGGCTGGACGGCATCGGCGGCGAAGCCCCGCTGGACCGTCCGGTGATCCCGGCCCGACCGACCGGCGCCACGCTCGACGCGGTCACGCGCTTGGTCGGGGTGTGCGAACCATCCGACATCATCGCCAACCGGCTCGACCCGTGGCACGGGGCGTGGTACCACCCCTACTCGTTCACGAGTCTGGACGTGCTGTCATCGCCGACCGAGGACGACGACCGCTTCCTGGTGGCGGTCACATTCCGGATGGGCCGCGTCGGTGTGCCGGTGATCGCCGAGTTCACCAGCCCCGAGCCGCGCACCATCGTCATGCGCATCATCGACGGCGAAGGTGCCGGCAGTGTCGTCGAAACCCACGCCACGCCGGTCGACCGCGGCCACGATGGCCGACCACGCAGCGCCGTGCTGGAGGCCGTCATCGCACACTCGGAGCGGTCCGGGTTCGCCCACGCGCGGCACGCGGCCGCGCTGATCACACCGCTGATGCGGTACGCGGCCACCAGACTGTGGCGCGACGACCTCGCCTACGCGGAACGCCGGTACGAGGTGCGGACGAGCCCTAGTCCTCCTCGACCGTGATCTCGGCCTTGTCGGGATAGAACGCGACGTGGCCGGCGATCGCGGCGACGGCCGGATAGGGCTTTTCGTAGGTCCAGATGACGTCGTCGACGGTGTCACCGGCCGCGGTCCTGACGCTGTAGTAGCTCGCGTCGCCCTTGAACGGGCAGTACGTCGCGGTATCGGTGCGCTGCAGCACCGACTGGTTTACGTCCCCGAGAGGGATGTACTGGACCGGCTGATACTTTGCCTCCTGCAGCGTCAGCGCGGCGCGCGTGTCGGCGACGAGCTCGCCGTTCACCCGCACGGTGACGTGCCGATTGTTCGGTTCGACGGTGATCGGATGCTCGGCGGTCGGTTCGAGTACCGGTCGGCTCATGGCGATTCCTCCTATGCGACCTATTCGATGGGTAATCATTCTCAACACATCGGCGACGCGACGATTCCCCGACAATCCCCTAACCCCCTAACGATTTTCCTTGGCCTACCCCCCGGGGCAGGCCGGGAGTTACGGGTTTTGTCCCCTATCCCGGCGGCTAACGGGTCGCCGCCCAGACGGCGACAACATCCACGGAAGCCACAGTAAGCACGGAAAGGGCTCTAAATGGTTAACGTGATCGACTGGATCCTCGAACTGTTCCGCGACCCCGTTCAGGCGGCGTCGTTCGTAGCCGACCCCGAACGGGCCATGGTCGACGCGGGCGTCGCCGGCGTTTCCTCGGCGCAGTTGGCGGCGGTGGCCGCAACGGCGGTCCCGACGATGGCGATGGCGGGCGGCGGCGACCCGGTCGTCGGCTTGCAGCAGGCGGTGGCGAACCACTACGGCTTCGCCCCGGACGCGTTCGGGCCGGCATTCCAGCCGCAGCGGGTGTTCGCTCCGGAGACCGACTTCGCCAGCAACAACGATCTCGCCAGCCACAACACCGCCGATATCGCCAGCCACAACGACCTGCTAAGCCCCGACCAGCACGCCGGTGCGAACGCTCAGCAGGGCGCGTTCAACCTCGGCTTCGGTGACATCACCCTCGGCGGTAATCACACCGAGGCCAGCGGTCACGCGGTGGTCACCGGGGACAACAACCGCGGCGACATTCTCAGCGGTGACGGCGCGGTGCTCGGCAACGGCAACACCGTCAACAACGGCAACATCCACGCCGGCAGCGGTTCGAACGTCGCGGTCGGTGAGCACAACGGCATCAGCTCCGGCAACAGCTACGCCGGTCGCGACGTGGTGAGCAACCACGACGGGACGGTCATCCAGACCTCCGGTCACGGCACGACCGCGGTGTCGGAGGGCAACACCACCAGCGTGCATGGAAACCAGACCATCACCGACATCCACGGCACCGGAAACACCAGCGGCGTGGACAACAGCTGGACGCACACGCATACGTCGACGACCGACAACTCGGTGGTGGACAGCTCGACGCACTCGAGCTCGGTGATCGACACCTCGGTGCATGACAACTCCGTGCACAACAACTCGGTGCACGACAACTCGGTGCACGACAACTCGTCGCACAGCTCGGTGTTCGACGGCTCCGTGCACAACGATTCGTCGTTCAACAGTTCGCTGCAGCACAACTCGATCGACGCGCACCAAAACAGCGGTCTCGACACCCACCTTGGGTTCTGATCCACCGTCCTGATCTGGCGGGGACCGCAACGGTCCCCGCCAGATTTGTGCGTGGAGCGCAGATTGTTGCGTGGAGCGGGGGAGACGGGCTCAGAACGCATAACGGTGGAACTGCGCTATGTTGCGCGTGGCGGACACCAACGACATCACCCGCCCCATCGGCCGGTAGGGCCCCCGGAGATGCTTGAACGCGTAAGTGTCGAACACCGAGACGGCCTCGCGCAGCCGCACGCCCGGCACCGCGGCGATGATGTCGTCGGGCCCGTCGATGCCCCAGTACAGCTTCGCACCGGCGCGCCGCACCGCGGCGTTGGTTACCTGCAGCTTGATCCCAAGGCGGTTGAAGACGTCGAATTGTAATTCGCCGGAGGCAAAGTGCTCAACTATCCGGCGCAGCAGACCGACGCCGTCGTCCTCGGTGAGGTACATGGTCAGGCCTTCGGCGACCATCAAAGCAGGCCGATCGGCCGGGATCTGCGGCAGCCACGCCGGATCGGTCACCGATGCCGGCACCGGGTGGCAGTGGTCTCGCGCCGGATACAGCTGTGCGCGCAGGGTGATGACGTCGGGACAGTCGACGTCGTACCACTCGACCCCGGGGCCGGGGTTGATGCGAAACACGCGGCTGTCCAGGCCGCAACCCAGGTGCAGCACCGTCGCGCGATCGTTTGCGGCGAGGAAATCCCGCGCCCAGTTGTCCATGTGCGCGGTACGAATCGTCACCGACGGAGCCGTGCGCGCGGTGATCGTGGTCTTGCGCCAGTCATAGTCGATGCGGCTGACGACATCCTTCGCCCACGTGTCACCGAGGATCGGATGGTCTGCATCGGCGTCCAAGGCCTTGGCGTAAAGCGTCGCCAGCATGGTCTGCGGCGCACCGGTCAAATCGACGCGAATCTGCCCTGCTTCCGGCACGATGCCGAGGCTAGTCGGTGTCGGCGCCATGGAGAATCGCTGCGCCGCCCCCTCATCTCGCCGCGCGTACGCTGATTAACATGACCCTGAAGCAGCGGATGCCCCTGGTGCGTTTGTCGTACCTCCGCTTTCTCGTCGGGGCCCGCCACTTCATCAAGACGGGTCAAGTTGGCGATGGCCGCGAATGCGTGCTCGCCGATCACGTCGTGAGCAAGGCCCGCAAGGGCGACATCGGCGACGTGCTCGCCACCATTGACAAGTTCGCTTACGAACAAATGTTCCTGGTCAACATCGGCGACCAGAAGGGCAAGCTGCTCGACGCCGCGGTGAAGCGGGCCGATCCCAAGCTCATTTTGGAGCTGGGCACATATGTCGGGTATAGCGCTCTGCGCCTCCTCCGCGACGCACCTTCAGCCAAGGTGGTTTCCGTCGAAATGTGCGCGGCCAACGCCGAGGTGGCGGGCCGCATCTGGGCCCACGCCGGCGTCGATGATCGGATCATCTCCATAGTCGGCACCATCGACGATGGAGGCCCAACCCTCGTTGCCCTCGCCGCCGAAGGGATCGGCACGGGAAGGCTCGACTTTTTGTTCCTCGACCACGACAAGAACGCCTACCTACCCGACTTGCGCACGATCGTCGACGAGGGATGGCTCCACCCGGGCTCGATCGTCGTGGCGGACAACGTGGGGTTCCCTGGCGCGCCCAAGTACCGCGCCTACATGCGCGAGCAGCAGAACAATCGCTTCGACACCGTCGAACACAACGCCCATTCCGAGTACCAGACGTGGGTGCGAGATCTGGTACTGGAGTCTGAATTCCTCGGCTAAGGCCGCTAGTTCGGCTGCGATCGCAAACCGCGATGTGGTCGACCACCTGGTTGCGCGTCGGGAAAAGTGGTGTGCCCCTACGATATCGCCGCTCCGGACGATGCGAGAACGGTCGGCCGGTGTTGGCAACCGTCGCCAGGAGTTGGCCGCCCGCCGCGGTGGTGATGGTCTTCAACGGCGCTGGCCGGTCGGCCCCGCATCTCATGCACGCCGCCGGCCGATTCGCTGATACCGAACCGGTCGTACAGCCGGGCCAGCGGCTTGGGCGCCCACCAGTTGGCGCAGCCCATCACGTGCATGAACGCCGGCACGAGCACCATGCGTACCAGCGTCGCATCGATGAGGACCGCGACCGTCAAACCTATGCCGAACATCCGCATAAATGACACCTGCGCGGCAACCAGCGCGGCGAAGGAGATCGACATGACCACCGCTGCGGCGGTGACCACCCGGCCGGTGTGGGCCAAGCCCAGCGCGACGCTCTCGTCGTTGTCAGCGCGGGTCTGTTCCGAATTACGCCAGTACTCGTGGATACGCGATAGCAGAAACACCTCGTAGTCCATCGACAAGCCGAATGCGATGCAGAACAACAGCACTGGCATGTTGGCGGCCAGCGTGCCGGTGGCGGTGGTGCCGATTGCGCCAAGATGGCCGTCCTGGAAGATCCATACCAGCGCACCGAACGCAGCAGTCAGCGACAGCACATTGAGCACCAGTGCCTTGAGCGGTAGCACCACACTGCCGGTCAGCAGGAACAGCAGCACATAGCTGACAACCGCGATCGTGGTCAGCACAAGCGGCAGTCGCGATGTGATCGCGGTGACGATGTCGCGGTTGGTCTGAGCGATGCCGGTCAACTGGACCAGCCGGCCGTCCGGCGGCACAACCGCGTGCAACCGGTCGAGCTGTTCTTCCGACGCGTGGGAGAACAGCGGCGCCACACTGCCGACGGTTAGAAACGCGCTGCCGTCGACCATCGCCGCTGGCGCGGAAGGCGGGCCAGCCTTCTGTCCGCGCAGGAACGTGCCGACCGGCGACGACACCCCCCGGACGTCGGGGACCTGCGACAACTTGGCGGCATAACGGGCAAGGGCGGTGCGGTCGATGCCGGTGGCGTCGGGGATGACCACGATCACATTGGTCGCAAAGTCGGTTGCGAAGTTGGTGCGCAAGTCGTCGCCGACCTGGTGGGCCGACGCCGACGCGGGCAACACCCGGTCGTCGGGAAAGCCCCAGCGCACACCTAGAAACGGCGCACCGAGCACGAGCAACAGCACGATCAGCGCGCAACCGATCGGGATCGCCCGCCGCATGGTCATCTTCGTCGACCGGTACCAGAACATCTCCTCGACGGGTCGGCGCACCGGCTCGGGCCGGCGCAGCAGGCGCCCCACCAACCGCTGGACGTCGAGGGAGTCAAGCCTGTCGCCGAGCAACGCGATCACTGCCGGCGTCACGACCACCGCCGCAAACGCGGCGAACGCCACCACGCCTACGCCGGCGTATGCGATTGACTTGAGCAGGTACATCGGGAACAGCACCATCGGCGCCATCGACAACGCCACGATCGTCGCCGAGAACAGCACCGTCCGGCCCGCAATGGCCATCGTGCGCACCAGCGCGTGCTCTCGAGTGGCGGCGCCGTCGGCCAACTCATCGCGATACCGATTGATGATCAGCAAGGTGTAGTCGATGGCCAACGCCATGCCCATCGCGATCGTCAGGTTGAGCGCAAAAATAGATACGTCGGTGACGAGCGTGACCGCGCGCAGCACCGCCATCGAGCCCAGAATTGCGAACACGCCCACTGCCATCGGCACGGCTGCCGCGACGAGGCCCCCGAATACCCACACCAGCACCATGAAGCTCAGCGGGAGTGCGATGGACTCCATGAGCAGCAGGTCCTTTTCAGTCTGCTGGTCGATCTGCGCGTGGACGCTCGCCGCCCCGCCCGTGCGGACGTATACCCCGTCGCGGTCGTGCACCAATTCATCGGCGAGCGTCTTCGCGTGCTTTGGTCCGTCGCTCTCTCCGCCAGTGATACCGGCGACGATCAGCCCGGTTTCGAGATCCGCGCTAACCAGTTTGACGGCTGCCTCCGGTGGCGTGCTCCACGGCGACTCCACGTGCGCGACATACGGGGACTGCTCGAGCTGCTGGACGATGTGAGTACCAACCGCCCGTGCAGGTTCGGCGTAGGCACCGGGCTCTGAACTGACGGTGATCAGCATCTCCATGTCGCCCTGGTGAAACTTGTCGGCCAGCAAGGTTGCCCCCTGCGCGGATTCCGACGACGGGTCCTGGAAGCCGCCGGCCGACAAGCTCTTAGTGACAGGAATCCCAAATACTGCGGCGCCGATCAGGACGAGCAGCGCGATTGCAATGATCCGCCGCGGCGCGGCGATCGCCAGTCGAGCGATTTTCTGCAACACGTCCGGACCTTCATCGGCGGTACGCCGCAGAGCGATGCCCTACCGGTGGCGACTCGTAACTCGGAGCGGTCACCGCACCGTAGGGAACCGCGAGTTCTTCAGCGATGCAGTTAGCTACGCGCTTGGACTGCTTGGCGACGAACGCAATCAGTCCCGGGCGGGAAAGAAACCCGACGAACCGCAAACCTGGCGCGGCCGGATTCTCACCGGCGGCGCGGGGCAGGCCTCGCTCGTCGAGCACACCAAGGTGGCCGACCAGCGACTCAAGACCACGCCGATAACCCGTCGCGCAGATCACCGCATCGACTTGAAGCCGTTGGCCGTCTACCAGCACGACGCAACTGCCTTCGAACGTGTCGATAGTGGGGACGACTTCGAATCGCCTATCTCGGATCGCGTGAATCACCTCTTTGTCGACGATCGCGGGCGCACGTCCAAGCCGCTTCCCGCGGGCGAAAGCCCCCTCGTCCGGGGTCGGAAGGCCGAACTCCGTCAGATCGCCGATTTCGATTCTGCGCGCCACCTGCCCCATCGCGTCCGCCAGCCTGGTCGGCGAGTCGTACAGCCGGGTCGCGAGGTAGTCCGACGGAAACCCGCCCGGTAGAGCGCGCAGCATGATGTTGGGCGGGGTTCGTACCGCCAACCACGCCTTGGCTGCTCCCCCGGTGGCAATGTCGTGGACGATCTCCAAGGCCGACGAGCCGGCCCCGACGACCAGCACCCGCTTTCCTAGATATGGCGTTGGATTCCGGTAAGCCGAAGAATGCAGCACCTCACCGCGGAAGCCGTCCTTGCCCGGCCATTCGGGAACCCGTGGGGTGTGTTCGTATCCCGTTGCGACGACGACCTGTTGTGCACTGATCTCTCCTGAGGAGGTCGACAGCCACCAACCACCCGAATCACGATCGATTCGGGTCACTTCAGTGCACAGTCGCAACTCGATTCCGTCCTCGTGGGCGTGCCGGTCGAGGTGGTCGACTACTTGATCCCGGGTCGGAAACACTGCGGTTCCGCTTGCATACGGCCGATTGGGCATATGCGAGGTCCGCCTGCCGGTATTGAGTTTCAGCCGGTCATAACGCCCCCGCCAGGACGAGCCGACCTGATCGGCCCGGTCGATCAGCAGCGGGCGCAGCCCTCGATCGCGCAGGCTCAGCGCCGTGGCGACGCCGGATGGACCCGCTCCGATTACCACAACCTGATACTCCTGATGTTCGCGCACGTGCAGTCCCCTATATCGCTGCGGCCGATGTTCGCATCGCGGCCAGGACCGCGCGCGTGGAGGAGTGCGAGCCAATGGTGATGCGCACTCCTCCGTCGGAGTAGTACCTCACTCGCACGCCGGTGTTGTCAAAGACTTCACGCCACGGCCGACCTGCGGCCGGCAGGTACACGAAGTTGGCGTGTGCGTCGGTGGTGTAGATACCCATCGCGTGCAACTGCGCACACAGGTGCTGCCGTTCGGCGGTGATTAGCCGGATTCGTTCTTGTAATTGAGATTCCGCCCGATACGATGCCGCAACCGCGACCAAGCTGGTGATGCTCATTCCGAACGGCAACTGCATCTCCCACAGCTTGCTGGCCAGTTCCCTGGAGCCGAATGCGTACCCAATCCGCAGGCCGGCCAGCCCGTAGGCCTTTGAGAATGTCCGCATGACAACCACGTTCGGAAAGCGCTCAGTCAGGGCGACCGAGTCGATGCTGAAGTCGGGCGCGACGAACTCCACATAAGCCTCGTCGAGAATGACGATGGTGTCGCTGGGGACCCGCGCGAGAAGCTCTTCAATTGCGCTGGCGGATTCGACTGTGCCGGTCGGGTTATGAGGCCGACAGAGGACTACCACCTGCGCTTCTGACGCGGCATCTGCCATCGCGTGCAAGTCGTGGTGGCCGGTCGCGTCGAGCGGCACCATGACTTGGCTGAGCTTTGTCATTCGCGAGACGATCGGAAATCCGTCAAAAGTAGGTTCCGACATAACGATTCGGTCGCCTGGGTCGGTGATCGCGTGCAGTACTTGCAGCATCACCCCGGTCGCGCCTGGGCCGAGAACAACTTGCTCATCGGGCAGCCCGATGCGGGTGGCGATCAATCGGCGCAATCGCTCCGGGAAAAACTCCGGATACCGGTTGGCCGCGCGGATCGAGTTGACCAGCGCGGCGCGTACAGCCGGCAGCGGCGGAAATGGGTTCTCGTTGAGCGACAACGCCAGCGGATCGACGGCGATCGGCAACGCATCGACATCCATGAACGCCGGCGGTGGCAGCGTGTGGATCTCCGAACGCGGATAGGACTCAACCGTCGCGGTCATGACGACCTCCCAACCCTGGGCTTCATGCCGCCGATCAAACTGACATTGGTCATGGTGCTGCTCATTTCATCCAGGCTGGGGTGACCGGTAGGGCGTTGTGGTGGCGGTATTCGGCGATGGCTTTGAGGTTTTTGAGCTCAAGCAGATGACCTGCGCCGAACATGTCCCAGAAATCGCCGACCCACACGGGTCGTTGCGGCGGCGCGGT
>NZ_DASQVQ010000138.1:0-39209 GCF_035640695.1 Mycobacterium sp.
GCCCCACCAACGATCGGCGCTGCGCACCGCCCTGCAGCCGGCGATCGACTCCACCAAGGTGGTGGGGCTGATCAGCCTGCCCGGCGCCATGACCGGACTCATCCTGGCCGGCGTCGACCCGCTCACCGCGATCCGCTACCAAACCGTCGTCATGTACATGCTGCTGGCCGCCACCGCGGTGACCGCGCTGCTCGTCGCCCGCCTCGCAGAACGTGCCCTGTTCGACACCGCCCACCGCCTCATCCCGCTCGACCGCCGCTGACCCATCGGCTGTCATCCAGTTCCGACTGCTTTGTAATCGGGCACCGATGGTGCGCGAGTTCTTCCCGAAGACAAGTAGTCCGTTACTCGTGTGTTTTGGTGACTGCCAGCGGTACGTTGCTGCCGTAATCACACGGTTTCATCGACACATCACGGCCATGGGTTAGGGGCGCAGCCCGATATACCCGATATATCAACGCTTTTAGCACCTTTCGCTGGTAGCGATGTCGGCGAGACCGTGACCCATTCCCACATGTGCCCGAGCCGAACCTGCCCGGAGCGGGCACCAAATTAGACCAGGGGGAATATTGCCAAAGTCACCACCGGACCTGCCGCTGCTCGTGGGCTCGCCAGATCCGACGCAGCGGGTCAAGGTACAGCAGACCGCGTTCACCCACGACGTGTTCGGCCGATACGTCAGCAACGACTGGGACGAAATAACGGCCAGTCTGACCGATGGCGGATTTCCGTTCGACGCCATTGTGATCGGTGCCGGCATGTTCGGCGGCTACTGCGCGGAGAAGCTTTACCGACACGGCGCGGGCATCGGACTGCGGGTGCTGTTGCTGGACGCCGGTGCATTCGAGCTGCCCTCCCACATCCAGAATCTGCCGCCCTTGGGCGGCAGCCTCGGCGCTCCCGGAGTACGCACCGTCGACAACGGCGTACAGAACGTCGTCTGGGGAATGCCATGGATCACCGACACCAGCGCCGCTCACCCCACGACCACCCCGGCCGGATTCCCCGGGCTCGCCTACAGCATCGGCGGCCGGTCACTTTTTTGGGGCGGCTGGTCACCCGAGCTGACGGACGACGACCTCACCGCCTGGCCCGCCGATGTGCGCGCCTTTCTCAAAAATGCCGTGCCCGGCGACCCGGGTGGCCGAAGCGGCTATGAGCTCACCGCCGAGGAGATCGGCAGCGCGACCACCACCGACTTCATGTTCAGCTCAATCTTTCATGACACCCTGCTGAACGACCTGGATAAGGCCATCACGACCGTCGTCGGCCTGAGCAAGGTTGAGGAAGCCCCACTGGCGGTAGAGGGCTCCGCGCCGGCGTCCGGCCTGTTCGCCTTCGACAAATACTCCAGCGCACCAGCCATCATCGACGCTGTCCGCAACGACGCCGCCACGAACACCAGTCGAGGCGACGTCAGCCGCCGCTTCTTCCTCGTCCCTCGGACACAGGTGCTGCGTCTTAACCTCACCGGTAGCGCAGTGACGAGCATCGACGTGCGCAGCAACGGCGTTGGACGCACGCTGGCCGTGCCGGCTGGCTGCGCTGTGGTCCTGGCCAACGGCACGATCGAGGCCACCCGGCTCGCGCTCACTTCGCTCGGTGTGGGTGACACCCGGTTCGGATCCCCCCGCCTGGGCAACCTAATGGCACACCTGCGCAGCAACATCACGGTCAGAATCAAGCGCAGCGCTCTTGGTCTGCCCGCCGGCGCCCCCAAGGACCTGGAAACCACCGCGTTCCTGGTGCGCGGGGCCACCGGCGGTAAGCGTTTCCACTTCCAGGTCGTCGCTGCCGCGGTCGGGACACAAAATCCCGAGCAGAACCTGTTCCAGCAGATCCCAGACATCGACACGATCGGCCAGATCCGGGCAAACCAAGACCCTAACTGGATCACCATCGTGCTGCGCGGCATCGGCGAGATGACCGGGAATACCAGCCTGAGTCCCGACCCCGCGGCGAACTGGATTGACCTCAGCCCGGAGACCGACCCGTTATTCGGACAGCGGCGCGCTTTCGTTCGACTCGGCACGTCGGGCGCCGACACCGCGACCTGGCGAGACATGGACCTCGCCGCGCTCGACCTGGCCGACACCCTCGCCGGCGGTCCGGGCGCAGGCGCCGCTGGGGACATCCAGTACCTCGTTAATGGCCAGTGGAGTCCCAACCGGCCCGCCGTCGACCCGATCAACGGCGGACCATGGCGCGACGGGCTCGGCACCACCCACCACGAAGCCGGGACCTTATTCATGGGTCCGAGTGGCGCCTCAATTACCAACAGCGACGGGCGCTTCCACAACATCTCCAACGCATACGTCGCAGGACCGGCGCTATTCCCCACGATAGGGTCGGCGAACCCCTCACTGACCGCGCTATCGCTTGCGCGGCGAACCGCCACTGCCATCGTCAGCGCCCGTACTCCAGCCGGATTCACACCGCTGTCGCTGAACCCGGCCGACTGGACAATGATCGCTGCGCCCGGAACGAATCCGACGATGACGCGACTCGGATCGATACTCGAGACCGCCGGCGGATATGGCCTGTACTGCTACATAAATCGAACATTCGGGGACTTTTCTCTATGGCTCGAATGGCGAGAAACGGCGGTTGGTGACAACTCGGGTGTCTACATTCGTGTTCCCGACCCAACAGGCGTCGCGCCGGCCGACGCCCTGGCCCGGGCGGATCGCAAGGGCCACGAAATACAAATCGACGACCTCGGCGCTGGTAACCCGCCCGGCCAGGGGATTCACAAGACCGGCGCAATATATGGTCTACAGGCGCCCACCGCCTTCCCGATGGTGCCAGTGGGAGAGTGGAACACCTACCTTATCGAGGCCAATGGACCAAACATTCGTGTCACTCTCAATGGTCAACTCGTAAACGGCTACACTAGTGATCGCCCTCGCTCCGGGCTCCTCGCACTTCAGGTACATGGCAACCCGTCGAAGGTCGCCTTCCGAAATCTGTTCGTGAAATAGTCGAACGCGGCCGGGCCGCCGGGGGAGCGCTACCGCCGAGCCGATCGACAGGGGTGAGGGCCCTCACCGGCTTGACCGACTAGGGCCCTGACCTGCTAGTTCTGAGTCGGGGTGGCGGGATTTGAACCCACGGCCTCTTCGTCCCGAACGAAGCGCGCTACCAAGCTGCGCCACACCCCGTGAAGCCACGTCAGCGTATCGCACCGGGCCACCGACTTTCCAAACGCAGTTGGTGTCCGGCGTGGGATTGATCTGGATGTCGGTGGCGTTGGTGATACTGACCGGTGGACGCGGCCGGCGCGAAGGAGCTACGACATCATGACCGGGTTGGGCGCAGCGCTGTACTTGGGTTTCTTCGGGTTAGCCGCGCTTTGGTTGTTTCTGACCGCGGACCGCGGTGAGGCGCAGGCACAGCCGGGTCAGCCCCAGCGGCAGGACCGCTCGAACTCGGTCAGCGCGTCCGCCGCACCGGTCGGTTCCAGGCCGTGTTGCGTGATCCACTCGTCGGAAAAGTAGGTCTCGGCATACCGGTCGCCGCTGTCGGCGAGCAGCGTCACCACCGATCCGCTGCGGCCCTCGGCGACCATCTCGGCCAATAGGCCGTACGCACCCCACAGATTGGTTCCGGTGGATGGGCCGACCCGCCGACCCAACACGATGCTGGCGTGCCGCGCGGCCGCGACCGAGCACGCGTCCGGGACGGCCACCATCCGGTCGACGACGTCGGGCAGAAACGACGGCTCCACCCGCGGGCGCCCGATACCCTCGATCCGCGACGACACGCCCGTCGTCACGTCTTCCCCGGCGGCGTAGGACGGAAAGAACGCCGAATTCTCCGGGTCGACGACGCACAGCCGGGTCGCATACCGCCGATAGCGAATGTAACGGCCGATGGTCGCACTGGTGCCGCCGGTGCCCGCGCCCACGACGACCCAGTCGGGAACCGGATGGGCTTCCTCGCCCATCTGCGTGAAGATCGACTCGGCGATGTTGTTGTTGCCGCGCCAGTCCGTCGCCCGCTCCGCGTTGGTGAACTGGTCTAGGTAATGCCCACCGGCCTCGCGGGCGAGCCGTTCCGCCTCGGCGTAGACCTGACCCGATTCCTCCACAAAATGGCAACGGCCGCCCTGTGCTTCGATCAGCGCGACCTTGGCCGTGCTCGTCGACGCAGGCATCACCGCGACGAACGGCAATCCGAGCAACTGGGCGAAGTAGGCCTCCGACACCGCGGTCGAACCCGACGACGCCTCGACCACCGTGGTGTTCTCGGTGATCCAGCCGTTGCACAACGCGTACAGAAACAGCGAGCGCGCCAGCCGGTGCTTGAGGCTGCCGGTGATGTGGGTCGTCTCGTCCTTCAGATACAGCTGCACATCGACGTGGTCGCGCCACGCCGACGGCAATGGGTAACGCAGCAGATGGGTGTCTGCGCTGCGGCGGGTGTCGGCCTCGATCAGCCGAACCGCGTTGTCCACCCAGTCGCGGGGGCGCTCACGGGAGACGACCGAGGTCGGCGGGCTGAAGCGAAGCGATTCGGGGCTCGGCCCGGTTTGGGTCACCGCACCGAAGCCGTCGGATGTGACTGCACCGACCGGCTACCGGCCCCGCGGCCGCCCGTCGGTGCGGCTACCAGCGTCAGCAGCGTCGCCTCGGGCCGGCAGCAGAACCGCACCGGCGCGAATGGCGACGTGCCGACGCCCGCCGACACGTGCAGTCGCATGTTCGCGCCCCATCGCGACGCCCCCTTGGCGCGCGAGCGGTCCAGGTCGCAATTCGTCACGATCGCCCCGTAGAACGGCAGGCACAGCTGCCCACCGTGAGTGTGTCCGGCCAGCACCAGCTGATAGCCGTCGGCGGCGAACCGGTCGAGTACATGCGGATACGGGGAATGCGTCAGTCCGAGCCGCAGGTTGGCGGCCGGGCTGGCCGGCCCGGCGATGGTGTCGTACCGGTCGCGCCGGATGTGCGGGTCGTCAACGCCCGCTGCCGCTATGGTCGCGCCCGCGACCTCGACCTCGCGCCGGTTGTGCGTCATGTCCAGCCAGCCGCGTTCGGTGAATGCCGCCCGCAGGTCCTGCCACGGCAGCGGCGTGCCGTGCGTGCGGTGTTCGGGCCGGGTGATGTAGTTGACCGGGTTCTTCAGCCGCGGGCCGAAGTAGTCGTTGCTGCCGAACACGAACAACCCCGGCAGGCCCAGCAGCTCGCCGAGGCTCTGCACGACGGCGGGAACGGCCCGCGGATGAGCGAGGTTGTCGCCGGTGTTGACGACCAGATCGGGCTCCCAGCGCGCCAATTCGCGCAGCCACGCCTGCTTGAGGCGCTGGCCCGGTCGCATGTGGATGTCGCTGATATGCAGCACCCGCAGCGGCGACGACCCAGGCGTCAGCACCGGCATCGTGACCTCGCGAACGACGAACGCGTTGCGCTCGATGATCGAGGCATAACCGGTCCAGGCGACGGCCGAGCCAACAGCCACCGCGACGGTGCGTTTCAGGACGGGCGATGCGGAGGGCATGATCGCAGCCTACTGCCCGTTACCGGCCGTCATCGGTTGACGACGTTGCGGCGTGCGCCGTTGTGGCCTGCGCCGCGATTACGGCGGTGGTGGCGGTGGCGCCAGCACCGGCACCGTGATCGGCGGCAAACCGGGGATCTCCACCACGGTCGAGCCGATCGCCGGCGCAGCGCCCGGCGGTGGCGGTGGTGGCGGGGGCGGAACACCGTTGCTGGTCTGGATCGTGATGATCGAGCCGGGAATCGTTTGGCCGCCCGGATTCGTGCCGACGACCTCCCCGAAGGGCGCGGTGCTGTTCACCGAATCCGTCTGGTCGGAGACCTGGAAGCCGGCGTCCTTCAACCGCTGCCGGGCCGCGTCCACCTTCATGCCGGTAACGCTGGGCACCCGCGAATTCGGGCCGCCGTCGACGTAGCGCGGATCGGTCGGTGGCAGGTGAATCTCGCCGAAATCATTGGCGATCGGCTTCATGGCCTCGAACCAGGTGCGCGCCGGTTCGTTACCGCCGTACAGGTTCCCGCTGCCGCACTGGCGCAGCGGGAACGAGCACAAGTCGGACGGGGTGGTCGAATCGTCGAAAATGTAGACCGCACCGGCGTACTGGCTGGTGAAGCCCACGAATCCCGACGACCGGTGCGCCTCGGTGGTGCCGGTCTTGCCGGACATCGGCAGATTCCATCCCGCCGAGGCCGCCGAGGCGGCAGCGGTGCCAGCGCCCTGGTCGTCCTTGCTCATCGCGTTGGCCAGCGTGTTGGCCAGACCCTCGGGGACCACCTGATCACAGGTCTCGGTGGTCACCGACACCTCGTTGCCGTGGCGGTCGACGATCTTGTCGATCGGGCTCGGCGGGCACCACACGCCGCCGGAGGCCAGCGTCGCCGCGACATTGGACAGTTCGAGCGCGTTCAGCTGGAAGGGGCCGAGCGTGAAAGAGCCCATATTCTGGCGCTTGATGAAATCGGCGAGGCTCTCGTTGCTTTGGGGGTCATAGGCCCGCGCAGTTCCC
Organism: Mycobacterium sp.; assembly: GCF_035640695.1. Lineage (GTDB taxonomy): Bacteria > Actinomycetota > Actinomycetes > Mycobacteriales > Mycobacteriaceae > Mycobacterium. The sequence goes on from NZ_DASQVQ010000138.1 coordinate 6,503, forward strand.
GGCGTGGCATAGGAGCGCATGCCCAGCCGGACGGCCATGTCCACCGCGCGCGGCACGCCGATCTGCTGGATCAGGCGGGCGAACGCGGTGTTCGGCGACGTGGCCAGCGCGTCGGTGACGTTGAGCGTGCCGCGGTAGTTTCCGTCGTTGCGCACGCACCAGGTCTCCCTCGGACATCCCGGGCTCGAGCTGCTGCCCATGCCCTTGGCCTGGAAGAAAGCGGGCGCCTGTAGCTGGGCGTTGATGCCCATTCCCATGTCGAGTGCGGCGGCCGTGGTGAAGATCTTGAAGATCGAACCGGCCCCGTCACCGACCAGCGAGAAGGGCTGGGGTTGCATGGTCTCGCCGGCGTCGGTGTTCAGGCCATACGTCCGGTTGCTGGCCATCGCCATCACCCGATGCGCGTCCTTGCCGGGCTTGATGACGCTCATCACGTTGGCGACGCCGTTGAGGGTGGGGCTGGCGATGCGGCTGACCGTTGATTTGACCGTGCTTTGCACCTTGGGGTCGAGCGTGGTCTTGATCAGATAGCCACCACGGGCGACCTGCTCCTTGCTGATGCCGGCGCGGGCAAGGAAGTCAAGCACGTAGTCGCAGAAGAACGCCCGATCGCCGGCCGCGATGCAGCCGCGCGGCAGCTCGTTGGGCTGAGGCAGGATCCCCAGCGGCGTCGTCTTGGCCGCCCGCAACTCGTCGGCGTGCTGCGGCAGATTCTCAATCATGGTGTCCAGCACCAGGTTTCGCCGCTGGAGCGCACCATCGGGATTGGTGTAAGGGTTCAGCGAGCTGGTTGACTGCACCAGCCCGGCCAGCAGGGCCGCCTGTTGCCAATTCAGTTGCGACGCGTCGGTGCCGAAGTAGGTCTGAGCGGCGTCCTGGATGCCGAACGCGTTGTTGCCGAAAGACACCAGGTTCAGATACCGGGTCAGAATCTCCGGCTTGGTGAACGATTTGTCCAGGGTCAAGGCCATCCGGATCTCGCGCAGCTTGCGGGCCGGCGTTGTTTCCACCGCCGCGCGCCGCTCGGCGTCGGTCTGAGCGATCACCAGTAGCTGGTAATTCTTGACGTACTGCTGCTCGAGCGTCGAGCCGCCGCGGGTGTCGATGTTGCCCGACAGGTAGCCGGACAAGCCGGTCAGCGTGCCCTTCCAGTCCACGCCGTTGTGTTCGGCAAAGCGCTTGTCCTCGATCGAGACGATCGCCAGCTTCATGGTGTCGGCGATCTTCTCGCTGGGCACTTGGAACCGCCGCTGCGAGTACAGCCAGGCGATCGGGTTGCCGGCCGCGTCGACCATCGTCGAAACCTGCGGAACCTCACCCTCGACAAGCTGGGCCGAGCCGTTAGCGACGACGTCGGAGGCGCGGTTGGACATCAGGCCGATGCCGCCGATGAACGGGAACATCAGCCCCGCCGCAACGACGCTGGCCAGCAAAATGCACCAGGCAAGTTTGACGACGGTAACGGAGGCCGGGGGGCGTTCCGACATGCGTACAGAGTACTGAGGATGCCCGAGCGGTCTGCGGAGTGAGCCGCAGATCGCCGACTTACGGCTGCGACAATTTTGCCTGGGCAATGGATCACGGCACGGTTGTGCCAAAAAAGTCGTGTCCAAAGTGTTGCGCAAACGATATCTGACCACCTAACTTGTACTCACAGTGCGATTCAGGTCACACTCGACCTGATCAATGTGGCGCAGATCGCATCAGCGGTCCCGCCAGGGGAACCGCCATTTGCTGGCGGCCGGAACGAAGGGGATCTGGTGTCAGCTACACGGACAGCCGCGCGGACCACAATCACTGCTCACAGCCCAGTCCAGGGTGCTGAGGCCGAGGCCCGCATCGCCTGGGTGTCCAAAGCCCGCTGTCGAGCCAGTGACCCCGATGAGCTGTTCGTGCGGGGGGCCGCTCAGCGCAAAGCCGCGGTGATCTGTCGGCATTGTCCGGTGATCCTCGAATGCGGCGCCGACGCCCTCGACAACCGCGTCGAGTTCGGGGTGTGGGGTGGGATGACCGAACGTCAGCGTCGCGCGCTGCTCAAGCAGCACCCCGAGGTGGTGTCCTGGGCGGACTTCTTCGCCGCCCAGCGCAAGCAGCGCAGCGCCGGTTAGGCCGCGTTGGTCGTCGTCATCTGATCGGCGACCGCCCGCAGCGCCTCCAGGTCGGACACATCGAACGGCAGCGATGGCACGCCGACGATCGGCACATGCGGATTCGCCGCGGTGAACCGGGACAGCAGCCGCACTTCCCGCTTGGCCGTCTGCGCGCGGTCGGCGTGAATCCGCAGTACCGCGGCCGCCAGCGCGTCGGGATCGTCGGCCTGCAGGTCCTCGGTCGCGTCGACCGCGCGTTCGACCGACAGCGAGCACAGTTTCGGATGGGTGCGGTTCAGAACCAGCCCGGCCAGCGGCATCGCCTCCTGCGACAGCCGGTCGACGAAGAACGAGGCTTCCCGCAACGCATCCGGCTCGGCCGCCGACACGACGACGAACTGTGTGCCCCGTCGCTTCAGCAGCTCATAGGTGCGCTCTGCCTTGGCCCGAAAGCCGCCGAACGTGGCATCCAGCGACTGCACGAACGCCGCTGCGTCGGAAAGCAATCTGGAGCCCAGCAAGGTGGACAGTCCGCGCATCGCGAGTCCCACCGCGCCGGTCACCAGTCGCCCGATGCCGCGGCCTGGGCTCAGCAGCAGCCGCCACAGCCGGCTATCCATGAAGCTGCCCAGCCGTTTCGGCGCATCAAGGAAGTCCAGTGCATTGCGCGACGGCGGGGTGTCCACCACCACAAGGTCCCACTTGTCTTGTGCGAGAAGCTGACCCAGCTTTTCCATCGCCATGTATTCCTGCGTGCCGGACAGTGACGTCGCCACGGTCTGATAGAACTGGTTGTCCAGAATTGCGTCAGCGCGTTCGGGCCCCGAGTACTGGGTCACCATCTCGTCGAACGTGCGCCGCATGTCGAGCATCATCGCGTGCAACTCCCCTTTGACTTCGGGAGCGAGCGGAACGCGTTGCGGGGTGTTGCCCAATTCGTCGATGCCCATCGCCTGTGCGAGCCGGCGAGCGGGATCGATCGTCAATACCACTACTGTGCGGCCGTATTCGGCCGCGCGCAATGCCATCGCCGCTGCGATCGTGGTCTTGCCAACGCCGCCAGCGCCACAGCACACCACGACTCGGTTGGACCTGTCCTGGAGCATCGTGGCGATGTCCAGTGCCGGCTGAGCGGTGCTCATCGAACGCCCTGTCGGGCAAGTGTTTCGGCGAGCTCATACAGGCTCCCTAGGTCGACGCCGTCGGCCAGGCTGGGCAGTTCTACGCGAGGCACCCTGATCTGTTCGAGCTCTTCGGCGCTCTCGGCACGTGCCTTCAACCGGGTGGCGTGCTGGATGGTTTCGGTCAGAATGCCGGCGAAATCGGTGTCGTCGAGCTTCACGTTGGCCTTGGTCAGCCCGGCGCGCACGGCGTCGGCGTCGATGGCGCCTTCGGCGGCCTTGGCCAGATCGTCGGGCTGCAGGTATGCCGGAATGCACCGATTGATGATCACGCTGCCGATCGGCAGGTCGAGCTTCCGCAGCTCGTCGATCGCCTCCTTGGTCTCCTGCATCGGCAACGCTTCCAGCAGGGTGACGAGGTGCACCGCGGTCTGGTCGGAGTGCAGCAGCCGCACCACGCCTTCGCTTTGCGAATGCACCGGGCCGCCCTTTGCCAGGTCCGCGACGGCCTTGGTGACGTCGAGGAAGCGGATGATGCGCCCGGTCGGCGGGGAGTCCACCACCACCGCGTCGTAGACCGGCTGGCCGGACCGGTCGGCGCGCACCACGGTTTCCTTGATCTTGCCGGTGAGCAGCACGTCACGCAGTCCCGGCGCAATGGTGGTGGCGAACTCGATCGCGCCGATGCGCCGCATGGCCCGGCCGGCCAAGCCGAGGTTGTAGAACATCTCGAGGTACTCGAGGAAGGCTGCCTCGATGTCGATCGCGAGCGCGTTGACCTGGCCGCCGCCCTCCGCGGTGGCGATCTTCACTTCCTGGTAGGGCAGCGGCGGCACATCGAACAGCTGCGCAATGCCTTGGCGGCCCTCGACCTCAATGAGCAACACCTTGCGGCCGCGGGCCGCCAACGCAAGCGCCAGGGACGCCGCAACCGTCGACTTGCCGGTACCGCCCTTGCCGGTCACGAAGTGCAGGCGGCTGTTTCGCAATCGTGCCGGCCAGCCGACCCCACCGTTGGGTGTGGTTGCCACAGCTGCATGCTAGCCAACCGGCGGTCACGCCCCGGCCCGCGGCTAGGCTCATGATCCATGAGCGAACCGACCAAGTGGGAGTACGCGACGGTCCCGCTGTTGACCCACGCCACCAAGCAGATCCTCGACCAGTGGGGCGCCGACGGCTGGGAGCTGGTGTCGGTTCTTCCCGGCCCCACCGGGGAACAGCACGTCGCGTACCTGAAGCGGTCCAAGTGAGCGCATCGGCAAAGCTGACCGAGCTGGGCGTCACGCTGCCCGAAGTGGTCAAGCCGCTGGCGGCGTATGTGCCCGCGGTGCGCAGCGGCAACCTAGTGTTCACCGCCGGCCAGCTGCCACTGAGCGACGGCAAGCTCGTCGGCACCGGCAAGGTGGGTGCCGGGGTCAGCGCCGAGCAGGCCAGGCAGCTCGCCCGGGTGTGCGCGTTAAACGCTCTGGCCGCGGTGCATTCGGTGGTCGGCATCGACTCCGTGCGCCGGGTGGTCAAGGTCGTCGGATTCGTTGCGTCCGCACCGGGTTTCAGCGGGCAGCCCGGTGTAATCAACGGCGCATCGGAATTGCTCGGCGAGGTGTTCGGGGAGGCCGGCGCGCATGCCCGCTCCGCGGTTGGCGTGGCGGAATTGCCGCTTGATGCGCCGGTCGAGGTCGAGATGATCGTCGAGGTCTCCTAGCTCGATGGCCGCGTCGAGGTCTGCTGGCTCGATGGCCGAGGGATTGAGCCACCCGGCCTACGGTCGGCTGCGCAGAGTCACCGATTCGGCGTCGGTGCTGCTGGCTGACAATCCCGGGCTGATGACGCTGGAGGGAACCAACACCTGGGTGCTGTCCGCGGCGGCCAGCGACGAGGTGGTGATCGTCGACCCGGGACCCGAGGACGCCGAGCACGTGCAGCGAGTCGCCGAGGTGGGCCGGATCGCGCTGGTGCTGATCAGTCATCGCCACACCGACCACACCGGCGGCATCGACCAGATCGTCGAGCTGACCGGCGCGCCGGTGCGGTCGGTCGGCAGCGGGTTTCTGCGCGGCCTCGGCGGTTATCTGACCGACGGCGAGGTGATTGACGCCGCGGGCCTGCGCATCAAGGTGATGGCAACGCCCGGGCACACCGCCGACTCGGTGTCGTTTGTGCTCGACGACGCGGTGCTGACCGCCGACACTGTGCTCGGCCGCGGCACCACCGTCATCGACAACGAGGATGGCAGCCTGGCCGCCTACCTGGAGTCATTGCGACGGCTGCGCGGCCTCGGCCCGCGCGTGGTATTGCCCGGCCATGGCCCCGACCTACGCGACCTGGAGGCCGTCGCCGACATGTATCTGGCGCACCGGGAGGAACGCCTCGAGCAGGTGCGGGGCGCGCTGCGTGACCTGGGCGACGACGCCACGGCGCGGCAGATCGTCGAGCACGTGTACACCGACGTGGACGAGACGCTGTGGGATGCCGCCGAATGGTCGGTGCAAGCCCAGCTGAACTACCTACGGAGCTGAGGGCCGGTCAATTAGCGGGCGCGGCGGGCCAGCCGCTCCGAGTCGGAGATCAGCACGCTCTTGCCCTCCAGCCGGATCCAGCCGCGGTGAGCGAAGTCGGCCAGCGCCTTGTTCACCGTTTCCCGCGACGCCCCGACCAGCTGAGCGATCTCTTCCTGAGTCAGGTCGTGGGTGACCCGCAGCGCCCCGCCTTCCTGGGTGCCGAACCGCTGCGCGAGTTGAAGCAGCTGCTTGGCCACCCGGCCCGGAACGTCGGTGAAGATCAGGTCGGCGAGGTTGTTGTTGGTGCGCCGCAGGCGGCGGGCCAGCACACGCAGCAGCTGTTCGGCGATCTCCGGGCGGTCGGAGATCCACGCCCGCAACGCGTCGCGATCCATCGACACCGCACGGACTTCGGTGATCGTGGTCGCGCTGGAGGTACGCGGCCCCGGGTCGAAGATCGACAACTCGCCGAACATGTCCGACGGCCCCATGATGGTGAGCAGATTCTCGCGGCCGTCGGGGGACCGGCGGCCGATCTTGACCTTTCCGGAAATGATGATGTAGAGCCGGTCTCCGGGTTCGCCCTCGGCGAATACGACGTGGCCGCGCGGAAAATCGACCGGTTGCAGTTGCTTGGTGAGCGCAGAGACTGCGCTGGGCTCGACTCCCTGGAAGATTCCGGCCCTCGCCAGGATCTCGTCCACGTTGCCCCTCTTGTCGTGTTGGGTGATGTGAGCCCTGTTGGGTGATATGACACGCGCAGACCCACCGCTAATCTGTTAGCGAGACAAGTCTAGAGGTCGGCGCATCTGCGATGTGATCGACGCTACACAGGATCGGCGAACCGAGTCTCTTGAAGCTGTGGATTGGGCCTGTTGTATGCATGTGTGCGGGAATGAAACGCGCCGTTGTTCGCGGCCTCAATCACCGCCTCCATGGAGGGTTCAATGCGCTCCATGCGGCGACGGTGGAAGCAGTCCAGCGCCTCGGGCATCCCGTCCCGGGCCAGTGTGCTGACGTCGCCGGGTTCGGCCTGCTCGAGGAATTCGGCGACATCGCTGACCTGCAGCGTGTCGCGGTTCAGCCATGATTCGAGGCGGTCCAGCCCGAATGTTGCCAGCATCAGCAACCCGGGGATGAACGCCACGAAGAGCCACGACACGAGCAAGAAGTAAACACCGTGAAGGTCTCAGCGGGATCACGAAAACCGGGTCAGTACCCTTGCAGGGTGACGGTGGGCGGGCCTCAGAAATCTCGGAAGTGGGACAGCGAGACCCGGCTGGGGCTGGTTAGGCGCGCGCGTCGGATGAATCGTGCTCTGGTGCAAGCCTTTCCGCATGTTTACTGCGAGCTGGATTTCACTACGCCGCTCGAGTTGACGGTCGCGACGATCCTTTCCGCGCAAAGTACGGACAAGAGGGTGAACCTGACCACACCGGCGCTGTTCGCCCGCTATCGCACCGCAAAGGATTACGCCGAGGCCGACCGTGCCGAATTGGAGGAGCTGATCCGGCCGACCGGCTTCTACCGCAACAAGGCGTCGGCCCTGATCCGGTTGGGTCAGGAGCTGGTGGAGCGCTTCGACGCCGAGGTGCCGTCGACGATGGAGGAGCTGGTCACGCTTCCCGGCGTCGGCCGCAAGACCGCCAACGTGATCCTCGGCAACGCCTTCGGAGTGCCCGGTATCACGGTAGACACTCATTTCGGCCGCCTGGTGCGGCGCTGGCGGTGGACCGCCGAAGAGGACCCGATCAAGGTCGAGAAGGCCGTCGGCGAGCTGATCGAGCGCAGCGAGTGGACGGACCTCAGCCACCGCGTCATCTTCCACGGCCGACGCGTCTGCCACGCCCGCAGGCCCGCCTGCGGGGTTTGCGTGCTGGCCAAGGACTGCCCGTCGTTCGGCCTCGGCCCAACCGAGCCGCTGCTGGCCGCGCCACTGGTCAAGGGCCCCGAAACCGAGCACCTGCTGGCGCTGGCGGGACTCTAGGCGGTTACCGGCACCGCGTTTCAGATGAGCAGGTCAACTCGGTGGACCATCGCGGTGCTCGTCGTGGTGGCGGGCCTCATCGTCGCGTTGGCCGCCGAGCTGCGCCAGCATTCGCCGGCTCGGGCGCCGCAGCCGCCCGCGACCCGGTCGGTCGAGAATCCCCAGCAGCTGGCCGATCTGCGCCGCCGGGCCGAGCTGCCGCCGTGTCCGTCCGGCACGGCGGCCGGCCCCGACGTGTTGCGCGCAATCACCGTGCAATGCATGGCCGACGGGTCGAACGTCGACGCCGGCCGCATGATGGGCGGCCGGGCGGCGCTGGTGAACCTATGGGCGTACTGGTGTCAGCCGTGCCGGACGGAACTGCCCGCGATGGCTCAGTATCAGCGGCGGGTCGGGCCCGCAGTGACTGTGGTGACCGTGCATCAGGACGACGACGAGGCGGCGGGTCTGGCCCTGCTGGCCGATCTCGGCGTGCGGTTGCCCGCCGTGCAGGACGGCGGCCGCGGGATCGCCGCGGCGCTGCGAGTGCCGAACGTGATGCCCGCCACGGTTGCGCTGCGCAAGGACGGTAGCGTTGCCGCAATTCTGCCGCGCGCGTTCGCCAGCGCCGACGAGATAGCCGCTGCGGTCGATCAGACGATAGGTGTGCCGCAGTGAGCCCGGACAGCGCGTTGGACCCCGACGCCGCCCCGCCATGGCTGAAACCGCTGGTCGACAACGTCGGACACGTGCCGCGGATGTACCGCAAGCGCGTGCCCGCAGACGTACTGGCGATGGTGACGGCAGCCAACGCAAAGGCGGCGTTGACCGGTGCGAAGCGCGATGCCGCGGTGCTGGTGTTGTTCTCCGGGCCGGGGTCGCCCCCGGCGTCCGACACGGTGCCCGACGACGCCGATCTGCTGCTGACCGTGCGGGCGTCCACGCTGCGCCACCACGCCGGCCAGGCGGCGTTTCCCGGTGGCGCCACGGATCCCGGTGACGCCGGCCCGGTCGACACCGCACTGCGGGAGGCCCGCGAGGAGACCGGGATCGACGCGACGCGGCTGCGTCCGCTGGTGACGCTGGAGCGGATGTTCATCCCGCCGTCCGGGTTCCACGTCGTGCCCGTGCTGGCCTATTCGCCCGACCCCGGACCCGTCGCCGTCATCGACGACGCCGAGACCGCGATGGTCGCGCGGGTGCCGGTGCGCGCGTTCATCAACCCGGAGAACCGGTTGATGGTGTACCGCACCGCGCGGGGCCGCCGCTTCGCCGGCCCGGCCTTCCTGCTCAACCACATGCTGGTGTGGGGGTTCACCGGCCACGTCATCTCGGCGATGCTCGACGTCGCGGGGTGGGCGCGGCCCTGGGACACCGACGATGTGCGCGAAGTCGACGAGGCGATGGCGCTTGTCGGGGACCCGAATGGCGGCGCGGCCAGCTACGGTGAGGCCCAAGAATGAACTCGTCACAGTGGCTCGACCTCGCCGTGCTCGCGGTTGCGTTCATCGCCGCGGTCTCCGGCTGGCGTTCCGGCGCGCTCGGCTCCCTGATGTCGTTCGCCGGTGTGATCCTCGGGGCGGTTGCCGGCGTGCTGCTGGCGCCGCACATCGTCAGCCAAATCAGCGGTCCGCGCACCAAGCTATTCGCCGCGCTCTTTCTGATTCTCGGCCTGGTGGTCGTAGGCGAGGTGGCCGGCGTAGTGCTCGGGCGCGCGGTGCGCGGCGCGATTCGCAATCCCACCCTGCGCTTCTTCGACTCGATCATCGGCGTTGGTTTGCAGCTGGTCGCGGTGCTGGTGGCCGCCTGGATGCTGGCCACCCCGCTGACGTCGTCCGATCAGCCTAATCTGGCTGCGGCAGTGCGTGGTTCGAAGGTGCTGGCCCAGGTCGATGAGGTCGCGCCGACGTGGCTGAAGTCAGTGCCGCAGCGGCTGTCGGCGTTGCTCGACACGTCCGGGCTGCCCGATGTGCTGCAGCCGTTCCACCGCACGCCGATCATCGCAGTCAACCCGCCGGACGCTGCGCTGGCAACCGACCCCGTCGTGAAAACCGCGCAGCGCAGCGTGGTCAAGATCCGCGGCGTGGCGCCCAGCTGTCAGAAAGTGTTGGAGGGTACTGGTTTTGTGGTCGCGCCGAACCGGGTGATGTCCAACGCGCACGTGGTCGCCGGCGCCAACAGCGTCACAGTGGCAACCTCCGACGGCGAGGAGTACAGCGCGACCGTGGTGTCCTATGACCCGGACGCCGACATCTCGATCCTCGACGTGCCGGACCTCCGGTCTCCACCGCTGGTGTTCGCCGACGGGTCGGCCCGCACCGGCACCGACGCGGTCGTGCTCGGCTATCCCGGCGGCGGGACATTCGTGGCCACCCCGGCAAGGATCCGGGAGACCATTGAACTCAACGGTCCCGACATCTACCACACCAAGACCGTGACCCGCGAGGTGTACACGATCAGAGGCACGGTGCGGCAAGGAAATTCGGGCGGCCCGCTGATCGACCTGAACGGCAAGGTACTTGGCGTCGTGTTCGGCGCTGCGGTGGACGACGTCGACACCGGCTTCGTGTTGACCACCAAGGAGGTGTCACGTCAGCTGCAGCGGATCGGCAATTCGGAGGGGGTCGCGACCGGGGCGTGTATCAGCTGACCGACGGGCTGTACACCTGTCCGAGGAAGCGGGTCAGCTGCTCATTGACTACCTCGGGTGACTCTTCGTGGCTGAAATGACCTGCGCCGCCGACGGATACGTAACGGCCGTGCGGCGCGTAGCGCAGCGTGCGGCGAACCGGATCGGAGAGGACGTACGGGTCCGCCTCGCCGCGTAGATGCAACAGCGGCACCGCGAGTTCGCGGTTCATCGACCCCATGAATCGCCCGCCCTCGCCGCGCAGTTGGCTGCGGACGGCCCAGCGTTGGTACTCCAGCGCGCAGTGGGCCGCGGAGGGAATCTGGATCGCCCGCCGCATGTGGCCGATCGTTTCGGAAAAATCTTCGGAGGCAAGCCATTTAGCGCCGGCCCGGCTGCGCACCAGGTTCTCGAGCTGCTCTGCGTCGTTGCGGGTGAGCCAGCGTTCGGGCCAGATGGGCAGCTGGTACTTCAGCAGCGACGGCAGCAGTGCGCGGCCCTGATCGCGCCGCGTCAGCGCCGAGGCCCGCAGTGCGATCGGGTGAGGTGAGCTCACCAGCGCGATCGCGCGGATCAGCCGCGGATGCAGCACCGAGGTGGCCCAGCACACCAGGCCGCCGTCGGCGTGGCCGACCAGCGTGGCCGACGTGTGGCCGAGCGCGCGGATCAGCCCGGCGGTGTCACCGGCCAGCGTCCAGCCGTCGTAGCCGCGCGGGGGTTTGTCGCTGCCGCCGTAGCCGCGCAGGTCGACGGCCACCACTCGGGCGCCTCTCAGTCCGCGCAGCTGGTGTCGCCACGACCACCAGAACGAGCCGAACCCGTGCAGCAGCATGACCAGCGGCCGCGTCGTGGCCGCGGCAGCCTGACTGTTCGGCAGGGCAGTGTCCGGCAGGGCAATGTCCGGCAGGGGAATGTCCGGCGGGGGAATGTCCGGCGGGGGAATGTCCGGCGGGGCCGCCGGGCCCGCAGCCTCCTCCGCCTCGACGACGTGGAACCGGATGCCGTTGGCGTGCACCTCCAGATGTCGCCACGGCCCGTCGATGCGCACCACCGACGGAGCGGGCGGCGGCATTACCAGCCCGACGGGTCGGTCTGCGCGTCTCCGGGATTACCGGCCGGTGCCCGCTGATCGTGGGAGGTGAACGCCGAGCGGGTTTCCTTGACCGCCTCGATCGTCTGCCGCGGCCCGCGGATGCGGCGTACCTTGAGGTATCCCAACAGCGCGAACACCGCCGTCACCACCACCATGATTCCAAAGACGATAGCGAAAGCTACTGGGCGCCATAGCCATTGGTCGAGCAGCTCGGCGAGGAAGAAGAAGAAAAAGAACGTCGAGTAAAACAGCACCACCAGGGCGGCGATGAAGTACACGCTGCCGGTCAGGCCTCGCTTGACATCGCGGGTGATCTCGGCTCGGGCCAGTTCGACCTCCGCGCGCACCAGCGTCGACACTTGTGCTGTCGCGTCCTTGACGAGATCGCCGATCGACGGGTTGGCCGGCAGCGCGTGCGGATCGGCGAGCGGGATCGATGTGATCGTGTTGGGCACGCCATTCTTGCGATCACCATTGGACACGGACGGCTCCTCCCCGATTGCTCTCGTTGAGTGCTTATGTTGCCATGTGCCGTCGGGCTGGACGAGGCCAGCCGACGCGGCCGATGTTGCAGAAGTTACTGGTGGGGCTTGGTTAGGATGTGTGACTCGAACAACTTCGCGGGTGGGGCCGTCGACGAGGAGCATGCATTGAGAACCGCGCACCGCGCGCTGATGGCGGCTGCGGCAGTCGTGACGGTGATCTGGATGCTCTGCCCGTCCGCCGGCGTCGCCCACGCCGCCGACCAGGTGGTGTTGGGCGGGGGCGCCGGGATTGTCGTCAACGGCAACACGCTGTGCACGCTCACCGCGATCGGCAACGACAACCGTGGCGACCTGATCGGTTTCACGTCGGCGCATTGCGGGGGTCCCGGCGCGCTGGTGGCCGCCGAGGGCGCCGAAGGCAGCGGCGTGGTGGGCAAGATGGTGGCCGGCAACGACGCCCTCGACTACGCCGTCATACAGTTCGACCCGGCCAAGGTCACGCCGGTCAACAACTTCAAGGGCTTCGTGATCGCCGGTATCGGGCCCGACCCGACTGTCGGGCAGGTCGCGTGCAAACTGGGCCGCACCACCGGATATTCCTGCGGCGTCACGTGGGGTCCGGGCGACAAGCCCGGCACCATTATCAACCAGGTCTGCGGACAACCCGGCGACTCCGGCGCACCGGTCACCGTCGACAACCGGCTGGTCGGCATGATCCACGGTGCCTACACGGAGGACCTGCCGACATGCGTCATCAAGTACATCCCGCTGCACACCCCGGCGGTCACCGAATCGATCAACGCGGTGCTCGGCGACATCCGCGCCAAGAATCGCCCGGGCTCCGGCTTCGTCCCGATCGGCGGCTAGCGCCCGGTGGCCGGCGATTCCGGCGAAATTAATCGGTGGATCGGTGGCGGCTACTTGGCGGCGCTGATCGCCTCGAACACGCTTGGGTCGACCAACGTGGACGTGTCACCGAGTTCGCGGCCCTCGGCCACGTCGCGCAGCAGGCGGCGCATGATCTTGCCGCTGCGGGTCTTCGGCAGCTCGGGCACCACGTGGATTTCCCGCGGGCGCGCGATCTTTCCGATCTCCTTGGCGACCTGCTCGCGGAGCTCGTCGACCATCTCGTCGCCGCGGTCCTTGGCGTCGGCCTCCAGGATCACGAACGCGCAGATCGCCTGACCGGTGGTCTCGTCGGTGGCACCGACGACCGCGGCCTCGGCCACACCGGAGTGGCCGACCAAGGCCGATTCCACCTCGGCGGTGGAGATCCGGTGCCCGGACACGTTCATCACGTCGTCGACGCGGCCCAGCACCCAGATGTCGCCGTCGGCGTCCACCCGCGCGCCGTCACCCGCGAAATACCAGCCCCGGTCGGCGAACTTCGACCAATACGTTTCCTTGAAGCGCTCCGGATCCCCCCAGATGCCACGCAGCATCGCCGGCCAGGGCTGATCCAGCACCAGGTAGCCGGTCATGTGCTCGGCCTCATCGGCGCCGGGTTGCAGCTCGTTGCCGTCGTCATCGACGATCTTGGCCGAGATGCCCGGTAGCGGCGTCATCGCCGAGCCAGGCTTGGCCACCGTGACGCCGGGAAGTGGGCAGATCATGATCGCGCCGGTCTCGGTTTGCCACCATGTGTCGACGACCGGAGTTCGGTTGGCGCCGAAGGCGTTTCGATACCAGCGCCACGCTTCCGGATTGATCGGCTCGCCGACTGTGCCGAGCAGCCGCAGGCTGGACAGATCGTGCGCGTCGGGGAATGCGCGGCCCCACTTCATGAACATCCGGATCAGCGTCGGTGCCGTGTAATAGATTGACACCCCGTACTTTTCGATCACCTGGAAGTGGCGATGCTCGTTCGGCGAATTCGGGGTGCCCTCGTAGACCACTTGGGTGGCGCCGTTGGACAGCGGGCCGTAGACGATGTAGGTGTGCCCGGTGACCCAACCGATGTCGGCTGTGCACCAATACACATCGGTCTCCGGCTTGATGTCGAACACATTGTGATGGGTGTACGACGCCTGCGTGAGGTATCCGCCGGAGGTGTGCATGATGCCCTTCGGCTTACCCGTGGTGCCCGACGTGTAGAGCAGAAACAGCGGATGCTCGGAGTCGAATGCCTCGGGCGAGTGCTGAGACGATGCCGGCTCCACGGTGTCGTGCCACCACAGGTCGCGCCCGTCGGTCCACGGCACGTCCATGCCGGTGCGCCGGACCACGAGCACATGCTCGACGGTGCTTTTCTCGGCGCCCTGGCCGGCCGAAACCGCTTCATCGACCGACTCCTTCAGCGAGACCGGCTTTCCACGGCGATACTGCCCGTCGGTGGTGATCACCAGCTTCGCCTCGGCGTCCTGGATACGGGCCCTCAACGCTCCGGCCGAGAAGCCCGCGAACACGACGCTGTGCAAAACGCCGAGCCGGGCACACGCCAGCATCGCCACGATCGCCTCCGGCACCATCGGCATGTAAATCGCGACGCGGTCGCCGGCAACCAGGCCCAGGTCGGTCAGTGCGTTGGCGGCGCGGCATACTTCGGCCAACAAGTCGGCGTAGGTGATGGTGCGGCTGTCGCCTTCCGGCTCGCCCTCCCAGTGGATCGCGACGCGGTCGCCGTTGCCGGCCTCGACGTGGCGGTCCACGCAGTTGTACGCCACGTTGAGCTTGCCGCCGACGAACCATTTCGCGAACGGCGCATCCGACCAATCCAGGACCTCGTCGAATGGTGTCTCCCACGCCAACCGGTTGGCCTGCTTCGCCCAGAACGCCAGCCGGTCTTTCTCGGCCTCGCGGTACAGCTCCGCGGTGGCGTTGGCGTTGGCCGCGAACTCCTTCGGCGGCGGATACGACGAGGGGGCTTCGGTGTGCGTCTCGGACATATTCGTGAGCGTAGTCACCCGGGGCTGCGTCGACGTCGGCTTCCGGGACAACCGCGGACGGGCGGGACATGCGGCGGTGCAGGCTCTATTGTCTGGCCGATGGGTCGAACAGGCGCGGCCGCCGCGGTCGTCGCCGTCTTTGTGCTGCTGGCCGGCGCGGTCGCAGCGTGCGGCGGCGGGGGTCGCGCGAGCGAGGTCGTCACCGTCAACGGCGGGGAGCCGCAGAACCCGCTGATCCCGACCAACACCAACGAGAACAACGGCGGCCGCATCGTCGACCGGCTGTTTGCCGGATTGATGTCCTACGACGCGAACGGGACACCGGCGCTCGAGGTGGCCCAGGCCATCGAGACCATCGACAACGTCAACTTCCGCATCACGCTCAAACCGGGATGGAAGTTCACCGACGGCTCCGCGGTGACGGCCCGGTCTTTCGTCGACGCATGGAACTACGGTGCGCTGACCACCAATGCGCAGCTGCAGCAGAGCTTCTTCAGCCCGATCGACGGCTACGACGCGGTGGCGGCCGAAAAGCCCACTGCACAGACGATGTCTGGCCTGCGCGTGGTCAACGACAACGAGTTCACGGTCAAGCTCAAGGCGCCGACCATCGACTTCAAACTGCGGCTCGCGTTCACGCCGTTCTACCCGCTGCCCGACGCCGCGTTCAGGGACGTGGCCGCGTTTGGCCAGCACCCGGTCGGAAACGGGCCGTACAAGCTGGCCGACGGGGACGCCTGGCAGCACAACGTGAAGATCGACCTGGTACCCAATGCCGACTATCACGGCAACCGGGTGCCCAAGAACAAGGGCCTGCGGTTCAATTTCTACGCCACCCTCGACACCGCATACGCCGACCTGCAGGCCGGCAACCTCGATGTGCTCGACACCATTCCGTCCAGCGCTCTGCCGACCTACCGCCGCGAGCTCGGCGACCGGGCGATCACCGGTCCCACCGCGCAGAACCAAACCCTGGACACCCCGCTGCGGCTGGCGCACTTCGGCGGCGAGGAGGGCAGGTTGCGCCGGCTGGCGTTGTCCGCGGCGATCAACCGCCCGCAGATCTGCAAGCAGATCTTCGCCGACACTCGCGAGCCGGCCCGTGATTTCACCGCCCCCTCGCTGCCCGGGTTCGACCCGAACATCCCCGGCAACGACTCGTTGAACTACGACCCGGCACGGGCCAAGCAGCTGTGGGCGCAGGCCGACGCGATTTCGCGGTGGAGCGGCGACTACGCGCTCGCCTACAACGCCGACGGCGGCCACCAGGAATGGGTCGACGCCGTGGCCAACAGCATCAAGAACACGCTCGGCATCAACGCATTCGGCTCCCCGCAGCCCACGTTCGCCCAGATCCGCACTCAGATCAGCAACCGAACGATCCGGACCGCGTTCCGGGCCGGCTGGCAGGGCGACTATCCGTCGCTGCTGGAATTCCTTGAGCCGCTGTTCGTCACCGGCGCCGGCTCCAACGACGTCGACTATTCGAACCCGGAGTTCGACGCGGCGCTGCTGCGGGCCGAGGCCGCGCCGACGTTGCCGCAAGCCTACGGGCTGACCAATGAAGCGCAGCGAATCATCTTGCGCGACATGCCGGTCGTGCCGTTGTGGGATTACGTTAACGCCGCCGGGCGCTCGTCGGCGGTGAGTGGCGTGGTGATCACCTGGAACGGCCTGCCCGGCTACGAGAGCATCGTGAAGGGTCAGCGCCGATGAGCGCTCACGCGAACAGCAGTTGACATGGGTTGGTACATCGGCCGCCGCATCATAAGCCTGATTCCGGTGTTTCTCGGTGCGACGCTGTTGATCTACGCGATGGTGTTCTTGCTCCCGGGAGACCCGATCGCCGCGCTCGGTGGGAACCGGCCACTGACGCCCGGGGTAGCCGCGCAGTTGCGCGCCCAGTATCACCTCGATGACCCGTTCTGGCTGCAGTACCTGAAGTACCTGCGGGGCATACTGCATGGTGATTTCGGCCGCTCGTTCTCCGGCCAGTCGGTGACCGACGTTCTGGCTCAGGCCTTTCCGGTGACGATCCGGTTGGCGATCGTCGCTGTGCTCATCGAGGCGGTGTTCGGGGTCGGCTTCGGGTTGATCGCCGGGCTGCGCAAGGGCGGGTTGTTCGATGCGACCGTGCTGGTGGGCGGCCTGGTGATCATCGCGATCCCGATATTCGTGCTGGGCTTCCTGGCGCAGTTCGTGTTCGGGGTCAAGCTCGGCATCGCCCCGGTCACCGTCGGCGACGACGCCAGCTTCGGCCGGCTGCTGCTGCCGGGTTTCGTACTCGGCGCGGTGTCCTTCGCATATGTGTTGCGGCTGACGCGCTCGGCGGTCGCCGAGAACGCCGGCGCGGACTACGTGCGCACCGCCGCGGCGAAAGGGCTGTCGCGTCGCCGCGTCGTGACCGTGCACATCCTGCGCAACTCGCTGATTCCCGTGGTCACCTTCCTCGGCACCGATGTCGGCGCGCTGATGGCCGGGGCCATCGTCACCGAGGGAATCTTCAATATCCACGGTGTCGGCGGTGCGCTGTACCAGGCGGTCACCCGGCAGGAGGCGCCGACGGTGGTGTCGATCGTGACCGTGCTCGTGGTGGTGTACTTGCTGGCGAACCTGGCGGTGGACTTGCTATACGCCGCATTGGACCCCCGGATCCGCCATGGCTGAAGCCGATGTGACAAGCGGTTTTTGGCGCGACGCGTGGCGGCAGCTGCGGAGCCGCCCCCAGTTCGTCGTGTCGGGATTGCTGATTGCGTTCGTGCTACTGCTGGCCGCCTTCCCCGGTCTGTTCACGTCGGCCGACCCTGCCTACGCCGATCCGAACCAGAGCCTGCTGGGCCCGTCCGCGCACCATTGGTTCGGCACCGACCTGCAGGGCCACGACGTGTACGCGCGTGTCGTGTACGGCGCGCGGGCGTCGATCACCGTCGGGATCGGGACCACGCTGGCGGTGCTCGTCATCGGTGCGACGCTGGGCGCGCTCGCCGGCTTCTACGGCGGGTGGCTGGACGCCGTGGTGTCACGCACCACCGACGTGTTCTTCGGCATCCCGCTGCTGCTCGCCGCGATCGTGCTGTCGCAGGTGTGGCATCAGCACACCGTCTGGACCGTGATCGCGATCCTGACAGTGTTCGGCTGGCCGCAGCTTGCCAGAATCACTCGGGGCGCGGTCATCGCGGTACGCGACTCCGACTATGTGCTGGCCGCAAGGGCTTTGGGGGTCAGCCGGCTCGGCGCGCTGCTGCGTCACGTCGTGCCCAACGCCGCCGGGCCGGTCATCGTTGTCACGACGATCTTCCTCGGCATCGTGATCGTCACCGAGGCCACGCTGTCATACCTTGGTGTGGGCCTGCCGCCGACGACGGTGTCGTGGGGCGGAGACATCAACCTCGCGCAAGGCAGGCTGCGGTCCGGCTCGCCGGTGCTGTTCTATCCCGCTGGGGCGCTTGCGATCACGGTTCTGGCGTTCATGATGATGGGCGACGCGCTGCGCGATGCGCTTGACCCGGGATCACGGATGCGGCGGATATGACGGCGAATATGACGCGGGCGCTGCTCAGCATCGAGGACCTCGAGGTGAGGTTCGGTGCCGACCCGCCCGCGGTGTGCGGCGCGGCGTTGGCCGTCCATCCCAGGCAGACCGTCGCAATGGTCGGCGAATCGGGGTCGGGCAAGTCGACGATCGCCAACGCGGTGATGGGACTGCTGCCGCCCGGTGGTCGGGTAACCCGTGGCGGCGTGTTTTTCGACGGCGCCGACATCACCCACGCAAACTCCCGGCAGTTCGAGTCGATCCGGGGCCGTCGGATCGGGCTGGTGCCGCAGGATCCGACCACCAACCTCAACCCGGTGTGGAAGATCGGCTTTCAGATCGCGGAAGCCTTGCGCGCCAACGGTATCGCAGCCGGCCGTGCGGCACGTCGACGGGCCGTGGAGCTGCTCGACGATGCCGGCATGCCCGATCCGGCGATGCGCGCCCGCCAATACCCGCACCAGCTGTCGGGCGGGATGTGCCAGCGCGCACTGATCGCGATCGGCCTCGCCGGCCGTCCGCAACTGCTGATCGCCGACGAGCCCACTTCCGCGTTGGACGTCACCGTGCAGCGCCAGGTGCTCGACTACCTTGACTCGCTGACCGCAGAGCTCGGCACCGCGGTGCTGCTGATCACCCACGACCTTGCCCTGGCCGCCGAACGCGCCGACCACCTCGTCGTGCTGCATCGTGGCGCGGTGGTGGAATCCGGGCCGGCCGCCGAACTCATCGCCGAGCCGAGGCATGACTACACCCGCCGGCTGGTCGCGTCGGCGCCCGCTCTCGCGGCGCGGCGGGTCGGTGTGGCCACTGCCCGGGAACGTGTTACGCACGAGGCCGCCGAACACGTCGACAAGCCGCTCGATGCACTGGTGGTGTCGGGCCTCACCAAGATGTACCGCGTCCGTGACCGGGTGCCGTGGCGCCACCGCGGTTTTGTCGCCGTCGACGACGTCTCGTTTGGGGTGCGCCGGGCAAGCACCACCGCGATCGTCGGCGAGTCCGGCTCTGGTAAGACGACGCTGGCCCGCATGGTGCTCGGGCTGCTCGAGCCGACCAGCGGGACTGTCAAATTCGACGGCGACGACATCGCGGCGATGGACCGCCGCGCGGCGTTCGCCTTCCGTCGCCGCGTGCAGCCGGTGTTCCAAAACCCGTACAGCAGTTTGGATCCGATACAGACCGTGTACCGGTCGATCGAAGAGCCGTTGCGCATCCATGGCATCGGTGACCGCGCGCAGCGGCATGAGATGGTGCGCGAGTTACTCGACCAGGTTGCGCTGCCGTCGACGCTGCTGCGCAGGTTGCCGCGCGAGCTGTCCGGGGGACAGCGCCAAAGAGTCGCGATCGCCCGGGCGTTGGCCCTGCAGCCGGAGATGCTGGTGTGCGACGAGGCCGTGTCGGCGCTTGACGTGGTGGTGCAGTCGCAGATCCTTGCGCTGCTGTCGGAGCTGCAAGCACGGTTCGGGCTAACCTACTTGTTCATCAGCCATGACCTCGCGGTGGTGCGGCAGATCGCCGACGATGTGGTCGTGATGCGCGCGGGCCACGTCGTCGAACACGCGGCGACCGACGACGTGTTCACCCGGCCTGCCGCGGATTACACGCGCCGGCTACTCGACGCGATCCCGAAGGTGCCTGACTGCTAGCGCGCTGCACCCATCACACACATGAACGACGGCGGGAGCGCCTCTCACGGCCGCTCCTGGATGCGGCGCACCACCACAGCTGCTAAATCACCAACGGTCCGCAAATCGTCCCCGTCCTCCTCGGCCAGGACAATGCCGTAGCGGTCCTCAATCTTGAAGATCAGCGACATGACCTTCAGCGAATCCAGGCCCCCACTCTGCAGGGACGAATCGGCGGTGAGGTCGACATTTCCCACCTCCGCACGGATGGCGTCGATGATCTCGTGTGTCACCGTCTCAAGGGTTGGGACAGCCTTACTTGTTGACATGCCTACTAATGTTCCGGAGCAGCCGTTCTGTGTCGGCAGCGCTGGCACCTATTTGCGATGGGGGCCAGCACTACTCGCCGGCCGCGACAAGTGCCCAGCCCGAGAAGCGAAAGCCGTTGTTATGGAACGATGTTTCACCTCAGCTGTCAGCCATCGGAACGGCAGCGGTTTGCAGGCAAGGGCTCCTACCAACGTCCACCTGCGGGGCTGGGAACACTGCCGACGCCAAAACTGTTGCCGCACAGCCAGCGTCACGCGATCGCAATTGGGAAAGTGGCCTCCAACGAAGTCCCCATGCCCCCCGGGCTCACGATTCTCAAGTTGCCGCCGAGGGCTTCGACGCGGTCGAATAGTCCGATCAGCCCGGACCCAGTGCCGCATTGTGCTCCACCGATTCCGTTGTCCTCGATGAAAAGGCGCAGCTCGCCGTGCTGCGTCTGCGCCCGCACGCTCACCTCTGACGCGCCGGCATGCTTGGCGACATTGGTCAGCGCCTCGGCCACCACGTAGTAGGCAGCTACCTCGACGGAATCGGGCAACCGTTGCTCGATCGCGACGTCGAGGCTAACGGGCACGGGCGAACGACGAGCGAGCGTCTTCAGCGCGGGCGCCAGTCCGCCGTCGGACAGGATCACCGGGTGAATCCCGCGCGAAAGCTCCCGCAGCTCCTCCAGCGCGTCAGATGCCTCAATTATCGCGCGGTCGAGCTCCATCCTGAGCTCACCGGCCTCCTGCACCCCATCTTCGCGCATCATGCGAAGGTGCAGCGCCAGCGAGACTAGCCGCTGTTGGGCACCGTCGTGCAGGTCCCGTTCGATGCGGCGGCGAGCGTTGTCGGTTGCCGTCACGATCCTCGCTCTGGACGCGAGGAGCTCTGCGCGGGTGGCGGCGTTGGCGATAGCCGTCGCAATCAATTCGGCGAAATCGCTGACGCGCTCCTCTGTGTTGGGCGGCAAAAGCTCCCGTTGCGACGACGCGACGATAGCGGCACCCCACACCCGGCCGTCGACGACAATCGGGGCTCCAACCCCGGAACGGATGCCGATCTCCCGAAGTCGGGCGATCACGGGCCCGCGTGCGTCTGCTATGTCGTCGTGCCGGGCGACCCGGCCGGTCTCCCGTATCCACGCCAGCATGTTGTCGCCATCGAACATCAGGTGCTCGCCCACGGGAAGATATTGCGATCCTGGCTTACTGCTCGAGGCGAGAACTATGGCTGAGCCATCGGCCTCGTAGCGGAATACGCCCGCACCGTCGGTATCAAAGCAGTGGACCATTTCCTGGGCCACCGCTTCGAACACCGCAGAGGGACTGACGGAGCGGGCGACCAGCGTAGCCATCCGACGCAGCGCCGCCTGCTGCTCCGCGAGCACGCGTGATTTGTCGCGGCTGACCTCGAGCATGGCTTGTGTTTCGCGTAATTTGTCCTGTTCACGACGGCGCTCGGTGACATCGCGGCCGATGGCGTAAGCCAGATCCCCATGCCACACCATGTTCCACTCGACCCAGCGCCTCGAGCGGTCCTTGCAGATCATCTGAGTCTCAAGTAGCACCGGCTCGGTGCTGTCGGCAAGCGTGCCGAATATCGAGCGCACCCGGTCCCGATCCTGGGGCGCGACGAGGTTCATCCAGGGTTGTGACGTCATTTCGTCTTCTGAATAGCCAAGTATGCGCTCGCAAGCGCGGTTCACCCGGATAAAGCGCTGCGGCCCAACGATGGCCAAGAGGTCCGAAGACAGATCCGAGAATCGCTCGCCCGTGCGCGCTACGGCGGCGATGGTATTGGCCAACAGCGCCACGAATAGGAAGACGGCAATAGACAGCCAGAAGCTGAGCTCCGTCGGTCCGAAATGAGCATTCGGCCAGGTACGGAAGTAGGCGTAGGCAATGGCGCTAACTACGGACGTGATCGCGGATAATCCGAATCCCCATACCGTTGAGATCAGGATAACGTCGATCATGTACAAAGTGCCGAACGGTTTGCCTGTAAGTTGTCTTAGATAGACCACTGCAAAGGTCTCGATGACAATTAACGACGCGGCGACCGCAATGCCCAACCAAATCGGCGGAGCCGTCGGCCGCATTAGCAGCGACACAAAGCCCGGCCGCATGACACGCAGGCGCAAACCGGCATCGGAGATGCGGTCCGCGAGACGACGACCCGGCATCCCATCGGAGCCAGGCAGCCGCTGGCGTTGCTGCATCACCGGACACTCACCACAACGATCCGCCCACTTCACCGCGGTTTGGAAGATCAGCGTAGCCCGTCGGAGGACGCCCGGTCCCACCTTTAGCCCGCCAGGATCCGCACACCGATGGCCGCGTACGCGCGCGAAGTTTCCGGCTTATTCAGCCGGGTTTGATGCCGTACCGGGGGCCCAGAGTGGCAACGGCCTTCTTTAGCTCCTCGCCGATATCGTCGAGACGATCCGCCTCTGAAGCGTCGACGGCTGCAGTGACCGCCGCGATCAGGCTCCCATCGGGTGTCAGCAGGGGAGTGGCGACGGCAAAAGCGTCTCCGAGCGTGACGCCGCGATTGAAGGCGAGCCGGCGGGCACGGATGTCGGGGAGTTCGGCGAGGAATTGTCGGACCGCGGCTGCCTGCTCGGGGCCGGCGAGGTCGAGGAGGCGGTTCATTTCGTCGTCGGAGACGTTGGCAAGCAGAGTCTTTCCCGCGGCACTCGTATAAAGCGGGCGACGCGCGTGGGTGCGCGCGACGAATGTCAGGCTGGGTGATTCCTCACCCCAATGGTCGGTGAAGACGATGGCATCCCCGACGCGCACCCCGACGAGGACGGTGCAACCGAGGACCTTGCCCAACTCGGCCACGAACTGGTGATCGAGTGACAGCGCGGCCAGCTTGTTCGCGCGCGCGGCGAGGATGAACGGCCCCGGTCCGAGGTGGAACCGCCGCTCGTCCTCGATGAGATAGCCGCGGGCGAGAAGTCCGTTGGTCAATTCCTGCACGGAGCTCTTCGCTGCGTGCAGCGCGGTTGCCAGCTCGGTCAAGCTCACGCCGCGCGGGCTCAAGGACACGGCCTCGAGGATGTCGGTCACTCGGTCCACCGTGCGATGCGGGCGGGCAGGCATGCGGGTGACGCTAGCAAGCGCCAACGAAACGAACGAGGTCCGGGACTTGCGACGAGGCCCCAGACACAGTACTCGGACAGGGACTTGCAAGGAGGCGCCGGTCACAGTACAGTGGCGACGTGATCCGGAAATCCGGCTCAACATCCGTAAATACGTACCAGAAAGGTTCGACCCATGTCTGCACCAGTCCGTCCCGGGATCGCCACCGCGGCCAGTGGCGCCCCGCTGCCCCTGGCCGCGCTGCCGCAGGATGATCTTCTGACCATCAACATCGATCAGATTCCGCTACTCAAGGACACTCTCGGCCCCGGCATCCACATTCAGCCGCTGCGTCTGGACCCCGAAAAGGGAGAGGTCGTCCTGATGGCCACCCTGGCCCCCGGGTGCTCCCTGCCCATCCACTACCACACCGGCACCGCCGAGGTGTATACGTTCTCAGGCTGCTGGAGGTACGCCGAGTACCCCGACCAGCCGCAGACCGCCGGCTCCTACCTGTACGAGCCCGGCGGCTCGGTGCACACGTTCTACTGCCCGGAGGACAACACCGAAGACACCGTGGTTCTGCTGTGGATGTCCGGCGCGCAAATCGGATTCGCCGATGACGGCGCGTTCTACGGGATCAATGACGCGGCCTCCATCCAGTACCTAACCGACACCTTGTCGACCCAGCAGGGGACCGGACCGGTCCCCTACATCCACGGTGGCAACGCGGGTGTGAACGAGTCCTGACGTAGCCATTCGCTAGGCGGGGCCTAGTGGCGTGCAACGGAATAAGAAAGGTAAAAAATCATGGCACCGGCGTTTGACGGCGTGCGGGTCCTCGAACTGGGCCAGATCTACAACGGGCCGTATTGCGGGCTCCTGCTCGCACAGCTGGGCGCCGACGTCATCAAGATCGAGCCACCTGGCGGTGAGCAGTTGCGCTTCCGGTCGCACCAGCCGACCGAGTCCCACGAGTTCGTGATGCTTAACTCCAACAAGCGCAGCGTGGTGCTCGACCTCAAGACCGATGCCGGTCGCCGGGCGCTGCTCGACCTGGTCGAGACCGCCGATGTGCTTATCGAGAACTTCGCGCCTGGCACCATGGAGCGGCTCCAACTCGGCGCGGAGCGACTTCTCGAGCACAACCCGCGCCTGATCGTGGCCTCCGGAAAGGGCTATGGGTCCTCGGGTCCGTATGCACACATGTCCGCCATGGATATCACCGTGCAGGCGATGTCCGGCAGTGCCTCGGCCACCGGCGACCCCGACGGGCCACCCACCAAGTCCGGGGCCGCGTTCGTGGACTTTTCCGGCGGCATCCACCTCTTCGGGGCGATCAGCGCGGCCCTGTTCCAGCGCGAGCGCACGGGACGGGGGCAGATCGTCGAGGTGTCGATGCACGACACCATCTATCCGATGATGGCGTCAAGCCTCGGCGGTCTGCACAACAATCCGGACCGAGAGCTCCCCGAACGCACCGGAAACCGGCACTCGGGCATGGCGGTAGCGCCGTACAACATCTATGAGGCCAGCGACGGATGGCTGGCGATCATCTGCATCGCCGAGCGGCACTGGCACGGCGTTGCAACCGCACTGGGCCGTCCCGAAATGATCGACGACCCAAGATTCCGCACGGAGAAAGACAGGGTCGACAACATCGATGCGGTTGACCGCGAGGTTTCTTCGGCCACCAGAATGCGGACACGCGCCGAGCTGGTTCGAGACCTGCAGGCCGCCGGTGTGCCGTGTGCGCCGGTCAAGTCCATCCGTGAGGTCGACACGGACGAGCACCTGATCCAACGCGGCATGATCACCTACGTCGATCACCCCACCAGGGGACGGGCGCCGGTCCCGGGATGCCCACTGCGACTGAGCGATTCGCCGGTGGGACCGCTGCGGGCCGCCCCGGTGCTGGGCGAGTCGACAGAGGAGGTCCTCGGGGAACTATGCGGTGAGGAAACCCAGCATGTCGTTCACGCCTGAAGCCGGCACTCCGCTGGCGACGTATTACGCGCAGACGCAGCCGCGGATCGGAGCCATGCTGTCGCGGCGCAGCCTCGGAACGCTGGACGCGGTGACGATCGGACGCTACGCAATGACAATCGGCGCCACCAACCCGACCCACTACGATCCGGTGGCCGCACGGTCGGCCGGCTACGACCATGTCGTCGCGCCGCCGGACATGCTCGCCGCGATCGTGGAGTGGGGTATCGGCACGCCCGAGGCGCAGTTGCAACTGGACGGAACTCCCGACGACGGGGACATGCCGCTCGGTGACGGCGACCTCGCGCTACGTGTGATGGGCGCCGGTGAAGAGATGGAGTTGGTCAATCCCGTCACTGCGGGGACGGAGCTGGTTCTCGAGACAACGCTCGAGGCGGTCACCCCGAAACGGACTCGGTCGGGCCCGTGCGTATTTGTTACCACCCTCAACACCTTTATCGCCGCCGAGGGCACCGTCCTGAACCGCAACCGGCGCACCGTTGTGCTTCGAAACCCCTTGCAGGAGTCGTGATGTCCATCAGCTTCCAAGTCGGAGACACGCTGCCACCGCTGAAGCACACGGCTACCGCCCTTCAATTATTTCGCTACAGCGCTGTCACCTGGAACCCTCACCGCATCCACTTCGACGAGCCCTACGCGCGCGAGGAGGGCCACCGCGGCCTCGCGCTGCACTCCCACCTCCGGGCGGCACTCGCCTTGCGTTGCGTCACCGAGGGCCTCGGACCGCAGTGGCACGTCGCGAAGTTCGCCTACCGATTGCGCAAGCCCGTCTACGCGCCGGCCGACCTGACCTACACCGCCCGGATTACGGCGGTCGAGGACAACACAATCACGCTGGAGCTGACCGAAGAGGAGCCCTCCGGTGACGTGGGTTTCGAAGGGACCGTGTGGGTCGGCAGGAGCGCAGGAGCGACAACATGACATCAGCACCAGGGTGGGGGCAGCGTCCCATCCGCGTGGGGAACTGCTCCGGCTTCTACGGTGACCGCGCTTCGGCCATGGCCGACATGGCGCGAGCCGGCGGCATAGACGTGCTTACCGGTGACTACCTCGCCGAGGTCACGATGCTGATCCTCGGAAAGGCGCGCGCCAAAGAAAACACCAAGGGCTATGCGACCACCTTCCTGCAGCACCTCGACGCGGCGCTCGAACACCTCGTCGCGAACGGGATCCGGCTCGTCGTCAACGCCGGAGGATTGAACCCCGCCGGGCTGGCCGCCAAAACCCGCGAAGTGATCGCACGCCACGGTTACGACCTGCGGGTCTCCCATATCGAAGGCGACGACCTCCTCGGCCGCCTCGACGCGCTGCAGCAAACGGGCCATTCGTTGCAGCACCTGACGACAGGCGAGCCGCTGTCATCCTGGCCGCACCGGCCACTGACGGCCAACGCTTACCTGGGCGGATTCGGCATCGCGCGGGCGCTGGCCAACGGCGCCGACATCGTGATCACCGGCCGTGTCGCCGACGCCTCGTTGGTCGTCGGTTCCGCCGCGTGGTGGTGGAGTTGGACGCCCGATAACTACGACGCGCTCGCCGGCGCGGTCGCCGCCGGACACGTCATCGAATGTGGGTCACAGGCGACTGGCGGCAACTTTTCCGGGTTTCGTGCCATCGCCGACCTTACGGAGCCGGGGTTCCCGATCGCCGAAATCGATGCCGACGGGTCATCGGTGATCACCAAGAACAAACGCACGGGCGGCGCCGTCACCCAAGACACGGTCACAGCTCAACTGCTCTACGAGATCGGTGAACCGGCCTACCTCAACCCCGATGTGACCACCCATCTGGACACCGCGAACCTGACAGACCTCGGCGACGACCGCGTCCAGATCCGTGGCGTGCGCGGCTCGGCGCCACCGGCGACGACCAAGGTCGCGATCACAGGGGTCGGCGGGTGGGAAAACAGCGTGATCCTCGCACTCACCGGCATCGACCTTGACGCGAAGGCCGCCCTTGTCGAGCGATCCATTCACCGCTACATCGACACCGTTGACGGGCTCGACGCGGTCGCGATCGCCCGTATTGGGCAGGCACAACCGGATCCCGAGAGCCAGAATGCGGGAACCGAGCTGGTCAAGATCGCAGTACAAGGGACGAAGCAGGCCGCCGGGCGCGCCTTCTCGTCACGGATGGTCGAGCTGGCCCTGTCCAGCTACCCCGGGCTGTACGTCCTCGGCCCTCCGCAATCAGGGGCAGAATTCGGTGTCTATTGGCCCGCACTGCTCGACCAAGCACTGCTCGACCACATGGTCCACCACCATGACGGCACGACCGAGACCATCGCAACCTTGAATGCACGCGGCGCAAGGCACGAGGTAACCCAGCAGCGCGGCCCGTCGCTCGCACAATCGGTCCAAGCGCCAGGGACCGACGAACTGGTCGTGGCCACACTCGGTGAGATTGTGCATGCCCGTTCCGGCGACAAGGGCGGCGACGCGAATCTCGGTGTCTGGGTACGCGACCGGCAAGCGTGGGAGTGGCTCGAGTCCACCCTGACCGTCGACGAACTGCGACGCCTCCTTCCCGAAACACGCGAACTGGTGATCTCGCGGTACGAACTGCCCAACCTCGGCGCGGTCAACTTCCTCATCCGAGGATTGCTTGGGACCGGCGCCACCTCGACACTGCGGCTGGACTCGCAGGCAAAAGCACTCGGCGAATGGCTGCGATCACGAAGTGCCAAGGTGCCGCGATCGTTTGTGAATATCTAGGAGTTACTGATGAGCGAGCCCGACGAAAGCACCGTCGACGTCGTCCGCAAGGCCACCCGCGAGCTGGCCCGCAAGTTCGACTACGAGTACTGGCGCCAGAAGGACAAGTTGGGCGAGTACCCATGGGAGTTCGTCAAGGCGTTCGCCGAGGGCGGATGGCTGGGAGCGCTCATTCCCGAGGAGTACGGCGGCCTCGGGCTCGGCATCGCGGAGAGCGGCGTGATGATGCAGGAGATCGCCGCCTCGGGTGGCGGCGCGAGCGGCGCCTCGGCGGTGCACTTCTACCTGTTCCCGCCGGCCCCGATTATCCGCTACGGCTCCGAGGAGATGAAGCGGGAGTTCCTGCCCAAGCTCGCCGGGGGCGAGATCCTCATGGCGTTCGGCGTCACCGAGCCCACCGCCGGTGTGGACACCTCGCGGATCACGACCAAGGCCGACAAGGTCGGCGGTCGCTGGGTCGTCAATGGCCAGAAGGTCTGGATCAGCAACGCACAGAACGCGCACAAAATCCTGCTGCTGGCGCGCACGTCGCCCCGAAACGAGAACAAGCCGTTGGACGGGATGACGCTGTTCTTCACCGATCTGGACCGCGACCGGATCATGGTCCGGGAGATCGAAAAGCTGGGCCGTTCGGCGATCGACTCGAACGAGCTCTTCATCGACAACCTCGAGGTCGGCGACGGCGAGGTCGTGGGTGAGGTGGGGCGGGGCTTCAGATACCTCGTGGACGGGCTGAACTCCGAGCGCATCGTCGTGGGCCTGGAAGGCGTCGGCATCGGGCAGGCGGCACTGGAGCTGGCGACGGCGTATGCGAACGAGCGCGTGGTGTTCGACCGGCCCATCGGCCAAAACCAGGCGGTCGCCCACCCGCTCGCGGACTCGTGGATGCGCCTGGAGTCGGCTCGGCTGATGGCGATGCACGCGGCCAGGCTCTACGACGACCACCAGAGCTGTGGCATCCAGGCCGCCGCGGCCAAGTACCTGGGCGCGGAGGCCGGCTTCGATGC
The DNA here is from genome assembly GCF_035640695.1 of Mycobacterium sp. Lineage (GTDB taxonomy): Bacteria > Actinomycetota > Actinomycetes > Mycobacteriales > Mycobacteriaceae > Mycobacterium. The sequence continues at coordinate 35,556 of NZ_DASQVQ010000138.1, forward strand.
CTGCGACCGGGCGATGTCCACCCATGGTGGCTACGCCTACGCGAAGGAGTACCACGTCGAGCGGCTGTGGCGGGAGGCGCGGCTGCTCCGCAACGCGCCGTTCTCGCAGGAGATGGTCCTGAATTACATCTCCACGCAGGCGCTGAAGCTGCCGCGCGCGTACTGAGGCAGCGACCGCCGGCCGCTCGACAGGGGCGGCCTGGCGGCGCTCGGGGACCAGCCAAGCAGCCAGCTCGTTGCACTGCCTGCTGGCAGGTAGGCCAAGGCTGCAGGTGGCCTGGGGCACAAATGCGGGTCAGCTGTGATGTGGAACACCGTTCTGCGCGGGACCCTCTCAAGGAACGGCCATACAGGCCAGAGAGGTAACCATGTGGACTGTAATCACATCGCTCGGTCAGCGGGTGGACGGTATAACCCACGAGCAGACGGCGCTCAGGACCGTGCATTCGATGGGACTGACCACGCGGCTCGCCCCGTATCGCTATTTGGTGGTTGACAATCGCGGCCACCAATTCCACGCCGAGATCCATCGCTACCCGGCTTCTGCGTTGCGGCGCCGCCCAACCCGATAGACGAGGTTACCGATGACCCCCGGACCGCACCCCATCGATCTCCTTGCGCTGCGTCACCGCCTGATGAGTGGCACGGATGGCGCCATTGACGCCAGTGCCCGCAGCGACGAGTCAGTGGCGTATCCGATCCTCGCCGACGGTGCGGAGATGCTGGCGCGGCTGATCCTTCTTGCTGGAGCGATACCACTCAGGTTGCTGCGACGTAACCTGCAACGTTGTTAGGGCAATCGTCGGCTCACTCATCCAGTGCTCCTTGCTCGTCGGCGGGTCGCTGATGTGTACGTGAAGGACGCCCTCTTCTTGCCCCACCTCGATGCGCACAACGGAAGCGCTGGCGTACTTGACGGCATTCCTGTTCTATTACAAGGTTTTTCGCTGGCCTTCGCTGGCCTTCGCTGGCCTTCGCTGGCGTTCGCTGCTCGGGTGGGACTTGTCGCGGCTTGCGGGGTACTGCTGGCACCCAACGCATATTGGTGCCAGCGGTGCCGACATGGAACCGTTATTACCCAACAATGGATGCGAACTTTTGCAACCCCACCAAGAAGATTGGACGATGGCAACCATCTTGGCCTACACCTCGCCGGCACTCGGGCATCTGTTTCCGTTCAGTGCACTGCTGTCCGAATTGTCTTGCCGCGGCCACCGGATTCATGTCCGCACTCTGTCCGCCGGCGTGGACACCGCCAAGAAACTCGGCTTCAGTGCCGATGCCCTCGATCCGCGAATCGAGGCCATCGTCCACGATGACTGGAAAGCTTCCAATCCCCGTGCTGCGCTGAAGAGAGCGGTCGATGTGTTCTACCGACGCGCGGTTCACGAAGTCGCTGACTTCACCGATGGGATCACGCGAACGCGCCCCGACGCGCTGATCGTCGACGTCAATTGCTGGGGCGCCCTGTCGGTCGCCGACGCGCGTGACATCCCGTGGGCAAGTTTCTGCCCGTACATCCCGGCTCTGCAATCACCAGGAGTGCCGCCCTTCGGGCTGGGTCTGGCACCACTGCCCGGCGTGCTGGGCCGGGTCCGCGACGCCGCGCTGCGGCCCATCGTGAGCGGGATACTCGAAACGGCGGTATTGCCGCAAGGCAACGCCATTCGCGCGAGCATCGGGGCGCCACCGGTCGCATCGGCGGACGAGTTCATGCGGCGGGCGCCGCTAATGCTAGTCGCAAGCGGGAAGCCGTTCGAGTATCCGCAGACAGATTGGGGCGATGCCGTACAGATGATCGGCCCGTGCATGTTTGAACCCGCAATGGATACGATTCCCGCCTGGCTCACGGCGATCGACCGGCCGATCGTCCTGGTGACGACGTCATCGCAACAGCAGGCTGATGCGAAGCTCGTCGCAACGGCGATGGCCGCCCTTGAGAATGAGCCGGTGCATGTGGTCGCGACACTACCCGCCGGGCTACCCAGCGAGGTCACACTGGCACCGAACGCGACGGTGCGCGAATTTGCGCCACACGGGCCCATATTGGACCGGGCGGTGTGTGCGGTAACCCACGGCGGCATGGGCGCGACCCAAAAGGCGCTCGCTCGCGGCGTCCCGGTGTGCGTGGTGCCGTTTGGGCGCGACCAATTCGAGGTCGCAAGGCGCGTTGAGGTCGCCCGCTGCGGCACACGCCTACCGGCGAAGAAGCTGACCCCGCCTCGGCTGTCGGCCAACGTTCGACAAGCGATGACGATGACAGACGGCGCGCGACGGGTGGCGGAGGGTTTCGCAGCGACCGGTGGCGTCGCCCGTGGCGCTGACCTCATCGAACAACGGGTGCTCGGCCGGTCGGCGCGGATCGCGCGGGAGTGGATACGCGAGCCTGCGTCGACGCCCTCGGACGGCCACGCGACGCGGAAGCGCACGAGAACCGCCTCGAGCTCATAGGACCATTCGGCGCCGCAAGGCGCGCCGGGTCGGACTCCCTGACGTATTGGCCGAGCCCACCGACGGGCAGACTGAGTAGATGAGCGATTTCCCCGGTGGTTTCTTTTGGGGCAGCACGACCGCTGCTCACCAGGTAGAAGGCGGCAACACCAACAATGACTGGTGGCAGTGGGAGCACACGCCCGGCAGCACGGCCGTGGAATCCTCGGGAGACGGTATCGATCACTGGCATCGCTATGACGAGGACTTCGCCTTGCTGGCCGCACTCGGACAGAACGCGCACCGTTTCTCGCTGGAGTGGTCGCGGATCGAACCGGCGGAGGGTGAATTCTCCGGCGCCGCGCTGGATCACTATGCGCGGGTGCTGGAAAGCTTGGCACGGCACGGGCTTACCGCATTCGCAACGCTGTACCACTTCACGCTTCCTCAGTGGTTCGCCGCCCGGGGCGGATGGTTGGCTGACGACGCGCTGGATTTGTTCGGCCGCTACGCGGGGAAGGTTGCGGAGACGTTGGGCGATCTCATTCCCTATGCCTGCACCATCAACGAGCCGCAAATCGTCGCGCTACAAGGGTATTGGCGCGGATGGTTTCCGCCGGGGCGCCGAAACATCGAGGAAGCCCTGCACGTCAACAGCACCCTGGCCGCAGCTCATCGAACCGCCACCGCCGCGCTGCGCTCCGGCCGTGGCCGCCCAGAAATCGGCACGTGCCTTCAGCTGCCCTGCATTGAGCCGTTGCGGACTGAAAGCGCCGATGACATCGCCGCGGCCGAGATGGTGCGCACCGCGATGGTGGACTTGCACATCGACGATCTGCGCCGTGGTGGTGACGTGGGAAATTTCGTCGGCCTGCAGTACTACACCCGCATCCGCGTGGACACGACGGCGCCTGGGTTCACCGCCGCGCCCGCCGCCGACGCGGAAGCCACACAGATGGGCTGGGAGGTGTATCCGGAAGGGTTCGGTCGGATGCTTCGCCGCATCGCTGAGGCGGGGCTGCCGATCGTCGTGACGGAAAACGGAATCGCCACGGCGGACGACTCCCAGCGGATCCGGTACCTCGCGGCACACCTATACCAGCTCAAACAGGCGATGGATGCGGGCGTGGATGTTCGCGGCTACATGTACTGGTCGTCGTTCGACAACTTCGAGTGGGCGCACGGGTATATGCCGACCTTCGGCCTCATAGGCATCGACCGTGA
>NZ_DASQVQ010000139.1:0-46834 GCF_035640695.1 Mycobacterium sp.
GCACCGTCGGCGCCCAGCCGGTGCGACCGACCGCGAACGTCACCGGCATCGAGATGTCGCCGCACATCAACGCGAACAAGATGTCGGGCGCCATGCCGCGGGGCCGGACCCAGATCTGGATCACCGGCGGCTTGCCCGCGGGGGTGCTCTCGGTGCGCACGCTGGACATCAGCGGCCGGATGTCACACCCCTCGGCGTAATTGAAAGTGCCCGCCATCGGGTGATCCGGGCCGATCGGGTCGATGTCCGGCGGCGGCTCCGGAGCCATCAGTGCCACGGCGGGGTTCACGGTCAACAGCGGCGGAACGTGGTGCTCGGGCTCGCCGAGCGTGACCACCGCGTGCACCGCCGCCCGGTCGTTTTCGACGAGTTCGACGTCAACGACGCTTACTCGGCGGCCGGGTTTGCGGACGAATGTGTGTACGCGCAACCGGCCGGGCGCGGGCGCCGACAGGTAGCTCGTCGACACCGCGATTGGCTGCATCGATCCGGTGTTGGCGGTGTTGGCGCTGCGGGCGGTGCCGTGGGCGGTGCGGGCCGCCGCGGCGCACAGCGCCATCATCACGCCGCCGTGCAGCTTCGGCCCGACCGTCCAGTGCTCGTTGAGCTCGGCGTCGTAGATGCCGGTTCGGCCGCTGTGTTCGACCTGGCGCAGCGCCATCGCATCGCTGAACAGCGTTGATCCCATGGACTTCCTTCGGTTCAGCGCAACACGGGCGTCAGGTTCAGCGCAACAGGTGCGTCCGGGCGAAGTCCAGCGACTCCTTCAGCAGTTCCTCGCGCTGGTCCTCGGTGCGCACCCCGGACGTGGTGACCTCAAGGATCACATGACCGGAGAAGTCGCCCGCGGCCAGCATCTGGCAGATCTCCACCGCGGGCTGGGTACCGCGGCCCGGCACCAGGTGCTCGTCGGTGGAAGCGCCGGTGCCGTCGGTGAGGTGTAAGTGTGCCAGTCCGGAGCCCATGCGTGCGGCCATGTCCAGCGCGTCGCTGCCCGCCGTCGCGGTGTGCGACAGGTCGAGCGTGTAATGCGCGTGGTTGCCGTCCAGCGGGTCGTAGGACGGCGCGAATGCCGAGATCGCGGGACCGGGCCTGCCGCCGCGTTTACGCATCCGCTCGACCGACGTCGTGCCGGCGCCGAAGAAGCGGTCGGCCCGGAACGGGAACATGTTCTCCACCGCCACGTGCACGTCGCTGGCCGCCTCGAGCCCGGCCACCTGTTCGGTGAACCCCTCGGCGTAGCGGCGCTGCCAGCGAAACGGCGGATGGATCACGACGGTCTGCGCGTCGAGCTGCTCGGCGGCGCGCACGCTGCGGTCGAGCTTGGTGATCGGGTTCGCTCCCCACACCCGCTGCGAGATCAGCAGACACGGCGCGTGCACGGCCAGCACCGGCACCCGATAGCGCTTGGACAGTTTGGCGATCGCGTCGATGTCCTGGCTGACCGATTCGGCCCACACCATCAGCTCGACGCCGTCGTATCCCAGCCGGGCGGCGTACTCGAACGCGGCTTCGGTCCTCAGCGGGTAGACCGAGGCGGTCGACAGACCGACCTTGATGGCGGGGCGCACAGTGTTTTTCTGGGCTCGTCTGGTGGGCTCTGCTGGTCGCCGTCGCTCCTGCACCTAGCCTGATTGCAGCAGTGCAAGCGGCCCCAACGTGACCAGCGCCCCGACCGCGACGGCGATCAGCGTGCTGCCGATGTCCTCGGTCTTGCGCACCACCCGCACGGCAATGACCAGGCCGAGGATCACCAGCACGGACAACACCAGCGCGACGATGTTGTTCCACTTCCACAGCTGGTCGAACGCCAGGAACAGGCCCGCGCCGAACGCGACCGCGACGATCGACTGTGCCACGACCAGCCCACCGCGCAGCGCTTTCTGCATGGTGGTCTGCGGTGCAGTGCCGAGCGGGCCGCCCGCGGCCGCATCGTGCTCGGCGGTCGGGTCCTCGTCCAGCACGTCGTCGTGGCCGGTGTGGCCGCTGTGGCCGGTGTGGCCTGTGTGGCCGCCGAAGAGGTGCTCGCGCTCACCCCGCAGATAAGGAGGCAGGTCTTCCTCGTCGTCCAACTCGGCGTGCTCGTCGAGCGCGACACCGCGAGCACGGTCGTCGTCCACGTCGTCATCGAGCACATCGTCATCCAGCGGGTCGGGCACCATGTGTTCGGCGCGGACACGCTCGGCGCGAACGCCACGTTCGGCGCGGACGCGCCGGGGTCGGGCGGGCCGCAGCGATTCGATGTAGTCGTCGAGATCGGGTTCGTAGCGGCTGGGGTGTGGCCCGCGCTCGTCGCGGCGGACCGGTTCCGGCTCGGTGAGCGGTTCGGCTTCGCGCTCCGCCGTCCCGTTGGTCGGCGCCAGGTCGAGCGCGTCGGTGTGGTCGAGGTGGTCGCTGCCGTGGATGGTCGGGATCTCGCCGGTCAACTCGGCGACCGTCACCGCTTCGTCGTTGCCGCGCCGACGCCTGCGCCTGCCGCTGATCGGGGGTGACCCGATGGTGCCGTTGCGCGCGAGCAATTCGGCCACGGAGATGGGCCGGGATGCGGGGTTGTCGTGTGGTTCCGTCATCGTGCACTGCCCCTTGGCCGACTAGCTACCTGACGTTCGGCATCCGCAACCGACGTGTCTACCAGGGCTGTTCCGTCGGCTTCGCTGTCGAGTTTCCGCAGAATCAACCCTTCGCGCAACGCCCACGGGCATATATCCAAGCTTTCTATCGACAGCGCTCTCATCGTTGCCTCGGCCACCAGCGCACCGGCCACAATCTGTGGCGCCCGGTCGGCACTCACTCCTTCCAACTCTGCACGGTCGGCGGTAGTCATCCTCGAGATGAACGCGATCAACTGCCGCAGCCCGGTCGCTGTCAGTGTCCTCTTCACCATGGGGCCGGCGCCGGAAGGTGCCGCGCCGGTGAGTCGTGCCAGCGACCGAGCCGTCTTCGATGACGCTACTGCCAGATCTGGGCTGCCCGCCTTGAGCAGCGTGCGGGCGGCCTCGGCCAGCTCGTTGTCCAGCCAGTCGCGAAGCATAGCGACCCTGCGTCGGCCGGGCGGATCGTCGGGTAGCCACTCGCGGGTCAGCCGGCCCGCCCCGAGGGGCAGCGACAGCGCCACGTCGGGTTCCTCGTCCACGCCGCTGGACAGCTCCAGCGATCCACCGCCGATATCGACGTTGGTGATGCGGCCCGCGCTCCAGCCGTACCAGCGGCGGACCGCGAGGAAGGTCAACCGCGCCTCGTCGACTCCGTTGAGCACTTGGAGGTCGACGCCGGTTTCGGCGAACACCCGGGCCAGCACGTCCTCGGAGTTCTTCGCGTCGCGCACCGCGGAAGTGGCGAACGCCATCAATTCCGCGCAGCCCGAGCTGGTGGCGATCTTGGCGAATTCGTCGAGGGTTGAGATCAGCTTGTCGGCGCCGCGCCGGGTCAGCTTTCCGGAGCTGTCGATGGCCTCGGCCAGCCGCAGCGACGCCTTCGTGGAGCTCATCGGTGTCGGGTGGCCACCGCGACGGGCGTCCACCACCAACAGGTGAACGGTATTGCTGCCCACGTCGAGCACGCCTAATCGCACGTCACCAACTTAGTGCGTTTGCAGGCGAAGTGCGGTTACCGGCGAAGTGCGGTTACCGGCGAGTTCCGTGCCGGCATCACATATGCTCCCTGCGCAAGCTCGATGACGGGTGGCGCCGCGTGGAGTTGAGACCGTCTACCGTGCGAATTGCCAGGGGCGAAGGTCTGGCGGCGCTCGGGCGACGTGGTGATGTATATCGCCGACCCGAGGGCGTCCGTCGATCGGTTGCTGGCGGCGATCGAGGGCCGCGCCGATGGCAGCGACCCGAAGGCGTTGGTTACCAATCGGCTCGGCGCGCTGGTCCATGGCCCGGATGCGGCACGGGCCTGCCGTTGCGTGACGTGATTTCGACCACGCAGCAATCAATCATGATTTTGCGGGGCCGGGTCGGTGCCGATCCCGTCGGTCCCGAAGGCGCCGGCAGGTTCTCCGGCGACCGGTCATCGACCTGGCTGCGGGAAACACATCCGGCCTCGGCCGCCCGGGTGGCAGTCGCCGCCGCGGCGGCCGAACCGTTGCCACTGGGATACCGACGGCCAAGCCGCACAAGGTCTCCGGGCGCGAGCACCAACCTCACCGAAACCCGTTAGAACGGAATGGCATCCGTTTGCGGTGATGTCGTCATGAACGGCTTGGGAAGGGTACGTTAATCATCGTGAGCGGATCGCATCCCGGCGAGGTCGAACTGGACTTCGCCCGCGAGTGGGTGGAGTTCTACGACCCGGACAATCCCGAGCACCTGATCGCCGCCGACCTGACATGGCTGCTGTCGAACTGGACATGCGTGTACGGCACCCCGGCCTGTCGGGGCACGGTCGCGGGCCGGCCGGATGACGGCTGTTGCTCGCACGGGGCGTTCATGTCCGACGACGACGACCGCGCTCAGCTCGACGACGCGGTGACGCGGCTGACCGACGAAGACTGGCAGTTCCGCGAGAAGGGTCTGGGCAAGAAGGGCTATCTCGAGATGGACGAGTACGACGGCAAGCCCAACCTGCGGACCCGGAAATACAAGGGCGCGTGCATCTTTCTGAACCGGCCCGGGTTTTCCGGCGGGATGGGGTGCGCGCTGCACATCAAGGCGCTGAAGCTAGGCGTGCCGCCGTTGACGATGAAGCCGGAAGTTTGTTGGCAATTGCCGATTCGGCGCAGCCAGGAGTGGGTGACACTGCCCGACGGCACGGAGGTGCTCAAGACCACGATCACCGAATACGACCGGCGCGGCTGGGGCGAGGGCGGCCACGATCTGCACTGGTATTGCACCGGTGACCCGGCCGCCCACGTCGGCAAGCAGCAGGTGTGGCAGAGCTGTGCCGCGGAGCTGACCGAGCTCATCGGCGAGAAGGCCTACGCGGAGCTCGCGGCCATGTGCAAACGCCGGGCCGGGCTGGGGCTGATCGCCGTGCATCCGGCGACGCGTGCCGCGGAACGCCCGCGATGAGAGACAAGCTGTTCTTCTTCCGGCTGGTGCCGCCGCGCGCCGACTTCGCGCAGACGATGACCCCCGACGAGCAGGACGCGATGGCTCGCCATGCGCAGTACTGGCGGCAGTTGATGGTCGACGGCCGCGTCGTGGTGTTCGGACCGGTCGCCGATCCGGAGGGTGTGTGGGGCCTCGGTGTCGTGCGCGCCGACTGTCATGAGGAGGTCGTCGGGCTGGCGGAGCAAGACCCGGCGATCTCGTCGGGCCTGTGCACCTTCGACGTCTACGAGATCATGGGCGGTGTGACGGGCTGAACGCGCTGACCGATGCCGGTCAGCCCTCCAGCTTGTATCCCAGACCGCGGACCGTAACCAGGTGCACTGGGTTGGCCGGATCGGCCTCGATCTTGCTGCGCAGCCGCTTGACGTGCACGTCGAGGGTCTTGGTGTCGCCGACATAGTCGGCGCCCCACACCCGGTCGATAAGCTGCCCGCGGGTGAGCACCCGTCCGCTGTTGCGCATCAGATACTCGAGCAGATCAAACTCCTTGAGCGGCAACGTGATCGGCTCGCCGTTGACCGACACCACGTGGCGCTCGACATCCATGCGGACCGGCCCGGACTCCAGCACGCCGTCGCCGAGACCAGAGTCGTCGACGTCGCTGCCGCGGCGCAGCACCGCGCGAATCCGCGCGATCAGCTCGCGGGCCGAATACGGCTTGGTGACGTAGTCGTCGGCGCCCAACTCCAGCCCCACGACCTTGTCGATCTCGCTGTCGCGGGCCGTGACCATGATCACCGGAACGCTCGACCGGGACCGCAGTTGCTTGCACACGTCGGTGCCGCTCATCCCGGGCAGCATCAAGTCCAGCAGCACGATATCGGCGCCGGCACGGTCGAATTCGGCCAACGCGGCAGGGCCGTTGCCGACCACCGTTGCCTCGAATCCCTCCTTGCGCAGCAAAAATGCCAGGGGGTCGGCCAGGGACTCCTCGTCCTCAACGATCAGGACACTGGTCACGAGGTTCGCCTCTCATCCTTCCGACTCGACGTCGGTTTCTCGATACACCGGGAGCGACAACGTGAACGTCGAACCCGTTCCCGGTTGACTCCACAGCCTGATGGTTCCGTTGTGGTTGGCGGCGACGTGTTTGACGATCGCCAGGCCCAGCCCGGTGCCGCCGGTCTGGCGCGATCGCGCATTGTCGACCCGGAAGAACCGTTCGAACACTCGCTCCTGATACTCGCGGGCAATGCCGATACCGCGGTCGGTGACCGCGATTTCGATGTTGCCGCCGCGCTTACGACGGCTGATCGACACCGGCGAGCCGGGCGGCGAATACGAGATCGCATTCGACACAAGATTGGCCAGCGCCGTGACCAGCAGTGTTTGGTCACCCAAAACCCGATAACCGGAAGGCTTGTCAGTGGTAATCGCGATGTCGGCGTTGTCGGCGGCGACTTTCGATCGCGAAAGCGCCTCGGCGACAACGGTATCGACGTCGACGGCGGCCAGGTCCGGCAGCGGCTCGCCGCCCTGCAGCCGCGACAGATCGATCAGCTCGCTGACCATGTTGGCCAGCCGCTTGTTCTCCGCGAGCACCTTCTCGCCGAAGTGGCGCACGGTGTCGGGGTCGTCGACCGATTCCAGCAGGGCCTCGGCCAGCACCCCCATCGCGCCGACCGGCGTCTTCAGTTCGTGGCTGACATTGGCCACGAAGTCCCGGCGAGTGGCCTCCACTCGCACCACCTCGGAGTCGTCGTCGACGTAGATCACCGCGAAGCGGCGGTCCTCCTCGGTGAGCAGCCGGACATGACCGCGCACGGACAGCCCGGACCGGCCCGCGGCGAGCCGGCCCGGCGTCAGGTCGATGTCGACGTCCTCGCCGGTGGTGAGGGCATGCTGCGCGGCCTCCCACGCCCGCGGGTCGAGCAGCCGGTCGCCGACCAGGCCCAGTTCCTGAGCCCTGGCATTCATGAACACCACATCGCGTTGATTGTCCACCACCGCCACGCCGGTGGGCGCGAGTGCGACGATGCGCTGCAGCATTTGCGACACCGTCAGGCCGGCTTCCTGGGCCGCGGTGCGCCGCTCACGTTCTTCGAAGCGGGGGAGCAGATAGCCGCCGACGGCGAAACCTACCCCCAGTGCCAGCAGAGCCGACACCGCGGCGACGAGCACCGCGGCTATCACAGTCACAGCGAAATCGTACGCATCGGGTGAACGTCACCCCAGCAGCGTGCGGCTAATTCTGGACATCTCACAGATACCCACGCTGGAGTTCCATCGCTGTTCACCGACTGTTCTCCAATTTCGAGTGGCGAACCGCTACTAGAGCAGTCGGAACGCGGCATTCATCCGCCGCTTGAAGGCGTCGTCGAAACGATGGTACGTGCGCCGCAACGACGTTGCCGGCCAATCCTCGGGCATAAGGGGCACCGGCAGCAGCGGATCGAGCTGAAGATGGCGGACGACCGCCACCGCCAAAGCGAACTGGTTTCTGAAGTTGGCGGTGGAGCCGGGAGTCGTCGCGCGATTGAGTTCGTCGTCCATTGCCGCGATCAGCCGCCTGGCGTCACGCGCCCACGCGTCGAGGCCGAAGATCGACCGCACCATGTCGACGTCGATGTCGGAGTCGGCCGCTCGGAAGTGGACGCACTGGCCATCCAGGATGGCCCGCAATTCGGGCGACCGGTCGGGGTCGAGGTTGTCCGGCCGGATCCAGACGCCCTCCTTGATCTCGGCGAGATGCAGGGCCGCGGCGGCTTTTCGGAGTGCAACACGGTCGGCGGCCGAGCGGCGTTCCCGGGAGACCACGGCGAGTTCCCACTGCCCGTTCCATCGGCGCGCGGTGGTTTCGGGATGGGCGGCGTCGTCGACGCGGTGGCGCCGGTCCAGCAGGTGACCGGTCAGCGCATAGCTGCCGTCATCGCTGACGAGCTCGCCGCTGGAGACCATTCGCCACAGGCAGGTACGCGTGGCGCCGGCACTGATCCCGAACAGCGACGCGACCGCGATCAGTGCCGCCACCGGAAGGCGCGGCTCGTCGGCACCCAACAATGCCGATGCGAGCACGGAACGAGCAGTCAGCGGGCGGTCTCCGATGAGATCGTCAACCGATCGCATGCCGGTCAACGTATCGCATGCCGGGTATCGCATCCCGGTCAACGTATCACAGATGTATTGACACGCGATGCTCAGACGGTGATACTCAACTGGCATGAACATTCCTGCGACGGCGACGCTTGCCGACGATGCCGAGATCGTTCGTCGTGTCCTGGCGCACATTGACGCCGGATCGACCGACGAAGGCGAGGCCTGGTGCGAACCGGTCGCGAATTATCTTGATCCGGAGCGCTTTTCAGACGAGTTTCGACTGTTGCGTTCGCTGCCGAGTGTGTTCGTCCCGTCGGCGGCGATACCGAATTCAGGCGATCACATCGAGCGGACCGCGTTCGGCGTGCCGCTGTTCGCGGTCCGTGGGCCCGACCGCAAGGCGCGGGTGTTCCGCAACGTGTGCCGCCATCGCGGCGCGGCACTGGTCGATGGACGGGGCTGTGGGCACGCGCTGGTCTGCCGGTACCACGGTTGGACGTATCGGCTGGACGGCGCGCTGGCCCATGTTCCTCATCAGGACGGGTTCCCCGATCTCGACCGGTCATCGCGCGGGCTGGTCGAGGTGGGGTGCGGCGAGGTCGAAGGCTTGATCGTCATCGACGCGCTGGACACCGGCGCGTTCGACACCGGCGGGGCCGAGAATGCGCTGAGCGACGGAGCTGTATGGGCCGAGAAGCTGCTGCCGGCCTCGCAGCTCATTCGCGTCGAGTCGACGCTGCGAGCGATGAATTGGAAGGTGCTCGTCGAGCAGTTTCTGGAGGGCTACCACATCCGCAGCACACATCGGCAGACGTTCTACCCATTGCAGTACGACAACCTCAACATCGTCGAAACATTCGGGCCGAACTGCCGGATCACGTTCCCCTACCGCAATATTGAACGGTTCCGCGATCGTCCGCGGTCGACCTGGACCGCTGATCGACACCTGACGTTCGTGTACCAGTTGTTCCCGAACGCGATGCTAGCGACGTTCCCCGACCAGGTCATCCTGGTCGTGATCGACCCGGTGGACATCGACCACTCGACGGTGACCACCTACGCGATGACGGCGCCCGCGGCGGTGGCGGCGAAGGCGCCGGGCGCCGCACCCAACCTGCTGGAAGCGGGCGCACTCGAAGACAACGAAATGTCGGCCTCCGTTCAGCGGGGCCTGGACAGCGGCGCGAACACCTTCCTGCAGTTCGGCCGCCACGAGAGTGCGATCGGTCACTTCCACGCGGTGCTCGACGAGCGCCTTGCGGGCGTTGCGCGCTAGCGCTACTTAATGCCGTACTTAATGCCGCCGGATCGTCGGGCGCCGCTAGAAGTCCTTCCACTGCTTTGGTTCCAGGCCCGTCTTCTTGTCCAGGTATTGCAACAGCGCATGGGCGGCCAGTTCGATGTGCGTACTCGTCCCAGGAATGGGTTTGCAGGAAGGCGTTCTGTGCCTCGGCACGCGGCTGCACCTCTGCCCAGTCGCTCTGTTGAACGTACTGGCGGGCGTCGATGAGCGTGCGCGCCTTGGCGACCGCGGCTTCGTTGAGAAGGTAGGAGGCCATCGCCTCATTGTCCGCCGGGCGTGCTGCGCTACTTGGCGCCCTGCGCTACTTGGCGCCCTGCGCGGCGACCGCGGCCGCACCGGCCGCGGCGGCCTCCGGATCGAGATACTGCCCGCCGGGAACGCACGGCCTGAGGTTGTCGTCGAGGTCGTAGCGCAGCGGGATACCGGTCGGGATGTTCAGGCCGACGACCTGCTCCTCGGACATGTCGTCCAGGTATTTGACCAGCGCGCGCAACGAGTTGCCGTGGGCGGCGACCAACACCGTCCTGCCGTACCTCAAGTCCGGCACGATCACATCGGTGTAATACGGCAAGAAGCGGGCCACCACGTCGGCCAGGCACTCCGTCAGCGGTCCACCGCTGATGTTGGCGTACCGGGGATCGGTGTCCTGGCTCCACTCGGTGCCCCGCTCGATCGGCGGCGGCGGGGTGTCGTAGCTGCGCCGCCACGCCATGAACTGCTCCTCGCCGTACTTGTCGCGGATCTCGGTCTTGTTGAGGCCCTGCAGCGCGCCGTAATGCCTCTCGTTGAGCCGCCAGCTGCGCCTGACCGGAATCCACAGCCGATCGGCGGTGTCCAACGCCAGGTGCGCGGTGGTGATCGCCCGCCGCAGCACCGACGTGTACAAGATGTCCGGCAACAGGCCATGCTCGGCGATCAATTCGCCGCTGCGCACCGCCTCGGCCCTGCCCCGTTCGCTCAGGTCGACGTCCACCCAACCGGTGAACAGGTTCAGCGCATTCCATTCGCTCTCGCCGTGGCGAAGCAGCACCAGCGTTCCCACGTCAGCCATGGCAGGAGTCTCTCACGGTGCGTTTTGTCCGTCCTCGTCGATCAGGTGCCGGAAGGCCTCCAGGTTCTTCAACGACTCGCCACGCGACACTCGCCACGCCCATTCCCGCCGGATCGAAGTACGAAAGCCCAACTCCAGCAACGTGTTGAAGTCGGATTCCACCGCCTCAAGCACCTGGCCCAGCACCCGGTCCAGCTCCTCTGCGGTGACCGCCTCCCGGGCGATCTGGCCGACGAGGTATACATCGCCGATGTTGTCCAGGGTGTAGGCCACCCCGTAGAGCCGACGATTGCGCTTGAGCAGAAACCGGTACACGCCCTCGTGGTTCTCGTCGGGCTTGCGGCAGACGAATGCCTCCACCCGCACCGAATGCTCCCCGATCGTCAACATCGTGTTGGTCTTGAGTTTGCGCTCCCCCGGCAGCTCGACAATCAGTCCGCCGGCGTGGCGGGAGTAGGTCAGTTCCCGCTCGGCCAGCGCGGCCTCGATCGTGGTCTCGACACTCACGCCCGCGCCCACTGATGTCCGTTGTGCCGCATCATCGTGATCGCCCGCCGGTACGCGGCCAGCAGCCCGTCGACGGTATGACCCCACGAGAAGTTCGCCGCATGGGCGACGGCGGCGCGGCTCATCGCGCGGGTATCGCCGCCCAACAGGCCGCCGATCGCGGCGGTCCACCGGTCGACGTCGTGGCCGTGCACCAGCGCCCCGGTGGTGCCGTCGCGCACCGCGACCGGCAGCCCGCCGACCGCGGCGGCCACCACCGGCGCTCCGCAAGCTTGCGCCTCGACGGCAACGAGCCCGAACGACTCCGAATAGCTCGGCACCGCAACCAAATCGGCGGCGCGGAACACCGTCACCAATTCCTCGCGGGACTGCGGCGGCAGGAACGTCACCCGCGACGAGATACCCAACTCGGCGGCAAGCCGAACCAGCCCGTCGGGTGCCTGCAGACCGCTGCCGGACGGTCCGCCGGCCACCAAGATCCGCAGCCGGCCGAACCGATCGGTCAGCCGCGCCGCGGCGCGCAACAGAATGTCGGGCGCCTTGAGCGGCTGGATCCGGCCGACGAACGCGACGACCTGCTCGTCGGGTCGCAACCCGAGTGACGCGCGGGCCAACCCGCGATCACCGGGGGTAAACAGCTGCAGGTCGACGCCGGGGTGCACCACGTCGATGCGGTTGGGGTTCGCGTGATGCAGCGAAACCAGTTGGCGCGCCTCGTCTTCGGTGTTGGCGATCAGGCGGTCCGCCTCGTCGACCACCTGCTGCTCGCCGACCGCCCGCAGCGGCGGCTCGGGCGCGTCGCCGTCGGCCAGCGCGGCGTTCTTGACCCCTGCCAGCGTGTGCGCGGTGTGCACCAGCGGCACCGCCCAGCGGTCCCGGGCCAGCCAGCCGACCTGCCCGGACAGCCAGTAGTGCGAGTGCACGATGTCGTAGTAGCCCGGCTCGTGAGTGGCCTCGGCGCGCAGCACGCCCGCCGCGAACGAGCACAGCTGCGTTGGCAGGTCGTATTTATCCAGCCCCTCGAAGGGGCCGGCGACGACGTTGCGCACCAGCACGCCGGGCGCCACGTGCACGACCGGCGGATCGGCCGATGACGTTGCCCTGGTGAAGATCTCCACCGCCACCCCGCGGGCGGACATCTGCAGCGCGGTTTGCAGCACGTAGACGTTCATGCCGCCGGCGTCGCCGATGCCCGGCTGTGCCAACGGAGAGGTGTGCACCGACAACACCGCCACGCGCCGGGGCGTCGCATCGATTTGCCGCACACCCCATGTCTACAGGACGGCTACGCGGACACCTCCGGGCGGCGCGTCAGCGCGCGTCGCATCGCGCCGATTGGATCGGCGTACAGCCCACCGAGTGACACCACTCCGGCGCCGGCCTCCTGCACCCGGTTGCCGAACACGGTGACCCGGATATCGCGCGGCGGCAGCACACAACGGGCCGTGTAGGCCGCATCCACCAGACTCATCCCTTCGGGATATTCGGTGAACGCCTGGCCGCCGACTACCACGTCGTCGGGGTTGAGCATGTCGCGGAGCAGCGCGACCGCCTCGCCGAGCACCCTGGCCCGCTCGCCCAGCAGCTCACGCGCCGGTTCACTGCCCTGCCGCGCGGCCCGCAACAGCGTGGCGAGCGTCGCGTTGGCGCCCCGGGCCGACACGATCCGCAGCCGTTGTGCCGCGGCCAGCACCGCCTCGTCGCTGACCGTCGACTCCAGCCGGCCCGAGCCGCCCAGCAGCTCCGATTGCGCGGGCAGCGCGGCGATCGTGCCCGGGCCGCTGGCCGGGGTGTGCACTCGGCCGTCGATCACCAACGCGTAGCCGACCGTCTCGCGGGCGTAGATGTAGAGGCATGATCCCCGGTCGCTTCGCTCCTGCCCGCCGGGCCTCGACGACGACCCTGCGGCAAACCGGCGCATCCCGAGCAGCAACTCCGCGCCGGCCATCGCGTCGACGTGCGACGCCACCGACACCGGCAGGCTAAGCGTCTCGGCCAGCACGGGGCCGACCGGCGCGTCGGTCCAACCCAGCCGCGCATGCTCGACGTGCCCGGTGGTGCCGTCGACCGCGCCGCCGATCGCCACGCCGACCCATAGCGGGCGGCGGCGGTGCCAGCGGCTCAGATAGCGCCGGGCGCTGCCGGCCAGCGATTCCAGCGCCGCCTTCTGCGCGGTGCGCGGCGTCGACGTCTCGACGACGTCGAGCGTGCGGCCGAACAGGTCGGTGGCCACGATGCTGGTGGTGCGGGCCCCGATGTGCAGCCCGAGGGTCAGGAACGGCTCCTGATTGACCTCGATTGGCACGCGGGGCCGCCCAATCGCCCCGGACACCGCCAAATCGGCGCGCTCGCGCAGCAGTCCGGCATCAAGCAGCGCGGTGACCTGACGATTGACCGTCGCGATGGACAGCGATGTCACTTCGGCGATGACATCGCGGGCGATCGGCCCGCGCATCCGCGCCGCGCCGAACACCGATGCCGCGGCGGCGTCGGCCACACACAGCGACGGCGCGATGACGTGGTGGCGGGTCCGAAGCGGATGAATCGTCAGGGCGGTGGTTCGCACGGTGGTCGTCCTTGGTTGTCGGTCCGGCGGATGCTGGCCACGCCTGGCGACTCGAAGGGACGCGGCAGCGATCAGGCGTGGCGGATACCGGGGCGACAACACTGCGGTGCGAACACGCCTAGAACTTAGCATGGCTTGTTGCCGAACTAGAGTTGGGCAGATGACCACACCACAGTCGGGTCGCCGGGTCGCGGTGGTCACCGGCGCCAGTTCCGGGATCGGCGAGGCCACCGCGAGAACCCTTGCAGCCCAAGGATTTCACGTGGTGGCGCTGGCCCGGCGCGCCGAGCCGCTCAAGGCTCTGGCCGACGAGATCGGCGGCACTGCGGTTGTGGCCGACGTCACCGACCAGGCCGCGATCGACGAGCTCGCGGCCGGCCTGGACCGGGTGGACGTGCTGGTCAACAACGCCGGCGGCGCGAAAGGCATGGAACCCGTTGCCGACGCCGACGTGGACCACTGGCGGTGGATGTGGGAGGCCAACGTGCTGGGCACGCTGCGGGTCACCCGCGCGCTGCTGCCGAAGCTGATCGAGTCCGGCGACGGGTTGGTCGTCACGGTCACCTCGATCGCCGCGTTCGAAATCTACGACGGCGGTGCCGGCTACACCTCGGCCAAGCACGCCCAGAGCGCACTGCATCGCACGCTGCGCGGCGAGTTGTTGGGAAAACCGGTGCGGCTCACCGAGATTGCGCCGGGAATGGTGGAGACGGAGTTCTCACTGGTGCGGTTCGGCGGTGACCAGCAGAGGGCCGACGCCGTCTATGAGGACATGACCCCGCTGGTCGCGCAGGACATCGCGGAGGTCATCGGGTTCGTTGCGTCCCGGCCGTCGCACGTGGACCTCGATCTGATCGTCATCCGGCCGCGCGACCAGGCGTCGGCTACCCGCCGGGTCGGCCGTTGACCGGTTGAGGCGCGCCGGACGGCGTGGCGGGCGCGGTACTCGGCATGCCGGGCGGCGGCTGCGTGCCCGAAAGCGCCGACATCGCAACCCAGGTGTCCCAGTCCACGGCCCAGTCCCAGATGTCACCGTCGGAGTATGACAGCCGGATCGACGTGCCGGTGACCTCGACCGGGTCGCCGTAGATCGCGCTGTTGAAGTACTGAATCGCGTTGTCCAGGTTCAGATTGATGCAGCCGTTGGTCACGTTCGTATTGCCTTGGGCGCCAAGACTTTCGGGGTTGCAGTGGATAAATTCACCGTTGTTGGAGATGCGCACCGCGTACCGTTCGTGCACGTTGCTGTAACCCGCGGCCGGATTGGACATCCAGAAGTCGGCGTGCTTCTCGCTCACCACGTGGGTGCCGGTGCGAGTGACGTTGCGCGGCTGGTCGGCCTCGCCGTAGCTGCACGGGAAGTCCATGATGACGGCGCCGTCCTGGTTGAGCACCTGAATGCGATGAGACGGGGCATGAGCCTTGACGATCTGCCGGCGCCCGATCGTGAAGTGCAGCGACAAGTCCTCGGCGCCGTACTCGCCGTCGCCGAACGAGACACCGTAGATCTTGGCTTCGACGGTCACGTTCGTCCCGGGCTGGTAGTACTCCTTGGTGCGCCAGTGCGCCCGCGAGCCCTGCTTCTCGTCGGGCAGCCACGCCCAGCTGCCCTCGGTCTGCGGGTCGGTGGTGACCCTCAGCGCCCGCTCGACCGCGGCCTTGTCGCTGATCGAGGAGTTGAACTGCAGGATGATCGGCGCGGCGACGCCGACGCTCTGGCCGTCGGCGAGCTGGAACTGCCCGCTGACCGTTTTGTGCGGCTTGACCGTGGTGAAGCCGCCGCTCACCGGCATCACGGTGCCGTCGCGGCCCACCACCGAGCCGCCCCAGGTGTACTCGACGCCGTAACCGAGCGGTTCGGTCACGGCGAAGGAGGTGCGGTCGTGGCTAACCGATCCCGCGACCATCTTGCCGTCGGAATTGGTGAGCGTGACCCGCTGGAACCAGCCGTCGCGGACGTCGGCGCCGACCGGCGCGGTCGGCACGATGTCGCTGGCGCCGTTGGCCGGCCGATACGTCACGGTCGGCTTCGGCGGCGGCGCCGATTGCGACTGTTTGCTAGAACCGCCGAAACACGACGCCAGCGCACCCGGCGCGACCACTCCGACCGCGAACACCGACAGTACCCTGCGTCGACTCAACATCGGCGAAGGATTGGCTGGGGTCACGTCGACACAGGATACGGGGACCCGATGGCAGTTGCTAAATCGTCACTCCTACCAGGACCGGCTCGGGGGCCAGCGCGATGCCGAAGACCGCCTGAACGCCGTCCCGCACGGTACGGGCGAGCCGTACCACATTGTCTGACGTGGCGCGGCCGCGGTTGGTGATTGCCAGGGCGTGTTTCGTCGACAATCGCGCCGGTGCGTCCGCCCCGGGGTAGCCCTTGCTGAAGCCGGCCCGCTCGACCAGCCAGCCGGCCGCCAGCTTGACGCCGGGGTTGGCGGGCCAGTGCGGCACCGCGGTGTCGAACCGCTGTTGCAGCCGCTCGAAGTCCGCCGTGCCGATCACGGGGTTGGTGAAAAACGAACCGACGCTCCAGGTGTCGTGGTCGGCCGCGTCGAGCACCATGCCCTTGCGGGTGCGCAGCGCGAGCACTGCGTCGCGCACCCGCGCCGGATCGGTGCGCTCCCCCGGCTCGGCGCCCATGGCGGTAACCAGCTCGCCGTAGCGCAGCGGCGCGCTGCGACCCGACGCGTCGAGTTCGAACTCCACCTCGAGCACGACCGCGGCGTCCGAATGCTTCAGCACGCTGCGGCGGTAGCCGAAGCCGAGCGCCTGCGGCAACACCCAGCCGACGTCGCCGGTGCGCCGGTCAAACAGCCGCACCCGGGTAAGCGTGTCGGCCACCTCGACGCCGTACGCGCCGACGTTCTGCACCGGGGTTGCGCCCGCCGATCCCGGGATGCCGGACAGGCACTCCAGGCCACCGAGGCCGTGCGCCAGCGCGGTGACGACGACGTCGTCCCACAACGCGCCCGCCTCCGCGCGCACCCGGCAGCCGTCGACGGTGATCTCCGTGTTGGCGAGGCGCACCACGGTCAGATCGGTGAGATGGTCGGCGATCACGACGTTCGACCCGCCGGCCAGCACCAGCGGCCGGGCGTCGTCCAGGTCGCGCAGCGTCGTCACGATCTGCTCGGTTGAGGTGCAGGTGATCAGCCGCCGTGCGACGGGGCCGACGCGCAGTGTGGTGTGCGGCGCGAGCGGCACCCGCTCGGACACCAGTGCCCCTGCATACGCCGAACTGGTCACGGCGGCTAACGGTAGCCTGGCCTGCTATGCCGCGTTCATTCGACTTATCGGCCGAATACAAGGCCACCGTCGAAGAAGTGCATCACGCGCTCAGCGACGAGCACTATTGGCTGGCGCGGCTGGCCGACTCCGGCGCGGACATCGCGACCTTGGATTCGATGACCGTGGCCGCTGACGGCGGCGTCGAAGTCGCCACCACCCAAACGGTGCACTTGGACCGGCTGCCCGCGTTGGCCACCCAATTCCACCACGGCGACGTGCACATCGTGCGCGGCGAGAAGTGGGGCCCCATCACCGGCGGCGAAGCCCACGCCGAGGTCACCGGCCGCATCGCCGGCGCGCCCGCGTCGCTGTCGGGCAAAGCCGATCTGGTGCCGACCGAGACCGGCTCGCGGCTGCAGTTCAACGTGACCATCGAGGTCGACATCCCGCTGGTGGGCGGCAAGATCGAGTCGTTCATCGGCGGCAAGCTGGCCGAACTTCTCATCGCGGAGCAACGATTCACGACGGCGTGGATCGCCGAGAACGCATAGGCAGCACCGCTAGGCTTGCCGTCATGCGCATTGCGTTGGCGCAAATCAAAAGCGGCACCGACCCGGTGGCCAACCTTGATCTGGTCGCCGAGTACACGCGGAGGGCGGCGCACGCGGGCGCGCGGCTGGTCGTGTTCCCGGAGGCGACGATGTGCCGTTTCGGGGTCCCGCTCGCGCCGGTGGCCGAACCGCTCGACGGGCCGTGGGCGGCGCGGGTGCGCGAGATCGCGGCGGATGCTCACACCGTCGTCGTCGCCGGCATGTTCACGCCGAGCGCCGACGGTCGGGTGTTCAACACGCTGGTGGCGACCGGGCCCGGTGTCGACGCCCACTACGACAAGATCCACCTCTACGACGCGTTCGGTTTCACCGAATCGCGCACCGTGGCACCCGGGCGAGAACCCGTGGTAATCACGGTCGACGGCGTCGACATCGGGCTGACCACCTGCTACGACATCCGCTTCCCGGCGCTGTACGTCGAGTTGGCGCTGCGTGGCGCGCAGCTCATCGTCGTGAGCGCGTCGTGGGGCTCCGGGCCCGGCAAGCTCGACCAGTGGACGCTGCTGGCCCGGGCCAGGGCGCTGGATGCGGTGAGCTTCGTGGCGGCGGCCGGCCAGGCGTATCCCGGTGACGAGCTGGCCAGGCTGCCGACCGGCGCCGGCGGCAGCCTGATCGCATCGCCGCTCGGCGAGGTGGTGGATCAGGCTGATGCCGAGCCGCGGCTCGTCGTCGCCGACATCGACCTCGACCAGGTCACGGCCGCCCGCGACACCCTTGCGGTGCTCAGGAACCGCTCAGGGTTCGTTCAGGTTGGTAAGGCAGAATCTCGCGCGTGACAAATCCGCAGGGCCCGCGGCCCGCCGATCACACCGCGTGGGCCCGCCCCGCCGACACGCCCACTCAGGCCGCCCGCGTGCCGCCGGGCACACCACCGCCACCCGGATATCCGGCCGCGTCGGTGCCGCCGGGCGCACCGCCGCCGCCACCCGGATATCCCGGACACCCCGCCGCCGCGCCAACACCGGAGGGCCCAAAACTGCGACGCCGCTTCCGCCTTCGCGACCCGCTGTCGATCGTCCTGATCGTCGTGATCGTGGTGGCGCTCATCGCCGCCGGCCTGCTCGCCGGTGAGTTGTACGCCCGCCACGAGGCCAACAACCGGGTGGCCGCCGCCACCGAGTGCGTGGTGCAGGACAGCGCAAGCGTGTCGTTCGGGCCGACGCCATTTCTGTTGCAGCGGATGACCGGTCACTACGGCAACATCTCAATCCAGACCGCCGGCAACCAGATTCGCAGCGCCAAGGGCATGAAAGCCGACGTGCGCATCGACGACGTCCGACTGGAGCCGACCGCCAACTCGAAGGGCACCATCGGGGCGCTGGACGCGACAATCACCTGGTCGGCCGAGGGCATCAAGCAGACTGTGCAGAGCGCCATCCCGCTGTTCGGCAGCTTCCTCAGCGGCGTCAAGACCAACCCGTCCAACGGCACCATCGAGCTGCAGGCCGCGATCGGC
The DNA here is from genome assembly GCF_035640695.1 of Mycobacterium sp. GTDB lineage: Bacteria > Actinomycetota > Actinomycetes > Mycobacteriales > Mycobacteriaceae > Mycobacterium. The sequence continues at coordinate 18,822 of NZ_DASQVQ010000139.1, forward strand.
GGCGTCACCGCCAAGCCGCAGGTGGTCAAGAACGGGATCGGAATGCAAGTCGTGAGCCTGAACGGGCTGGGCTTCACGCTGCCCAGCGAGACCGTGCAGCCGGCGCTGGACGCGTTCACCACCCAATTGACTCAGAACTACCCGCTCGGCATCCACGCCGACAGCGTGCAAGTCACGAATACCGGTGTGGTTGCCCATTTTTCGACACGCAACGCGGCGATCCCGCCGGGCAACACCGACCCGTGCTTCGCGAATCTGTAACGGCTGCTAGCGGCGGAATCCGTCGAGCACCGCGCGGGTGCCCGACAGCCCGAGCCGGGTGGCGCCCGCTTTGATGAGCGCGCCGGCCTGTTCGGCGCTGCGGATGCCGCCGCTGGCCTTGACGCGTAGCCCGACGCCCGACATCAATTCCACCGCACGGGGCGACGCGCCACCACACGGGTGAAAGCCCGTCGACGTCTTGACGAAATCCGCGCCGACGTCCCTGGCGATCCGGCACACGTCGACTACCAGTGGCGACCCGCATAGTTCGAGTAATGCCGCGGACTCGATGATGACCTTCAGCGTCGCCGTGGGGACGGCGCCACGCACCGCCGCGATGTCGGCCTCCAGTGCGTTCCAGTCGCCCGCCAGCGCAGCGCCGACGTCGATGACCATGTCGATCTCGGCGGCGCCGTCGTCGACGGCCTTGGCGGCCTCGTGCGCCTTGATCGCGCTGAGGTGTTTACCCGACGGGAAACCCGCCACCGCGGCGATCGGCAGCCCGGCCCGATTGGCGCTGATCGCTGCTCTGGCGACGGGCACCATCGACGGTGACACGCACACCGCGTACACGCCCAATTCGGCGGCCTCGGTGATGAGGGCGGCCACGTCGGCGACGGTGGCTTCCGGCTTGAGCAGCGTGTGGTCAACCATCCCGGCCACCTCGGCCCGGGTGAGCATCAGAACGGTTCTTGGCTGCCACCGGGGTTGCAGCCCGAGGCGACCATTTGAGAGTCGTCGACGACCGGTCGCCACGGCTCCAGATTCCAGCTGACCTTCCCCGGCTGGGCGAATTCGGCCAGTTGCCAGTGGCAGACGAATTGCTGGCGCATGCCGGGGGTGTCGGCGTCGGGCGACAGTGCGAGCACCTCGGACCAGGCCTCGTCGGGGCCGACGAAGTTGGTGCTGGCCGCCCGGCCGGCCTGCGTGGGGTACACCCGCAGGCTAGAGAGGTCGCCCCAATGCGCCCACTGGGTGTGGTCGATGAACGGCGGGGCGGGGGCGGTGTCTGCGTGAGCGGGGGCCGCGACGACGATCGGCACCGCCGCTGCCGCAGCGGCCAGCGTTGCGCGCAGCATCCGTTAGCGCGATTTGCCTTGAATCTCGAGTATTTTCGGGCGAACGTCCACGAGGTACACGCCGGCGGCCACGGCGGCGATCGCGATGCCGGTGATGCCGAGAACCAGGGCCACCAACACGGCCGCGCCGAGTATCACCAGCCAGACCGGCTTGGTCAGCTTCTCGGCGGCGGTGTAGGCGTCGGGGCGCTGCAGCGCGGCGTGGATGAAGGAGTAGACCGTCGTGACCAGGACGGCGATCTGCAAAACGAACAGGACGGTACCCACCAAGTGGCTCACAGTTAGTAAGCCTATGCGGATACCGTCCCGGCCGTCGACTCAGTTACTTTTGGGTGACCTTCTTGGCGCCCTTCTTGGCCGGCGGCGCCTTCTTCGCGGAGGCCGTCTTGACCGGCGCCTTCTTCGCCGAAGCCTTCTTGCCTGCGTCCTTGCGCGGGAGGTCGACGCCGACCAGCTTCGCGGCACGCTCGCCGACCGCGCGGGTCTGGGTGGCGACGTTACCCAGCGCCTCCTCGGTCAGCTCGCGGTAGCCCTCGAGGCGCCCGCGGCCCTCCTCGAACGCGGGCTGGCTGCGCAGCCGCTCCAACGCGGCCTCGCCACGCTCGACCAGGCTCTGATAGGTGGTCTGGGCCTGCTCCAGGTAGCCCTCGGCCGCCCTGCGCAGCTCCTCGCTGGAGAGTCGGCCGCGCAGCTCCTCGGTGCGCCGCGGCAGCTCTTCCTGCAGCTTGGTCAGCCGCTCACGGGTGTCGTCGGCCCGGCTGCGAGCGGTGGTGCGGGCCTCGCCGGCCTGCTCGCGCAGGTTGGCCACGAGCTCGTTGACCGTCGCGAGCGCAAGATCGGCGGCGCCGACGGCCGCGAGCAAGGGAGTCCGCAGGTCGTCTACGGTGGGCTGGTTCTTTTGGGTCTTCTGGGCCATGGTGGTACTTCCTTTCAACGGATCATGTCTGTCGTTCTAGTACGAAATCGCGATCATCTGAAGACCTTTAGGCAGTTGTCGGCTCCTCACGGGCAGCTTCGTTCTGTTGGCAAAACGAGGAATAGATGTCGAGCAGAACCTGCTTCTGCCGTTCGGTGATCGCCGTGTCGGTGATGATGGCGTCGCGCACCGCGCTGGTTTCGGTGGGCTCGAGGATTCCGGCCCGCACATAGAGCACTTCCGCGGAAACGCGTAATGCCTTGGCGATCTGATTGAGCACTTCGGCAGAGGGTTTGCGCAATCCGCGCTCGATCTGGCTGAGATACGGATTGCTGACACCGGCCTTTTCGGCCAACTGCCGCACCGATACCTGCGCCGCTTCGCGCTGCGCCCTGATGAAGCTGCCGATGTCCTGGGCGGCGCTGGACACCACGGCGGCAATATCGCCCTCTTGTGGGGTCACGGTTTCACCACCTGTGCGCGATGGGTATCGGTACGTACAAACCACCATACGACGTAGTGCTAGCTTTTGCAAGCACTCAGTTAGCACTGCGCTAAAACAGTAGCTGAGCTGCGGAATAGATGATCAATCCGGCCAATGCGCCGACCACAGTGCCGTTGATGCGGATGAATTGCAGGTCGCGCCCGACATGTAATTCGATGCGCCGGCTGGCCTCCTCGGCATCCCACCGCTCGACCGTCTCGGTGATGATCGCGGTGATCTCCACGCCGTACTCCGACACCAGGTGCTTGGCCCCCCGGATGATCCAGTCGTCGACCTTGTCGCGCAGGTCGGCATCGTCGCGCAGCGACTCGCCGATGTGGACGACGGAGTCGGCGATACGGGTGCGCAGCGCGCTGGACGGGTCGTCGACGGACTCCAGGACTATCCCTTTGAGCGCCCGCCAAGCCGTTTCGGCGGCGTTGGCGATCTCGTCGCGGGCCATCAGCTGCTCCTTGACGGCCTCGGCGCGGGCGATCGTCGCCTCATCGTGCTGAAGGTCCTCGGCGAACTCGAACAGGAAGCGGTTGGCAGACCGGCGCAGCTCGTGGTCGGAATTGCGGCGCACCTTGTCGGTGAAGTCCATCAGCTCGCGGTGGATGCGATCGCCGACGAGATGATCGACCCAGCGCGGCGACCATGTCGGTGAATCACGCTCCACCACACGCTGGATGACGTCGCCTGCGTTCAACGACCACTGGAACGCGCGGTCGGCGAGCAGTTGAATGAGGGCCTGCTGGCGGTTCTCGGCCAGCAAGGTACCAAGCACCCGGCCCACCGGCGGCCCCCACTTCGGCTCGGCGATGCGCTTGATAATCATGCGGTCCAGCACGTGCTGCACGTCGTCGTCGCGCAGCATCTCGACGAGCAACCGCAGCGCGTTTGATGCCTCGGTCGCCACCCGGGTGGCGTGGGAGCGGTCGGCCAACCACTTGCCCAATCGGCTGGGGATCTGTGCGTCGCGCAGTTTGACCTCGACCACCGTCGGGGACATGAAGTTCTCCCGGACGAAGGTGCCCAGGCCCTCGCCGAGCTGGTCTTTCTTGCGCTTGATGATCGCGGTGTGCGGAATCGGGATGCCGAGCGGGTGCTTGAACAGGGCGGTGACCGCGAACCAGTCGGCCATCGCGCCGACCATTCCGGCCTCGGCCGCCGCGCCGACGTAGCCGACCCATGCGCCGGCGCCCTCGGCCTGTGCCCACCGGCAGCCGAGGAAGATCGCGGTGGCGCCGAGCAGGAAGCTCAGCGCCACCATCTTCATTCGGCGCAGCTGGCTGCGCCGCTGAGCATCGGCGCTCGCATCCACCGCGAACACGCCGTCCAGCTCGGCTCGATGTGCCACAACACCATCATCCCGCGAACCGCGCCGTAGTATCGAGGAGGACTAGTGGAACGGACATCCGCGATAGTGGTAGAGCAGATACCCCCGCCGCCGGTGGTCAAGACCGATGGCCGCAAGCGGCGATGGCACCAGCACAAGGTGGAGCGCCGCAACGAGTTGGTTGACGGCGCGCTCGAGGCCATCCGACGCCGTGGCCGCCACATATCCATGGACGAAATCGCGGCCGAGATCGGCGTGTCGAAGACGGTCCTGTACCGCTATTTCGTCGACAAGAACGACCTGACCACAGCGGTGATGATGCGGTTCGCGCAGACCACGCTGATCCCGAACATGGCCGCCGCGCTGACGGCGAACATGGACGGCTTCGACCTGGTGCGCGAGATCATCCGGGTCTACGTCGACACTGTCGCGGCCGAGCCCGAGCCGTATCGGTTCGTGATGGCCAACAGCTCGGCCAGCAAGAGCAAAGTGATTGCCGACTCGGAGCGAATCATCGCCGGCATGATCGCGGTCATGCTGCGCCGGCGCATGCAGGAGGCGGGGCTGGACACCCACGGGGTGGAGCCGTGGGCGTATCTGATCGTCGGCGGCGTGCAGCTGTCCACACACTCGTGGATGTCTTACCCGCGGATGAGCTCCGACGAGCTGATCGATTATCTGACCATGCTGTCGTGGAATGCGCTGTGCGGGATCGTCGAAGTCGGCGGCTCGCGGGAGAAGTTCAATGCCCAGCCGCATCCATCACCGATCCTGCCGTCGCGCCAACCCGCTGAGTAGTCTCTGGCGGTATGCCGGAGCTCTGGAGCCGCGAACCCCGCAAGGTGCTGGCCTTTCGTGCCGGCGACAAGGTGGCCGACATCCATACCAGCGCCACACCGGGATTCACCGGCCAGAAGGATGACGCGCGGCGGGTGCAAGAGGAGCGCAATGCGCGGTTCGCCGAGCTGCAGGAGATGTTGTACGCCAGCAGCAAAAGCGAGGCCCGGGACAACCGCTCGGTGCTGCTCGTGCTGCAGGGCATGGATACGGCGGGCAAGGGCGGCATCGTCAAGCATGTTGTCGGTGCGGGTAATCCGCAGGGCATCCGCTACACGGGCTTCGGCGTGCCGACGCTGAAGGAGAGGGCCCACCACTATCTGTGGCGCATCGTCAAGGCACTGCCGCCGGCCGGCCACATCGGGGTTTTCGACCGCTCGCACTACGAGGATGTGCTGATCGTGCGGGTGCACAACTTGGTGCCGCCCGAGGTGGTAGGCGCGCGCTACGACGAGATCAACGCCTTCGAGAAACAGCTCGTCGACGGCGGCACGACCCTGGTGAAGGTCGCGATGTTCGTGTCGCTAGAGGAACAGAAGCAGCGGCTCATGCAGCGGCTGGAGCGGCCGGACAAGTACTGGAAGTACAACCCGCACGACGTGGACGAACGCCAGCTGTGGCCGGCGTATCAGGATGCCTACCAGGCGATTCTCGACCGGTGCTCGACGGAATACGCGCCGTGGTATGTCATCCCTTGCGACAAGAAGTGGTACAGCCGGCTGGCAGTCACCGAGCTGTTGATCGAGGCGCTCACTGAGCTTGAGTTGTCCTGGCCGGCACCGGCTTTCGACGTCAAAGTTGAAAAGAAGCGGCTTGCGGCGCTCTAGTACTTGTAGAAGCCTTAGTACTTGTAGAAGCCTTGACCCGACTTCTTGCCCAGCAGGCCGGCTTCGACCATCCGCTGCAGCAGCGGCGGCGCGCCGTACTGCTGCTCCTTGAACTCCTCAAACATCTTGTCGGCGATCAACTTCAACGTGTCGAGCCCAACGAGATCGGACAGCCGCAGCGGGCCCATCGGATGCGACAGACCAGCGACCACGGCCTTGTCGATGTCCTCGACCGTGGCGAAGGCGGTTTCCACCATCCGGATCGCTGACAGCAGATAGGGCACCAGTAGCGCGTTGACTACAAACCCCGATCGGTCACTGCAGCGCACCACCTGCTTGCCCAGCACTGAGCTGGCGAACTTCTCGGTGCGCGAGATCGCGGCCTCGGAGGTCACCAGGGTGTTGACGAGTTCCACGAGCGGCAGCACCGGAACGGGGTTGAAGAAATGCAGGCCGAGCACGCGGCCCGGATTTTGGGTGGCCGCGGCCAGTTTCATGATCGGGATGCTCGACGTGTTCGAGGCCAGTACCGCGTCCGGATCGGTGATCTCGCGGTCCAGCTCGGCGAAGATCTTGCTCTTGACGGTCTCATCCTCGACCACCGCTTCCACCACCAACTGGCGGTCGGCGAGGTCGGACAGGCTGGTGGTGAACGTGAGCTTGGCAAGGGCATGGTCGCGTTCGCGCTCGGTGACCTTGCCCGAACTGACTCCGCGCTCAAGCGACTTGACGATGCGAGCGCGTCCGGCGGTGGTCAGCGCCTCGGTCGGCTCGTACACGAGGACGTCGACGCCCGCCCGCGCCGACACCTCGGCGATACCGGCGCCCATCTGCCCCGCCCCGATTACCCCCACTCGCTGGATCGCGTCGGTCACGACTTCTCCACTCATTCCCTAAACAGCATCAGGCCCCGCCCAACATGGCGGGCGGGGCCTGCGCTGTCAACCCTTGCGGATCAGTGGCTGCAGCCTATCGGTTCGGGGTGTCCGCGGGCTGCCGCCGGCTCAGCGTCAGTGGAACTGACCCTCTTCGTCGTCAGTGGAACTGACCCTCTTCGTCGTCAGTGGAACTGACCCTCTTCGGTCGAGTCCTTCAGCGCCGTCGTCGACGAGTTCGGGTCCACCGTGGTGGCGATCCGGTCGAAGTAGCCGGCGCCGACCTCACGCTGGTGCTTGGTCGCGGTGTAACCGCGCTCCTCGGCGGCGAACTCGCGCTCCTGCAGCTCGACGTAGGCGCTCATCTGATTGCGGGCGTAGCCGTAGGCCAGATCGAACATCGAGTAGTTCAGGGCGTGGAAGCCGGCCAGCGTGATGAACTGGAACTTGAAGCCCATTGACGCCAGCTCCTTCTGGAACTTCGCGATGGTCGCGTCGTCGAGGTGCTTGCGCCAGTTGAACGACGGCGAGCAGTTGTACGCCAGCATCTGGTCGGGGAATTCCGCCTTGACGCCCTCGGCGAACCGCTTGGCCAGGTCGAGGTCGGGAGTGCCGGTCTCCATCCAGATCAGGTCGGCGTACGGCGCGTAGGCCTTGGCCCGCGCGACGCAGGGCGCCAACCCGTTCTTCACCCGGTAGAAGCCCTCGGGTGTGCGTTCTCCGGTGATGAATGGCTGATCGCGCACGTCGACGTCGGAGGTGATCAGCGTGGCCGCCTCGGCGTCGGTGCGGGCGATCACGACCGTCGGCACGTCCGCGACGTCGGCCGCCAACCGGGCGGAGGCCAGTGTGCGGATGTGCTGCTGGGTCGGAATGAGCACCTTGCCGCCAAGGTGACCGCACTTCTTCTCGGAGGCCAGCTGATCCTCCCAGTGCGAACCCGCGACGCCGGCGGCGATCATGGCCTTCTGCAGCTCGTAGACGTTCAGCGCGCCACCGAAGCCCGCCTCGCCGTCGGCCACGATCGGCACCAGCCAGTTCTGCACCGACCTGTCGCCCTCGACCTTGGCGATCTGGTCGGCACGCATCAGGGCGTTGTTAATCCGGCGAACCACCTGTGGCACCGAGTTCGCGGGGTAGAGGCTCTGGTCTGGGTATGTGTGTCCGGAGAGGTTGGCGTCACCGGCCACTTGCCAGCCGGACAAGTAGATGGCCTTCAGGCCGGCGCGCACCTGCTGCACGGCCTGATTTCCGGTCAGCGCACCGAGCGCGTTGACCCATTCCATGTCGTGCAGCTGATCCCAGAGGATCTCGGCACCCCGTCGGGCCAGCGTGTTTTCCTCCACAACGGTGCCCTGCAGGGCGACGACGTCCGCTGCGGTGTACTCGCGCTTGACGTTCGTCCAGCGCGGGTTGGTGTCCCAGTCGCGCTGAATGTCCTCGGGTGACTTCGGTTTGCCGACGGTCGACATCTCCGGTGCTCCTTCGTTCCTGTAGCCGCTGACACGTTGCCCGTCTGCGCTGACTTGTTAACACATCGACGGCTTTAATCTCGTGCTGAGACGAGCATGCCACGGCGGATATGTGCAGGTCCAGCCGTTTAGTTGCCAATTTCCGCCACACGTATCGCGGGTTTTTGCAAATCTTGCAAATCCGGCAACTTGCTTGACCGTTTCAGTAGCTACTGGTCAGTAACCGCATAGATGCAGGTCAACGCCGGGATTTGCAGGTCAGCGGGGAGTCAGAGGGCGAATATCGCCGCGATGGCCTTGGCGTCCTCCCCGACGGCGTATGTGAGGGTTGTAACAGTCTTGTTAGCAAGCTCTTCACCGAACTCGTCGGTGGAGCCGGCGGGGTGGACGTGCGCCAAGATCTCCAGCTTGTCGCAAAGCGCGACGGGCGCCTCGTGCTCGATGATCACCCGGATGGGGCCGTGCAATAGCTCGGGCGTCGCCGACAAATAATCCTCGACGACGCTCCAGTAGACGCAGTTGTTCATGTGGTCGAACAGGTCGATGTCGGTGAACCGGACGGGATATTCGCGAATCTGGTCGGCGGAGTCGCGGGAGCCCGGCTTGAGGTAGGCCTTCCACTTCAGCCGGTCCACGTCGGTGGTGCGGCGCAGACCCTCGAGGAAGTCGTCGGCGATCCGGGACGGCATCTGGGTGTCGCGGTTGATGTTGATCCAGAACGCCTCGGACTCCACCAGGCCGCCCTTGCGGCCGTCGATGCGCACGCGCATCTCGCACCAACGGTTCGAGGTGCCGCTACACCACCGGCGCAGCCGCAGCATGTCCTGGAATTCGATGGGCTTGATCAGATCGATGATCGTGCGGCGAACGATCCACAGCGGATGGGTGTCGTTGTGACCCAATTCGCGGAGGTGGTCCTGGCCCACGTCCTGGATGTGGCGGGTGGCGGCGTCGAGCCGCAGCCGGCCGGTGGCATCGATGTCGGCCACGCGCAGCGGCCACTCCCGGTTGAAGACGTCGGGATGGCCGTCCAACACCGGCATCATCGTTTTGGCCAGGCTCATGGCTGTGCCTCCCTGCCTCCTCCATTCGACCCGCGATCATGCCAAACCCTCTTTGAGGGTGCCAGGCCCCCGCTTGCCAAGGCTGCTAAGCACATATTCGCAAGCCGAGTAGGCTGACGAACGTGGCCAAGACATTTGTCGGCTCCCGGGTGCGACAGCTGCGCAGTGAACGCGGGTTCAGCCAGGCAGCGCTGGCGCAAATGCTGGAGATCTCGCCAAGCTACCTCAACCAAATAGAACACGATGTACGGCCGCTGACGGTTGCGGTGCTATTACGGATCACCGAGGTGTTCGGGGTCGATGCGACATTCTTCGCCTCCCAGGATGACACCAGGCTAGTCGCCGAGCTCCGCGAGGTGACGATGGACCGCGACCTCGGTATCGGCGTCGACCTCAGCGAGGTCGCCGACATCGTCAACGCCCACCCCACGCTGGCGCGGGCGATGGTGAACCTGCACCGGCGTTATCGGATCACCACCGCGCAGCTGGCCGCCGCCACCGAAGACCGCTTCGCCGATGGCAGCAGCGGCAGCGGCTCGATCACGATGCCGCACGAGGAGGTGCGCGACTACTTCTATCAGCGGCAGAACTATCTGCACGAGCTCGATACCGCCGCCGAGGATCTGACTGTCCGCATGCGCATGCATCGCGGTGACCTGGCCGGCGAGCTCGCGCGGCGGCTCACCGACGTGCACGGCGTGCACATCGTCAGGCGGATCGACCTCGGCGACACGGTGCTGCACTGCTACGATCCCGCGAGCAGAACGATGGAGGTCAGCAATCACCTGTCGGCGGGCCAGCAGGTGTTCAAGATGGCCGCCGAGCTTGCGTACCTCGAATTCGGCGACCTGATCGACGAGATGGTCGACGAGGGCAAGTTCACCAGCGACGAGTCGATCAAGCTGGCCCGGTTGGGACTGGCCAACTACTTCGCGGCGGCGACGGTCTTGCCGTACCGCCAATTCCACGACGTCACCGAGAACTTCCGCTATGACATCGAGCGGCTGTCGTCGTTCTACCAGATGAGTTACGAGACGATCTGCCACCGCCTTTCGACGCTGCAGCGGCCGTCGATGCGCGGTGTCCCGTTCTCGTTCGTGCGGGTCGACAAGGCTGGCAACATGTCAAAACGTCAGTCGGCCACCGGTTTTCACTTCTCCTCCAGCGGTGGCACATGCCCGCTGTGGAACGTATATGAAACATTCGCCAACCCTGGCAAGATCCTGGTGCAGATCGCACAGATGCCCGACGGGCGCAACTACATGTGGGTGGCGCGCACGGTGGAGCGTCGCGCGTCCCGCTATGGTCAACCCGGCAAGACGTTCGCGATCGGGCTGGGCTGCGAGCTGCGACACGCGCACCGGCTGGTGTACTCGGAGGGACTGGACTTGTCGTCTGACAACGCCACGCCGATTGGGGCGGGCTGCCGGGTGTGCGAGCGGGACAATTGCCCGCAGCGCGCCTTCCCCGCGCTGGGCAGGGCGCTGGATCTCGACGAGCACCGCAGCACGGTGTCGCCGTACCTGGTGAAGCAGGCGTGAGCCGGCTACCCGTCGGCGGGTTTCGCGAGCTCGGCGTTGTCAATTGGGTTTTCAGCGCGTTGGCGGCTCGCGTCATGCGGCTGCCGCGGGTGCACCTGTTCACCACGCTCGGTCAGCACAAGCGGCTGTTCTGGTCGTGGCTGCCGCTCGGAGCCATGCTGCTGGGTCTGGGCAAGTTGCGACGTCGCGACACCGAGCTGGTGATCCTGCGGGTGGGACATCTGCGTGGCTGCGAGTACGAGCTGCAACAACATCGCCGCATCGCGCTACGCCGCGGGATCGACACGGAGTTGCAGGCCAAGATCTTCGAGGGCCCGGGCGCCGACGGGCTCAGTGACCGGGACGCAGCGTTGTTGACGGCCACCGACGAGATCATCGAAACCCGGACGATCTCGCCGCAGACGTGGCAGTGGTTGTCGCGTCACCTCGAGCGGACGCAGCTCATCGAATTCGTCACGTTGGCGGGGCAATACGACGCGCTGGCCGCGACGATATCCGCGCTCGAGATACCGCTGGACTTTCGAGACTAGCCCCGTATCAGAATCACAGATAAGTGACACCGAGCACGGACAACGACAACAGGATTGGCGAAATCGGCAGGCAACACAGGAATGCCGCCCAGACATCGGAGCGTCGCCGATGCATCCGCCAGCCCAACCAGACCGCCGCCGCGCCGCACAAGAAGAACAGCGCCGACGCGACGAGCACCCAATGGTTGACGGCCGAAGTCGCGATGGCAAGCGAAATCGCCACCAACCAAACGATGTGCCCGACCACCAACCCGCCGATACCGGCGACGACCGTCGATCTCAAAAGTTGATCATGTGACCGACGAGACCGTGGAAGCATTCCTGCAGCGCCTCGGACAGCGTTGGATGGGTGTGCACGTTGCGGGCAAGCTCATTGGCGGTCAAATCCCACTTCTGCGCCAGCGTCAGCTCGGGCAGCAGCTCGGACACGTCGGGGCCGACGAGGTGCCCGCCCAGCAGCTCGCCGTATTTCCCGTCGGCGACCAGCTTCACGAAACCGCTGGCGTCGCCCAACCCGTGTGCCTTGGCGTTCGCCGTGAAGGGGAACTTCGCGACATTCACGTCGTAGCCCTCGTCGCGGGCCTGCTGCTCGGTGAGCCCGAAGCTGGCGACCTGTGGTTGGCAGAACGTCGCGCGCGGCATCATCCGGTAGTCGCCCAACTCCAAAGTCTCGGCGCCGGCGATGGTTTCGGCGGCAACAACACCCTGAGCCTCGGCGACGTGGGCCAGCTGCAGCAGTCCGGTGACGTCGCCGATCGCATAGATGTGCGGGACGTTCGTGCGCATCCGGCCGTCGATGCCGATGGCGCTGCGATCGGTCAGGTTCACGCCCGCCGCGTCGAGTCCGTAGTCCTCGACGTTGGGACGGAAACCGATGGCCTGCAGCACCTTTTGCGCCTTCAGTTCGCTGGAGTCGCCGTTCTTGCTGACGCTGACCGTGACCTGTGAACCGTCGTCGGTGATGCCCTCGACCTTGGTGCCGGTGAGCACGTTGACGCCCAGCTTCTTGAACTGCTTCTCGATCTCCTTCGACACGTCGGCGTCTTCGTTGGGCAGCGCACGCGGCAAGAACTCCACGATCGTGACGTCCACTCCGTAGTTCGCCAGCACGTAGCCGAATTCCATGCCGACCGCGCCGGCACCGGCGATCACGATCGACTGCGGCAGCTCGCGCGACATGATCAGCTCTTCATATGTGACGACGTTCTCCGACAGCGACGTGCCGGGCACCAGCTGGGTGTGGCTGCCGGTCGCGATGATCACGTTGTCGAAGGTCACCTTCTCGTTGCCGCCGTCGTTGAGGTCGACCGACAGGGTGTTCGCGTCGGTGAACGTGCCGCGGCCGTGGATCTCGGTGATCTTGTTTTTCTTCATCAGGAAGTGCACGCCGTTGACCCGGCCCTCGGCAACCTTGCGGCTGCGGTCGAACGCCACCCCATAGTCGAAGGTCGCCTCGCCGCTGATCCCGAACAACTTGGCCTGTTTGGTGAAGATGTGCGCCAATTCGGCATTGCGCAACAGCGACTTCGACGGGATGCAGCCGACGTTGAGGCACACCCCGCCCCAATACTTGTTTTCTACGACCCCGGTCTTCAGGCCAAGCTGCGCGGCTCGAATGGCCGCGACATATCCGCCTGGTCCGGCACCGAGAACGACGACGTCATAGTGGGTCACCCGGCCAACCCTAGTAGGGAATCAGCCCCACCAGGCAGTGGCCCACTCGTTCGCAGTAATAGAGGCCATGCACCACCGCGGCGCCCGCGAGCGCCGCGAACGGGGCGGTCATCACCGCGATCGCGAGTGCCGAGACAACCGGTTTGTGCTGAACCATCGCCAGCAGTAGCCCGCCGACGGTGCAGACGATGGTGCAGACCAGCACCAGAAACACCGGCAGCGTCTTGTCGATCGAGTGATACCAGTAGTAGTAGAGCGCGAGCCCGGTGAGCGCGGCCGGGATCCACACCGCCGCCAACATCAGCACGAACATCCACCGTTTCAGGTAGTTGTATTGGCCAGGGACCACAACGGGTTGCGCCGGCACCGCGATCGGCTGCGAGGGCGGCGTTTCTGCTATGGGCTCACTGGCCGGTGCGGTCTGGTAGGCCGGCTCGGGGTTGGGCTCGGGGTCGGGGGCCGGCTGGGCCTCGGACGCCGGCGCTGGCTCGGGTGCCGGCTGGGCCTGGGTGGCCGGCGCTGGGTCAGGGACCGGCTGGGGCTCGGTGACGGGCTCGGGCGTCAACTCTGTGTCGGGGGCCAACTCGGTGTCGGGGGCCAACTCGGGGTTGGGGGCCGGCTGGGGGTTGGAGGCCAACTCGGGGTTGGGGGCCGGATGGGCATCGTCAACCTGCGCGGGGTCGGCCGTCATGTCGAGTGGTTTCAAGTTGTCGACTGGGTTCGGGTGTCCATTGAGACTCGCCTCGGTGGGCGGCCCGCCGCCCATCGTTTGTCGCGCCTGGCGTTGGCGATTCCAGCCGATCGGCGCGCGATGCGCACCACGGCGCGATTGCTCAGGCACCGTAGACCGCCTGAATCAGCACCAGCACGCCGAACCATCCCGGTGCCAGCGCGAGCACGAACGCACCCAGTGTCGTTATCCACCGTCGCGACGAGAACAAAATCAGCAACAGCCCGATGGCGCTGGGAACTCCGAGCACTAACGCGATCACCACGTCGGGCCGAACATGGGCATCCACCAGCAGCGTCGTAGCGACCGCGGCGGCTATTCCGACCGCGGTCCCAGTGAGCATCGCGCTGGTCAGCAACCATGCGCGCGGGAGCGGTATCACCGTTAAAACAGTAGCGTTAATTCCGCGCTAGCCACGATCCCACGCCGAGCCATCACGCCCGGCCGGCACCGGGCATGCATCCGCCGCCTCGGCGACCACCACCGCACCGGCGGGTGGCGGCGGGCGCTCGCCGCGCGCGTAATCGGCGCCCCGCAGCGGCGGGTTGGCCGCAAGCAGCTCGAGTTCGTCGGGTGTGAACGCTCTTCCGCGGCTGAGGAACCGCATGCCCTCCGGGGCCTCCATGCTGAAGCCGCCGCCCCGCCCGGGGACCGCGTCGATGACCAGCTGAGTGTGCTTCCACGCGTCGAACTGCGGACCCGAAATCCACACCGGCGCGTCCTCGAGGACGCCCAGCAGCACATCGCGGTCGCCGACGATGAACTCCCCGTCCGGGTAGCACATCGGCGACGATCCATCGCAGCAGCCGCCGGACTGGTGAAACATCACCCGGCCGTGCCGCTTCTGCAGCCGATGCAGCAATTGGGCGGCGGTCGCGGTGATCAGCGCCCGGGCGGGCGGAGACTGCGCGCCCATCTTCGGTGCCCTCGCTTCCTCGCGCAAGCGCTCGTCAGTGCTTTTGCTTCCTCGCGCAAGCGCTCGTCAGAAGAACCCCTGGGCTTTGTCGCTGTAGGAAACGAGCAGGTTCTTGGTCTGTTGGTAGTGGTCGAGCATCATTTTGTGATTTTCGCGGCCGATGCCCGATTGCTTGTAGCCACCGAACGCCGCGTGGGCCGGATAGGCGTGATAGCAGTTGGTCCACACCCGGCCGGCCTTGATGTCGCGCCCGGCCCGGTAGGCGGTGTTGCCGTCGCGGCTCCACACCCCGGCGCCCAGGCCGTAGAGGGTGTCGTTGGCGATGCGGATCGCGTCGTCGTAGTCGATGAACGACGTGACGGCCACGACGGGCCCGAAGATCTCTTCCTGGAAGATCCGCATCGAGTTGGTGCCGGTGAAGATTGTGGGCTGCACGTAGTAGCCACCCGACAGGTCGCCGCCCAACTCGGCGCGCTCGCCGCCGGTGACGATCTTGGCGCCTTCGCTCTTGCCGATCTCGATGTAGGACAACACCTTTTCCAGCTGATCGTTGGAGGCCTGGCTGCCGATCATGGTCTCGGTATCCAGCGGGTCGCCCTGGCGCACGGCCTTGGTGCGGATTGCCGCCAGCTCCAAGAACTCGTCGTAGATGTCGGCCTGAATCAGGCTGCGCGACGGGCAGGTACACACCTCGCCCTGATTGAGGGCGAACATCGTGAAACCTTCCAGGGCCTTGTCCTGGTAGTCGTCGGCGGCGACCATCACATCGGAAAAGAAGATGTTCGGGCTCTTGCCGCCCAGCTCCAGGGTGACCGGAATCAAGTTCTGAGAGGCGTATTGCATGATCAACCGGCCGGTGGTGGTCTCACCGGTGAACGCGATCTTGGCGATCCGATTGCTCGACGCCAGCGGCTTGCCCGCCTCGAACCCGAACCCGTTGACCACGTTGACCACCCCGGGCGGCAGCAGGTCCCCGATCAGGCCCATCAGATACAGGATCGAGGCCGGGGTCTGCTCGGCCGGCTTCAACACCGCGGCGTTGCCCGCGGCCAGCGCTGGGGCCAGCTTCCAGGTGGCCATCAGGATCGGGAAGTTCCACGGAATGATCTGACCCACCACCCCCAGCGGCTCGGGGAAGTGATAAGCCACGGTGTCGTCGTCGATCTGCGACAACGAGCCCTCCTGGGCGCGGATCGCCCCGGCGAAATAGCGGAAATGATCCACCGCCAACGGCAGATCCGCGTTCAGCGTTTCCCGGATCGGTTTGCCGTTGTCGAAGGCCTCGGCCAACGCCAGCGCCGGCAGGTTCTCCTCGATACGGTCGGCGATCTTGTTCAAGATGACCGCGCGTTCCGCCGGTGCGGTCTTGCCCCACGCCGGTGCGGCGGCGTGCGCGGCGTCCAACGCCTTGTCGATGTCGGCCTCGGTCGAGCGTGGCACCTCACAGAACGACTGCCCGGTCACCGGGGTGGGATTCTCGAAGTACTCCCCACCCACCGGAGCCACCCACTCACCGCCGATGAAGTTGCCGTAGCGCGATTCATACGACATCAGCGAGCCCTCGGCACCGGGTCGGGCATACACAGTCATGAGTCACTCCCTTGTCAGCGTTGACGTATGACACGTTGTAATACGAGTCACATTACCGCCGGACGACGCCTTTTTAATCCGGCGGTCCACGTGGTGCTGGCGCACCGTCCGGGCCACGCGGCGGACTGACCGCCGCTGCGGCCACAATGGGGTTCGTGACTGACGACCCCTACCTGTGGCTCGAGGAGATCGCCGGTGACGACGCGCTCGATTGGGTGCGGCGACACAACGAGCCGACGCTCGCGGAGCTCGGTGACGGCCGGTTCGAGCGGATGCGCGCCGAGGCGCTCGAAGTGCTCGACACCGACGCACGCATCCCCTATGTAGTGCGCCGGGGCGAGTATCTGTACAACTTCTGGCGCGACGCCGACAACCCACGGGGGCTGTGGCGGCGCACCACCCTCGAGCAATACCGCAGCGACACGCCCGAATGGGACGTGCTGCTCGACCTCGACGCCCTTGCCGGCGCCGACGGGGAAAGCTGGGTGTGGGGCGGTGCCGATGTCATCGAACCCGAGTACACGCTGGCACTGATCATCCTGTCGCGCGGCGGCTCCGACGCGGCGATCGTCCGCGAATTCGACATGACAACCAGGCAATTCGTCGCCGACGGATTCACGTTGCCGGAGGCCAAGACTCAGGTCAGCTGGGAGGACAAGGATACCGTGCTGGTTGGCACCGACTTCGGCGCCGGCTCGCTGACCGACTCCGGATACCCTCGGTTGGTCAAACGGTGGCGCCGCGGCAGACCCCTCGAGGACGCCGAAACGGTGTATTCCGGCTCGAGTAGCGACGTGATGGTCGGGGCATCGGTCGACCGCACACCGGGATTCGAACGCACCATGGTGCGACGCGCGATCGACTTCTTCAACGACGAGGTATACGAGCTCCGAGGCGACGAGCTGGTCCTGATTGACGCACCTACCGACGCCACCGTGTCGGTGCACCGCCAATGGCTGCTGATCGAGTTGCGCACCGACTGGACCGTCGCGGACACGACGTACCGGGCCGGTTCGCTGCTGGCCGCCGACTACGACGAATTCCTCTCCGGTACAACGCCACTGCACGTGGTTTTCGAACCCGACGAGCACACCTACCTGCACCACTATGCGTGGACCCGCGAGCGGCTGGTCGTCGTCACGCTGCACGACGTGACCAGCCGCGTCGAGATCGTCACCCCCGGCACCTGGCACGCCGAGCCGGTGCCCGACTTACCGGCCAACGCCAACACGGTGATCGTCGCCGCCGACGATATGGGTGACGAAATCTTCCTTGACTCAAGCGGATTCGCCGCACCATCGCGACTGCTGCACGGCGTCGCCGGTGGGCCGCTGCATCAGATCAAGTCGGCGCCGGCGTTCTTCGACGCCGACGACATCGAAGTGACGCAGCATTTCACCCCTTCGGTTGACGGCACGGCGATACCGTACTTCGTTGTCGGCCAGCGTGATTCGACTGGGCCGCGGCCGACGTTGCTGAGCGGCTACGGCGGCTTCGAGGTGGCTCGCACACCCGGCTACGACGGGGTGCTCGGTCGATTGTGGCTTGCCCGGGGCGGTACCTATGTGCTGGCGAACATCCGCGGCGGCGGCGAATACGGCCCGACCTGGCACACCCAGGTGATGCGAGAGGGCAGACACAAGGTCGCGGAGGACTTCGCCGCCGTCGCAGCAGACCTGGTGAACCGCGGCATCACGACCGTCGAGCAGCTCGGTGCGCATGGCGGAAGCAACGGAGGCTTGTTGATCGGCATCATGCTGACGCAGTACCCCGAGCTGTTCGGCGCGCTGGTCTGCAGCGTGCCGCTGCTCGACATGCGCCGCTTCCACCTGCTGCTCGCCGGCGCGTCATGGGTCGCCGAGTATGGCAACCCCGACGACCCGGCCGACTGGGAATTCATCAAGAAATACTCTCCGTACCAGAATATTTCGGCCGATCGGCGCTATCCGCCGGTGCTGATCACCACGTCAACCCGAGACGACCGGGTGCATCCCGGCCACGCTCGCAAGATGACCGCCGCGCTGGAGGCCGCCGGCCATCCGGTCTCCTACTACGAGAACATCGAGGGCGGTCACGCCGGTGCCGCCGACAACGCGCAGACCGCGTTCAGGTCAGCGCTGATATTCGAATTCCTGCACCGCAAGTTGAGCGGCTAACCCGCCTTCCGCAGCGAGCCGAGCATCGTCGTGATGATGCCGAACACGACCAGCGCGCCGCCGGCGGCGAGCGTGAGGTTGAGCCATTGGTGCAGGCTGCCTTCGGCGTATCCGACCATCACGTCGGCGACCTTGCGCACGTCGCCGGTGGTGTGGTTGAGCGCGTCATCGATGTAGCGACGGCCGACTTCCATCGCCGCCCAGCCGCCCGCCCCGACCAGCAATGCCGAAACACCAAGAGCTGCAATGGCTTTGCCGCGCCTACGGGCGGCGGCCAGGGTTAGCAACGCGAAGATACCGGTCAGCACCGCGGCGCCGATGCTCACCCACGGCCCCCACGTCGCCACGCGATGCAGCTGACCGGGATGCACGTCGGCCGGAGTCACCGCCACCGGGACCTCCACGGTGGCGGGCACGTCAATGTTCCACCCGCTCAACATCTGTTGAAACGCGGTGTCGGACAACATCGGCGCAAGGTCGACACGCCAACGTCCCTGCGAGTCCCGCGATTGGTTCGACGAATCGGTGAACATCCAGGCGTGCGCGACCCGGTTGGCGTTCGCGAACTGGCGCGGGAAGTCGGGACTTGCGGAGTACGCCGTCGCCACGCCCCGCACCAGGCTCTGGTTGACCGAAATCCCGCGTTGGTTCGCCAGCGCCACGACCTGCGTGGTCAGCTCGGAGGCCATGGCGTCTTGGAGCCGCGGGTCCTTGGCGGCCTTCTGCGCCAACGCGGCATAGCCGTCGACGTCGACGAGGGTTTTCTGGGCCCACCCCGCCGGAACGGCCACCGCGAGGGCCACCGTGGTGACGAGCCACAACAGCATCGTCGCCACGAATCGCACCCGCCAACCCTAGCGGTCGCGGGCGATGCGGCGGGGACGACGCAGCGCCATCCACGCCATCTGGCGGTTCATCCGCTGTGCGGCCTTGGGTGAGGACGAGTAGTAATACATGCCCGACCCGAACGTGATCCGCGGCTCGACGACGGTCTCGATGCGACAGTACTTGCGCAGCCCCTCGGCGCCGCCGAACCGGGCACCGAAGCCCGATTCCTTCCAGCCACCCATCGGCGCCGTCGTGCACATCAGGTTGGCGACCACGTCGTTCACGTTGACGGCACCGCAATCGAGCTGCAGTGCAACCTCTTTGGCGCGATCGTGGTCGCGAGAGAACACCGACGCCGACAACCCGTACGGGCTGTCGTTGGCCAGCTTGACGGCCTCGGGGACGCTGGTGACTTTCATGATCGGCAGTGTGGGACCGAACGTCTCCTCGGTCATGCACTCCATCGAGTGGTCGACATCGACCAGCACCGTGGGCTGATAAAAGCTGCCCGGCCCGTCACCACGACGGCCGCCGGTCAGCACCCGCGCGCCCTTGGCCTTCGCGTCGGCGACGTGGCGATCGACGACCGCCAGCTGCTGGTCGTCGATCATCGACCCGAAGTGCGGCCCGTCGCCGGCGCCCATTTGCAGCGCCTTCACGTCACGCACCACCGCGTCGACGAAGCGGTCGTACACCGGTTCCATCACGTAGATCCGCTCGACCGACACGCACATCTGACCCGCGTTGAACAGGCCGCCCCACACCGCGGCATGCGCCGCCAGGTCGACGTCGGCGTCCTCGAGCACGATCATCGGGTCCTTGCCGCCCAGCTCGAGGCTGACCGGGGTGAGCCGGCGCGCCGCGCGTTCCATGACCTTGCGCCCGGTCGCGGAGGAACCGGTGAACTGCACGAAGTCGACGTTGTCGACGACCGCCTCGGAAACTTCTCGTGCGCCCTGCACCAGCGCGAACACGTCCGGCGCGCCGGACTCACGCCACCCCCGCACCAGCACCTCGGCGGTCAACGGCGTGCGCTCGGACGGCTTGAGCAGCACCGCACATCCGGCGGCCAGCGCGCCCAGCGCGTCCATCATCGCGTTGGCGACCGGGAAGTTCCACGGCGCGATGATTCCGACGACCCGACGGGGCCGGTAGTGCACCGTGATCTTCTTGACCGCCAGCGCGGCCAACGGCGCGGGCTTGGTTTCCGGCGCGAGCGCCTTCGCCATCGTCTTGATGTAGTACGAGATGATGATCAGCAGCAGCGGCACCTCTTGGACGGCGTCGGCGCGCGACTTGCCGGTCTCCTTGATCAGCAGGTCTTCGATCTCGCCGCGGTGCTCCTCGAGCCAGATCGCGAACTTGGCCAGTGCCTTTGCCCGCCCCTTCGGGCCCATGTCGTCCCAGCCGCGCTGCGCCTCGGCGAGTTTGGCGGCGATCGCCGGCACGTCGGCGGGGTTCGTCCAGCGGACCTCCCCGGCGACGGCGCCGGTGGCCGGGTTGCGGATTGTGCCGGTCTCGGGCATCTGAACGGGGCGTGTCGCGGTCATGAGCTCATGCTAGTCACGGTGGTGAGCCTGATCTCACGGGGCGATACCACGCAGGTACGCGGCCTGGCCGAGGTGCTGGGCGCAGTCGTCGACGATGCTGACCAGCCGGGCGCTGGCGGTGACGGGCGGGTTCCAGTTGCGATCGACGACCCGTTCCAGGTCCGCGTCGCTGAGCGTGGTGACGAAGTTCAGCGTCATGTCGTGCACCGCGTGGTAGTAGCCGGAAAGCAGCTCGGCGGGGGCTTTCACCTTGGCCGCCTCGGTGGGGCCGTGCCCGTAACCGGTGTCGTCGCGGGGCAGGTCGAGCCCGAAGCGGTCCACCCAGCCGTCGCGCGTCCAGACTTCCTCGGTCTTCGCGATGTCACAGACCTGCAGGTCCTGCACGCGGGCACTGTGCCAGATCAGCCACGCGATGCTGTTGGCCGCTGGCGTCGGCCGGTATGTCGACAGCTCGTCGGTCAGCCCGTCGGTGAGGTCGTCGACGTGTTCGATCAGGCGGGTGAACGAGTCGCGCAGCAGCTCCTGCGCGGCGGTGAGATCGGCCATGTAGCCGAAGCTACTCGTCAGCTTTCCGGTGCTGCGCCGTGGAAGACCGCCTCGACGTTGTTGCCGTCGGGATCACGTACGAACGCGCCGAAGTAGCCGGGGTGGTACTCGGGCCACAGTCGCGGTGCGTGCAACGACTCGGCGCCCAGCTGCAGGGCGGCGTCGTAGAACGCCCTGACCGCGGCGATGTCCGCGGCCTGAAACGCGACGTGGATTTCGCGGTTGGAACCCATGTCCTTGCCATCGGCGATCCAGAAGTCGGGATGGCCCTCCGTTCCGTAGCCGATCGCTACGCCGTAATCCATCTGCCGCGTGTAGCCCAAGATGCCGAGGACGTGGTCGTAAAACTGTTTGGCGGCGTCGAAATCGCTGCAGTTGATACCGAAGTGATCGATCATCGCCACATCCTGGCATGTCGCGGTGACCCCGCCGTAGAGTCCATTAAATGAGCTTCGATCTGCTAATTAAGGGCGGCACGATCGTCGACGGCCTCGGCGGTCAGCCGTATCGGGGCGAGGTCGCGGTATCGGATGGCGTGATCGCCGCGGTCGGGGCGGTCGAGGGCGAGGCGGCGCGGCAGATCGACGCGACGGGGCTCTTGGTGACGCCCGGGTTCGTCGACCTTCATACCCACTACGACGGCCAGTCGATCTGGTCGGATCGGCTGACGCCGTCCTCGCAGCACGGCGTGACCACGGCGGTGATGGGCAATTGCGGCGTCGGCTTCGCGCCGTGTCGCCGCGCGGACCACGACGTGCTCGTCGACGTGATGGCCGGTGTGGAGGACATTCCCGGTGTGGTGATGGTCGACGGCCTGCCGTGGGACTGGGAAACGTTCCCGGAGTACCTGGCGGCGGTCGACGCTCGCCAGCGCGACATCGACGTCGCGGCGTATCTGCCGCATTCACCGCTGCGGGTGTACGTGATGGGCCGGCGCGGCGTCGATCGGGAGCCGGCGACGGCCGACGACCTGGCGCGGATGCGCGAGCTGGCCAAGCAGGCCATCGAAGCCGGTGCGATCGGGTTCGCGTCATCGCGATTTGCGTTGCACAAGACCGAAAGTGGATCCGCGATCCCGACCTACGGCGCCGCGCAGGCCGAGATCGCCGCGATCGCACGCGGCGTCGCCGACGGCGGTGGCGGGCTGATTCAGTTCGTGCCCGACATCCCCGCGGGCGGCTACGCGACGGTGCTGCAGCAGGTGTTCGAGGCGGCCCACGACGTCGGGCTGCCGGTCACGTTCACGCTGGCGACGGGCAACACCGGCGATCCGATCTGGCCGGACGCGATCACGATGATCGAGAAGTACAACGCCGACGGCGGCAGCATCACCGCGCAGTTGTTCCCTCGCCCAATCGGTTTGGTGATCGGCCTGGAGCTGACCGGTAATCCGTTCGTGTTCTATCCGAGCTACCGCAAGCTGGCGCACCTGCCGCTGGCCGAACGGGTGGCCGAGATGCGCAAACCCGAGGTGCGGGCACGCATTCTCGCCGACAAGCCGAGCGCCGACGGGAATCCGCTGCTGCATCTGGCGCAGGCGTGGGAGTGGATCTTCCCGCTCGGCGACGAGCCGGACTACGAACCGGACCCGTCGACGAGCATCCTCGCCCGCGCGACCGCACGCGGCGTCGCGCCGATGGAGGAGGCCTACGACCGGCTGCTGGACGACGACGGGCACGCGATGATGCTGGTGGCAATGGCCAACTACGAGAACAACTCGCTGGACACGGTGGGCCGGCTGCTGCGGCGCGACGACGTCGTGCTCGGTCTCGGCGACGGCGGCGCGCACTACGGGATGATCTGCGACGCAAGCTTCCCGACGTTCGTGCTCGCGCACTGGACACGGGACCGGGCAACCGGGCGGATGAGCGTGGCCGATGCGGTGCGCGAGCTCACGTCGGTGCCGGCTCGGGTCGCCGGACTGAACGACCGCGGCCGAATCGCCGTGGGCTACAAGGCCGATCTGAACGTGATCGACTACGCCGCGCTGAAGCTGCATCGCCCGGTGATCACCCACGACCTGCCCGCCGGCGGGCGTCGGCTGAATCAGACCGCCGACGGCTACGTCGCGACCATCGTGTCGGGCCAGACGATCGCCGAGAACGGAGTGGCCACCGACGCTCGTCCGGGCAAGCTGGTGCGCGGCCGCCAACCCACGCCGTCGGCCCAGCGCTGAGCGGTCACCACGTCTTGGGGCAGCCGCGCGCGATGAGCGCCGCGCCGACACGGTTGAGAAAGACTTCCGGTTGGTTATGCAGCATGCCGCTGGTCAATCTGATGTCCGTCCAACCCAGCTCCGGCAATCTGCCATATCGCTCGACGTCGCGAGTGCGTTGCTTCGAATCGGTCCAATGTTGCGCACCCTCGAAATCCACGCCGACGCGCCACTTGCGCCAGCCCATGTCGATGCGGGCCACCACGAACCCGTACTCGTCGAACACGGGTATCTGGGTCTCTGGACGCGGAAAGCCGGCTTGCACCAACAGCAATCGCGTCAGCGATTCGTAAGGCGACTCGGCGCCGCCATCGACCAGGTCGAGCGTCCGGCGCAGCTGACGCAGCCCACGGGCACCCGGATGCCCGACGATGACGGCCTCAATGTCAACGAGCTTCACGTCCGTTGCGTTCATCAGTGCGTCGATGCGTTGGACAGCCGCCGTCAGCGGTGTGTGCCTACCGATGTCGAATCCCGTCCGGGCAGCGGTCGTCACCGGCATGCCGTCGATGAGCTGGGTTTCACCCGGCGCGAGCTCGTCGGCATGTACCAACAGGCCGGCGGGCGGTCGCCTGTTGGTGTGAACGAGCTCGGCGGGCTGGTTTGGCTCGATCCACTTGGCGCCGAGCACCGACGCGGCGGACAACCCAGCGACGACGCCGCGGCGCTTTGACCACAGCCAAGCGGCTCGAGCGCGCTGGGTCGCCGAGAGTTCCGCGGCGCGTGGCACATAGACACCCGGGTAGACGGGGTAATAAGACCGGCGCAGCTCGCGAACGGATACCTTGCCGGCCTCGACGGCGTCCCAGCCGCTAAACGGCCATCGCAACTCCGCCATGGTGGAGAGGCTGTCATTGCGGGCCGACATGCTCGCGAGTGTGCGGATTTTTACGCCGGCGCGGCGTGTCGCGTACGAAACCGCACACTCGGGCGGCGGCCCAACGAAAAACCCGACCTGCGGTAGGCAGGCCGGGTTTTTCGTTGGCGGGCTTAGAAGTCCATGCCGCCCATGTCGCCGGCGCCTGGAACGGCCGCCTTCTCCTTCTCCGGCTTGTCGGCGACGACCGCCTCGGTGGTGAGGAACAGGCCCGCGATGGACGCCGCGTTCTGCAGCGCCGAGCGGGTGACCTTCACCGGGTCGGCGACGCCGGCACCGAGCAGGTCCTCGTACTCGCCGGTCTCGGCGTTGAGGCCGCTGCCGGCGGGCAGGTTGCGCACCTTCTCGGCGACAACACCGGGCTCCAGGCCGGAGTTGAACGCGATCTGCTTCAGCGGGGCCTCCAGCGCCAGCTTGACGATGTTGGCGCCGGTGCGCTCGTCACCGTTGAGGCTCAGCTCGTCCAGCGTCGGCGCCGCCTGCAGCAGTGCCACGCCGCCGCCGGCGACGATGCCCTCCTCGACGGCCGCCTTGGCGTTGCGGACCGCGTCCTCGATGCGGTGCTTGCGCTCCTTGAGCTCCACCTCGGTGGCGGCACCGGCCTTGATCACCGCAACACCGCCGGCCAGCTTGGCCAGGCGCTCCTGCAGCTTCTCGCGGTCGTAGTCGGAGTCGCTGTTCTCGATCTCCTGGCGGATCTGCGCGACGCGGCCGGCGATGGCCTCGGGGTCGCCCGCGCCTTCGACGATCGTGGTCTCGTCACGGGTCACGACGACCTTGCGGGCCTTGCCCAGCAGTGCCAGGTCGGCGTTCTCCAGCGTCAGGCCGACCTCCTCGCTGATCACCTGACCGCCGGTGAGGATCGCCATGTCCTGCAGCATCGCCTTGCGGCGGTCACCGAAGCCCGGGGCCTTGACGGCGACGGACTTGAAGGTGCCGCGGATCTTGTTGACGACCAGCGTGGACAGCGCCTCGCCCTCGACGTCCTCGGCGATGATCAGCAGCGGCTTGCCGGCCTGGATCACCTTCTCCAGCAACGGCAGCAGATCCTTGACGGTCGACACCTTCGAGGCGACGAGCAGAATGTAGGGCTCCTCGAGAACCGCTTCCTGACGCTCGGCGTCGGTCACGAAATAGCCCGAGATGTAGCCCTTGTCGAAACGCATGCCCTCGGTCAGCTCGAGCTGCAGCCCGAAGGTGTTGGACTCCTCGACGGTGATGACGCCCTCGTTGCCGACCTTGTCCATCGCCTCGGCGATCAGCTCGCCGATCGACGGATCACCGGCGGAGATGCCGGCGGTGGCAGCGATCTGCTCCTTGGTCTCGACCTCCTTGGCCGACTTGAGCAGCGTTTCGGTCACCCTCTCGACGGCCTTGTCGATGCCGCGCTTGAGGCCGAGCGGATTTGCGCCCGCGGCGACGTTGCGCAGCCCCTCGCGCACCAGCGCCTGCGCGAGCACGGTCGCCGTCGTCGTGCCGTCACCGGCGACGTCGTCGGTCTTCTTGGCGACTTCCTTGACCAGCTCGGCGCCGATCTTCTCGTACGGGTCCTCCAGCTCGATCTCCTTGGCGATGGACACGCCGTCGTTGGTGATCGTGGGGGCGCCCCACTTCTTCTCCAGGACGACGTTGCGGCCCTTGGGCCCCAACGTCACCCTTACCGCGTCGGCGAGGCTGTTCAGGCCCCGCTCCAGGCCGCGGCGGGCCTCTTCGTCATACGCAATTGTCTTGGCCATTGCGAAGTGATTCCTCCGGATCGGGGATGACACGTCCTGGTCGGGTGCAGTGCCCGCGACGGACGACCGCAGTTGTCATGGGCCCCGCCCAGACACCCGGGTCTCACCGTCCCGACCTAGCACTCACGGGACGCGAGTGCCAAAGTCATTCTTAGCACTCACCCATGCCGAGTGCAAGAACGCCGCGCCACTACGACGACGAACGCCGGTTCAGCCGGTCGGCTGAGGCAGAGTGGGGCCATGTCACTTGTCGTGCCGCCCTATCCCCCGCCTCGATACACCAACGACGAGCCCGAGGTCAGCGCCACGCTGCGGCGTGCCGAGGAACCTCCCGACTACGAGTCGTTCGGCGTCGCCTACCACTACCTGGCCAACCAGCACCAGACCGACGGCGACTACGGCCTGTACCGCGTCAGCATCGGGCCGGCCGGCGGTGGGCCGGGACCGCATTTCCACCGCGCGATGTCGGAGGCATTCTTCGTGTTGTCCGGGACGCTGAAGCTCTACGACGGCCGCGACTGGATCGACGGAACTGCGGGCGATTTTCTCTACGTCCCGCCCGGCGGAATCCACGGCTTCCGCAATGAGGCCGACGAACCGGCGTCGACGTTGATGCTGTTCGCCCCCGGCGCGCCGCGGGAGCACTACTTCGAGGGCCTGGCCAAGCTCGGCGACATGACCGAAGAGGAACGCCGCGAATGGTTCATCGCCAACGACAACTTTTTCGTCTAGAGCTCGAGCAGCCCGGGAAGGTCGGCGACGGAGTCGATGATGTGGTTGGGCTGCATCGCGAATTCATCTGCGGCCCAACGGTCCAACGTGTCCTGGCGGAACTTGCCGGTGCGCACCAGCACCCCGGTCATGCCGACGACCTGCGCGGCCAGCACGTCGTTGTTGAGGTCATCGCCGATCATGTACATCTGCTCGGGGTCCACGCCGAGCCGGGCGGCGGCGGCCAGAAAGCCCGCCGGCGCGGGTTTGCCGACCGCGGTGGCCTGGCGACCCGACGTCTGCTCCATCCCGATCAGGTACATGCCGGTGTCGAGGCGTAACCCGTCGCTGGTGGTCCACGACGTGCTGCGGTGCATCGCCACCACCGGCACGCCCCGGGCCATCCAGTCGTAGACCCAGCTCAACGCCACATGGCTGTACTCGGGTCCGGCGCCGCCGAGCAACACCACGTCGGGGGCGTCGGGCGTTCGGGGGCCGCTGAAGTCGGTGGAATTGACGATGTCGATGCCGGGCATGTCCTCGACGATCTGCGACCCGTGGTTGACCAGAAAACAGCGGGCGTGCGGATAGCGGCTGCGGACGAAATCGGCGGTCAGCACGCCCGCGGTGATCACCTCGTCGGCTCGCACCGACATGCCCGCGTCGGCCAGCGCGTCGGCGATCTGCTGGCGGGTCCTGGTGGTGGTGTTGGTCAGATACGAGCAGGCGATCTGCTTGTCGGCCAGGATGCGCAGCGTCTCGGCCGCGCCGGGAATCGGCTTCCACGACGTCACCAGCACGCCGTCGATGTCGAACAGCACTCCACCGACGGCCATGGTGCCGACAGTAAACCGCGGCGGCGTTGCTGCAACCGGAGGTCACCGGCGGGCCCAGCTGCTGTCGGCCACCCACGGCGAAGCCTCGGCGGCAACCGACCAGGCCATCTCGGCCGGGACATCGATCACCCGGTAGCGCTTGCGCCCCGCGGCGGTCGCCGCCACCAACGTGGCCACACCGGCGCGGCGTTGCAGCAGCGTCTGCCGCACCGTCCAGCCGATGATCCCCGCGCACGCGATGCAGTCACGGCGCCGCTGCAGGCTTCCGCTGCGCGCGACCAGCCAGCCGCCGCCGACCCGGTGCCCGAGCGAGCGCACCCGATCGGCGGCCAGCAGCGCGCAGCCCACCGCGACGGGCAGCCACACCGCCCACAGCCACGCGGGAAGGCCGACCGTCGCCTCGGCCACCGCAAGCGCCGCCGC
>NZ_DASQVQ010000140.1:0-28725 GCF_035640695.1 Mycobacterium sp.
CACGTCTGAGCCAGCGTGATCTTCGACAGCCAGCGCTCCAGCGAGTCCTTCTTGTGCCCGAGCTCATGCGCGGTGTTGATGCCCACCCCGCCGAGCACACCCACCGACAGCGCAAGACCGATCTTGTCCGGCCAGCTGAGACCACCGTGATAGCCGAGCCAGCCGAGGTCGGACGCGGTGAACAGATACGCGCCGAACACGACGCTGGCGTACTGCAACGGAATGTAGATGTAGGTGCAGTACCGGTAGTACTTGTCGTCCTCCAGCCGCTGCATTACCTCATCCGGCGGATTCTGCCCGTCGGGTCCATAGCGCAGATCCAGCGCCGGCAGCAGCACGTAGAGCAGGATCGGTCCGATCCAGAAGAATGCCTGCGACGCGGTCTGCCAGCCGAACTGATTCAACGCCCACACGAACGGCAGCACGACGAACAACGCGGTCGGGGCGATCAGCCCCATCAGCCATAGATACCGCTTCTTGTCACGCCACTGTTCGGGGCCCATTTCCAGACCGATTTCCGACATATCCGCCGTCACGCCAACCCACCTCCGGAAAGCTGCATCACCTTCGCTGGTGGACGCTACCGCAGATTTTGTCGTCTGTCTATACACATGCGCCCAATTTGTAAACGAGTGCGGTGGGCGGTTCGCTAGCCGGTCTTAGTGGTGGCCTGTTCGGCGCCTACCCGTGAATGCCTGCGCCCATAGAGGTAGTAGATCGCGACGCCGACCACCATCCAGACCGCGAAGCGGATCCAGGTCAGCGCGGTCAGGTTCAGCATCAGCCACAGGCAGGCGACGATCGCCGCGATCGGCAGCAGCGGCACCGCCGGGGCGCGGAACGCGCGGTGCAGGTCGGGACGCGTGCGGCGCAGAATGATCACGCCGGCCGACACCAGAACGAACGCGGACAACGTGCCGACGTTGACCATCTCCTCCAGCTTGGAGATCGGAAACACCGACCCGGCGAGCGCGATCAGCACACCGACGAGCACGGTGATCCGC
Source organism: Mycobacterium sp. (assembly GCF_035640695.1). Lineage (GTDB taxonomy): Bacteria > Actinomycetota > Actinomycetes > Mycobacteriales > Mycobacteriaceae > Mycobacterium. The sequence continues at coordinate 1,005 of NZ_DASQVQ010000140.1, forward strand.
ACTGGTGTGCCGCGAGATCCGGTGCGCGCCAATCGATGTGGCAGCAGGCTGTCGCGACACATCGCGAACAACACCCGGATCTGGCCGAGCATCAACACCATCACGACAGTGGTCAGACCGGCCAGCGCACCAATCGAGATGACCTTCGCCGCCCAGGTGACGCCGTTGGCGGAAAACGCGGTGGCCAGATTGGCGTTGGCGCCGGCGTCCTTCAGCACGGTGTAGCGCACCATGCCCGACAGCACCACGGCCACGGCGACGTACAGCACGGTCACGATGACGAGCGTGCCGAGGATTCCGCGCGGCACGTCGCGCTGCGGGTTCTTGGTCTCCTCGGCCGTCGTGGCAACGACGTCGAATCCGATGAACGCGAAGAACACGATCGACGCACCGGCCAGCACGCCGTACCACCCGTAATGGCTGCTGCCGGCGCCGGTCATCAGCGAAAACAACGACTGTTCGGTCTCCGACTTGCTGCTCTCCGCGGGCGGGACGAACGGCGAGTAGTTGGCGAGCTTGATGTAGAACGCGCCGACGACGACGACCAACACGACCACCGACACCTTGATCGCGGTGATCACCGCGCTGACATTCGCCGACAGCTTGGTGCCCAGCGCCAAGAGCGTGGTCAGGGTCGCGACGATCAACAGCGCGCCCCAGTCCAGCGTCAGCGCGCCGAGATCGGCTGTGCCGCCGGAGAATCCGAACACCTGGCCGATATAACTGGACCAGCTCTTGGACACCACTGCGGCACCGACCGCGAGCTCCAGAATCAGGTCCCAGCCGATCACCCACGCGACGAACTCGCCGAACGTGGCATAAGAGAACGTGTATGCGCTGCCGGCCACCGGCACCGTCGAGGCAAATTCGGCGTAGCACAGCGCGGCCAGGCCGCAGGCGATCGCGGCGATGACGAACGACACCGAGATGGCCGGCCCGGTCAGATTGCCCGCGGTCGACGCGGTGATCGTGAAGATGCCGGCGCCGACAACCACCGATACCCCGAAGACGATCAGGTCCCACCAGGTCAGGTCCTTGCGCAGCCGGCTGTCCGGGTCGTCGGTGTCCTCGATGGACTGCTCGATTGATTTGGTGCGCAATCTGCCGGCCATCTCGGTGTCCCTTCTCTGGCGGATGTCGACTAACTACCCTGTACCCTCCTCGGCATGGGGAGGCACCGAGAACACGCGATTGTTATCGGGGCGAGCATCGCGGGTTTGTGCGCGGCCCGTGCCCTGTCGGACTGCTATCAGCGGGTGACGGTGTTCGAGCGCGACGTGCTGCCCGACGCGTCGGCGAACCGGTCCGCCGTCCCGCAAGACAAGCATCTGCATCTTCTGATGGCGCGCGGCGCCGACGAATTCGGCGCGTTGTTTCCGGGACTGCTCGCGGACATGGTCGCCGCCGGCGTACCGATCCTGAAGGACCGGCCCGAAACGCTGCACTTCGGCGCGGCCGGTCACGTGCTCGGCATTCCCACCGATCCAGACCAGATGCAGCAGACGTTCACCACCTACATTCCAAGCCGGCCGCATCTGGAGTGGCAGATCCGCCGCCGCGTCGCGGCCATTCCGAACGTCGAGATCGTGCACCGCGGTGTGTCTTCCCCGCTTTTCGACGCGGCCACGCAGCGGGTGACCGGCGTCGTGCTCGACCCGGTCGGGCGCGGCGCAGCCGATTTCGTTGCGGCCGACCTGGTCGTCGATGCCGCGGGCCGCGGTACCCGGCTGCCGGTGTGGTTGCAGCAGTGGGGATTTGAGCGTCCGCGCGAAGATACTGTCGATGTCGGGATTGGCTACGCGACGCATCAGGTGGATATCCCGGATGGGCTGATCGACGAGAAGGTGGTAGTCGCGGGAGCGTCGCGGGACAATCCGCGCGGTCTCGGCATGCTCCAGTACGAGGACGGCAGCTGGGTGCTGACGACCTTCGGAGTGGCCAAGGTTGAGCCGCCGCAGGACTTCGAGCAGATGTGTGCGCTGGCCGACGAAATAGTGCCGTCGCACATCGCCGCGGCGGTGCGCAAGGGCGAACCGATCGGCGATGTCGCGTTCCACCGCTACCCGACCAGCCGCTGGCGCCGCTACGACAAGCTCGACCGGATACCTGGCGGGATCGTGGCGCTCGGCGACGCTGTCGCGAGCTTCAATCCGACCTACGGGATGGGAATGACCATGACGGCGCTGCAAGCCGGCCATCTGCGACGAATTCTGCAGTCGGGTGAACCCGAGGTGGAGCGCGCGCAAAACCGCGCGACCGCCAGGACCACGTTCCCGGTGTGGATGATGAACGCGATCGGCGATCACGTGCTGCACCAGGCCGGCGGCACGGCGCCGCGCTGGTATCGCCCGGTGGGAAACTTGTTCGACCAATTCCTCGGTGCGGCCGAGACGGAACCGGTGCTGGCCGAATGGTTCCTGCGCCGGTTCAGCTTGCTCGACAGCCTCTATATGGTGCCGTCGCTGCGGCTGGTGGGTCGCACCGTGCGGCACAACATGCGATGCTGGTGGGCGGGGCGCAGCGGCCGTCCCGCGCCGAACCCGGCGGCCACCACCGTTGACTGACGATCGAACCGCCGACGTCATCGTCGTCGGCGCGGGGCCCACGGGTCTGCTGCTGGCCGGTGACCTTGCCGCCGCCGGCACCCGGGTCGCGGTGCTGGAGAAGCGATCAAGCGAATCAAACCTGACCCGCGCGTTCGCCGTGCACGCCCGGACGCTGGAGCAACTCGACGCGCGCGGCCTCGCCGACGAATTGCTCGGGCTGGGGCGAAAGATGTACACGCTCAACGTGTTCGACTCGGCGCCGCTGAGCTTCGACATCCTCAACGGCGCGACTCGGTTTCCGTTCGTGCTCATCACGCCGCAGTACAACGTCGAGCGGCTGCTCGACCGCCGTGCCCGCGACGCCGGCGCGCGGCTCGTGTCCGGCACCGAAGTGATCGGGCTGACCCAGGACGACAACGGCGTCGACGTGACCGCCCGCGGCCCCGACGGGGAGACCCACAGCTGGCATGCCGACTACGTCGTCGGCGCCGATGGCGTGCGCTCGGCGGTGCGCAACCTGCTCGGTCTGCCGTTTCCCGGCAAGACGGTGGTCAGCTCGATGATGCTGGCCGACGTGCGGCTGGACCACCCGCCTCCGGTGCTGACGTTGCATGGCTCGAAAGTTGGGCTCTGCGTTGTAGTTCCGTACGGCGACGGGTGGTACCGAATCGTCGCATGGGATCGTGCGAACCAAGTGCCGGAGGATGCGCCGCTCACGCTGGACGACGTGGCGTCGACCGCGCGCGGCATCTTCGGCGCCGATCTCGGTGTGCACGACGCGCGCTTTCTGTCGCGTTTCCACAGCGACGAGAGGCAGGTTCCGGCGTACCGGGTGGGGCGGGTGTTCCTGGCCGGCGATGCCGCGCATGTGCATTCGCCGGCCGGCGGGCAAGGCATGAACACCGGCCTACAGGATGCGGCCAACCTGGGCTGGAAGCTGGCGGTCGCGGTTGGTGGCCGCGGTGCGAGCGACATGCTCGACAGCTATCAGTCGGAGCGGTGGCCGGTCGGGCGATCGGCGGTGCGGTCCAGCGGCGCACTGATCCGCGCAGCGGCGCTGCCATCACCGGCACTTCGACAATTGCGAAATACCTTGGTGCGCATGGCCGGCCGGATTCCACCGATCATGCGCACGATCCTGCAGAGGATGTCGGGGATCGGGATCGGCTACGCCGGAGACGGCCGCGTCGGCGAGCGTGTTGCCGACGTCTCGCTGGCGGGGGCGGTGCCGCGGCTGTACGAGGCGTTGCGGAATGGCCGTTTCGTGCTGCTCCTCGGCCACGGCATGGCGCCGGGCGTCACCGATCGCGCGATCGAAGTCGTTCGCGCCGACGGTGATCCGGAAACACTGCTGGTTCGTCCCGACGGCTACCTCGCGTGGGTCGGCACCGATGTGCGGTCGCCGGGTTTGCACACCGCCCTCGACTATTGGGGCGCCTAGTGTCCTATCGAGTCAGCGCCTTGTCGAGATCGGGCTCGAGGTAGATCACCTTTGCGGCGGGCACCGCGGCGCGGACCCGGCGCTCCGCTTCGTCGATCACGGCGGCGACGGTCGCCAGCTCGACGTGCGGCGCCAGCGCGATCTTGGCCGCCACCAACAACTCGTCCGGGCCCAGGTACTGCGTGCGGAGGTGGATAAGCCGCTCGACGTGGTCGGTGCCGGCCAGCGCCGAGCGGATCGCGGCGTCCTGCTCGCTGGTGGCGCCCTCGCCGATCAGCAGGCTGTGCATCTCGATCATCAGAATCACCGCGATCACGCCGAGCAGCACGCCGATGCCGATGGTGCCGACGCCGTCCCACACCGCGTCGTCGGTGATGACGGCCAGGCCGACGCCGATCAAGGCGAAGATCAAGCCGATCAGCGCGCCGGTGTCCTCCAACAGCACCACCGGCAGCTCTGGGTTGCGCGACGTCCGGATGAACCGCCACCAGCTACCCGAGCCCTTCAAGGGTCGCGACTCGACCACAGCCGTGCGAAGACTGTAGGACTCCAACGCGATTGCCACCGCCAGGATCGCGATCGCGACCAGCGGTGAGGTGAGCGCCTCGGGGTGGCTGATCTTGTGATACCCCTCGTAGAGCGCGAACACCGAGCCGAGCGTGAACAGCACCAGCGCGACCACGAACGAGTAGAAGTACCGGCTGCGGCCGTAGCCGAATTGGTGCAGCGCGTCGGCCTGCTTGCGGGCCGCGCGCTGGCCCCACAGCAGCAGTCCCTGGTTGCATGTGTCGGCGACCGAGTGCACCGACTCCGCCAGCATCGACGAGCTGCCGGTGATCAAGAAGCCGACGAACTTGGCGGCGGCGATGCCGGCGTTGGCCAGTAGCGCCGCCAGGATCGCTCTGGTACTAGCCGCCGTCGACATCTGGCGTCCTCCTTGTCGGTCCCGGCTCGTCGGTCCCGGCTCGGCTACAGGCCGACCGTGGCGCGGAACAACTCCGCGGGGTGCTCGGCGACGAGCCGGATCGGCCCGTCGTCGGCCGGCACCCAGGCCGCCTGTCCCCGGTCGAGGATCAGCGATGTCGCCTTGGCGTGCACCAACACCGAACCCGCTGTGCACAATAGGATCTGCGGGCCCTCGTGGCGCACAGCAGCGTCGATCTCGTGGCGCAGCAATTCGCCGCCGATCCGCAGAGCCGACAGCGCGAACTCGTCGGTCGGGGTGATGTACATCCGCTCCGGGCCGTCTTCAATCGTCCTGGGCCGCAGCGACGACTCGGTGGCCGGGGTGAAGTCGAGTATCCGCAGCAGCTCCGGCACGTCGACGTGCTTGGGGGTCAGGCCGCCGCGTAACACGTTGTCGGAGTTGGCCATTATCTCCACCGCCAAGCCGTGCAAATAACTGTGCAGGTTGCCCGCGGGCAGGTAGATTGCCTCACCGGGCGCCAGCGTGATCCGGTTCAGCAGCAGCGACGCCAACACACCGGCATCGGCCGGATACCGCTCCCCCAACTCCAGGACGTCCTTGGTCTCGGCGGCGAATTCCGTTGCGCCGGACCGCACGTAGTGGATCGCGCCGTCGAGTACGGCGGGCACCAGCACATCGAGGTCGGGTTGCGGCGCGGTGATCCACGTGGTGAACAACGCCCGCAGCCCGTCGGCGTCGGACTGGCCGCCGAGCAGCTCGATGTAGGGGTTGAGGTCGGATACGGCCAATGCCTTCATCAATTTCACGGTGCGGGCCGGCTCACGGAAACCCGCCAGCACTTCGAAATCGGTGAGTGCGACCACCAGCTCCGGCTTGTGATTGCGGTCGCGGTAGTTGCGAGTGGGCGAGTTGACGGGGATGCCCAGCCGCTCCTCGTGCTCGAACCCTTCAACGGCCTGTTGCGCGTTGGGATGCGCCTGCAGCGAAAGCGGTTCGTCGGCGGCAAGCACCTTCATCAGAAACGGCAGCGTGTCGCCGAACCGGTCGCGCACGGCAGCTCCCAACTGGCCCTCCGGGTCGGTGGCCAACGCGTCGAGCAGCGACCGCTCGCCGGTGTCGGTCTGCAGCCACGCCGGGTCTGCGGGATGCGACCCGAACCACAGCTCGGCCTCCGGATGTGGTGTCGGCGTCTGTCTTCCGGTGAAGTCGGCGATCGCCGTGCGCGACCCCCACGCATAGGTGCGAACTGCACCGCGTAATAGATTCACCGGCTAGCCCCGAACCAATCGCAGGTACACCGCGCTCATCTCCAGCCGCACGGCCAGCACCGCCAGCTGCTGCTCGACGCCGCTGCCGCCCAGCGGCGCCGATGAACCGTCTGGGACGTCCTCCGAGCTGAGCAGGTCGAAGTCGTCAAGCCCGGCGATTCGGGCGGCGACCACCGCGCGCTCGTCGTGCAGCGTCAATGCCATGACCCGCAGGCGCTCGGGCACCGGGCCGTCGATTTGTTCGTCATGGAAGATCGACGCCTCGAAATTACCTGCGCCCAAACTTGTTTCGTCCCGATCGCGCAGCGCGGCCAATACATCGGAGAGCGCCGCCGCGGCGACGTCCTCGCCGGCCACCCGAAGCAACACGCCGCCGCCGTGGTGGGCCAACGCCAGCGTCGGCCCGCAGTCGCCGGTGAGCACCACTCGGTGTGACATCATCCGTTGCGCCAGCGCCTTGGCCGGATTGGTGAATAGCTCGCGCGTTGCGCTGCTGCGCAGCGCCTCGGCGTCGAGCTCGTCGGCCAGCGCGGCGATGTCGAAACTCAGTCCGTCGTCGACGGCAGCGACCGCCGCCAGCCCGGCCGCCAGGTACCGGCACAGCCCGAACGCGTCGTCGCCCGGCAAACGCGGCTCCAGCACCGCCGCACGGCTTGCCGTCGCGTCGCGCAACGGACCCTCGTACGGGGCGGCGACCACCACCCGGGCCCCGCGCCGCACCGCGGTAGCCGCGGCGGCGACCAGCGCGGGGTCGGCGGGGTCGTCGCCTGCCACCACCAACACGTCAAGCGGCCCGATCCACGGCGGCGCACCGGTGGCGACGACGATCGGCTGCCCGGCGGTTTCGCCGAGCACCGCGGCAAGCATCGCCCCAGCGGTCGCTGCCGTGCCGCGGCCGGCCACCCAGACCACCGTCCGCGGCCGCTCGCCGCCGGCCACCGACGCCAGTGCGCCTTCGTCGACCGCCGCGGCGGTGGCACGCACCTGCGCCCCGGTCGTCGACGCCGCGCGCAGCAGCCCGTTGCGATCGGCGCCGAGCAGACCTTGGGTGTCGTCGAGGTCGATCACCGACTGCGCAGCATTCATGTCGTTGCCTTTGCGTGCGAACCGATTTGGGCGGCGACTTGCTCGACCACCCGGTCGACGTCTGCCGTGCTTCGGGCCTCGACGTTCAGCCGAAGCAGCGGCTCGGTGTTGGAGGTCCGGAGGTTGAACCAGGTGCCTTCGCCGAGGTCGACGGTGACGCCGTCGAGGCGGTCGATGGACTGGATGCGGGTACCGAATGACTTCAGCACGGTGTCGATGCACGCCGTTGCGTCGTCGACGGTGAAGTTGATCTCGCCGGAGGTCGCATAGCGTTGATAGTCGGCCATCAGCTCCGACAGCGGCCGCTGTTGTTCGCTGAGCGCGGCCAGGACGTGCAGCGCGGCCAGCATGCCGGAGTCGGCCCCCCAGAAGTCGCGGAAATAGTAGTGGGCGGAATGCTCACCGCCGAAGATCGCGCCGGTGTCGGCCATCAACGCCTTGATGTAGGAGTGCCCGACGCACGAGCGGATTGGCGTGCCGCCGCGCTCGACCACCAACTCGGGCACCGCCCGCGACGTCACCAAGTTGTGGATCACCGTTGCCCCGATTTCGCGTTCCAGTTCCCGCGCGGCAACCAGCGCGGTCACCGCCGAAGGCGATACCGGGCAGCCCTTTTCGTCGACCACGAAGCAGCGGTCGGCGTCGCCGTCGAATGCCAGCCCGATATCGGCGCGGGTGGCTATCACGTGCCGCTGCAGGTCGACGAGGTTCGCTGGGTCCAGCGGGTTGGCCTCGTGGTTCGGGAACGACCCGTCGAGGTCGAAGTACAGCGGCTGCACGGTGATCGACGGCAGCGGCCCGAGTACGGCCGGTGTGGTGTGCCCGGCCATCCCGTTGCCCGCGTCGACGGCCACCCGCAGCGGGCGCAGCCCGGAGAGGTTCACCAGCGAACGCAGAAACTCGCCGTAGTCGGCCAGCACATCCTTGTCCACGACGGTGCCCGGGCTTCCGTCGTAGGGTGGCACGCCGGAGATGACGTCCTCGCTGATGGTCGACAACCCGGTGTTCTTGCCGACGGGTTTGGCGCCCGCCCGGCACAGCTTGATCCCGTTGTACGCGGCGGGATTGTGGCTCGCGGTGAACATCGCGCCGGGGCAGTCCAGAAAACCCGACGCGAAGTACAGCTGGTCGGTGGAGGCCAGGCCGATGCGAACCACGTTCAGACCCTGGGCGGTCACGCCGGCGGCGAATGCCGCTGCCAGCGCTGGCGAGCTCTCCCGCATGTCATGCCCGATCACCACCTGTTCGGCCGGATCCTCGGTGCCGCTCGCGCAGTCGCTCGGCTGCCCGCCGACGCCGCGCACCAGCCGAGCAAACGCCGCCCCGACGTCGGTGACAAACGATTCGTCGATCTCGTCGCCGACAAGGCCACGAACGTCGTAAGCCTTGATCACGTGGTGAACCGCCGCAGCGGGCCGAGACATTACGGCACTCCTGACCGGATGAGGACTGTGGGCGCCAGCCTAACCGGTTGAAACCTCGGCGCCGCTAACTCCGCCGTGCTGGCGGAGTGCAGGTATCCCAACGTGCGCCATTCCTCAGCGCACTGCTCAGTTGCTCAGCCACCTATCGTGAGGTCGGTGCTGATCATTCCTCGAACAGAGATTCGAATACGGCTTCGGGGGTTCTGCCGCGCAAGCGCGTGCCGAACGTCAACGCAAACCTGTGTGCTGCCCACCGTCACGGCCATACCATGAATTCGCTGAGGAATCAGGGTGCGGGACGCGATGAGCGGGCAGACGAATCGTTGGGACGGCGCGGCCGCAGCACGCGGTGACTGTTTGGCTGCCAGAACCGCCAAACCGCGATCGCCGCTTGCCGTGTCGCGGATTGAGTCGTGATGAGCGGCGGTGCGACGCGGGCACTGCCTTCGGGGATCGTCACGTTTCTATTCACTGACATCGAGGGTTCGACCCGTCGGTGGGAGGCGGACGCAGATCAGATGCGCATCGCTCTGGCCGCGCATGATGAGGTGTTGCGTGAGGCTGTGGAGGCCCACGGTGGCTGCGTGTTCAAGCACACCGGCGATGGGGTGTGTGCCGTGTTCGCCTCGCCGCGGTCTGCGGTCGACGCCGCGGTCGCCGCGCAGCGGACGCTCGAGCTGCCGGTTCGGATGGGCATCGCGACCGGCGAAGCCGAGTTGCGTGGTTCGGACTACTTCGGGGCGGTGCTGAATCGGGCCGCGCGGGTGATGGCCGCTGGGCATGGTGGTCAAATCCTGCTGGCTGATTCGACCGCGGGTCTGCTCGCTGGAGTTGACCTACTCGATCTGGGGCCGCGGCGATTGCGGGATGTGCCGATGCCGGTCGGCGTGTTTCAGGTGGGGGCGGACGGCTTGCGCGCGGAGTTCCCGCCGCTGCGGGCGCTGGATGCGACGCCGGGGAATCTGCACCCCCTGCTGGGCCGTGCCGAGGATCTCGCCGCGCTGGCCGAGCTGGTCGACCGGCGAGCGTTGGTCACGATCGTCGGACCCGGCGGTGTCGGCAAAACCGCGCTGGCCCGGGAGGTTACTCGGCGCCGCGCGTCGGCCCATTGTGGCGGCGTACGTGTCGTCGAACTGGCCGCTGTGGCCGATGCCGCCGCGGTACCGGCCGCGGTGGTGACTGCACTCGGCCTCACCAGTGGCGGTGGCGTGCCTCTGGTCACGCTGCGTGGCGCGCGTTTCATGGACCTTGTTGTCCTGCTGGACAATTGCGAGCATGTGCTGGACGCCGTGTGCGAGGTGCTTGATGCCGTCTTGGGAACGGAGCGGTCGACGATGCGGGTGGTTGCCACCAGCCGCGAGCGACTCGGAATGCCGGATGAGTGCGCTTGGCCGTTGCAGCCGCTGGACTGCTCTGGGCCCGATTCGCCGGCCCAGCAGTTCTTCCTGCGGCGAGCGGACGCTGCTCGGCCCGGCGTGGTCACTGCGGCCGACTTGGATGCCGTAACGGCGATCGTGCGCCGGCTGGACGGTCTCCCGTTGGCCATTGAGCTGGCCGCAGCACAAGTCGCGACGCTGGGTATCGCGGATCTGGGCGAGCAGATCGAGGCGTCGGTAGCCACTCCAGCGCCGCTGCGGCGACTATCTCGCCGGGGTGGCGAGCCGCGGCATCGTACCCTGCGAGCAGCGATCGAATGGTCCACACGTCTGTTACCCGAAAGCGCCAGGGAAGCGTTGGCACAGTGGACGGTCTTCGCCGGTGCCGTCCGCTTGGACGACGCGCAGGCGGTGCTGCAGGTCGCGCCCGAGGTGATCGACGAACTCGCCGCACACTCGTTACTCAGCGTTGAGATACGTTCGGGCAGAACCTATTACCGGATGCTGCAGACGGTACGTTCCGTTGTCGGCCCGGCATCGGCCGTCACGGAGCGCAGACATCTGGAGTACTTCGCGGCCGCCGCCGCGCAATCCGCGGCGGCGCTGCAAACCCCTGACGAGGCCGCCGCCCATCAGCGGCTCGTCGAGATCATCGATGAGCTGCGTCTCGCGCATACCCGGGCCCGCAGCATCGACATAGAGGCCGCGGTGCAGATGTCGATGTCGTTGCATCGGTTTGGGGTATCGCGACTGCACACCGAACTGCTCAGCTGGGCTGCGAAACTGGTTCCCCTGGTCCAGGAACGCCCCGACCTCCGCGCGGCGGTTGATTCATCGATCGCCTATCGGTACGTGATAGCTGAGCAGCTCGACTTCGCCCAGCAGCTGGCCTGCAGCGCACTCGCCGATGCTGCCGACGACCAAACCCGATGTCGCGCACTGGAAGCACTTGGTGACACCTGCGTATTTCAAGGCGACCTCGATCAAGCCCACAGCTGGTGGTCTGAGCTGGCGAAGATGGGCCGCCGCACCGGCGAGACTTACTACGAATTGATCGGCCACATCGGCGTAGTCATGTCCTTGGCCTACGCAGCCCAAGCGGATGCGGCGCGCGCGTATCTCACTGAGGTTGATGGGTGGTTCGACAACGCCACGTTGAGCCCTACCAATCAGAGTTGGCTGGCCTATATGCACGGCGAAGTGCTGCTCGACGCCGACCCGACAACCGCGTTGGCAGCGTTCAAGCGGGCAATCGGGTTGGCAGACGCGGCGGGCAGTCACTATGTGGGCGGCGTCGCGCGGGTTTCGGCGATCACGCTGCAGTCGCGTACAGCCCCGGCTCGCGAAGCGCTTCCGCTGTATGTCGACGTCATGGAGCGATGGCTTGACGTCGGATCGTGGTCACATCTGTTGACCACCATGCGCAATTTGGTGCCTACTCTGACCGAAATCGGGGCCGACTGCGCGGCAGCACAAGTACTCGGCACCGTTACCCGGCCGGACCATACTGCAAGCTACGGCCAAGAACTCGAACGGCTCTCGGCGGCGGAGTCAGTGCTGCGGACCCGCTTGGGCGCCGCCGCCTTCGAACAGCAACGCGCTGTCGGCAGCACGCTTGACTTGGCCGCGTCGGGCCGGGCCGCGGTCACGGTCATCAAGGGCTTGCTCGACGCCCGCGAATGACACACGCTCGGCCACGTGATTGCGAGGCCGGCGGCCGGTCCGGCTTGCGGAGGCAATTCCGCACGTTCTCGACCCTAATCATTCGGGTGGGTCGGGCAACACTCGCAGGTGGCCGCGTCGACGCCCGGGCTCGGAACGAGAAACCGGCGGCACCAGCACCCCGCCGGTGGTTACTCCCAGCGGCTGGCCCAGGGCAGGATCGCTGAAGCCGTCCAGTGCGGCGGTGCCGACCACCACGCCGTCGCGTCCCTCGCGCACCGCGTCGGCCAGCGCGACCAGATCGTCTTCCTCGGGGCTGCTCGGCAACGGCCCGGCGTGACGGACCAGCTCCCAGCCGCGGGGCGCGGTGATCCGGCCGGCGTGGCCGACGCACAGATCCCACGAGTGTGGCTCGCGCGCCGTGGCGAGGGGGCCGATGACCGCAGTCGAGTCCGAGTAGACGAACGTCAATGTCGCCACCGCGTAGTGAGCGCACCCGGGCCGGCAGCAGCGACGCGGAACGTTCACGTCCGAGAGGCTATCGTGCGCAAACCCAGCGCGGTGCCGGACACGCGCAGTGCTCGAGGCTCGACTCTTAACCGTTACGATCTGCGCGTGGCCGATTCGCGGAACGCGCGGCGCGGCCGACGCACCGGCGGGTTGCCGGGGGCGCGTCGGGGCCGCGAAATGCGCGGGCCGCTGCTTCCGCCGACGGTGCCGGGCTGGCGCACCCGCGCCGAGCGGTTCGACATGGCGGTACTGGAGGCCTACGAGCCGATTGAGCGGCGCTGGCAGGAACGGGTGGCCGGACTCGACGTCGCCGTCGACGAGATTCCACGCATCGCGCCGAAGGACCCGGAAAGTGTGCAGTGGCCGCCGGAGGTGGTGTCGGACGGACCGATCGCCCTTGCCCGGCTGATTCCGGCGGGGGTGGACGTCCGAGGCAACGGCACGAGGGCGCGAATCGTGTTGTTCCGTAAGCCGATTGAGCGTCGAGCCAAGGACACCATCGAACTGGCCGAGCTATTGCATGAGCTCCTGGTGGCGCAGGTGGCCACCTATCTGGGCGTGGAACCGTCGGTCATCGACCCGTCGATCGACGACGACTAGTCCGCGGTCGGCGTTAGACGATGCCGCGCTTGAGGCGGCGGCGCTCCCGCTCGGACAACCCGCCCCAGATGCCGAAGCGCTCGTCGTGGGCGAGCGCGTATTCCAGGCACGCATCCCGGACCTCGCAGCCCATGCAGATGCGCTTGGCTTCGCGCGTTGAGCCGCCCTTCTCCGGGAAGAACGCCTCAGGATCGGTTTGAGCGCACAGCGCGCGTTCTTGCCATTGGTCGTCGCTGGTGGTTGCCGGCGCAAATTCAAACGCGTCGGACACCAGACTCAAATGGACACGTCGAGTCGTCCCCGCCGGGATCTGGCCGGCATTGGTGTGCGGCGTGCTGTCTACCGTGCCCCAGCCCCGCTCGTGCACCCGGGCCGGTCGACCGAAATCGACGCGCTCATAAGACATGTCCGCCTCCTAACCTGGTGCTCGCAGATTGATAAATCTCGCCCACTATTGAGATGTGGTGGCAATGTGGTCCATCTTCAATTCGAACAAGTGATCGAATCTCGGCCTGCGACACCAAAATCGGGAAGCGAACCGGGAATGACACTGATGTGATTACACACGTGTTAGCTGCCCGGGTCAAGCGTTGGAACCGAAATTCATATCATCTCGTGACAGGAATTTCGGCGTGCCGATGCCCCGGCGTGTCGCGCCGACGACCGCGACTAGGGTCGGTCGGTGTGAGGGTCACCGTTCTGGTCGGCGGCGTCGGCGGCGCTCGCTTCCTGCTCGGGGTGCAGCGGCTGCTCGGCTTGGGCCAGTTCGCCGGGGCCGACGCGGACGGCAACGAGCTGACCGCCATCGTCAACATCGGCGACGACGCATGGATTCACGGAGTGCGCGTCTGCCCGGACCTGGACACCTGCATGTACACCCTGGGCGGTGGCGTGGACCCGGACCGGGGCTGGGGCCACCGCGACGAAACCTGGCATGCCAAAGAGGAATTGGCGAAATACGGCGTGCAGCCCGATTGGTTCGGCCTCGGCGACCGCGACCTGGCCACGCACCTGGTGCGCACCCAAATGCTGCGGGCGGGCTATCCGCTGTCGCAAGTCACCGAGGCGCTGTGCCAGCGCTGGGCGCCGGGCGCGCTGCTGCTGCCGGCCAGCGACGACCGCAGCGAAACCCACGTGGTCATCACCGATCCCAGCCTGGACAACACCCGTGGCGTTCACCGCGCGATCCACTTCCAAGAGTGGTGGGTGCGCTACCGGGCCCAGGTTCAGACGCACAGCTTCGCCTTCGTCGGGGCCGACAAGGCCACGGCGGGCCCGGGCGTGTCCGATGCGATCGAGCACGCCGACGCCGTGCTCATCGCGCCGTCGAACCCGGTGGTCAGCATCGGGGCGATCCTCGCGATTCCCGGCATCCGCGGTGCGCTGCGGTCGACTTCGGCGCCTGTCATCGGGTACTCCCCGATCGTCGCCGGAAAACCGTTGCGCGGGATGGCCGACGAGTGCCTCAAGGTGATCGGCGTCGCGACCACGTCGGAGGCCGTCGGCGGCTACTACGGTGCCAGGTCGGCTGTCGGCATCCTGGACGGGTGGCTGGTGCACGAGGGCGACCATGCCGACATCCCCGGCGTGGAGGTGCGATCGGTCCCGCTGCTGATGACGGATCCCGCCGCCACCGCCGAGATGGTGCGCGCCGGGCTTGATCTGGCGGGCCTGACGTCGGGGCCGCGGTCATGACCGACGGCGGTTCTGTGCCGGCGGCCGCGGGCGGGGGCGGTTCTGTGCCGGCGGGGGGCGGGGGCGGTTCTGTGCCGGCGGCCGGGGGCGGGGGCGGTTCGACGCCGCCGGCCGGGGGCGACCACGGGTCCGGTTCTGCCGTCGAGATTCTGCCCGTCACCGGGCTACCGGAATTCCGCCCGGGCGACGACCTGGCCGCGGCGGTGGCAACCGCCGCGGCGTGGCTGCGGGACGGCGACGTCGTCGTTGTCACGAGCAAGGTGGTGTCCAAGTGTGAGGGCCGCATCATCCCGGCACCCGATGATCCCGTTGCGCGAGATGAATTGCGGCGCAAGCTGATTGATGCCGAGGCGGTGCGGGTGCTGGCGCGTAAGGGCCGCACCCTGATCACCGAGAACGTGCTCGGCCTGGTACAGGCCGCAGCCGGGGTGGACGGATCCAACGTCGGATCCGCCGAGTTGGCGCTGCTGCCCGCGGACCCCGACCGCAGCGCCGCGATGCTCCGCGACCGGCTGCGCGAACTGCTCGGGGTCTCCGTCGGTGTGCTGATCAGCGACACCATGGGTCGCGCGTGGCGCAACGGGCAGACCGACACCGCGATCGGCGCGGCCGGAATCCCGGTGCTGCACGGCTACGCGGGCGTCCACGACCGACACGGCAACGAGCTGGTGGTCACCGAGGTCGCGGTGGCCGACGAGATCGCCGCGGCCGCCGATCTGGTCAAGGGCAAGCTGACCGACATTCCGGTCGCGGTCGTCCGCGGCCTTGCCCTGCGCGACGACGGGTCGACGGCCCGCGCGCTGCTGCGCCCCGGCGAGGAGGACCTGTTCTGGCTGGGCACCGCGGAGGCACTGGAACTCGGCCGTTCGCAGGCGCAGCTGCTGCGCCGCTCGGTGCGGCGGTTCAGCGCGCGGCCGGTCGCGCCCGAGCTGATCGAGGCCGCGGTCGCCGAGGCGCTCACCGCCCCGGCACCGCACCACACCCGACCGGTGCGGTTCGTTTGGTTGCGCACCGCCGGGGACCGGGTCCGGCTGCTGGACCGGATGAAGGACCGCTGGCGCGCCGACCTCGCCGGTGACGGCAAATCCGAGGCTGCCATCGAGGCACGGGTGGCGCGCGGTCAAATCCTGTATGACGCGCCAGAAGTCGTGATCCCGCTGATGGTTCCCGACGGCGCGCACAGCTATCCCGACCAAGCCCGAACCGCCGCCGAGCAGACGATGTTCACGGTCGCGGTCGGGGCCGCGGTGCAGGCGCTGCTGGTCGCGCTGGCGGTGCGCGGCGTCGGGAGCTGCTGGATCGGCTCGACTATCTTCGCCGCCGACCTGGTCCGCGACGAACTCGCGCTGCCGCCGGACTGGGAGCCGCTCGGCGCGGTCGCGATCGGCTACCCGGCCGAACCGCCGCGGCCTCGCGACCCCCCGCCGGTCGACGGGCTGCTGGTGCAGAAGTGAGCCCGCGCGAGTCGGCGATCGCCGCGCTGACAGATTGGCATCCACCCAATGCGGCGCAGGACGCGGTGCGGGAGGCGATGCTGGCATTCGTGCTGGCGCGGGCGGACGCGTGCCGGCGCGAGTGCGTGCCCGGCCATGTCACGGCCTCCACGCTGGTGCTCGATGCCACCGGGTCGCGGGTGCTGCTGACCCTGCATCCGCGGCTGCACCGCTGGGTGCAGCTGGGCGGTCACTGCGAGGAGGACGATGCCGACATCGCGGCCGCCGCGTTACGCGAAGGGGTTGAGGAATCGGGTATTTCGCGGCTGACCGTCGACCCGGAACTGGTTGCGGTGCATGTTCACCCGATCACCTGCTCGCTGGGCGTGCCCACCCGCCACCTCGACATGCAGTTCCTGTCGTACGCGCCGGCCGGCGCGCCGATCGTGCGCAGCGACGAATCCGTCGACCTGCGCTGGTGGCCGATCGACGGGTTGCCGGACAACTCGGATCAGGCGCTGGCGCAATTGGTTTCGCTGGCGCGGGACCGCGTTGGTTCGCGAGCGTGACGCCAGAGTCACGACCGCGTTAAGACGTGACGCCAGCGTCACGTTCGAACGAGGTCTTTAGACGTCGGTCTTTAGACGTCGGTCTTTAGACGTCGGTCGAGTAGCGGATGCCGCCGTCGGGGATCTTGACCCCCGGCCACACCCGCGCGCCGCGCAGTAGCTCGCAGCGCGCGCCGATGTCCGCGCCGTCACCGATGACGCCGTCGCGGATCAGCGCCCGCGGCCCGATGCGCACGCCGAAGCCGATGATCGAGCGTTCGATCACCGAGCCCGCCTCGACGCGCACGCCGTCGAAGATCACCGCGCCGTCGAGCCTTGCCCCCGGCCCGATCTCGGCGCCCCGGCCGACCACCGTCCCGCCGATCAGCAGCGCACCGGGCGCCACGGCCGCGCCGTCGTGCACCAGCGCCTCACCGCGGTGGCCGCCGAGCGCGGGCGACGGCGCGATGCCGCGCACCAAGTCGGCCGAGCCGCGCACGAAATCCTCCGGCGTGCCCATGTCGCGCCAATACGTGGCGTCGACGTAGCCGCACACCCGCAGGCCGTCGGACAGCATCGCCGGGAAGACCTCGCGCTCCACCGACATGGTCCGGCCCGTCGGGATGCGGTCGATCGCCGCGCGCGTGAAGACATAGCAGCCCGCGTTGATCTGGTCGCTCGGCGGGTCCTGGGTCTTCTCCAGGAACGCCGTCACCATGTCCTGGTCGTCGGTCGGCACGCAGCCGTAGGACCGGGGGTCGCCGACGCGCACCAGATGCAGTGTCACGTCGGCTTGGCTGCGTTCATGGTGGTCGAGCAGCGCGCTCAGGTCGGCGCCGGACAGCACATCGCCGTTGAACACCATCGCGGTGTCATGACGCAGCTTGTCGGCCACGTTCGCGATCGCGCCGCCGGTGCCCAGCGGATCGTCCTCGGTGACGTATCGAATCTGCAGCCCGAGCTTGGAGCCGTCGCCGAACTCCGACTCGAACACGCCGGCCTTGTACGAGGTGCCCATCACGACGTGCTCGATGCCGGCCGCGGCGATGCGGGACAGCAGGTGCGTCAGGAACGGCAACCCGGCGGTCGGCAGCATCGGCTTGGGCACCGACAGCGTCAACGGACGCAGCCGGGTGCCCTGGCCGCCCACCAGGATGACGGCGTCGACCTGGGCAGGATTCGCCACGTTAGCGCCGTCCTTTCGCGTGCTTACGTCGAGAGTTACGCACGACCAGGCTGGTCCGCGCGGCGAGCGCAGCTCTCATCGTCCATCGCAGCGGCGCCTGCCACCAGCGGGGATAGCGGTCCGCCAGAAAAATGTACGTGCTCTTGTGGTGGGCGGCCAAGTTGCGGGCGGGATCCTTGCCGGTCGCATGGCCCTTGTCATGCAAAACCTCGGCCGACGGAACGTACACGTTCTGCCAGCCCGCCTTGCCGAGCCGATCGCCGAGGTCGACGTCTTCCATATACATGAAATAGCGCTCGTCAAAGCCGCCGATCTCGTCGAAGGCCGCGCGCCGCAGCAACAGGCAAGATCCGGAAAGCCAGCCGACGGGCCGTTCGCTGGGCGGCAGCCGTTCCTGACGGTAGGCGGCCGTCCACGGGTTGGTTCGCCACAGCGGGCCGATCACGGCGTGCATGCCGCCGCGGATCAGGCTCGGCAGGTGCCGCGCGGACGGGTAGATCGAGCCGTCGGGGTCGCGGATCAGCGGGCCCAGCGATCCGGCCCGCGGCCAGCGCGCGGCGGCCTCCAGTAGGACGTCGATGCTGCACGGACCCCAGTGCACATCCGGGTTGGCGACGACGAAGAACTCAAATTCCGGGCCGAGCTCGGCGACCGCCCGGTTCACCGCGGTGCCATACCCGAGGTTGGCGCCGGTGCGCAGCAGCCGCGCGTTCGGGAATCGCTCCAGCGCTGCCTCGGGGGCACCGTCGGTCGACCCGTTGTCGGCCATCACCACGGTGACCGGCCGTTCGGTGGCGTGCGCGAGCGACGCCAGGAACCGGTCGAGATGCGGGCCCGGTGAGTATGTCACCGTCACCACCACGACTTCGTCACTCACGGCCTAGAGAGTAACGGGCTCGCTCAATACTCCTATCGGGAAGCGGCGGTCCTGAAGCTGATGTTGTAGCCGTGCCTAATTCGCCGCCGCCGTCAGCCGGGCGGCGAACCCGGCGGGATCGGCGAACGGCGACATATGCGACCACGCCGGCACTGTCTCAAGGACCGCGTCCGGCATCGCGCCGGCGAGCTCGGCCATCACCGCCGGAGGCGAAACCTCGTCTTGTCCGGCGGCGAACAACGCCGTCGGCACGGCGATCCCGGCCGCCTCGGCCGACCGGTCGTAGCCGGCGATCGCAGCCAGCCCCGCCGACCACGGCCGCCGCGGTGCGCGGGCGACCTGCCGGCACACGTAGCGCACGACCGGCGGGTCGGCAGCCAACTCGGCCGGCGTGAACCAGCGCCGCAGACCCGCGTCGATGTCCACTTGCTCGCCCGCGGCGATCGCCCGCGCGCCGGCGGCGAACGCCGGAAACGGAGTGTGCCTGCTGCACACGATGATTAACCTTCGAAGCCGTTGCGGCGCAAGCAAAGCCAGCTCCAACGCGACCTGCCCACCGAACGAATGGCCGACCACAACAACGTTATTCGGCAGATCCGGAAGCAGTGCCGCCGCGACTTGCCGCTGCAGCCGGCCGGTGGGCGGGGCGGACGAGATCGCCTCGGTGAGATCGGGGACCAGCACGTCGCCCCGCAGATGGACCCGCACGTCGTCCCAGACCTGCGGGCTGAGCGGAACGCCGTGCAGCAGCAGCCAATCGGTCACCGGGCGGTCCGCAGCGCGTCGGCCAGCGCGTCGCGCCACGGCCGCAGCGGCGGGAGACCGGCCGCCGCGGATTTGCGGCCGGACAGCGCGGAATACGCCGGCCGCGGCGCGGGACGCGGGTACTGAGCGCTGCCGACCGGCCGTACCCGCTCGGGGTCGGCGCCGACGCCGGCGAACACCGCGCGCGCCTGCTCGTACCGGCTCACCGCGCCGTCGTTGGCGGCATGCAACAGCGGCGCCGCGATCTGGCCCGCGGCCAGCTGCAGAAGCGCCGCAACCAGATCCCCTACATACGTTGGCGATCCGATCTGGTCGGCGACGACGTCAACCGGTCCGTCGCCGCGGGCCTTGCTGAGCATCGTGGCGACGAAATCGCCGCCCACCCCGGTGTAGACCCACGCCGTGCGCACGACGTGCGCGCCCGGGAGCGCGGCGTGCACCGCCTGTTCGCCGGCGAGCTTGGTGCGGGCGTAGACGGACAGTGGGCCGGTCGGGTCGTCGACGTCGTATGGGCGCGGGGCGTTTTCGAAGACACCGCTGAAGACATAGTCGGTGGAGATGTGAATCAGCCGCGCCCCGACGCGGGCGCACGCCCGGGCGATGTTCGCTGCCCCGTCGGCGTTGACGGCGTGCGCGCGGGCCTCGTCGGTTTCGGCGGTGTCCACCGCGGTGTAGGCAGCGCAGTTGACGACGACGTCGCCGGGTCCGACGCTGCGCTCGGCCGCGTTCGGGTCGGTGATGTCCCACTGCGCCGAGGTGAAAGCCCGCACGTCGTGACCATGTCGCGCCGCCTGGCCGGCGAGAAATCGGCCGACCTGCCCGCCGGCGCCGGTGATCACGATCCTCGGCAAGTCCACGCCGACGAGTCTGGCACGCCGGGCGTCACCTCCCCGGCCCGCGGGGGTTACGCAAGTAGCCTGATCGGTGCGTCGGATGGAAACGGGGGATCTCTTTTGCCTGCTGTGCCAGCTGCGGGAGCAGTCGCGGGCGCGCGGCGCGCAGTGCGCATCGTGGCCACGGTCGTCGCGTTGGCGATCGTCGTGAGCACCGGTGTGGCGTGGAGCAAGTTTCGGTCGTTCGAGGACGGCATCTTCCACATCAGCTCGCCGGTACTCGGCGAAGGCGGCGACGACGGCGCGATCGACATCTTGCTCGTCGGGATGGACAGCCGCACCGACGCGCACGGCAACCCGCTGTCCAAGCAAGAACTCGCAAAGTTGCGGGCGGGCGACGACGTGGCCACCAACACCGACACGATCATCTTGGTGCGCATCCCGAACAACGCGAAGTCGGCGACCGCGATCTCGATACCCCGCGATTCTTACGTCGTGGCTCCCGGGCTGGGCAAGACCAAGATCAATGGCGTGTACGGCCAGGTCAAGGAGGACAAACGGGTCAAGCTGGTGGAATCGGGGGTCGCCGAGCCGGAGGCCGAATCGCGTTCGACCGAAGCGGGCCGCGAGGCGCTCATCAAGACGGTCGCGACGCTGACCGGGGTGACCGTCGACCATTACGCCGAGATCGGGCTGCTCGGGTTCGCGTTGATCACCGACGCGCTGGGCGGCGTCAACGTGTGTCTGAAACAGGCGGTGTACGAACCGCTTTCCGGCGCCGACTTCCCTGCCGGCTGGCAGAAACTGGACGGCCCGCAGGCGCTGAGCTTCGTTCGTCAACGCCATGACCTTCCGCGCGGCGACCTGGACCGGGTGACCCGGCAACAGGCCGTGATGGCATCGCTGACGCACCAGATCATTTCGGGCAAGACGCTGTCCAGCCCCGCCACGCTGGACCGGTTGCAGCAAGCCATCCAACGGTCGGTGGTGTTGTCCGCGGGTTGGAACGCCATCGATTTCATGAAGCAGTTGCAGAAACTGGCCGCCGGGAGCGTCGCGTTCGCGACCATCCCGGTGCTCGACGAGTCCGGCTGGAGCGACGATGGCATGCAAAGCGTGGTCCGTGTCGACCCCGGTCAGGTGCAAGAGTGGGTGAAAAGTCTGCTCGACAACCAAGACAAGGGCAAGACCGAGCAACTGGCCTACACTCCGGCCAAGACCACCGCCGACGTGGTGAACGACAGCAACATCAACGGTCTGGCCGCCGCGGTTTCACAAGTGTTGTCGGCCAAGGGATTCACCGCAGGGACGATCGGCAACAACCGAGCGGGACACGTGACGCACAGCCAAGTGCAGGTCGCCAGGGACGGCGACCCGGGAGCGCAGGCGGTGTCCAAGGAACTCGGCAACCTACCCATCGTCGTCGACGCCGCGGTGGCGCCGGGCAGCGTGCGGGTGATCTTGTCGTCGGACTACACCGGGCCGGGCTCGGGCCTCGACGGCCGCGATCCGACGGTGCAGGCCGTCGACGCGGCGGCCGCCGGGTCGGCGGCGGATTCGACGGCGCCGCCGCCGTCGCCGATCATCACCGCCGGCACCAACGATCCCGAGTGCGTCAACTGAGCGTGACGACGGTCAGTGCGGCCGTGCTGGATCCGCTGCTGCGCTCGGATCCTGCCGGTCCGCGAATCACCTACTACGACGATGCCACCGGCGAACGCATCGAGTTGTCGACGGCGACGTTGGCCAATTGGGCGGCCAAGACCGGCAACCTGCTGCGCGACGAGTTGGGCGCCGGTCCGCACAGCCGGGTGGCGGTGCTACTGCCCGCGCATTGGCAGACTGCCGCGGTGTTGTTCGGGATCTGGTGGATCGGTGCCGAGGTGCTGATCGGCGGCGCTGAGGCCGACCTCGCGTTCTGCACGGCCGACCGTCTCGACCAGGCCGATGCCGCGGTCGGGCCGGCCGGTGAGGTGATCGCGCTGTCGTTGGACCCGTTCGGAAGGCCGGTCGCGGACTTGCCGGTCGGCGTCACTGACTATGCGACCTCGGTGCGTGTGCACGGCGACCAGATCGCCGCCGAGCCGCGACCGGGCCCTGCGCTCGACGGCATGTCGGTCGACGACGTGGTTGCCGCGGCGCGAAATGCTGGTGTTGCCAAGGGATTCACGGGTGCCGATCGGGTGTTGTCGACGGCGCGGTGGGACACCGCCGAGGAGCTGGTGGACAACATGCTGTCGGTGTTCGCGGCCGGGGCATCGCTGGTGCAGGTCGCCAACCCGGATGCGGCGGCGATGCAGCGGCGCCGGGAAACCGAGAAGGTCGCCCGCGACATTGGTTGACGTGCCGTGCTATGACGGTGATCCAAAGCTATGATGACGCCAAATCCGCTTGAAGGTTCCGGGCATGCCATTCGATGGTGCGGGCGATCCCTACTCGCACCGGCACCTCTGGGGTCCAGCCGAGCAGTTCGCGCGCCTTGGCGATATCGGGACGTCGGCGCGTCGGATCATCTTGTGGAAGTGGGTGAAGCTCGATCTCCGAGCGGGAACCAACCAACTCGCGGACTAATTCCGCAATCTGGCGAACGGAAATTTCATTCGGGTAGCCTAGATTGATCGGGCCTGGCTCGTCAGAGTCCAACATAGCCACAATGCCCCGAACCAAATCGTCCACGTAGCACAGGCTCCGTGTCTGGGAACCGTCACCAAATACGGTCAACGGCGCACACCGTAGGGCTTGGTGGATGAAGCTCGAAACGACGCGCCCGTCGTCGGAGTGCATTCGGGGACCATACGTGTTGAAAATTCGCACGATGCCGGTATCGGTGCTACGGGAGGTGCGGTAAGCCACTGTCAACGCTTCGGCATACCGCTTGGCCTCGTCGTACACACTCCGCGGACCGATGGGATTGACGCTGCCCCAGTACTCTTCGGTCTGCGGATGCACTTGCGGTTCACCGTAAACCTCGCTCGTGGATGCCAAGATGAACCGTGCCGCTTTGGCGTGCGCGAACTCAAGGACGTTACGTGTGCCCTCCGAGCCGGTGCGCAATGTAAAGAGGGGGCGAGCCATAAACGCCGAGGGCGACGCGGGGCTCGCGAGATGAACGACGCCATCGAAGGTGCCATCGATGTCGAGCGGACGCAGCACGCTCGCCTCGATGAACGCGAACCGCGGTGACGAGTCGAGATGTTCGACGTTTTCGCGCTTACCGGTCGACAAGTCGTCCAGGCAAACGACGGTGTCGCCGCGTCCGATCAGAAGTTCACACAGATGCGAGCCGATAAATCCAGCCCCACCGGTAACGAGGATTCTCATAGCGTTACCTCTAGGCGGTGGTGTCACGCACGACCGAGACTGCGATAGACCCAGCCCGCAGCTCGCCATTTCTGCGGATCCAGACAATTCCGGGCGTCGACGATGTTGTTGGCCCGGGTAACGGCGGCAAGCTCGCGCGGCTGCAAGTTCCGGAACTCCTCCCATTCCGTCAGCACCAGCACCACGTCAGCGCCGCGGCAGGCGTCGAGACTCGAGAGCGCGTAGTCCAAAGACGGTAACGTTTTCCGAGCGTTGTCCATCGCCTTGGGGTCATAGACACTCACATTCGCGCCGTGCAGCTCGAATTGGCCAGCTACGCTCAGTGCAGGTGAATCACGAACGTCATCGGTGTTCGGTTTGAATGCTGCACCGAGGATGGCCACCCTGGTTCCGATAAGTGATCCGCATATTTCTCCCGTAATATCGATTATGCGGCGCCGCTGCCGCATATTGGCGTTGTCGACTTCACGCAGGAAAGCGAACGACCCACCGACGCCAAGCTCTTCGGCACGCGTGATAAGTGCCCGAATGTCTTTCGGCAGGCACCCTCCACCGAAACCCAACCCTGCATTCAGGAAACGCCGGCCAATGCGCTTATCGGCGCCAATCGCATCGGCGAGCAAGGTCACGTCGGCGCCCGCGGCCTCGCACAGATCGGCGATGGCATTGATGAAGCCAACCTTTGTGGCGAGGAAAGCGTTGGCAGCCATCTTGACCAATTCGGAAGTCTCCAAGTCCGTGACCATAAAGGGCACGGTGGCATCCAAGATGGGACGGTACAATTCTCTCAGTGTTTCGATTGCGCGGCCTTGTGGGCCGTTTTCGACACCCACAATGATGCGATCAGGATGTAAGGTGTCGTGTACCGCAAATCCCTCACGGAGAAATTCCGGGTTCCACGCTAGTTCCACCGCCTCGCCCGCGGGAGCCACACTTCGGACCTGCTGAGCAAGGCGATGAGCCGTGCCGACCGGCACGGTCGATTTTCCGGCAATGAGTGTCGGGCGAACGAGATGAGGACTCAACGCATCGATAGCCCCGTCGACATAAGACAGATCAACACCGCGGCCCCTAGTGCTCTGGGGGGTGCCGACCGCAAGAAAATGCACATCCGCGAACTCGGCAGCCTCCTCGTAGGATGTGCTGAAACGGAGCCGCCCTGAGGCGAGGTTTTCCTTCAGAAGGCCTTCGAGGTCGGGCTCAAAGAAAGGCACTTCACCCGACTGGAGCTTGGCGATCTTTTCGGCGTCAACATCGACACCCAGCACGCTGTGGCCGATTTGCGCCATGCATGCCGCATGCGTCGTGCCTAGATAGCCGTTCCCAATCACTGCAACCTGCACCGGGTCCCCCTACTTCGCTCTTCGGTCCATGCGCACATGGCCGGACGCGGGCAACAATGTGGAACTTCTGATGTCGACGCAGCGCTAGCGTCGCACACCAGGCTAAGTGCCGCAAGCAAACAAAGGATTTGCTAGCACCGAAGCTCCAGTCGTTGCTGATCACTTGCGCGAACGCCCCGCCTGCACAGCGCGGCTATTGACATCCCTGTACCCGCAGAATTGGTGGCGAAGCCACATCGTGGTTAACGGTGACGGGGCGGATGAGCACGGCACCTGACGCCGTGCATACCCGTCCCCGATGATCCGGGGTGCCGTAGTTATCGCCGCGGCTCGCCTCGATGTTGACGCCTTCCGACCGGCGGACGTTGCTGCCGAGCATCGCATCACCGTCGACAAATGGCCCACACACAGCCTCGTGCGATATGGGTTATGTCTCAGCTCACGACGGCGTTAATCGAGGGGTCTGTGTCTCAATGCAACCAGATCAGGCGAGCAGCGCCCGCGCCATCACCACACGCTGAATCTGGTTGGTGCCCTCGTAGATCTGGGTGATCTTGGCGTCGCGCATCATGCGTTCGAGCGGGAAGTCCTGCGTGTAGCCGGCGCCGCCGAACACCTGCACCGCGTCGGTGGTGACTTCCATCGCGACGTCGGAGGCAAAGCACTTCGAGGCCGACGAGATGAAGCCCAGCGCCGACTCGCCGCGTTCGGCGCGCGCCGCGGCGGTGTAAACCATCAGTCGCGCGGCTTCCACCTTCATCGCCATGTCGGCGAGCATGAACTGCACGCCCTGAAAGGCGCTGATCGGCTTGCCAAACTGCCTGCGTTCCTTGGTGTATGCGATCGCCGCGTCCAGCGCGCCTTGCGCGATCCCGACGGCCTGTGCGCCGATGGTGGGACGAGTGTGGTCTAGCGTGCGCAATGCGGTCTTGAACCCGGTGCCGGGCTCGCCAATGATCCGGTCCGCGGGAATGCGGCAGTCCTCGAAGTACAGCTCGGTGGTCGGCGACCCCTTGATGCCGAGTTTCTTTTCCTTCGGGCCGACGGTGAAGCCTTCGTCGTCCTTGTGCACCACAAACGCCGAGATGCCGTTGGCGGCCTTGTCCGGGTCGGTCACCGCCATCACCGTGTACCACGTCGACTTCCCGCCGTTGGTGATCCACGCCTTGGAGCCATTGAGGATCCAAGAGTCACCGTCGCGGCGGGCGCGTGTGCGCATGGACGCGGCGTCGCTGCCGGCCTCACGCTCTGACAGCGCATACGACGCCATTGCCTCTCCGGACCCCACCGACGGGAGCACCTGCTTCTTCAGCTCCTCGGAGCCTGCCAGGATCAACCCCATCGTGCCGAGCTTGTTCACCGCCGGAATCAGCGACGCCGACGCATCGACCCGCGCGACCTCTTCGATCACGATGCAGGTGGCCACCGAGTCCGCGCCCTGCCCGCCGTACTCCTCGGGCACATGCACTGCCGAAAAGCCGGCGTCGCTGAGCGCCTTGAGCGCCTCCTCGGGGAACCGGGAATGCTCGTCCACGTCGGCGGCGTACGGCGCGATCTCCTTCTCGCACAAGGCCCGCAGCACCGCCCGCAACTCGTTGTGCTCATCGGGAAGCTTGAACAGGTCGAACGACGGGTCACCGGCCCAACTAGCCATCTGAAACTCCTTGCTACTTGCCAGTGAATTTACCTGCGGACGCTACGGCCCGAGCAGCCGGTCTCGCAGCGCCGAGTCCTTCTCCAGGACCGTCGCAGCGAGCTGTACCTGAAACTCCTCAAGCCGCTTGCGCAGCGTCGAATCCGCCGATCCGAGGATGCGCACCGCCAACAGCCCGGCGTTGCGTGCCCCGCCGATGGACACGGTGGCCACCGGAACGCCGGCAGGCATCTGCACGATCGACAGCAACGAATCGAGGCCGTCAAGCTTGGCCAGCGGCACCGGTACCCCGATGACCGGCAGCGGCGTGGCCGCGGCGACCATTCCCGGCAGGTGCGCGGCGCCGCCCGCACCGGCGATGATCACTTCGATGCCCCGGCCGGCGGCGTTCTTGGCGTAGTCCAGCATCCGCTCGGGTGTGCGGTGCGCGGAGACCACGCCGACCTCGAACGGGATGTCGAACTCGGCCAGCGCATGCGCGGCATCCTCCATCACGGTCCAGTCGCTGTCGCTGCCCATGATGAGCCCGACTCGGGCGCCCTCAGCCATGGTTGTCCCATCCGTCGGTCCACTGCGCGTGCGACAACCAGTGTGCCGCCCGCGCTGCCCGTTCACGCACCTTCGCGACGTACTCGCCGTCGTCGGCCGATCCGTCGGCGCCGCCGAGAATGTTCACGTGGCCGATCTTGCGGCCGGGCCGTTCGGCCTTGCCGTAGAGATGAACCTTGGCCTCCGGCATGCGGGCGAACAGGTGGTGTATCCGTTCGTCCATCGCCATGTGCGGCGGCTGCGGCGCACCCAGCACGTTGGCCATCACCGTGACCGGAACGGTCGGCGCGGTGTCGCCGAGCGGGTAGTCCAGCACCGCCCGCAGATGCTGCTCGAACTGACTGGTGTTGGCGCCGTCGATGGTCCAGTGCCCCGAATTGTGCGGCCGCATGGCCAGCTCGTTGATCAGCAGCGCGCCGTCGCTGGTCTCGAACAGCTCGACGGCCAGCACGCCGACGACGCCGAGCTCGGCGGCCACGTTCAGCGCCAATTGTGCTGCGGCCGTGCCGACTTCGGCATCTAGCCCGGGGGCAGGCGCCAGCACCTGCACGCAGACGCCGTCGCGCTGCACGGTCTGCACCACCGGCCACGCGGCACCCTGCCCGAACGGCGACCGCGCGATCAGGGCCGACAGTTCCCGCCGCATCGTGACGCGCTCCTCGACCAGTACCGGCAC
>NZ_DASQVQ010000141.1:0-3710 GCF_035640695.1 Mycobacterium sp.
CCCGGCTGACGGTCTGCAGCACCGGCGCATCGGCGCCGCCCTCGCGCAGTGCCCGCAGCTCGTTGACCTGAGCCTCGGCCAGCTCGGTGTACAGCTGCTCCAGACGCGGACCGTAGTGCTCCTTGAGCTTGGGTCGCGCCAGTTTGCGGATGCCGGTCAGCAGGCCGTTCTCTGTGGTGAAGGGCGTGGTTTCCACGATGAAGTCGCGTGGGATCTCATAGGACTGCAGTCCGGCCGCTTTCGCGACATTGTGCAGTGAGTCGCTGATCAGCGGCTTCAGCTCGGCAGAAGGCCAGCGCGACAGTGCCTCCGGCGTGGGCACGACGACCGCCAGCAGATAGGCGCGTGCGCTGTTGCCGTAGATGTAGATTTGCCGCACCAGCGGGCTATCGCCGAACACCGCCTCCAGCTTTGACACGGTCACGAACTCGCCCTGCGAGAGCTTGAGCACGTTGTTGCGGCGGTCGACATAAGCCAGCTGATCCGGACCCACCTCGGCCACGATGTCTCCGGTCCGGTAGTAGCCGTCCGCGTCGAACACCCCGGCGGTGACATCCGGCCGTTTGTAGTAGCCCTGGAACAAGTCGCGCGACTTGACCAGCAGCTCGCCGCGGGGGTGCGGCTGGTCGGTGTGGAAGTAACCCAGATCGGGCACATCGGCCAACTTGTAGTCGATCACCGGCGGGCGTCGCACCCGCCCGTCGGCGAAGACCGAGCCCGCCTCGGTCGAGCCGTAGAGCTCTACCAGATGCAGGTCGAGGTAGGACTCGACGAACGCCTTCAGCTCGTCCGAGGTCGGCGCGGAGCCCGTCGTGGCTGAGACGAACCGTCCGCCGAGCCGGTTCTGCCGCTGTTCGGCCATAACTTGTGCTTCGACGCCCGCCCGATCGGCGCCGACGGATGAGCACCGGTCCACCTCACTCCGGAACTTCTGAAACAACATGTCCCAGATCCGCGGAACAAAACTCAGTTGGGTGGGGCGTACCACAGCGAGGTCTTCCAAAAGGGTGGAAAGGTCGCTCTTGGCCGTGAAATATGCGGTGCCGCCGCTAGACAGGGTCCCGTACAGGATCACGCGGCCCATCATGTGGCTCATGGGCATTAGGCTGAGCGTGATCGACGGCTCCGCGCTCTGCTGACCCGACGCCGCGCGGCTTAACCCCCTCCAGAGGTTGATGACCCGGCGCTCGAGGTACATCGCGCCCTTGGGTGCTCCGGTGCTACCGGAGGTGTAGATCAATAGGGTCAGCGGATCGTCGTCATCGGAGAGGAACAGCGGCGCGGCAGGCAGCGTCTTGCCGCGGTCGAGCACGTCACCCAGCGTCTCCACAACCACCGGGCTGCCCGCTTCCGCCAACCGCGTTCGCGCGGCTTCAAACGCCTCGCGCTGGTCGTCCACCTCGGGGTGGTAGTCGAACACCACCAGCCGCGCAGGCGCATGCCCGGTCAGCACCAGTTCGACGGCGTCGGAGAGATAGTCGACGCTCGCGGCGATCACGCTCGGTTCGGTCTCCACGACAATGGGCCGCAGTTCATTGACCGGCGCGCTGGTCTGCAGCGGAACGCACACCGCGCCTGTCCGCACCAACGCCACATCAACAATCGTGTAATCCACGCTGGCGAAACCCAGCACACAAACCCGATCGCCAGGGCTCACCGAGGGTGTTGGATCGGCGGCAAAGGCGCTCGCGACCGCGCCGGCACGCTCCCACAATTCCCGGTAGCTCAAGGTGTCGAACCGCGGCAGCAGCTCCATTGAGGTGCGCCCAGTCGCCGGGTCCTCGACAAGGTGCACCGCGCGCTGCCCGAGCGCGGGCCGCTCCGCATAGCCCTCCATGACCGTGCGCACCATCTCCGGCAACCGCAGCCCGGGTTGCTCGACCGCCGAGGTGATCGCATCACTCGGCCGGGCATCGGCGAACTGCTGGTCAGTGGCGTACAGATCGGCAATTCGGCGCGCGAGCCGCTCTTCACGCGTATCAAATGACATCAGAGTTCCCTAGGTAATCGGTGTGGAAGTTGGCGGCACGACGTTGCGTCCTCCGATCGATCGATCGATCCGACGGCCAACGTGCGGCCGCTCGGTCACGGTGACGTGGTGGTCACGAATTACGAACCCGCAGACATTGCGCGTCGATGCCCGGGCCGTGCGGCTGCTGGCAGCTGGGTGTCCTGGTCGGCCGCCGGTCGAGCATGCGCCGGCTCCGCGGTCCGGGCGGATCCGTCGCCGGTTGGCGGCGCCCCGCCCGGCGGTGCCGTTGTGGTTACCGACGCCGTATACCTCGGCGATTGCTGTCTTGAACTCACGATCCCTCTTTGTGCGCTACCCGACCCGTCGGCGGTGACGACGAATGAGGTCCAACCGACTCGAGTGTAACCACGGTTGCGTACGCGCTCTTGTGTCTTCTCGGTGACCTTCGCCACCCCGGGCGACCGGCGCGATATACCGCGGATCTAGGCCGGCGCCGTCTGGGCTAGCTTTCGGCGGCTGGGCTGGTCGTCAGGGACTTCACGATCTGCTCGGCGTGGTTGACGATGACCGAGATGTGCCCCTCATCGCGGGTAGTACGTGGCCATGCAGCGCGGCAGTTCACCGCCAGCGCGCGGGCCGTGCTCATCGGCACCTCGCGGTCGAGTTCGCCGTGCCAGAGATACGTGCCAGAGATATACGTCGGGCAACCCGATGTCGCGCAGTGCGAAACCCAATGGCCGGCCGAACACGGTGCCTTCGTATGGTGACGAGTAGGTCCCAGCCGCCCGAATCCAGTGTAACCATGGCTGCATCGTTCGCGAGCCCTCGAAGTCGCGGCGGCGGGCGTTGCCGAGTTGGCTGGCGTAGTCGAACCACCAACCGTCACCGGGCAACGCGACCTCGGCCACCGACCGCAACGGCACCGTCCATGCCACCAGCAGCGCCGCGACCAGCGCCGCGACGACGACGGCCGGTATCCACCGTCGCGACCGCCACCTCCATCGTGTGGCCGTGGCGTCGAAACCCGACGCCGTCAAGCGGGAGCCCGGGCTGCAACGTATGGTGTAACCATGGTTGCAGCAGCGGGGATGAGTGTCGAGGCAAGGGAGCTATGTGATCGTGAGGCAGGAGCAAGAAGCGCTGCGTATCGGGGTGCTATGGCGAGGTGACCGGCGAGCTGAGGTGCCATTGCCACCCGCGGATCGGGGCCTCGAGCCGCTGTATGACGCGTTCGGCAGGTTGCCTGTGATTATCGACCCGGTCGCCTACAGCGACGATGCCGTCGATGAGGTCCGGCAGCAGCTACTGACCCTCGATGGCGTCCTGGTGTGGGTGAATCCCATCCAGGACGGGGTCAGCCGCGTCCTGCTAGATCCGCTCTTGCGCGAGGTGTCATCGAAAGGTGTCTGGGTGTCGGCTCATCCCGACGTGATCCTTCAGATGGGTACCAAGGAGATCCTCTACCGCACCCGTGACCTCGGCTGGGGCAGCGACACCGGCCTGTATCGGTCCGCGGGCGAGTTCGCCCGCGGATTCCCTGACCGCCTCGGGCAGATGGGCCGCCTGGTCCTCAAGCAGGGCCGGGGCAACGGCGGGGACGGGGTCTGGAAAGTCGAGCTGCCCGACGGTAAGCCAGGCCCGGCCGGTCCGGATGTTGTTGTCCGGGTGCAGGATGCGCGGTCGAAGGACGGCTCATCCGAGTTCGTGGCACTTGGCTCGTTCATGCACCGATGCGAGG
>NZ_DASQVQ010000142.1:0-21544 GCF_035640695.1 Mycobacterium sp.
TGGCCTCGTGATCGCCACCAAGGCCGGCCTGGTGCGCACCGGCCCCGACGAGTGGCCCGAGCTCGGCTTCCCGGCCTATCTGCGCCAGGAGTGCGAAATGAGCCTTCGCCGCCTCGGCGTCGACACGATCGACCTGTTTCAGCTGCACCGCATCGACCGCAAGTTCCCGCTTGAGGACCAGGTCGGCGAGCTCGTCGCGCTGCAACAGGAAGGCAAGATCCGCCACATCGGTCTGTCGGAGGTTGACGTCGCGCAGCTCGGGGCCGCCCAGAAGGTCGGCACCATTGTGTCGGTGCAGAACATGTACAACCTGCAGGTGCGCACCGCCGAGCCGCTGCTCGCGGCCGTCGAGGCGCAGGGCATCGGCTTCATTCCGTGGTTCCCGCTGGCGGCCGGACCGCTCGCCGCGCCCGACGGCCCGCTACAGCGGATCGCCGCCGGGCACCACGCCACCCCGTCGCAACTGGCGCTGGCCTGGCTGCTCAAGCGCTCGCCGGTGATGCTGCCGATCCCGGGCACCTCCAGCGTCGCGCACCTGGAAGAGAACGTCGCCGCCGCCCAGATCAAGCTGACCGACGAGGAGTTCGACGAGATGTCGCGCCTCGGTGCTGCCGGCTGAGGTGTAGGGCAATACGGTGACCGGGTGGCCATAGAGGGCAACAGCGAAGCGACCCGGGGATCCGCCCCGGACCATCCCGGCGACGCGCACCGCGGAGGCGGCTTCAACCCACCGGTACCCACCAGCCGCGGCGGACCCGACTACGGCCGCTTCGTGGAAGCCGTGCGCACCCTGCAGGACCATGCCCGCGCGGTCGACGCACCAGACGAGGTGATCAGCCAGGCCGCCGAATTGATCGAGGACGTGTCCAAATTGTTGGCGCCCTATTGGGCCGACGAGTGGGCGTCGCCGTCGGGGCGGCGCCTGGACCTGCCCAATCGCGGCAACGTGCTGCAGGTCCCGACGCTGTTGAAGAAGACCGACGACGGCCGCATCCGCGGGGTTGCGCGGTTTCGTCGCTATCACCTCGGCCGCAACGGCGCCGTGCACGGCGGGGCGCTGGGGCTGCTGTTCGACTCGGTGCTGGGCTACACCGCGTCGAAGCTGACCAAAAGTCTCTACCAGCGCACCGCATTCCTGCACATCGACTACCGCAAGATCGCGCCCATTGAAAAGGAGCTTCGGATCGACGCGGGCATCGAGCGAGTCGACGGACGCAAAATCTTCGTCGAGGGTCGGCTGCTGGACGGCGACACCGTGCTGGCCGGTGCGGAGGCGCTCTTCGTCCGATTGCGCCCCGGCCAACCATGAAGCGCCGCCGGGTGGCGGTCGTCGCGATCCCGTAACGGGCCTGGCCGCAGAGCCCGATCGGCTGGGGTCCTCACCGGCCACCCCGATAGCATGGTCGCGATCACAAATACCCTCAAACCACCCGGAGAGTCCGCCGATGAGCCCCGCCGCCAGCCCCGTCACCGCAGCCGCCGTCAGGGTGCCTGCGGGGACCACCGCCGCGGCCGCGGTCCGCGAAGCGGGGCTGCCGGGCCGCGGCGAGCCGGGCGCGATCGTGGTTGTCCGTGACGCCGCGGGCAAGCTGCGCGACCTGGGCTGGGCGCCCGACACCGACGAAGAGGTGACCCCGGTCGCCGCCGACACCGAGGACGGCCGCAGCGTGATCCGGCACTCGACTGCCCACGTGCTGGCGCAGGCCGTGCAGGACTTGTTTCCCGAGGCCAAGCTCGGCATCGGGCCGCCAATCACCGACGGCTTCTACTACGACTTCGACGTGGCCGAACCGTTCACACCCGAAGATCTTGAGGCGCTGGAGAAGAAGATGCGCCAGATCGTCAAGGAGGGCCAGCTGTTC
This sequence comes from Mycobacterium sp., assembly GCF_035640695.1. Classification (GTDB taxonomy): domain Bacteria; phylum Actinomycetota; class Actinomycetes; order Mycobacteriales; family Mycobacteriaceae; genus Mycobacterium. The sequence goes on from NZ_DASQVQ010000142.1 coordinate 1,863, forward strand.
TCCCGGCGCGTGTACGAGTCCAAGGAGCAGGCTCGCGCCGAGCTGGCCAACGAGCCCTACAAGCTCGAACTCGTCGACGACAAGTCCGGCGGCGCCGAAATCATGGAGGTCGGCGGCGACGAGCTGACCGCCTACGACAATCTGAATCCCCGCACGCGCGAACGCGAATGGGGTGACCTGTGCCGGGGCCCACACATCCCGACCACCAAGTACATCCCGGCATTCAAGCTGACCCGCAGTTCGGCCGCCTACTGGCGCGGCAACCAGGACAATGCGAGTCTGCAGCGCATCTACGGCACCGCATGGGAATCGCAGGAGGCGCTCGAGCGGCACCTGGAACTGATCGAGGAAGCCCAGCGCCGCGACCACCGCAAGTTGGGCGCCGAGCTGGACCTGTTCAGCTTTCCCGACGAGATCGGTTCGGGCTTAGCGGTGTTCCACCCCAAGGGTGGCATCGTGCGCACCGAGATGGAGCAGTACTCACGGGCCAAGCACATCGAGGCCGGCTACCAGTTCGTCAATACCCCGCACATCACCAAGGAGGGGTTGTTCCACACCTCGGGACATCTGGACTGGTACGCCGACGGCATGTTCCCGCCGATGCACGTCGACGCCGAATTCAACGACGACGGCAGCGTGCGCAAGCCCGGGCAGGACTACTACCTGAAGCCGATGAACTGCCCCATGCACTGCCTGATCTTCCGGGCCCGTGGCCGGTCGTATCGCGAACTTCCGTTGCGGCTCTTCGAGTTCGGCACCGTCTACCGCTACGAGAAGTCAGGCGTGGTGCACGGGTTGACCCGGGCGCGCGGCTTCACGATGGACGACTCGCACATCTTCTGCACCCGCGATCAGATGCGCGACGAGCTGACGTCGCTGCTGCGGTTCGTGCTTGATCTGCTCGGCGACTACGGCCTCGAGGACTTTTATCTGGAGCTGTCCACCAAGGATCCCGACAAGTTCGTCGGCTCCGCGCAGGCGTGGGAAGAAGCCACCGACACCCTCGCCGAGGTGGGCGCCGCGTCCGGCCTGCAGCTGGTGCCCGACCCGGGCGGCGCGGCGTTCTACGGCCCGAAGATCTCGGTGCAGGCCAAGGATGCGCTCGGCCGCACCTGGCAGATGTCCACTATCCAGCTTGATTTCAACTTCCCCGAGCGGTTCGAGCTCGAGTACACCGCCGCCGACGGCACCCGCAAGCGGCCGGTGATGATCCATCGGGCGTTGTTCGGGTCGATCGAGCGGTTCTTCGGCATCCTGACCGAGCACTACGCCGGCGCGTTTCCGGCATGGCTGTCACCGGTGCAGGTAGTCGGTATTCCCATCGCCGACGAACACGTACCGTACCTGGAAGCCGTTGCGGTTCAACTGAAGTCACTCGGCATCCGCGCCGAGGTCGATACCGGCGACGACCGCATGGCCAAGAAAATCGTCACCCACACCAACCAGAAGGTCCCATTCCTGCTGCTTGCCGGCGACCGCGACGTCGAAGCGGACGCGGTGAGCTTCCGCTTCCGCGACCGCAGCCAGCTCAACGGCGTTCCCCGCGGCGAGGCGGTGGATGCGATAGTGAAGTGGATCGCCTGCCGCGAAAACACGTCGCCGACAGCCGATCTGATGAAGCTGAGCGTGAAGTGACCGATCCTGCAAGCGATGACGAACGCACCATCATCGACCGCGGTGTCGGCGAGGAAGACCATCTTCAGCGGCTGTGGACGCCATACCGGATGAGTTACATCGCCGAGGCGCCGCTTCGCCGCGATGCGTCGTCGCCAGAAGCGGCGCCCTTCACCGACATCCCGACGCTGCCGGACGAGGACGGCCTGGTCGTGAGCCGCGGTGAGCTGGTGTATGTGGTGCTCAACCTGTACCCGTACAACCCCGGGCACTTGATGGTGGTGCCGTACCGGCGGGTCGCCGAGCTGGAGGACCTCACCGACGCGGAAAGCGCCGAGCTGATGGCCTACACCCAGAAGTCGATCCGCGTGATCAAGGCCGTCTCACATCCGCACGGCTTCAACGTGGGCCTGAACCTGGGCACGTCCGCAGGCGGTTCCCTGGCCGAACACCTGCACATGCATGTGGTGCCGCGGTGGGGTGGCGACGCGAACTTCATCACGATCATCGGCGGCGCGAAAATCATTCCGCAGCTGTTGCGCGATACCCGCGAGCTGCTGGCGAAGGAGTGGGCGAAGCAGCCGTGAGCAACTTCTATCTGATGACGCGCGCGGCGTACGTGAAGCTCAGTACGCCGGTGGCCCGAGCGTTCCTGCGGGCGGGGTTCACCCCGGACAGCGTCACCATCATCGGCACCGCGGCGTCGGTGATCGGCGCGCTGACGCTGTATCCGATCGGCCAGCTGTTCTGGGGCAGCGTGGTGGTTTCGTTCTTTGTGCTGGCTGACATGCTCGACGGCGCGATGGCGCGTGTCAGCGGCGGCGGAACCAGATTCGGCGCCGTGCTCGATGCGACGTGTGATCGCATCGGTGACGGCGCGGTGTTCGCCGGCCTGTTGTGGTGGGCGGCCTTCGGCCTGAAGAACTACCCGCTCGTCGTGGCCACGCTGATCTGTCTGGTGACCTCGCAGCTGATCTCGTACATCAAGGCCCGCGCCGAGGCGAGCGGGCTGAACGGCGGCGGCGGAATCATCGAACGGCCCGAGCGGCTGACCATCGTCCTCGGCGGTGCGGGGCTGTCGGATCTGCCGTTCTTCCCGCTGCCGTGGGCGCTGCACATTGCGATGTGGGTGCTGGCCGTGGCCAGCCTGATCACGTTCGCGCAGCGATTGCACACCGTGCGCAGTTCACCTGGAGCGATGGACGAGCTGCACAAGCCGGAAACGAGCGAAACGTGATCGCCCGCGGCGTGGGGGTACCTCCCGCCGGCGGGGGCGAGCGCAGCGATGCGCGGATGTTCAAACCGCCGGTGGGACCGTGGATTCCGCGTGTCGGGCGCAACGTGGTGGGCGAACACGTCAAGGATTGGGGCTACGCCGCAGGCTGGCGGCTGGTGCGGGCCATGCCCGACTCCATGGCGCGCAGCGCTTTTGACGCCGGCGCGTTCTACGCCGCGCTGGGCGGTGGCCCCGAGCAGCTTCGCAAGAACCTTGCCCGCGTCGTGGGCGTGCCCCCGGCCGAGGTGCCCGGCTCGCTGATCCGCGCGTCGCTGGCCTCCTATGCGCGGTACTGGCGTGAGGCGTTCCGGCTGCCCTCCATGGACCTCGCGAGGCTGGGCCGCGAGCTCGTGATCAACGGCGAAAACCTGGACGCCGGTCTCGCCGCCGGTCGCGGCGTCATAACGGCGTTGCCGCACAGCGGCAACTGGGACATGGCCGGAGTGTGGCTCGCGCAGAACTACGGCACCTTCACCACCGTCGCCGAACGGCTGAAGCCCGAATCGCTGTACCGGCGATTCATCGAGTACCGGGAAGGCCTCGGCTTCGAGGTGCTGCCACTGTCCGGTGGCGAGCGGGCGCCGTATGAGGTGCTCGTAGAGCGGCTGCGCGCGAACCGGGTGGTGTGTCTGATGGCCGAGCGTGATCTCACCCGCAACGGTGTTCAGGTCGACTTTTTCGGGGAACCCACCCGCATGCCGGCCGGACCCGCGCGACTGGCGATCGAGACCGGTGCCGCGCTGCTGCCCGCGTACTGCTGGTACGAGGGCAGCGGGTGGGGCTGTGCCATATACCCGCCGCTGGACGTCAGCTCCGGCGACGTCGGCGCGATCACCCAGACGCTGGCCGACCACTTCACCGCGAAGATCGCCGAACATCCCGCCGACTGGCACATGCTGCAGCCGCAGTGGTTGGCTGATCTATCCGCCGAGCGCCGCGCCAGCCTGGAGGAGAACGCCTGATGCGAATCGGGATGGTGTGCCCGTATTCGTTTGACGTGCCCGGCGGCGTCCAGTCACACGTGCTGCAGCTGGCCGCGGTGATGCGCGCGCGCCATCACGACGTCAGCGTGCTGGCGCCGTCGTCGCCCCATGTGAAGCTGCCCGACTACGTGGTCTCCGGTGGCAAGGCCGTGCCGATTCCATACAACGGCTCGGTGGCGCGGCTCAGGTTCGGCCCGGCCACCCACCGCAAGGTCAAGCGCTGGCTGGTCGAGGGCGACTTTGACGTCCTGCATGTGCACGAGCCCAACGCGCCGAGCCTGTCGATGCTGGCGCTGATGATCGCGGCGGGTCCGATTGTGGCGACCTTTCACACGTCGACCACAAAGTCGTTGACGCTCAGCGTGTTTCAGGGCATACTGCGCCCCTGGCACGAGAAGATCATCGGTCGGATCGCGGTGTCGGATCTGGCCCGGCGCTGGCAGATGGAGGCACTGGGCTCCGACGCGGTGGAAATTCCCAACGGCGTTGACGTGAAGTCGTTCGCCGACGCGCCGCCGCTCGACGGCTATCCGCGGCCCGGTAAGACCGTGCTGTTTTTAGGCCGGTTCGACGAACCCCGCAAGGGCATGGCCGTGCTGCTGAGGGCGCTGCCCAGGCTGGTCGAGCGGTTCCCCGAGCTCGACGTGCTGATCGTCGGGCGCGGCGACAGCGACGAACTGCGCGAGCAGGCCGGACCGCTCGCCACTCACCTGCGCTTCCTCGGGCAGGTCGACGAGCAGACCAAGGCGTCGGCGATGCGCAGCGCCGACGTGTACTGCGCGCCCCACATCGGCGGGGAGAGCTTCGGCATCGTGCTGGTCGAGGCGATGGCCGCCGGCACCCCGGTGGTGGCCAGCGACCTCGACGCGTTCCGCCGTGTGCTGCGTGACGGCGAGGCGGGCTGTCTGGTACCGGTCGACGACGCCGACGCGCTGGCCCGGGCCATCATCGTCGTGCTCGACGACGACACGCTGCGGGCTCGCTACGTCAAGGCGGCCACCGCGGCGGTGCGCCGCTACGACTGGTCGGTGGTCGCGCAGCAGATCATGCGGGTCTACGAGACGGTCGCGGCGGCGGGTTCGAAGGTTCAGGTGGCCAGCTGATGGTGACGTGGGCCGCGATCGCCGTCGCGGCGCTGATCGTCGTGATCGTCGCGGTCTTGGCCTGGGCCTACCAGACCGCGACGCGGCTGGACCGGTTGCACGTGCGCTACGACCTTTCCTGGCAGGCGCTGGACGGGGCGCTGGCCCGCCGCGCCGTGGTGGCCCGGGCGGTGGCCGCCGACGCCTACGGCGAAACCCCCGAGTGCAAGCGCCTGGTGGCGCTGGCCGATGCCGCCGAGCGGGCGCCCCGCGCCGCCCGCGAGACCGCGGAGAACGAGCTGTCGGCCGCGCTGGCGACCGTGGACACGTCGGCGCTGCGGCCCGCGCTGATTGCCGAACTCGCCGATGCCGAGGCGCGGGTGCTGTTGGCCCGCCGGTTTCACAACGATGCGGTGCGCGACACGCTGACGTTGCGCGAGCGGCCCGCGGTGCGCTGGCTGCGGCTCGGCGGAACCGCGGCGTTACCAACATATTTCGAGATCACCGAGCGGGGCGAGTCGGCGCCTGCGGCCGATTCGGGGGTCGTCGACGTGCGCACGTCGGCGCGGATCGTGCTGCTCGACGAGGAGGGCAAGGTGCTGCTGTTCTGCGGATCCGACCCCGCGGTCGCCGATGGCAGCGCGCCGCGGTGGTGGTTCACCGTCGGCGGGCAGGCGCAGCCGGGCGAGACGCTGGCCCAGGCCGCCGCGCGCGAGCTGTATGAGGAGACGGGTCTGCGGGCCGACGCCGACGCGATGTTCGGGCCGGTGTGGCGGCGCGACGCGATCATCGACTTCAACAACGCGGTCATCCGCAGCCACGAGCTGTTCTTCGTGCACCGCACTCGGCGGTTCGCACCGTCCACCGACGGCCACACCCCGCTGGAGCGACGCTACATCCACGGCCACCGCTGGTGCGACGCACAGGATATCGAGGCGCTGGTCGCATCCGGGGAGGCGGTGTACCCGCTGCAGCTCGCCGAGCTGCTCGCCGACGCCAACGCGCTGGCCGACGCCACCCAAGACGCCACCGAGCGACGCGAGCCGCAACCAATCCGATAGCCGCGCTTTGACCAGGTCCCGCCGCGATGTGCCAAGCCCACACCTCGAGTGTGAGCCCACGCACTCGAGTGTGATCCCACGCACTCGACTGTGAGCCCACGGCGCAACCCCGCGGCGTGTCGTCGCCCTGCACGCACTCTGAAATCCCTCACTTCACACTCGACCGCCCGCCACCCTCCACACCGGAAAAACCGCTGGTGCCCGGCCACTAGACTGGCCAGGTAATGGGGGAGTGCTGACAGGAGAGACAGCGGTGGACAGCGCGGCTCAAACCGGTACGGCGCGGGTCAAGCGCGGCATGGCCGAGATGCTCAAGGGCGGCGTGATCATGGACGTCGTCACGCCCGAGCAGGCCAAAATCGCCGAGGGCGCGGGGGCCGTCGCGGTGATGGCGCTGGAGCGGGTGCCCGCCGACATCCGCGCGCAGGGCGGCGTGGCGCGGATGAGCGACCCCGACTTGATCGAGGGCATCATCTCCGGGGTCACCATCCCGGTCATGGCCAAGGCCCGCATCGGCCATTTCGTTGAGGCGCAGATCCTGCAGAGCCTCGGCGTGGACTACATCGACGAATCCGAGGTGCTCACTCCGGCCGACTACACCCACCACATCGACAAGTGGAAGTTCACCGTGCCGTTCGTGTGCGGCGCCACGAATCTCGGTGAGGCGCTGCGCCGTATCACCGAGGGCGCGGCGATGATCCGCTCCAAGGGCGAAGCCGGCACCGGCGACGTGTCGAACGCGACCACCCACATGCGGGCGATCGGCGGCGAAATCCGCCGCCTCACGTCGCTGTCCGATGACGAGCTCTTCGTCGCCGCCAAGGAACTGCAGGCACCCTACGATCTGGTCGTCGAGGTGGCGCGGGCCGGCAAGCTGCCGGTGACGCTGTTCACCGCGGGCGGCATCGCGACACCGGCCGACGCCGCGATGATGATGCAGCTGGGCGCCGAGGGCGTGTTCGTCGGCTCCGGCATCTTCAAGTCCGGCGACCCGGCGCAGCGCGCCGCCGCGATCGTCAAGGCCACCACGTTCTACGACGATCCCGACGTGCTCGCGAGGGTGTCGCGTGGGTTGGGCGAGCCGATGGTGGGCATCAACGTGGAGGACATCGCCACCCCGCACCGGCTCGCCGAGCGCGGCTGGTAAGGGCTGGTAAACATCTCTAGTGGCAATCGAGGAGATCCTTAATCTCGAGCGGCTCGAGATCAACATCTTTCGGGGCAGCATCGCCCGGGTGGGGCCGGGAGTACGCAACCGCACGTTCGGCGGCCATGTCGCGGGCCAGTCGCTGGTTTCGGCGGTGCGCACCGTGGAGGACCGCTTTCACGTGCACTCGCTGCACGGGTATTTCCTGCGACCGGGAAACCCCGAGGCGCCCACCATCTTTCTGGTCGAGCGGTTGCGTGAGGGCGGTTCCTTCTGCACGCGACGGGTCAACGCCATCCAGCACGGCGAAACCATCTTCTCGATGTCGGCGTCTTTTCAGGTCGAGCAGCAGGGCATTGAGCACCAAGAGGATATGCCCGATGCGCCCGAGCCCGAGGAGCTCGTCGAGGTGCGGTCGACCCACTACATCGATAGCGAAGGCTTCCGGCAATTCGAGGAGTGGGATCTGCGTATAGTGCCGCGCGATCGGCTCAAGCCGCGTCCGGGTTCCCCATCCCGGCAGCAGGTGTGGTTCCGCCATCGCGACCAGCTGCCCGACGACCCGGTGCTGCACATCTGCGCGCTGGCCTACATGAGCGATCTCACGTTGCTCGGATCGGCGCAGGTGCTCCACCCCGAGGAGCGCAAGCATCTGCAGGTGGCATCGCTGGACCATGCGATGTGGTTCATGAGGTCGTTTCGGGCCGACGAATGGCTGCTCTACGACCAATCGTCACCGTCGGCGTGCGGCGGCCGGGCCCTGACTCAGGGCAAAATCTTCGACCGCAACGGGCGGATGGCCGCGGCGGTGGTGCAGGAGGGCCTGACCCGCTTCCCGCGCGACTGGAAATCCCCGGCGACGGAGACCAGATGAGCGCGCCGCGAGTCGGCGTGCTCGCACTGCAGGGTGACACCCGCGAGCACATCGCGGCGCTGCACGAAGCCGGGGCCCAGCCGTCGACGGTGCGCCGCCGCGGCGAGCTGGACGCCGTCGACGCGTTGATCATCCCGGGCGGGGAATCAACGACGATGAGCCACTTGTTGAAGGAGTTCGAGTTGCTGGAGCCGCTGCGGGCGCGGGTGTCCGAGGGCCTGCCGGTGTACGGCTCGTGTGCGGGCATGATCCTGCTGGCGACCGAGATCATCGACGCCGGCGCGGCGGGCCGCGAAGCGGTGCCGCTGAAGGGCATCGACATGACGGTGCGGCGCAACGCATTCGGGCGTCAGGTCGACTCGTTCGAGGGCGACATCCCGTTCGACGGGCTCGACACCCCGATGCATGCGGTGTTCATCCGCGCGCCGTGGGTCGAGCGGGTCGGCGCGGGCGTGCAGGTGCTGGCCCGCGCCGCGGGTCACATGGTGGCGGTCCGCCAGGGCTCGATGCTGGCGACGGCCTTTCATCCCGAGATGACCGGCGATCGCCGCGTCCACCGGATGTTCGTCGACATCGTCGCCGGCCGGGCGTAGCCGGCCGCCAACATCGTCGCCCGCCGGATCCAGCCGCCCGCCCACGTAAACTCGTCGAGCAGATAAAAGAGAACGAAAAGAGGAAGCAGGAGATGAGCGGCCATTCCAAGTGGGCCACCACCAAGCACAAAAAGGCCGTCGTCGACGCGCGCCGCGGGAAGATGTTCGCCCGGCTCATCAAGAACATCGAGGTTGCCGCGCGCGTCGGCGGTGGCGACCCGGCCGGCAACCCGACGCTGTATGACGCGATCCAGAAGGCCAAGAAGAACTCGGTGCCCAACGAGAACATCGAGCGGGCCCGCAAGCGCGGCGGGGGCGAGGAGGCCGGCGGCGCCGACTGGCAGACCATCACATATGAGGGCTACGGACCCAACGGCGTGGCGGTGCTGATCGAATGCCTGACCGACAACCGCAACCGCGCCGCCGGTGAGGTGCGCGTCGCGATGACCCGCAACGGCGGCAACATGGCCGATCCAGGTTCGGTGGCGTATCTGTTCTCCCGCAAGGGCATCGTGACCCTGGACAAGGACAGCCTGACCGAGGACGACGTGCTGACCGCCGTGCTCGACGCCGGCGCCGAGGATGTCACCGACCTCGGTGACTCATTCGAGATTATCTGCGAACCTTCGGATTTGGTCGCGGTGCGCACCGCGCTGCAGGACGCGGGCATCGACTACGACGCGGCCGAGGCAGGCTTCCAGCCGTCGGTCACTGTCCCGCTCGACGCGGAGGGCGCGCGCAAGGTCATGAAGCTGGTCGATGCGCTCGAAGACAGCGATGACGTCCAAGACGTCTGGACCAACGCCGACATCCCGGACGAAATACTCGCCCAGATCGACGCCTCGGACGACTGAGCGCTCACGCCGACCGAGCGCTCACGCCGACCTAGCGCTCACGCCGACCTAGCGATGGCCGCCACCGAAGTGGCGCCACCGATGTGCTCAGGCACGATCAGCACCCCGCCGCTGACCTGCGCACACGTGTCACAGCAGCCCGAGCAACTGCAGGTCGGTCACGTACTTGACGATGACCGCCGGCGTCACGTGTGGAATGTCCTTGTCCTGGCCGACTTTCGCCTCCTGCACCGCGGCGCGGAACCGCTCGGCCGGGGCGAAGGACCCGTTGATCGGCTTTGCCGGCCGCTGATAGTTGTGCAACAGCGGCAACAATGACGCCTGGCGCTGCTTGTCCGGCAGGGCGCGTATCGCGGTCTCGAATCGGCCCAGCCACTGCCCGTAGTCCCCGACCCGCTGGATCGGATATCCGGCGTCGATCAGCCAGTCCACGTACTCGTCGAGCCCGATGCCGTCGTCGTAGGGGTTCATCACGTGGTAGGTCTCGAAGCCGTCGACCACACGTTCGCCGAGCGTAGCGATTGCCTCGGCGATGAAATTGACTGGCAGGCCGTCATAATGGGCTCGCTGCCGGTTGCCGTCCGCATCGAGTTCATAGAACGAGCCGGGAGCGATGCCGGTGGCCACCAGGCTCAACATCAACCGGGTGAACATGTCCGGCAGGTTTAGCTGGCCCCGGTATTTGGCGTCGGCGAGGATCATGTCGCAACGGAACACCGCGACCGGCAGGCCACACAGGTCGTTTGCCTCGCGCAGCAGCACCTCGCCGGCCCACTTGCTGTTGCCGTAGCCGTTGGCGTAGCTGTCGTCGATCTTGCGCACCGGGCTGATCACCCGGATGTCGGCGTCCTCGACGAACTTCGACGGCTCGATCTGATCACCGACACCCATCGTCGACACGTAGCTGACCGGCTTCAGCCTCGTGGTCAGCGCGATCCGGATCAGCTCGGCGGTGCCCAGCGCGTTGGGGCCGAACAGCTCGCTGTAGGGCAGCACGTGGTTGACCAACGCGGCGGGGTCGACGATCAGGTCGACGGTGTCGGCCAGCCGCTGCCAAGTCTGTTGATCCAGCCCGAGATTGGGTTCGCCCTTGTCACCGGCGAGCACCTCGAGATGGTCGGCGGCCAGTTCCCGGTAGTGCCGCAGCAGCTCCGGGTCGCCGCTGTCGAACGTCTTGTCCAGCCGTTCACGTGCGCCCGCGTCGTCCTTGGCGCGCACTAGGCAGATCAGCTTTCCGTCGACCAGCGACATTCGCTCCAGCCACTCCAGGGCCAGGTATCGCCCGAGGAATCCGGTGGCACCCGTCAGCAGAACGGTTCGGGTTTCGGCGCTGGGGCCGGGCAGCGTCGGGGTGGCGGCCAGCGTCTGCGCGTCGATGAACTTGTCGAGTGTGAGGTCGCTGGCGCACACCTCGGTGGCGTCACGGCCGTGCACCGTTGCGAACGTCGGCCGCTTCGATCCCGGCCTGCGCTCGGCCTCGATGTAGTCGGCCAACGCCTGCAGGTCGGTGGCCGGGCTCACGATCACGCCCACCGGCACGTCGATGTCGAAGATCTCGCGTAACAGGTTGGCAAATGTCAACGCCGACAACGAATCTCCACCGAGATCGGTGAAGTGCGCGTCGGGCCGCAGGTCGCTGGCCGCCGAACCGAGCAGCGCACCGGCGGCGCGACTGATCGTCTCGAAAACCGGCCGCTCGGCACCGCTTTGGCGCAGCGCCCGCAGCTCGTCGGCCTGACCCTCGGCCAGCTCGGCGTAGAGCCGCTCCAGACGATCGCCGTAGTGTTGCTTGAGTTTCGGTCGCGCCAACTTCCGGATACCGGTGAGCAAGCCGTTCTCGAGCGTGAAAGGGGTTGTCTCGATGATGAAGTCGCGCGGGATCTCATACGACTGCAGACCGGCCGCCTTGGCGACCTCCTGCAGCGACTGACTGATGACCGGCTTAAGCGATTCCGCGTCGTGACGCGACAGCGCATCTTCCGTCGGCACCACCACGGCCAGTAGGTAGGAGCGCGCGCTATTGCCGTAGACGTAGATCTGGCGCACCAGCGGGCTACCGCCGAACAGCGCCTCCAGCTTGGACACGGCGACGAACTCGCCCTGCGCGAGCTTGACCACGTTGTTGCGCCGGTCGAGATACACGACCTGATCCGGGCCGACCTCGGCCACGACGTCGCCGGTGTGGTAGTAGCCGTGCTCGTCGAACACCTCGGCGGTGACCTCCGGCCGCCGGTAATAGCCGGGAAACATTTGTTCCGTCTTGACCAGCAGCTCGCCTCTTGGGTGGGGCCGGTCGGTGCGGAAGTAGCCCAGTTCGGGGACGTCGGCCAGCATGTACTCGATAACCGGTGGCCGTTGAATCCGGCCGTCGAGGAAGACCATTCCGGCTTCGGTCGAGCCGTAGCCCTCGAGCAGGTGCATGTCTACGAAGGACTCGACCCACGTCTTTATTTCCGGCGAGATCGGTGCCGAGCCCGTCATCGCCATCGTGAACCGGCCGCCGAGCAGGTGCTTGCGCTGCTCGGCCAGCACGTCGGCTTCAACCTCGGCGCGGCTGGCACCGTCCGACAAGCGCCGGTCCACCTCGCTCTGGAACTCTTGGAAAAGCATCTCCCAGATCCGCGGCACGAAGTTCAGCTGCGTTGGCCGGACCAGGGCGAGGTCGTCCAGGAAGGTCGACAGATCGCTCTTGGCAGCGAAATACGCGGTGCCGCCGGTGGCCAGCGTCCCGTAGAGGATGCCCCGGCCCATGACGTGGCTCATCGGCATGAAGCTGAGCGTGATCGACGGCAACGTGTTTTGCTGTTCGTGCAACCTGAACTGCGAGCCGCGCCATATTCTCGCGACGTTGCTCTCCGGGTACATCGCGCCCTTCGGTGTGCCCGTGCTGCCGGAGGTGTAGATCAGCAAGGCCAGCGGGTCGTCCTCGACGGCAACCACGGCCGGCGCGGGTGCCAGCGCCCTGCCGCGTTCGACCACGTCGGCCAGCGCCTCCACGATCACCGGGCTGCCCGCTTCGGCCAACCGGGCACCGGCGCCTTGGAACCTTGCGCGTTGGTCGTCGACTTCGGGCCGGTAGTCGAACACCACCAGCCGTGACGGCGCGCTTGCGGTTAGCAACTCGACGGCGTCCTCGAGAGAGTCGATGCTCGACGCGATCACGGTCGGTTCGGTCTCGGCGACGATGGGCAGCAACTGGCTCACCGGCGCGCTGGTCTGCAGCGGCACCGACACCGCCCCGATCTGGGTCAAGGCCACGTCGATGGTGGTGTAGTCGACACTGGTGAAACCAAGCACGCAGACCCGGTCCCCGGGCCGCACCGGATCGTTCGCCAGCGCCCTGGCCAGCGCGTCCACCCGGTCCCACAACTCGCGATAGGTGATCGTCTCGAATCGGGGCAGCAGCTCCAGTGCCGTGCGCCCGGTCTTCGGGTCCTTGATGAATTCAACGGCGCGCTGGCCGAGCGCCGGCCGCTCCGCGTAGCCGTGCAGGACGGTCCGGACGATCTCCGCCAGCCGCAGCCCCGGCCGGCTGGCCGCCGCGGTCACCGCCTGATCGGGCCGGGCCGCGGCGAACTGGTGATCGGTGGCATACAACTCGGCAATGCGGCGCTCGAGCCGCTCTTCACGCGGGTCAGTCGACATCAAGTGTCCTCCGTCAATGATTAAGTAGCACGACGCTCTCGTCGGCGTCCACGCGATTCAACGTTAGGACAACTAATGTTAGTCCAACTAATCAGCTGAGAATCGCCTGTGAGAGCAATCTCACGCGGACGTGTCGCTACCGCATGGTGTCGGCGCGGGCGGTTACCGTAATCGAACAATCGTTCGTGGGAAGGCGGCACGGGTGCGGGTAATGGGAGTCGACCCAGGACTGACGCGCTGCGGGTTGTCGGTCATCGAAAGCGACGGCGGCCGTCGGGTTGTTGCGCTCGACGTCGACGTGGTCCGCACACCGACCGGCATGGCGCTGCAGCGGCGGCTGCTGGCCATCAGCGATGCCGTCGAGCACTGGATGGACACCCACCGGCCGGACGTGATCGCGATCGAGCGAGTGTTCTCCCAGCAGAACGTGTCGACGGTGATGGGCACCGCGCAGGCCGGGGGAGTGATCGCGCTGGCCGCCGCCCGCCGCAACATCGACGTGCACTTCCACACCCCCAGTGAGGTCAAGGCGGCGGTCACCGGCAGCGGTGGCGCCGGAAAAGCTCAAGTCACCGCGATGGTTACGAAGATCCTTGCGCTGCAAGCCAAACCGACACCGGCCGACGCGGCCGACGCGCTAGCCTTAGCCATCTGCCACTGCTGGCGCGCCCCGATGCTTGCCCGGCTCGCCGAGGCCGAGGCGCTGGCCACCGAACAACGCCGCAAGTTCGCGGCAAAACTGAAAGCGGCACGATGATCGCATCCCTGCGGGGCGAGGTCCTCGAGGTCGCGCTCGACCACGTGGTCATCGAGGCGGCCGGCGTCGGGTACCGGGTCAACGCGACGCCGTCGACGCTGTCGACGCTGCGCCGCGGCACCGAGGCCAGGCTGGTCACCGCGATGATCGTGCGTGAGGACTCGATGACGCTGTACGGCTTCGCCGACTCCGATGCCCGCGACCTTTTCCTGACCTTGTTGTCGGTGTCGGGCGTGGGTCCGCGCATCGCGATGGCAACGCTCGCGGTGCATGAGGCGCCCGCGCTGCGCCAGGCACTCGCCGACGGCGACGTCACCGCGCTGACCCGGGTTCCCGGAATCGGCAAGCGGGGTGCCGAGCGGATGGTGTTGGAGCTGCGCGACAAGGTGGGACCGGTGTCGGTCGCGGCGGGCGCACCGGCCACCAACGGCCATGCCGTGCGTGGACCGGTCGTGGAAGCCCTTGTCGGGCTTGGCTTTGCGGCCAAGCAGGCGGAGGAGGCGACCGAAAGGGTGCTCGCCGGCGAGGACGGCGCCACGACCCAGAGTGCGCTCCGCGCCGCATTGTCGCTGCTGGGGAAGACCAAGTGAGCCGCTTCCCGGACGACGAGCTCGACGAACGCGAGGTGTCGGCGGCGCTGACCGTCGGCGAGGGCGACATCGACGCCGGCCTGCGGCCGCGGACGCTCGATGAGTTCATCGGACAGCCGCGCGTGCGCGAGCAACTGCAGTTGGTGATCGAGGGCGCCAAGAACCGTCGCAGCACACCGGACCACATCCTGTTGTCGGGGCCGCCGGGCCTGGGCAAGACGTCGCTGGCGATGATCATTGCCGCGGAGTTGGGCTCGTCGCTGCGGGTGACGTCCGGGCCCGCGCTGGAACGCGCGGGCGATCTGGCGGCCATGCTGTCCAACCTGGTCGAGCACGACGTGCTGTTCATCGACGAGATCCACCGGATCGCAAGGCCGGCCGAGGAAATGCTCTACCTCGCGATGGAGGACTTCCGCGTCGATGTCATCGTCGGCAAAGGCCCCGGGGCGACGTCGATTCCGTTGGAGGTCGCGCCGTTCACGCTCGTCGGCGCCACCACCCGGTCGGGGGCGCTGACCGGTCCCCTGCGCGACCGGTTCGGCTTCACCGCGCACATGGACTTCTACGAGCCGGCCGAGCTCGAGCAGGTGCTGGCCCGTTCGGCGGGCATCCTCGGCATCGAGCTCGGCAGCGACGCGGGCGCCGAGATCGCTCGCCGCTCGCGCGGCACGCCCCGCATCGCGAACCGGCTGCTGCGTCGGGTGCGTGACTACGCAGAGGTGCGCGCCGACGGTGTGATCACCCGCGATGTCGCGAAGGCGGCGCTGGAGGTCTACGACGTCGACGAGCTCGGCCTTGACCGCTTGGACCGCGCGGTGCTGTCCGCGCTGATTCGCAGCTTCGGCGGCGGGCCGGTCGGCGTGTCGACGCTGGCGGTGGCCGTTGGCGAGGAGGCCACGACGGTCGAAGAGGTGTGCGAGCCGTTCCTGGTGCGGGCCGGCATGATCGCCCGAACGCCGCGAGGCCGGGTCGCGACGGCCTCAGGGTGGAGGCACCTGGGCGTCCAACCACCCAGCGGCGTCAGCGGACTGGGGCAACCCGGGCTATTCGACTAACCCGGCCGTCTACCCGGGGCGACCCGGGCTGCGCCACGGTACGAAGCGGTTAGGCGGCCGGGGACGTGGGTACTTACCCCAAAGTCCTAAGGAGGCTGATATGAACGACTTGGACTCTGGAGTTCCGGTCCGCGGCAGCAGGATGCGGATACCGCGCAGCCGCGGCGCGGCAAGTGGTTTCCTGCTGATTCTGCTGGGTGTATGGGGTGGCCTGATCCCATTCGTCGGTCCGTATTTCGACTTCGCGTATACGCCGGACCAGGAATGGACATGGACCGCGGCACGGGGGTGGCTGGAGGTGCTGCCCGGCGCCGCCACCGTGGTTGGCGGGCTGCTTCTGCTCGGCTCTGGTCACCGCGCGACCGCGATGTTGGGTGGCTGGCTGACGGTCATCGCGGGTGCGTGGTTCGTGATCGGCACGCTGGTTGCCGGACCGCTAGGCATTGGCAGTCCCGGCGATCCGGTGGCGGCCACCGACATCAAGCGGGCGTGGCTGGAGCTGGCGTACTTCTACGGCTTGGGCGCGTTGATCGTGTTCCTGGGAGCCACGGCGTTGGGTCGCCTGTCGGTTCGCACCGTGCGCGACCTCAAGTACGCGCAGCAGCCGGTCGCCGCGGCCGAGCCGGCACCGGCGCAAGCGCCCCTCGCCGATGAGACGCCGACGACGGTGCAGCCGTCAGGACCGGCGGCCGCGACCAGCCGGCACGCCGCACCGGAAGCGGCAACAGCGGCCGAAGAGCAACGGCCGCGCCGGCGACTTGGCGACCTGTTCCGCCGTCGCGACGCCACGGCCAGCGACACCACGGCCAGCGACACCACGGCCGCAAACCGCTGACCCGTTGCGCCGAACGCGCCGAACGGCTCCCATTCGTCACAGATCGGCGAGAATCAGCGCGAGCACGTCAAGGCCCTCGACCAGCAACTCGTCGCTGATGGACAACGGCGGCAGGAAGCGCAGCACGTTGTTGTAAGTGCCGCAAGTCAAAACGATGACGCCTGCGGCGTGCGCCTTGGCGGCCAGTGCTCGGGTCAGGGCGGGATCGGGGTCGGCGGTGCCGGGGCGAACCAGCTCCACCGCGATCATCGCGCCGCGGCCGCGCACGTCGCCGATGCGGTCGTCCTCGGCCTGCAGCCGGCCGAGCCGATCCTTCATCAACTCCCCGATTTCAGCCGCCCGCGCGACCAGGTTTTCGGCCTCGATGGTCTCGAAGGTCGCGAGCGCCGCCGCGCAGGCGAGCGGATTGCCACCGTAGGTGCCGCCGAGACCGCTGACGTGCGGGGCGTCCATGATCTCGGCGCGGCCGGTGACGGCCGACAGCGGCAGGCCGTCGGCGATGCCCTTGGCGGTGACGATCAGGTCGGGTTCGATGCCCTCGTGCTCGCAGGCGAACATCCTTCCGGTGCGCGCGAACCCGGTCTGCACCTCGTCGGCGATGAACACCACGTTGTTCCTGCGGGACCAATCCAGCAGGGCGGGCAAGAATCCGTCGGCCGGGACGATGAAACCACCTTCGCCCTGAACCGGTTCGATGACGATGGCGGCCAGATTGTCTGCGCCGACGCTCTTTTCGATGTAGCCGATGGCACGCCGCGCCGCGAGTTCGCCATCGGTGGCCAGCTCCTTGCTCAGCACACCGTCGCGATAGGGATACGACAGCGGCGCTCGGTAAATCTCCGGGGCGAACGGACCGAAGCCGTGCTTGTACGGCATCGACTTCGCGGTCAACGCCATCGTGAGGTTGGTGCGGCCGTGGTAGGCGTGGTCGAACGCGACCACCGCTTGTTTTTGGGTATAGCTGCGGGCGATTTTGACCGAGTTCTCCACCGCCTCGGCACCGGAATTGAACAGCACCGAACGCTTGTCACCGCTGCCCGGGGTCAGCCGGTTGAGTCGTTCGGCGACGGCGACGTAGCCCTCGTACGGCGTGATCATGAAGCAGGTGTGGGTGAAGTTGCCGACCTGTTCGCGCACCGCGTCGACGACGCGCGGGGCGGCGTTGCCGATCGTCGTGACGGCGATGCCCGAGCCGAGGTCGATCAGCCGGTTGCCGTCGACGTCTTCGACGATGCCGCCGCCGGCGCGCGCCGCGTAGACCGGCATCGTGGTGCCGACGCCGCGGGCCACCGCGGCGGCTTTGCGATCGGTCAGTTCCCGCGACCGAGGCCCGGGGATTTCGGTGACGAGAAGACGGCTCTGCTCGACGGTGGTCACGTGCAGAGCCTAGTCTTTCACGCAAAAATACTACCGAGAACCCGGCGCCCGTCGACGAGATCGCTGGCGTCCGGGGGGTTACCGCAACGGATTTCGCACCGCGGGCGAACGCGTCAGCTCACCGGCGCCGGTTCCACAGGATGATGCCGACGATCGCCGCCAGCACGACCGCGATCGCGGCCGCCGGCGCGGCGGGCTGGCGTCGCACCGCCCGGGTCCGCTCGACGATGTTCGCCTTGGTGTCGGCGACCTTCTCCCGGGCGCGTTCCTTCACGTTGAGCCTCGCCGACAACGCCTCGACGGTCTGGCCGAGCTCGTTTCGGGTCCGATCGATGTCGGCCTCGATATCGGCGATGCCGGCGTCGGCCCCGGGCTCGGGCCGCAGTGGGTCAGGTCCGGTCATGGCGCGCATCCCTTATTTCTTCGATGTCCTTCTTGACGCTCTCGACCGTCTTGGGTGCGGCCGGAGTCGCCTGCTGTACCTGACGCTTGCTGACCAACGCGGCCACGCCCGCGCCCGCCAGCAGCACCGCTCCGACGATGAGCGCCGCCGCCCAGACCGGCAGTACCAACGACAGGCCGGCGACAGCGGCGGCGATAAGCGTGGCCAGGCCGAACAACGCAAGCAAACCGGCGACGCTGAACACACCGGCGCCGATGCCGGCATGCCGGGCCGATTCCTGGAACTCCTTTTGCGCCAGCCGCATCTCATCGCGCACTAACCGCGACGTCTGCGACGACAGCTGACCAATCAGCTCACCGATCGATGTATCCGCGCCCGGTCTCGACTCGATGCTCATCCGATACCAACCTTCTGCGTCGATGCCTCTTCGATGTGATGCCCTCGGAGCTGGACGTCGAAACATTCAGCGCTTGCAAAGGCCAGCTAACATTCGCCGGCCCAACCCGAAGTGGCACACTGGTCAGTTGCGAGGCCCCGCACCACCGTCGCGGCGGCCTGACCTGCTGAACTACACGAAAGACACCTGCTGACATGGACCTGCTCGTCTTCCTGCCGCTGCTGATCATCCTCGGCGCGTTCATGTATTTCGCGTCGCGCCGCCAGAGGAAAGCCATGCAGGCCACGATCGACCTGCACGAGTCATTACGGATCGGCGACCGGGTGCACACCACGTCCGGGCTTCAAGCGACGATCACCGGCATCGCCGACGACACCGTCGACCTCGAGATCGCGCCGGGCGTCGTCACGACCTGGATGAAGCTGGCCATCCGCGATCGCATCGAGCCGGAAACCCACGAAGACGACGAAGACGCCACCAATGACGCCGACACCACCGACGAAACGGGACGGCTGACCACGGACTGAACCCGGCCTGCCGGCACGTACGCTCTGCCGGTGTAAGACGAACCGATCTCGAGGAGATAAAAGGAACGTGGCATCGTCATCGGCCCCGGTGCACCCTGCCCGCTATCTGACGCTCTTCCTGGTCCTGGTGATCGGCGCTTACCTGCTGGTTTTCCTGACCGGAGACAAGCACGCCAAGCCGAAACTCGGCATCGACCTGCAGGGCGGCACCCGCGTGACGCTGACCGCACGCACGCCCGACGGGTCCCCCCCGACCCGCGAATCGCTCGCCCAGGCCCAGCAGATCATCAGCGCCCGCGTCAACGGGCTGGGTGTGTCCGGATCGGAAGTCGTCGTCGACGGCGACAACCTGATCATCACGGTGCCGGGCAACGACAGCAACGAGGCCCGAAACCTGGGCCAGACCGCGCGGCTGTACATCAGGCCCGTCATCCACGTAATCCCGGCCGAGGCGCCGGGTGCTCAGCCTCCGGCTCGGCAGCAGCCGGCCCCCGAAGCGCCGCCCGGAACCCCGCCCGGAGCCCCGCCCGGAGCGCCGCCCGCCGAACAATCTCCGACCGCGCCGCCCGGCGCCCAGCCCGCGACCCCGCCCGGCGCCCAGCCCGCGACCCC
>NZ_DASQVQ010000143.1:0-67631 GCF_035640695.1 Mycobacterium sp.
GGCCACGAGGTGGGCGTATCGGTCGGTGGCCGCGGCGTGCCGCTGGTGTTCATGCACGGCCTGGCGCTGAGCCGGCGGGCGTATCTGCGCATGTTGAGCCGGATCGCCGGACTGGGCTTTCTGGTGATCGCGCTCGACGCCGCCGGCCATGGCGACACCCACAATCTTCCTGGTGACGCCGGCGAGCTCGCCGACCGGGTCGACCTGACCCTGCGCACGCTCGACGCTCTTGGCGTCGCGCAGGCGGTGTTCGCGGGGCACTCGATGGGCGGTCGCATGGCGATCCAGCTGGCCGCGGCGGCACCCGGTCGGGTGCTGGCCGCGGTGCTGTTCGACGCCGCGGCCGGCGCATCGTTCGACGAGGCGGTTCCGTCCGCGCTGGGGTCTCCGCGGCGGGCGGCGCGGACATTGCTCGGAATGGTGCTTGACACCCATCGGGATCCGTCCCGCTTGGGCGGCGTCGAACGCAGCCGCTATCTGCGGATGCTGGCCTCGGTGGCCGTCGGAAACGCCCGGCGCCCAGGCGGTTTGACGGGTGCGGCCCGAGCGATCATGCAGTCGGGCGATTACACCCCGCTGCTGCACACGATGCGTGACCACAAGATCCCGACCATGGTGTTGCACGGCGAAAAGGATCTGATCGTGCCGTTCGACAGCGCCCGCGACATCGCCGACGACGCCGACGCGACGCTTTACAAGGTGCCCGGCGCCTACCACTCGTGGATGATCGTGAATCCGCGGCACGGGGCCGACGCGCTGCGCCAACTGCTCGACGGTGAACTCGGCGAGGCGCTGCGAAATGCTGCGCGCACCTTTGGAATCAGGGACTGGCGCGACGCCGCCGAGTGGGATGTCGCGCTCGTCGCGCAGGACGCGTGGATCCGGGAGCTGAACGGCGAGATCATCGAAGAGCTCGGCGTCGAGGAGGCCGACCATGTCGAAATGGAGCTCGTGCGCCGCGCCTCGAGACCGGAACCCGCGCGCCGAATGCCGTGGATGCGACGGACATACCGACGTCGTTTCGCTCGGCGGCCCAAAAGCCGGCCGGATACCAGCGTAGCGTGACGAGCGCGCGGCTGGCTCTCGTCCTCGCGGGTGGCGGGGTGGCGGGAATTGCCTGGGAGACAGGCTTTCTGCTGGGAGTCAGCGACGAATCGCCTGCGGCGGCAAACGTGTTGCTGAACGCGGACGTGATGGTCGGCACCTCGGCGGGCGCGACGGTCACCGCACAGATCAGCAGCGGGGTGGGGCTGGCCGAGCTGTTCGACCACCAACTGGCGGAAGCCACGCACGAGCTGACCCCCCGCGCCGGAATCGACGAACTGATGGGGCTTTTCGAGAACGCCGCCCGTCGACGCGATGCCGACACGGCCGAAAAGTTGCGTCTGATCGGCAAGCACGCGTTGTCGGCGGCGACGGTGCCAGAGCACGTGCGCCGGGCGGTGATCGCCAAGCGGTTGCCGTCCCACGACTGGCCCGATCGACCGTTGCTGATAACCGCGATCGACGTCGACACGGGCGAACTCGTGGTGTTTGAGCGCAACAGCGGCGTCGGATTGGTCGACGCCGTCGCCGCCAGTTGTGCGGTGCCGGGTGTTTGGCCGCCGGTCACGATCGGACAGCGGCGCTACATGGACGGCGGCGTCGGCAGCAGCGCGAACCTGGATGTCGTGGCCGGCGCCGAGACCGTGGTGATGCTGGTGCCGTCCGCATCGCCGGGTTTGGCGCCGTTCGGCCGCACGTTGGCGGACGAGGCGGCCGCGCACCACGGCCGCGTCTGCACGGTCTTTGCTGATGACGAGTCGTTGAAGGCATTCGGCGCGAACCCGTTGGACCCGGCGTGTCGAGCGCCGTCGGCGGAAGCCGGGCGCGAGCAGGGCCGGCGCCGCGCGGTCGAGCTCGCGGCGTTCTTTGGCGTCTGAATTTGCTCATTGCGATCCGCATCCGCTGTTGTCGGCGCAACGACGATCACGCAGGCGATGGGTCCGTGTCCGTCGTCGGATCCGACCTGACGTCACGCTCGTAGTCGTCGAGGGCACGAGCGGCCAGCGCACGACCGACGTCGATGATGTCCGCGGCGCGATGAAAATCCAAGGTGCGGCTGGCCGTTCGGGGCACCTCGATCAGAATGTCCGGCGGATACGTCGCAAGGTGATGACGGGCCAGCGCCGCCTGCATGATGTCGATGGTGCGGTTCATCACCTCGAGGCTGCCGAGCTTGGGCACCATCGCCGACGCGGTGGCTCCGTCGTCTCCCGCCTCGGCAAGTTCCGCGGCCACTTCGGACTGGGGGGTGTCGGCGACCGGGCCGAACATGCCCCGAACCGACCGCGCGGCGTTGGTCTCCAGCAGCGCCGACGTGCCGCGCAGGACGCGGTTCAGCCATTCCGTGCCGGCGCGAGGTTCGGCGGGCAGTCCGTCGCGCGCGTCGTCGTCGCCGCTGAGACTGACCGCCACCGTCAGCTCGGCATTGGCACCGGCCAGCGGCGCCACCGGCAACGGGTCCAAGATGCCGCCGTCGGCCAGCACCCGCCCGTCGAGGTTGTGCGGCAGGATCATGCCCGGTATCGCGATGGACGCTCGGATCGCCGCGTCGAGCGGTCCACGCTGCAGCCAAACCGATTTGCCGGCAAGCAAGTCCGTCGCCACCGCGGTGTACGGGATCGGCAAGGCTTCGATGTCGGCCTCCCCCAGCAGGTCACGCACGACATCGAGAAGCTTCTCCGCGCGGAAAATGCCGGCCCCGGTCCACGCCGGGTCCAGCAGTCGCAGCACTGCACGCTGGCTCAGGGATTTCGCGTAATCGGCGAACTCGTCCAGGGCGCCGGCTGCGTGCAAGCCGCCGATCAGCGCGCCCATCGACGAACCGGCGATACCGACAATCTCATGGCCGCGGTCGCGCAGCTCGTTGATCACCCCGATATGGGCGTAGCCGCGCGCGCCGCCGCTGCCGAGTGCCACGGCGACGCGCTTGGTGTCCACGCCCATATTTTGCGCTCCGTCGGGTCTCGCCCTCACTCGCAGCCGGCGTCCGCGGCGCTGTTGACCGCTACGATGACCGCCGCCTGCCGCTCCTGCGGGAGCTTCGCCCAGGGCGTATTCCAGCTGCCGGGCTCACCCTTCTGCGACTTCTGAATCATTGCCAGATACGGCTCGATCTGGGCGTGCCGGTCGCCGCCTTTGTCCTTCATCCACAGCGTGGCCGCGTGACAGGCCTGGTAGTACTCGTCCTCGGTGGAGCTGGCCGGCGCGGAAAGCGACGTTGTCACGCCGCCAGGTGAGATACCGATCTTCACCGGCGCCGTAGACGGCGCACCCGCGGCCGTCGGCACCGACGATGTCGACGGTGCTCCTTGCTTTTGCGACGAACAGCCGACCAGCATCACAACTGATGTCGCGGTGAGCAGCCACGCCGTCGTCGCGCCGCCTCGGTATCTGCGCACAACGCCAATCTATGCAAAAATGGCGGCCGTGATGGAGCGCATCGGAACTCGGGAGTGTTGTCGGGCCTAATCGCCCCACCCCATCCCGTCCATTTGTGCTGAGAGCTTCATCCAAATGCCTTCTGCAAACCCTGCCGTGCTGCGTCCGTCCGCGATTCCGGTGGTTTCCGGCCCGACCCGGCTGCGCCTGCCCGATCTGCTGCTCATCACCGACCAGGGCGCCGACGATGTGCTGAGCGGCCGCTGCGATCACCTGCTGCCTGCGGGCGGCATCCCCAGCGACGATCGTTGGTTCACCCGGCTGCACAGCGACGACGAGTTGGACGTCTGGCTGATCGGCTGGGTGCCAGACCATGCCACCCAACTTCACGACCACGGCGGATCGCTGGGCGCGCTCACCCTAATCAGCGGCGCGTTGAGCGAATTCCGTTGGGACGGCGGCCAATTACGCCGTCGTCGGCTGACCGCCGGTGATCAGGCGGCGTTTCCGTTGGGCTGGGTACACGATGTCAGCTGGGCGCCCGGCGATCACGCGCGTGCGCCGGCGCTGAGTGTCCATGCTTACTCGCCACCGCTGACGGCGATGTCGTACTACGAGGTCACCGAGCGCAATAGGCTGCGCCGGACACGCTCCGAGCTGACCGACACCCCGGAGGGGCAGTGAGCCGGATCGACGACATGCTCGGCGACGCCCGGGCGCGCCTGCGGCGCCTGGAGGCACACGAGTTGCGCGACGCGGTGCGCCGCGGCGCGGTGCTGGTCGACATCCGCCCGCAGGCCCAGCGTGACATCGAGGGCGGCGTGCCCGGGGCGGTGGTGATCGAGCGCAACGTGCTGGAGTGGCGCTGCGACCCGACCAGCGACGCGCGGTTGCCCCAAGCCGTCGACGACGACGTCGAATGGGTGGTGGTGTGCTCTGAGGGGTACACGTCGAGCCTGGCGGCTGCGTCGCTGCGCGACCTGGGCCTGCACCGGGCGACCGACGTCGTCGGGGGCTACCGCTCGCTACGTGAAACGGGCGCGCTGGCGCAGCTGGGCGACCTACTCCGGGGCCTCGACGAGCCCGCGTAGCCGCTCTGTCTTCTCGGGCGTCCACCCGGGCGGCTGCAGCACGGCCGCCCATCCGTTGACGACGTCCTTGACGTAGCGGTGGCCGTGTCCGTCGGGAACGTCAATCGCGACGGCCATGTCGGCGGACACCTGCAGGAACGTCACGGCCGGGATCCACTCCATGTCCGACGGAACGTCGTAGCCGCGTTTCTCGCGCAGCCAGTCCGGCCGTTGGAACAGCAGATCCGGATTCCACCAGGCGATCGGGTCGGATGCATGCTGCAGATAGAGGATTCGGGGATTGCCCCACGGGTCGTTGGGGCGGCCGAGGTTGTCCGGACGCGCGACGAACCGGATGTTCTGGCCCTGCTGGTAGATCGGCAGCCACTCCGGCGAGCCTACGTCGCGATTGCGGGTGATGTCTTCCCACATCGTGTTGTTGAATGTCGGACCGCTGAACAACGCGCCGTTGGTACGGGCCTCAATGTTGTTGGCGGACAGGAAAGGTGCCTCGCCGCCGAACGAGCCGAGGCTTTCGCCGAACACCACCAGCTTGGGCCGATTTCCTTCGGGCAGCGCGCGGATCCGTTTATCCACCGCCTCGAACAGGAATTGGCCGGCCTGTCGGGCGTTCTCCTTGTCCACCAGGAAGGACAGCCAGCTCGGAAGGAACGAGTACTGCATGCTCGCGATCGCGGTGTCGCCGTTGAACATGTACTCGATGGCATCGGCCTCGGCCTCGTTGATCCACCCCGTCCCGGTGGTGGTGGCGACCGCGACGACCTTGCGGTTCAGCCCGCCGGTTCGTTCCAATTCCGCGGCGGCCAACTCGGCTGCGGCCTTCTTGTCACTCGCTGATTCCAGGCCGGCGTAAACCCGAATGGGCTCCATGGCCGCCGTGCCGTTGAACGCCGAGACCCGCTGGGCGGTCGGGCCGCCTCCGACGAAGATGCGACCCTGGTGCCCGAGCGACGCCCAAGAAACCAGCGACCCCGGACCGCCCGAACGCAGTGGCGAAGTGGGCGCCGGGTTGCTCGGGCTCTGCTCGTTGTTTACCGCATCGAACGTGTTGTTCAGCGATCGCATCGCGAACCGCACCACCACGCCGTTGAGCAGGGCGATGGCCAACCCGATCAGCAGCACCACCACGACGACGGCGGAAACACGCGGCGGCGCAACGCGATTGAGCTGACGAATCAGGAAGCGGATCAGCTTGCCGATCAGCTGGCCGATCTCGACCAGCACGAACAGCACTACGATCGCCAGCACAGCGGCGAGCGGGTAATCATGCCATTTGAGCCGCGGGACGCCCATCAAATCACGCACGTGGTCCTGCCAGACGTGAAACCAGATGATCATCAGGATCTGGCCGATCACGCCGACGACGACGAGCGCGATCCACCCGATCCGCGGGGCCGGCGGGCTGGTGTCCTTCGAGCGCAGGTAGCGGACCAGCCACACCGCGAATACTCCGAGCGCATAACCGATGGCTCCGGCGGCCCCGCTCACCAGCCCCTGAAACAGGGGACCGCGAGGCAGCAGCGACGGCGTCATCGAGAACCAGAGGAAAACCAGGCCGACGGCCGTGCCGGTGAAGGTGTAGCGCCGCTGCCACCAGTCCGGTTTTGGCGCCGACTCGGTCGACTGCTCGTCGGGCTTCTCGTCAGGTTCGGTGGCCGTCGTGGCTTCGCTCACACCGGCATCTTTAACGATGCGTGAAGTTTGGGGGGCGTTTCTCGATAAACGCTGCCATGCCTTCGGTTTGGTCTTCGGTCGCGAACGCTGAGTGGAACAACCGCCGCTCGTGTAGCAGGCCTTCGGCGAGGGTGGTTTCGAAGGCCCGGTTGACGGCTTCCTTGGCCATCCGTGACGCCGAGCGCGACATCTGCGCGATGATCCCGGCGACGCCCTTGGCCTCGGTGAGCAGGTCGCCGGCGGGCACCACGCGGGAGACGAGGCCGGCGCGTTCGGCTTCGGCGGCGTCAATGTTGCGCCCGGTCAGGATCAGGTCCATGGCCTTGGCCTTGCCGATCGCGCGCGTGAGCCGCTGTGAGCCGCCCATGCCGGGCAGCACACCGAGCTTGATCTCGGGCTGACCGAATTTGGCGGTGTCGGCGGCGATGATCAGGTCGCACATCATGGCAAGTTCGCATCCGCCGCCGAGGGCGTAGCCGGCCACCGCGGCGATGGTTGGTGTGCGCACCGCCGCGAACTTCGACCAGGCGCCAAAGAAGTCGGCGTCGTACACGTCGGAGAAGGACAGGGCGGACATTTCCTTGATGTCGGCGCCTGCGGCGAAGGCCTTATCGGAGCCGGTAAGGATAATCGCGCCGATATTCGCATTGGCATCGAGTTCGGCTGCCGCGGTGGTGACTTCGTTCATCACCTGACTGTTGAGCGCGTTGAGCGCCGATGGCCGGTTGAGCGAGATGATGCCGACCCGGTCTTCCTGCTCGACCAGGATCGTTTCGTAGCCCATGGTTGTTCTCCTAGAGGGTGAGTTCGCGGTCGGCGGGAGCGAAGAACGCGTCGACGTCGGCTTGGCTGACCGCTGCCAGCGAGGCTGGTTGCCATTTGGGATTGCGGTCCTTGTCGATGACCTGCGCGCGGATGCCTTCGACCAAATCATGGCTGCGCAGCGTCGCGTACGACACCCGATACTCCTGGCGCAGAGCGTCTTCCAATGTGTCGAGCTTGGCCGCCCGGCGGACCGCCTGCAACGCCACGGCCAGCGCGGTCGGGGAGCGGCTGGCAATCAGGTTGGCCGCGTCGTTGGCGGGTCCGGCGTCGTGCCCGCGCAATGCGGCGACGATGTCGGCGACGGTGTCGCCGGCGTAGCACTCGTCGATCCATTCGCGTTGCGCCACAAGCTCGCTCGGCGGCGGTTCGGTTGCGTGCCGGGCCAGCGCGGCGTCGACGCCGTCGGCGATCACCGCATCGCGGAAATCCTGGAGCTGCTCATGGGCAACGTAGTGGTCGGCGAATCCCATCGCGATCGCGTCGGCGCCGTCGAACGGCGCGCCGGTCAGCGCGGCATGCAAGCCGAGCAGACCCGGCGCCCGCGACAGCAGGTAGGTGCCGCCGACGTCGGGTACCAATCCGATCCCGACTTCGGGCATCGCCATTTTGGTGGTGTCGGTGACGACGCGGGTGCTGGCGTGTGCGCCGACCCCGACGCCGCCGCCCATCGTGATGCCGTCCATCAGCGCGACGTACGGCTTGGGGTAGCGGCCGATGTAGCCGTCCAGCAAGTACTCGTCGTACCAGAATTGGCGGGCCTCCACCCCGTCGGTGCGGGCGCTGTGATAGATCGCGACCACGTCACCGCCCGCGCACAGCCCGCGCTCGCCGGCGCCAGACAACAGCACAGCGCGGACGGCGTCGTCGTCGGCCCACTCGCGGAGCACGGTGAGCATGGTGTTGACCATGCAGTGGGTGAGGGAGTTGATCGCCTTCGGCCGGTTGAGGACCAGCAGGCCCACTCCGCTGGCGACGCTTACTAGGACATCCTCGTTTTCGGGGGCCACGCTTGAGCAATCTAGATCGTTCTTCCGGCCAGCGCGCCGCCGGGTAAGGTTTGGTCCGGAATCGCCTGCATACGGGAACTCGGTGCGGGTGTCCGATCGTTAGACGTGTGTTCTCGGAGCATCAGGCCCGGGCCACACAGCACAGGAGAGGATCCGACGGTGCGGGAGACCAGCAACCCGGTATTTCGTTCCCTGCCCAAGTCGCAGGGCGGATATGCGACATTTGGCACCGGCGCTGCCGGCGCCGGGGCCCAGACGTATCGCCAAACCCAGACCGACCCATACGTCGGGCAGTACCCCGATCAGCGGCAGGCCGGTGTCGCCCGTCCGCTGACCATCGATGACGTCGTCAGCCGGACCGGCATCACGCTGGCCGTGTTGTCGGCGGTCGCCGTCGTTTCGTACTTCCTGGTGGCAGCCAACCACGCGCTGGCGGCGCCGTTCACGCTGATCGGCGGGATCGGCGGACTGGTCCTGGTGCTGGTCGCGACGTTTGGGCGTAGGCAGGACAACGCGGCGATCGTGTTGAGCTACGCGGCGCTGGAGGGCCTGTTCCTCGGCGCGGTGTCCTTCCTGCTCGCCAACTTCGGGGTGTCCAACACCAATGCCGGCGTGCTGATCGCGCAGGCGGTGCTCGGAACGATCGGCGTGTTCGCAGGCATGCTCGTGGTTTACAAGACCGGCGCCATCCGGGTCACACCGAAGTTCACCCGAATGATCGTGGCCGGCCTGTTCGGCGTGCTCGTGCTGATGCTCGGCAACTTCGTGCTGGCGATGTTCAACGTCGGCGGCGGCGCGGGGCTGGGCCTGCGGAGCGGGGGCCCGCTGGCAATCATCTTCTCGCTGATCTGCATTGGACTGGCGGCGTTCAGTTTCCTGATCGACTTCGATGCGGCCGACCAGATGATTCGCGCAGGCGCGCCGGAGAAGGCGGCGTGGGGCATTGCTCTTGGCCTGACCGTCACCTTGGTGTGGCTGTACATCGAAATCCTGCGCCTGCTCAGTTACTTCCAAAGCGACTAGCGCACTGAGGAAGGCCCGGCCGTAGCGGCCGGGCCTTCCGTTTGCGCCGGGCTACGACAGGCGTTCGACGATCATCGCCATGCCCTGGCCGCCGCCGACGCACATCGTTTCGAGGCCGAACGTCTTGTCGTAGGTGGTCAGGTTGTTCAGCAGCGTGGCGGTGATCCGCGCGCCGGTCATCCCGAAAGGGTGACCCAGCGCGATCGCGCCGCCTGACACGTTGAGCTTGTCCTCATCGATGCCGAGCTCGCGCGCAGAGCCGAGCACCTGCACGGCGAAGGCCTCGTTGATCTCGAACAGGTCGATGTCGTTGATCGACATGCCGCAGTTGGCCAGTGCCCGCCGCGTCGCCTCGATCGGGCCGAGGCCCATGATCTCCGGTGAGAGCCCCGTCACACCTGTCGCGACGATGCGGGCCAACGGCGTGAGCCCCAGCTCTTTGGCCTTGGCGTCGCTCATGATCACCACCGCCGCGGCACCGTCGTTCAACGGGCAGGCGTTTCCCGCGGTCACCGTGCCGTTCGGCCGGAACACGGGTTTGAGCTGGCTGACCTTCTCGTAGGTGGTGCCCGGCCGCGGCCCGTCGTCGGTGCTGACCGTCGACCCGTCGGGCAGCGTGACGGGCACGATCTCGCGCTCGAAGAAGCCGTTCTTGATGGCCTCCTCCGCGCGGTTTTGGCTGCGCACGCCCCAGTGGTCCTGCTCCTCGCGGCTGATCCCGGTGAGCAGGGCGACGTTTTCGGCCGTCTGGCCCATTGCGATGTAAACGTCGGGCGGCTTGCGGTCCTCGCGCGGGTCGTGCCATTCGTCGGCGCCCGCGGCGGCCTGGGCCGTGCGCTGTTCCGCTTCGGCGAACAACTCGTTGTGGGTGTCGGGCCAGCCGTCCGACGTCCCCTTGGGGAACCGCGACACCGTCTCGACGCCGGCGGAGACGAACGCGTTGCCCTCACCGGCCCGGATGGCGTGGAACGCCATCCGTGTGGTCTGCAACGACGACGAACAGTACCGATTGACGGTGGTGCCGGGCAGAAAGTCGTAACCCAGCTCGACGGCGACCGCGCGGCCGATGTTGAAGCCCGCCTCGCCGCCGGGCTGGCCACAGCCCATCATCAGGTCGTCGATGTCGTGCGGGTCCAGCGCCGGGACCTTGTCCAGCGCCGCGCGCACCATCTGCGCGGCAAGGTCGTCGGGCCGGATATTGACAAGTGACCCCTTGGCCGCGCGGCCGATCGGCGAGCGGGCGGTGGAGACGATGACGGCTTCAGGCATGACGCCCTCCTCAGACGGGTGTGTACAGCCGAACCTAGCGGGTCAGCGCGCGGGCACCACGACCGGTGCCGGCACTCCTACGGTTCGTCGCCGCAGCCTACGGCTCAGACGACGCAGTTGCGCCCGCAAGGTACGGGCCTCGGCCGCGCTCGACACCCACGGCTGCTCCGGCACCGGGCCGCCGGTCCACTCGCCGAGCGCATTACACAGCGCCGGCAGTAACTGCTTGGCCGCCAACGCGTATCCGGCCGCGGAGGGGTGGTAATTGTCCTCGGAGAACAGCAGCTCCGGCGAGTGCAGAAACTCCGGCGCGAGCAGATCGGCCAGCGGCACCGGAACGCCGCCCGCGGCGCGCACTGCGCCGGCCTGGGCGCGCGCCAGGCGCAACCCGCGGCTGCGGACAACCCACCGCAGCGGCTGCGGAATCGCCGTAATCACACCGAAATCCGGGCAGGTGCCCACGACGACGACGGCGTCACTGGCCCGCAGCCGCCGCACGGCGGCGCCGAGCCGCCGCGCCGAGGGGCCGACACCGTTGAGTGTGGTGATGTCGTTGGCGCCGATCATGATCACCGCCGCATCGGGTGGCGGGCCCGCGACGAACATCGCATCCACTTGACCGGAAAGACCTTTCGATGTTGCGCCAACAATTGCCTTGGTGCTCAAGCGGATCCGCTTTCCGGTCTCCTCGGCCAGCCCGCGGGCGATCAGCACGCCAGGTACCTCGTCCGCGGTACGGCAACCGAATCCGGTCGCCGTCGAGTCGCCGAAGATCATCAGGTGCAGATCGAAAGGAACTCCGCGATACCACCGCTCCACCGGGCCGCCGCCGCGGGTGTAGACGCCGTCAGCGCGCGGCGGCGCGTCGCGAATCTTCGGGATGACACCGCGGGCCTGGTTTGCCTGAATCGACAACAGGTTGCGCGCGCCCACAACGGCGCTGCCGGTCGACGCCAGCGCTCCCAACGCCGCCAACGCTATGGTCAACCGCCGCGGCGCGCGTATGCCCACGCTCGCATTTTACGTGCGCTTTCGGCGAAAACCGTGCAGCGATCACGGTGCCGCATCAAGTACAGATCAACTCGGGCATCAAAACACTGTGTTTGATTGTTGAACTTGATATGGCTGTCAAGCTAAGTTACCGGGAACTGTCCAAATGCGAGGCGGGGTCCCGGCACTACAGCGGCGTAGGAGTGTTGACATGACCGCACCCAGTAAGGTATCCGACTCGCCCCGCACTCGTATAAGACCTGGTAGCGGTTTCAAGACACGTCGTTTTTCGATTAGCGACGGGGCGCCCGTCGAGGTCATTGAGGACGGTCCTGGCATCGCCGGTCGGCTGGTCGCGCTGGGCGCCAGGCTGACGATCCGGCCGACGCTGGCCATCGGCAGCTATCTGCCGTTCGTGCCATGGCCGTGGGGCTTGGTCGACCTCGTTTCCCGCGCGGTGTCCCCGATACCGGGCACGATCCGCGCCACCATCCGGCTGCCGCACTGCACCGCCCAGTTGGTCCGCGCCGACGGCGTTCTGCCGGCTGACGGCACCCGCCGGGTCATTCTCTACATGCACGGCGGGGCGTTCTTGACGTGCGGTCCGCACACGCACGGCCGGTTGGCGACGATGCTGTCGAAGTTCGCTGACGCGCCGGTGCTGGTGGTCAACTACCGGTTGATGCCGAAGCACTCGGTCGGTGAGGCGATCGACGATTGTCAGGACGGTTGGCGCTGGCTGCGCGAGCTGGGTTATGAACCTGATCAAATCGTGCTCGCCGGTGACTCGGCGGGCGGTTATCTGGGTCTGACGCTGGCCGAGCGGCTGCTCGACGAGAACGAGGAGCCTGCGGCGCTGGTGTCGATGTCGCCGCTGATGGAGCTGGCCAAGGAGGCCAAGCAGGCGCACCCGAACATCCACAGCGATGCGATGTTTACCGCCAAGGTGTTTGACGCATTCGTCGAACTCATCGCCAGGGCGGCCGCACGTCGCGTCGTCGACGGCAAGGCCGAAGAGGTCTACGAACCGCTCGAACACCTCGACCCGGGGTTGCCGCGCACGCTGATCCACGTCTCGGGTGCGGAGGTGCTGTTGTACGACGCCCGGTTGGCGGCCCGCAAGCTCGCCGCCTCCGGTGTGCCCGCCGAGCTGCACATCTGGCCCGGCCAAATGCACGTGTTCCAGATCGCCGCCCCGCTGGTGCCGGAAGCCACCCGCTCGCTACGCCAGATCGGCGCCTACATCCGTGAGGCGACCGAATAGAGCTGAACGGCGCCTGAGAACATGTAGGCATGCGGATCGCCCGGCATGTCAGTGAGCTCATCGGCGACACCCCTCTGGTCCGGCTAAATTCGGTGGTGCCGGGGGGCGCAGGCATGGTCGCGGCGAAAATCGAGTACGTCAACCCCGGCGGCAGCGTAAAGGACCGCATCGCCGCCAAAATGATCGATGCCGCCGAGGCCAGCGGGGAACTGCGAAGCGGTGGCACGATCGTCGAGCCGACATCGGGCAATACCGGCGTCGGCCTGGCGATGGTGGCCCAGCAGCGCGGCTACAAATGCGTCTTCGTGTGTCCCGACAAGGTCAGCGAGGACAAGCAGAACGTGTTGCGCGCCTACGGCGCCGAGGTCGTGGTCTGCCCGACAGCGGTACCGCCGGATCATCCGGACAGCTACTACAGCGTGTCCAATCGGCTGGCGACCGAGATCGACGGCGGCTGGAAACCGGATCAGTACTCCAACCCGAATAACCCTGTAAGCCATTACGAATCGACCGGACCGGAGGTCTGGGCGGACACGGACGGCAAGGTGACGCACTTCGTCGCGGGTGTAGGGACAGGTGGCACGATCACCGGCGCGGGCCGCTACCTCAAAGAGGTGTCCGGGGGTGCGGTGCGCATCATCGGCGCCGACCCGGAGGGCTCGGTCTATTCGGGTGGCAGCGGCCGGCCGTATCTGGTGGAAGGCGTCGGCGAGGACTTCTGGCCGTCGACTTATGACCCCGGCTTGCCCGACGAGATCATCGCGGTTTCGGATGCCGATTCGTTCGAGATGACACGACGACTCGCCCGCGAAGAGGCTCTGCTGGTTGGTGGTTCGTGCGGAATGGCGGTGGTGGCCGCGATCAAGGCCGCCGAACAGGCCGGCCCGGACTCACTCGTCGTCGTGCTGCTGCCCGACGGAGGTCGCGGTTACCTGTCCAAGGTTTTCAATGACGCGTGGATGTCGTCGTACGGGTTCTTGCGCAGCCGCCTGGACGGGTCGATCGAGCAGCCCACGATCGGAGATGTGTTGCGCGGCAAGTCCGGTGCGCTTCCAGACCTGGTGCACACCCACCCGTCGGAAACCGTGCGCGACGCGATCGGCATCCTGCGTGAATACGGCGTCTCGCAGATGCCGGTGGTCGGCGCCGAACCTCCGGTGATGGCCGGCGAGGTCGCAGGCAGCGTCTCCGAGCGCGAACTGCTTTCCGCGGTGTTCGAGGGCCGGGCCAAACTCGCCGACGCGGTCGCCCAGCACATGAGTCCGCCGTTGCCGTTGATCGGTGCCGGCGAGCGGGTCGGCACCGCGGCCAAGGCGCTGCGCGATTCCGACGCGTTGATGGTGGTCGAGGAGGGCAAGCCGGTGGGGGTGCTGACCCGCCACGACCTGCTCGGCTTTCTCTCGGACGACCGCCGGCGCTGACGTCGCGGCCGTTCCGCCCGTGCACAGTCAGCGAAAATACCGGACAGCCAATTGGTTTCGGCATGTCGCTGCTGCGCCGGATCGCGCACATCGTGGACGGCGTTGTCTGCTGCATCGGATGCCTGGTCAGGTTGTGGGACGCCAGGAGGCAGACGCTGGCCGACAGAATCATGAGCACGGTCTGCGCATCTATCTGACAACGTCGCGTAAGGGTGCGGCCTCATTTGAGAAGTTCGCGTTATAGCGCCCACGCGAAGCCTCTGTGCGGGTAGGGTAATGCGCGCTCGTCCTCAGCTAACTTACAGCACTTCGTCGTGACCCCTCGGGAGGCGCCATGACCGAACAACCGCCGCAGCCACCCTCGAGCAACCCACCTCCACCGCCACCGGGCGGCGGATATCCACCTCGACCGGGCGGCGGATATCCACCTCGACCGGGCGGCGGATATCCACCTCCACCACCACCCGGCGGGTATCCGCCGCCACCGCAGGGTGGCGGCTATCCGCCGCCTCCGCCGGGCGCGGGTTATCAACAGCCTGGGCAGGGCGGTGGATACCCCTCGGCCGGTGCGGGTTACCCGTCCGGCGGTCAACCGGTCGGGACGCTGCCACAGCAGGCATACACGTCCTGGATTCACCGGGTTGCTGCGGCGCTGATCGACGCCATTCCGTCGGCGGTCATCCTCGCCATCGGATACGGCATTGCGTTCGGCACCGCGGACAACACCTGCGTCAACGACACGTACGGCTACGGCGTGTACTGCTCATCGAGCATGAGCGGCCTAGGCGTCGCCATTCTGGGGCTGGCCTGGCTGGCTTCCATCGCATACTGGATCTGGAACTGGGGCTACCGCCAGGGCACGACGGGATCGAGTATCGGCAAGTCGGTGCTGAAGTTCAAGGTGGTGTCGGAGGCCACTGGTCAGCCGATCGGATTCGGCATGTCGATCGTGCGCCAGCTCGCCCATATCATCGACTCGCTCATCTGCTACATCGGTTACCTGTTCCCGCTGTGGGATTCGAAGCGGCAAACGCTGGCCGACAAGATCATGGGGACGGTGTGTCTGCCGTTGAATGCGCAGGAGCTGAATCCGCAGCCACTTCCACCGAGTCCGCCGCAGCGGTAGGAATGCTCACCGGAAGGCGCTGACACCGGTAAGCGCCTCCCCGATCACCAACTGGTGCACCTCCGTGGTGCCCTCGTAGGTCAGCACCGATTCAAGGTTGTTGGCGTGCCGCATTACCGGGTAATCGAGGGTTATTCCGTTGGCGCCCAGCAGTGTTCGGCATTGGCGTGCGATCGCAAGCGCCTCCCGGACGTTGTTGAGCTTGCCAAGGCTGACCTGGTCGGGCCGGATCGAGCCGGCGTCCTTGAGCCTGCCCAGATGCACGGCAAGCAACTGGGCCTTCCCCAATTCGACTGCCATGTCGGCGATCTTGGCCTGCGTGAGCTGATACCCGGCCAGCGGCTTGTCGAACACCTCCCGGGAGCTGACGTAGTCGAGCGTGGCCTGCAGGCAGTCCCGGGCGGCGCCGACGGCGCCGAACACGATGCCGAACCGGGCCTCCGACAGGCAACTCAGCGGGGCGGAAAGGCCACGTGCCTCAGGCAGTTTCGCGTCGGCGGGCAGCCTGAGGTCGTCGAACGTCAGCTCCGAGGTGATCGACGCGCGCAATGACAGCTTGTGCGTCATGTTGCGGGCGGTGAAACCCGGTGTGCCGGTCGGCACGATGAATCCGGAGATGCCTTCGTCGGTGCGGGCCCAGACGACGGCGACGTCGGCGATCGTGCCGTTGGTTATCCACATCTTCGAGCCGTTGAGGACCCAGTCCGCGCCGTCCCGCCGGGCGGTGGTGCGCATGCCGGCGGGGTTCGACCCGAAGTCGGGCTCGGTCAGGCCGAAACACCCGATCACGTCGCCGGTGGCCATCGACGGCAGCCACTGTTTGCGCTGCTCCTCGCTGCCGTGCCGGTGGATCGCGAACATCGCCAGCGAGCCCTGCACCGAAACCAGGCTGCGCAGTCCGCTGTCGACGGCCTCCAGTTCCTGGCACACCAGCCCGTACGCGGTCGCCGTCGAGCCCCCGCAGCCGTAGCCCTTCAGATGCATGCCGAGCAGGCCGAGCTTGCCGAAGTCGGCGGCCAGTTCGCGGCCCGGGATGTCGGTCGACTCGAACCATTCGGCGATGTGCGGACGCAGCCGCTGCTCGCCGAACCGGCGGACGGTGTCGCGCAGCTCGATGTCCTCGGAGGTCAGCAACGAGTCGACGTCGAGCAGGTCTTCGATGTGGGCGTCGGTGGCCATGCGTTCATGTCTACACCGTTAGGCTGATCGGCGATGAGCGATGCACGCCGTTGGCGGGGCTTGGCCACCAGGGCCATCCACGCAGGTTATCGGCCCGATCCCGGCACCGGCGCCGTCAACGCTCCGATCTACGCCAGCTCAACGTTCGCCCAAGACGGGGTCGGCGGACTGCGTGCCGGCTACGAGTACAGCCGCACCGGGAACCCCACGCGCACCGCGCTGGAGACCGCGCTGGCCGCGATGGAGGAGGCCGGCTTCGGGCGCGCGTTCGCGTCCGGGATGGCGGCCACCGATTGCGTGTTGCGCGCGCTGCTCAATCCCGGTGATCACCTCGTGATACCCGACGACGCCTACGGGGGCACGTTCCGGCTGATCGACAGGGTGCTCGCCCCGTGGGGCATCTCGTACACCGCGGTGCCCATTTCCGATCTCGACGAGGTGCGCGCCGCGATCACCGAGCGGACCAAGCTGATCTGGGTCGAGACGCCGACGAATCCGCTGTTGTCGATCGGCGACATCGCCGCGATCGCCGAGCTGGCCGCGCCCGCGTCGGTAAAAGTTTTGGTGGACAACACGTTCGCCTCGCCGGCGTTGCAGCGGCCGCTGACCCTTGGCGCCGACATCGTGCTGCACTCGTCGACCAAATACATCGGCGGGCACTCGGATGTGGTGGGCGGGGCGCTGCTGACCAACGACGACGAGCTAGACGCCGGGTTCGGATTTCTGCAGAACGGCGCGGGAGCGGTGCCGGGCCCGTTCGATGCATACCTGACGATGCGTGGGCTCAAGACGCTGGTTGTGCGCATGCGTCAGCACAGCGAGAACGCCGCGCGGGTAGCCGAATTCCTGGTCGACCATCCCGCCGTCGCCACCGTGCTCTACCCGGGGCTGTCCAGTCATGACGGACACGATGTGGCGGCGCGCCAGATGAGCGATTTCGGTGGCATGGTGTCGTTGCGGCTTCGTGGCGGACGACAGGCCGCGCTCGACCTATGCTCTCGCACAGAGGTATTCATCCTCGCAGAGTCGCTCGGTGGCGTGGAGTCGCTGATCGAGCATCCGGGTGCGATGACCCACGCGTCGACCGCCGGCTCGCTGCTCGAGGTGCCTGACGACCTGGTCCGGCTTTCGGTCGGCATCGAGGACATCGACGACCTGATCGGCGATCTCGAGCAGGCGCTACGTTAAGGCTGGCCGCACCGCCGAGGCCGTTACCGCGAGATTGATCTCCGGCAGCTGCGCCGTCGACTCGTTTATCCAACTGCCGCTGGCTATCTCGCCGGCACGGTCCCGCACCCAGCGCCAGCCTCGATCGTTGAGACTCAGCAGCGGGCTCAGCCCGTCAACCGCGTCCAGCAGTGAAATGATCGCCGCGGTTGTCGGCGTGGGATCGCGCCGGTCGAACAACGCCGACAGCATCGCCGCGCGGGCGCGATTCACTCGCGTGCGGTCGGTCAGGGGCCACGTCCAGGTGCGGTTGAATCCCCTGGCGCGCAGCCGAACCGGGCGGATCTGCCCGGCGCGCTCAAGTTCGCCGAGCAGCATCGGCTCGATGTCCCGGCGCAGCTTTGCCACCGCGGCGGCCGGTCGCATCGGGCGGCGCCGCAGGATGCGCAGCGCCGGACCCAGGACCGGATCGGCCGAGTCGGGGCCCGCCAGCACGACCAACCGGCCGGGCTCGACGGCATCGTCGGGTGCCGCCGGCCGGATTCGGCAGGCGTGGGCGAGATCGAGCAGCACCGCCGCGCCCAGCACGCGCTCACGGCGCCCCCGATCCAGCTCGGGTCGCGCGGATGCGTTGTCGAGCAGGAGTAAAAGCAGGTCCTCGGCGATCGGCGCCATGACCGGACTCTAATCCGCTGGCGCAGTCGACGCGGTTATGAGTGGTACGGCTCGGCGCTGACGAGCGTGACCTTGACGAGGTTGCCGTTGGGCACGGTATAGGTGCGGGTCTCGCCCACCTTTGCATCGATCAGCGCGCCGCCCAGCGGTGAATTCGGCGAATACACCTCGAGCTTGCCGTCGCTGACGCCCTCCTGCCTGGTGGCGATCAGGAACGTCTCGGTGTCGGACTTGTCGTCGTCGTAGTAGACCTTCACGACCGAGCCGGGCAGCGCCACCCCGGACTGCTTGGGCGCCTCGCCGACCTTGGCGTTGTTCAGCAGCTCCTGTAGTTGGCGGATGCGGGCCTCCTGCTGTCCCTGCTCCTCGCGGGCAGCGTGATAGCCGCCGTTCTCGCGTAGGTCGCCTTCCTCGCGCCGGTCGTTGATCTCGGCTGCGATCACCGGGCGGTTGGCGATCAGCTGGTCGAGCTCGGCCTTGAGCCGGTCGTAGGCCTCCTGGGTCAGCCAGGTCACCTGGGTCTCGGTCATCTCGTCGCGCTCCTCATTCGTCGTTTCGCGCTTTCTCGCAAGTCATGTCTCGTCACTGGCTCGTCAGTGTCTTGTCAATGTCTTGTCAATGTCTCGTCAGTGTCTCGTCAGTGTCTCGTCAGTGTCTCGCTGGAGCAGGCGGTCACCCCGCGTGTATTGCCGTTTTCGCAGGCGCAGAATTCGGCGCGCAAATGCAGCAATACACGGCTCCAGCAGGAACCGTGTATCCAGTGATGATACCACCGCGGCGTCAACCGGTTTTCACACACTGGCCGCCTGGTGTTTGCCTCACCGAGCTGGGCCGTCGCTACGAGGCGACCAGGTAGGCCGGCACGTTGTACCCGCAGCCGTAGACGTCGCCCATCACCGGAGGCCGGCTGGCCTTGACCGTCGTCGTCACCTGCACCGACGCCCGATCCGACGGTAGAACGAGCAGCTCACGCCGGCCCGTCTCGGTGCCGTCCTTGGACCTGGCCCGCACGATGCACACCGCCGGACGCGACGGATCACTGCGGCGCACCGTGATGGTGACCGACACCGTCTCGTCATCGATCAGCCGGTAGGCGGCCATCGTCCCCTCGATGTCGCTGGGGCCCAGCCGCTGGTAGCCGACGATCGCGATCACCACACCCGCGCCCAGCACCAGGGCGGCGATCACGACGACGACGATGCGCCGCAGGCCGCGGGACAGCCGAGCGGGCCGGTAACGGGTGGGCGGTTCGGTCATGGGGTAATGCGAATACAAGTAGAACAGATGGAACTATTGGCAATGGCACGGTAACCGACTGGCTAAGGAACCACGTGAGCGAGCTGCGGCTGATGGCGGTGCACGCGCACCCGGACGACGAGTCCAGCAAGGGCGCCGCGACCATGGCCCGCTATGCCGCCGAGGGCCACCGGGTGCTGGTCGTCACGCTCACCGGCGGCGAGCGCGGCAGCATCCTCAACCCGGCGATGGATCTGCCGGAGGTGCAGGAGCGAATGGCCGAGATCCGCCGCGACGAGATGGCCAAGGCGGCCGAGATCCTCGGCGTCGAGCATCACTGGCTGGGCTTTGTCGATTCCGGGCTGCCGGAGGGTGATCCGCCGCCGCCGCTTCCTGAGGGTTGCTTCGCATTGGTGTCGCTGGAGCAGCCGACGGAACGGTTGGCGCGAGTGATCCGCGAATTCAAGCCGCACGTGATGACCACCTACGACGAGAACGGCGGTTATCCACATCCCGATCACATTCGCTGCCACCAGGTTTCGGTCGCTGCCTACGAGGCGGCCGGGGATCCGACCAAATTCCCCGACGGAGGCGAGCCGTGGCAAGTCAAGAAGCTCTACTACGTGCACGGCTTCATTCGCCGCCGGATGCAGTTGCTGCAGGAGGAATTCGCCAAGCACGGTCAGCAGGGGCCGTTCGAAAAGTGGCTCAAGCATTGGGATCCGGAGCATGACGTGTTCGCGGACCGGATCACGACCAGGGTCGAGTGCGCGGAGTACTTCAGTCAGCGCGACGACGCGCTTCGCGCTCACGCCACCCAGATCGATCCGAAGGGTGATTTCTTCCACGCGCCGATCGAATGGCAGCAGCGGCTCTGGCCCACAGAGGAATTCGAGCTGGCGCGGTCGCGGGTCGAAACCAGCCTGCCCGAGACCGATCTTTTCGCCGGGATCGAGGACGACGAATGACCCCAGCGCTCGACGTGATCGTCGGCCTGCTGGCCGACAACCCGCCGCGCAACACCGGCCCGGACTTCGGCAAGGCCAGCCCGGTCGGACTGCTGATCGTCGTGCTGCTGCTGATCGGCACGATTCTGTTGGTGCGCTCGATGAACCGGCACCTCAGGAAGCTGCCGGCTTCGTTCGACCGCGAAAACCCCGAACCAGATCAGGCCGCCGACGAGGGGACCGTCGACAGCGAACAGGCCCCGCCGGAGCCGCAGGCCAAGCCGCAAGGGGAGCAGAGTGAGCCCGGCGGTTAACACGCTGGGCGAGGCCACCAGCCCGTACCTGCGCCAGCACGCCGGCAACCCGGTGCACTGGCGGCAGTGGACACCTGAGGCGCTGGCCGAGGCGGCCGCGCGCGACGTGCCGATCCTGCTCTCCATCGGCTATGCGGCCTGTCACTGGTGCCACGTGATGGCGCACGAGTCGTTCGAAGACGACCAGGTCGCCGCGGCGATGAACGAGGGTTTCGTCTGTATCAAGGTCGACCGCGAGGAGCGGCCCGACTTGGATGCCGTGTATATGAACGCAACCGTCGCGTTGACCGGTCAGGGTGGCTGGCCGATGACGTGCTTTCTTACGCCCGACGGCAGGCCCTTCTTCTGCGGCACTTACTATCCGAAAGCCACGTTCTTGCAGCTGCTTTCCGCGGTCGGCAGCACATGGCGCACCCGCCGCGGCGACGTCGAACGGGCGGGCGACCACATCGCTTCGGAGCTGCGGTCGCTGACGTCGGGGCTGCCCGACGCCGGCCCGCCGGTCGCTCCGCCGTTGTGCGACGCCGCGGTGACCGCGGTGCTTGCCGAGGAGGACACCGCGCGCGGCGGCTTCGGTGGCGCGCCGAAGTTCCCGCCGTCCGCGCTGCTCGAGGCGCTGCTGCGGAACCACGAACGCACCGGCAACGCCGCACCGCTGGTCGCCGTCGAGCACACCGCGACCGCGATGGCACGCGGGGGCATCTACGACCAGCTGGCCGGCGGCTTCGCCCGCTACAGCGTCGACGCGTCGTGGGTGGTGCCGCACTTCGAGAAGATGCTCTACGACAACGGTCTGCTGCTGCGGGCGTATGCGCATTGGGTCCGACGCACCGGAGCGCCGTTGGCCGGCCGCGTCGCCGAGGAGACCGCGCGGTTCATCCTCGACGACCTGCGCACCGGCGAGATGTTCGCGTCGTCGTTGGACGCCGACGCCGCCGGCCGCGAGGGCGCTACGTACGTGTGGACGCCTGCTCAGCTTCGCGAAGTGCTCGGTGACGACGACGGCCGTTGGGCCGAAAGCCTTTTCGCGGTGACCGAGGCGGGCACGTTCGAGCACGGCAGCTCGGTGCTGCAGCTGCGCGAAGACCCCGACGATGTCGAGAGGTTCGACCGCGCGCGCACCGCGCTGCTGGCGGCCCGGCTCACCCGGGTGCAACCCGATCGCGACGACAAGGTCGTCACCGCATGGAACGGCCTGGCCATCACCGGGCTGGTCGAAGCGGGCGTGTCGCTGCAGCGGCCCGACTTCATCGACGCCGCGCAGCGCTGCGCGGCCGGGCTGCTGGAGCTGCACGTCGTCGACGGTCGGCTGCGGCGCGCCAGCCTCGGCGGGCGGGTCGGCGACAGCCCGGCGATTCTGGAGGACTACGGCGCCCTTGCGACCGCCCTGCTGGCGTTGCACCAGGTCAGCGGCGACCCGAAGTGGCTGAACGCCGCGACGCAGTTGCTCGACGTGGCTCTCGAGTATTTCGCCGACCGCAACCGGCCGGGACGCTGGCATGACACCGCTAAGGACGCCGAGCAACTGATGTTGCGCCCCGGCGACCCACTCGACGGCGCCACCCCCTCGGGTGCCGCGCTGATCACCGAGGCGCTGCTGACGGCGGCACACTCGGCCGGCCCGCCCAACGCCGATCGGTACCTGCGGGCCGCCGAGGAGGCGCTGGCAGCACACTCGGCGCTGCTGGCCCGGGTGCCCAGGTCGGCGGGGCATTGGCTGGCGGTCGCGGAGGCGGCGGTGCGCGGACCGATCCAGATCGCGGTGGCCTGCTCGGATCCGGCCGATTCTGAATTGCTCGCCGAGGCGCGCCGGCTGGCACCCGGCGGGGCGATCGTCGTCGGCGGAGCCGTCGACTCGTCGGAGCTGCTGGCCGGCCGCGACCGAGTGGACCGACGCGACGCGGCCTACGTGTGCCGGGGTCGGGTATGCGATCTGCCGGTGACGACGGCCCAAGAGCTCGAGGCGGCGCTGGCGGCGCCCGGGTAGCGTTCATGGCCATGCCGAGCGCCGAAGACATCACCAAGACCGTGAACCGTTACATCGAACTCATAGGAGGCGGCAGCGCGGACGAGATCGCCGCACTCTACACCGAGGACGCCGTCGTCGAGGACCCCGTGGGCGGCCAGGTCTACAACGGCCGCGACGCGGTCCGCGGCTTCTACGCCGCGATCGAAAACGCCGAGCGCCAGTGCGAACTGGTGACGCTGCGGGTCGCGGGCAATGAGGCGGCGTTCCAGTTCCGGCTCACGGTCGGCGGCGCGATGCTCATCGAGCCGATCGACGTGATGGTGTTTGACGACGAGGGCAAGGTCGCGTCGATGAAGGCCTACTGGGGCCCGGAGAATGTCAGGCTGCTTTAGCCGCTTTAGCCGCTAAAACACCGCGAACCACATCGCGATGTAGTGGCAGATCGCCGCCACCGCGGTGCAGGCGTGGAAAAACTCGTGGTGGCCGAACGTCGACGGCCATGGGTCGGGCCACTTTAGTCCGTAGAGCACACCACCGATGCTGTAAAGCGCCCCGCCGACGGCAAGCAGCACCATCGCGGCCACCCCGGCGCCGTGGACGATGGAGCCGGCGAACCAGACCGCGACCCAGCCCAGCAACAGATACAGTGGCACGCCGACCCAGCGCGGCGCCGATGGCCACCACATTTTCAGCGCAACCCCGGCCAGCGCGCCGGCCCAAACGATCCAGAACAAAAGCATTCCGGTTGCGCGCGGCAACGCAAGCAGCGCGAACGGGGTGTAGCTGCCTGCGATGAACAGGAAGATCATCGAATGGTCGAGCCGCTTCATCCACTTTCGCGCGGTTTCCGACTTCCAATCCAGCCGGTGATAGGTGCCGCTGACCGCGAACATCGCCACGATCGTCGTGGTGTAGAGCAGGGTGGCCAGACCCGCGCGGGTCGACTCCACCGCCCAGGACACCGATACCAGCGCCGCGCCCGCGACGAGCGCCACGGCGGCCGCGTACACGTGGATCCAGCCCCGCGCCCGCGGCTTGTGCAAGACGTGGGCGACACCGTCGACAACCGCTTTGGGGAGGTCCTCCGCGACAGCGGTTCGTGAGTGTGACCAGTTGGGGTCCGTGGTATCGACTTGAGTGGTCATGTCACCTCCATCGCGTGCATGGGGGTTCGTCCACGGAACCACAGTAGTCTGGCTTTCCGTGGATCTCATTCCGCCGCGCCTCAAAGAGCCGCTTTATCGGCTCTACGAGATGCGGCTCCGCCAGGGGTTGGCACAACCGAGATCCGAACTGCCACGGCATATCGCGGTCCTGTGTGACGGTAACCGGCGCTGGGCACGTGAGCTTGGTTACAACGACGTCAGCTACGGCTATCGGATGGGTGCGGCGAAGATCGCCGAGATGCTGCGCTGGTGCCAGGAGGCCGGCATCGAAATGGCGACGGTGTACCTGTTGTCCACCGAAAACCTGCGGCGCGACCCCGACGAGCTCCGGGCGCTCATCGAGATCATCACCGACGTGGTCGAGGAGATCTGCGCGCCCGCCAACAAGTGGAGCGTGCGCACGGTAGGCGACCTGGAACTGCTCGGTGAGGAACCGGCGCGGAGGTTGCGTGGCGCGGTGGAATCCACCAACGGCAACGGCGGGGGCTTCCACGTCAACGTCGCGGTGGCCTACGGCGGACGCCAGGAGATCGTCGACGCGGTGCGGGCGCTGCTCGGCAAGGAACTCGCCAACGGCGCGACCGGTGAACAACTCATCGAGGCCGTCACCGCCGAGGCCATTTCGGAAAACCTCTACACCTCCGGCCAGCCCGATCCCGACCTGGTGATCCGCACGTCGGGGGAGCAGCGGCTGTCGGGTTTTCTGCTGTGGCAGAGCGCGTACTCGGAGATGTGGTTCACCGAGGCTTACTGGCCCGCGTTCCGGCGCGTCGACTTCCTGCGTGCGCTGCGCGATTACAGCGCCCGCCACCGCCGCTACGGCCGGTAGGGGGCCGGCATGTACGGCGCGCAGGTAGGACCGAGCTACGTGCCACACTTACATCATGGCCGCGCTCTCGGCAGTGGTGTTCACGCTGAGCTGGTGGCTGGGGCTGTATCTGCTCGCGCGTGATCCGCGAAAACCCATTTTGGTGTTGGCCGCGGTCGGGCTGACGAGCTTCGCGGCCGTCGTCGCGCTTGACGCGGTTCGGGTGGTCAGCGGTTCGGAATTGCTGAGTCACATCGAGATCTATCTGGTGGCCGTGCCCGGGATGGCGTGGTTCGCGGTTCTCGTCGAGCTGTCGCGACCGTGTGACAGCTGGCGTAGCCGGGTGCGAGAGCTGCTCGCGATCGGTGGAGTTGCCACCCTCAGCCTGGTCGGCGCGGTGATGGCCGGCGGCGTGGACGGCCCACTGCGGCTCGGTCATTGGGTGATGTTCGGGACGGTGTCGTTGTCGACGCTCGGCGCGATGG
This sequence comes from Mycobacterium sp., assembly GCF_035640695.1. Taxonomy (GTDB): domain Bacteria; phylum Actinomycetota; class Actinomycetes; order Mycobacteriales; family Mycobacteriaceae; genus Mycobacterium. The sequence continues at coordinate 25,060 of NZ_DASQVQ010000143.1, forward strand.
TGTTCGCGCTGTGGCGGCCGGCGCAACCGGTGCGCATCACCGGCGTCGTGGTCGTCGCCACCCTGTTCTTCGCGCTGGGCAACGCGATCTTGATCATCCCGCTCGGACTGGTGTCCAGCTGGCTGGCGTTGGCGTCGACGGGCGTCGATGTGGCGCTGCTGGGGTTGGCGGTCGCGCTGTGGGATGCGTTCGACGAGGGCCACGCGCTGCGCGCCGACATGCTGCGGTCGTTCGCCGCGACCGTGGTGGTGGCCGCACTGTTCGGCGGTCAGGCGTTGATCGGGCTGGTGATCGTCGGGCCGCAGACGGCACTGACGGTCCTGTTGTTCACCAGCCTGGCCGCCGCCGTGGCGGTGCACGTGTACGCCGACCCGCTGGCCGGCGTGCTGGACCGGCTGGCGTTCTGGAGGTCGCCGACGCTGCGTGCCGACCGCGCCGCGTTGCGTCACACCGAGGCCGCGCTGCCGCTGCGGTCGGCCAGCCCGCTCGACGACGTCGACGACGACACATTCGCCCGCCTCACCCGGCGTGCCCTGGCCCACTACGGCGACCTATCCAAGCTGGTGGCCAGCCCGCTCACCGCGTTGCCCGACATCGACGATCGGCTGGCCGCGCGCGGCGCACCCGATCAGCCGCTGGAGCGGGCCAATGAGCTGAAGGCGCTGCTGGCCGACCGCATCGCCCGGCTCAAGCCGCGCGATGGCGGCGACTTCGGCACCACCGAGGAATGGCGGCACTACAACGCGTTGTATTTCCCGTACGTCGTCGGCGTGCGTGCCTACGCGCAGAACGCCACCGCCTCGGGCCTCGATCCGGTGGCGCGCCAGGCGTGGCAGTGGTTCGTCACCGAGGTGCCGCAGCGGTCGCTGCACAATTGGCAGAATGCCGCCGCCCGGGTGATCGCCGCCGACCTTCGCGGCCGGGTGCCGGCCGGCCAGAACGTCGCGTAGCCGCGACGGGTTAGCCGCACATTTCGTGCCGCTGGCAGTGTTTGGCAGTGGTCGACGTGGATCTGGCAGTCAGTGGTCAGCAGCATCGGTGGTGTCCCAGCGATACGAAACACCCGCTACCCGCCAAGGAGCACCGATGACCGCGATCCAGTCCCGGCCCCTTTCGAGCTCGACCGACGCGTTGCTGCGATTCGCGCTGCGCGCTGACGCCACCCTTACCGGTTTGGCCGGCCTTGCCGGCGCGTTGTTCGCCGATCCGATGTCTCGCTTAACCGGCCTTTCGCCGGCGACCGAGTATCTGATCGGCGCGGCGTTCGTCGCCTACGGGTTGGTGGTGTACGGCCTGGCCGCGCTGCCGGATCTGCGCCGGGTGGGCGTGGGCATTTGCGTCGCCAACGTGGTGTCAACGCTCGCTACGTTGATCATCGTGCTGGCCGACGCGGCGCCCCTGACCCAGGCGGGCATCGGCGCCACGCTGGTGACGTGCGTGTACACCGCCGTGTTCGCCGGCCTGCAATACCTTGGAGTGCGCCGTCTGCGGGCGTGACTCCCTGCCCGCCGGTGCGGGGCGCCGCCGTTCGAGGTTTCGGTGCGCGGCCCCGCATCGGCTCTTTGCCCTGGCGGGGCTCTTTGCCCCGGCGCGCTGGAACGTTTTCCGGCGACATCGTGGTCACAGTTTGCGTAGGCGCAGCCGGTTGATGGAGTGGTCGGCTTCCTTTCGCAGCACCAGTGTCGCACGCGGGCGGGTGGGCAGGATGTTCTCGATCAGGTTGGGCCGGTTGATCGATCGCCAGATCTCACGCGCGGCGACAACGGCCTGCTGGTCGTTGAGCTTCGCGTAGTGGTGAAAGTGCGACGCCGGGTCCGCGAACGCCGTCGACCGCAGGCCGAGAAACCGCGAAATGTACCACTGCTCAATGTCTTCGATGCGGGCATCAACGTACAGCGAGAAGTCGAACAGGTCCGACACCATCAGCGTCGGACCGGTCTGCAAGACGTTGAGCCCCTCCAGGATCAAGATGTCGGGGTGTCGCACGGTCTGCACCTGGTCCGAGACGATGTCGTAGAGCAAGTGTGAATACACCGGCGCACTGACCTCGTCGGCGCCCGACTTGACCGCGGTGACGAACCGCAGCAGCGCCCTTCGGTCGTAGCTCTCCGGAAAGCCTTTGCGGTGCATGATGTTGCGACGCGACAACTCGGCGTTCGGGTACAGGAAACCGTCGGTGGTGACCAGGTCCACGCGCGGGTGGTGCTCCCACCGCGCCAGCAGGGCCTGCAGCACGCGGGCGGTGGTGGACTTGCCGACGGCCACGCTGCCCGCCACGCCGATCACAAACGGCACCGGCCGTTCCGGCTGATGCTGCTCGCCGAGGAATTCGGCGGTCGCCGCGAAAAGCCGTTGCCGCGCCGCGACCTGCAAGTGGATCAACCGCGCGAGCGGCAGGTACACCTCCTCGACCTCATTGAGGTCGATCTGCTCGCCCAGGCCGCGCAGATCGGCCAGTTCTTCTTCGGTGAGCTTCAGCGGCGTCGACATGCGCAACGCCCGCCACTGCGCCCGGTCGAACTCGACGTATGGGCTGGGCTCGCTCAGCCGCGCCATGGTCGTCAAGTCTTACAGGACGGCTAGCGTGTGCCACATGTACCCCGGCGCGCTGATCCGCGAATACCTCTTACTGGGCTTGCGGTTCGACCGCGTGGAACCCGGCTACGTTGACGCCTACACCGGCGACCCGGCGCTGAAACAAACGGTGGCGGCAGAACCGGCGCCCGACCCGGCCGAGCTGGCCCGCCAGGCCGAAGGGCTGATGGCACAGATAGGCAACGCGTTGGAGAAGGACCGCGCCGACTTCATCCGCGCTCACTTGCGCGCGCTGGCCTGCGCGGGGAGAAAGTTCGCCGGCCACAGCGTCGGCTTCGTCGAGGAGGTGGACGCGTACTTCGACGTCCGCATCGGCAAGGGCGACCAGGACCGCTATCGGCAGGCGCACCGGAAACTCGACGACGCCCTCGGCGGCACCGGCTCGCTCGCCGAGCGGATGCAGGCGTACCGCAGCGCCGACGAGATCGCGCCGCAGCGGCTGGCCGAGTGCATCGAGGCGTTCTCCAGCGCGCTGCGTGACCGGGTGCGCGCGGAATACCCGCTGCCCGACGGCGAAACCATCGTCTACGAGGTGGTCACCGACAAGCCGTGGTCCGGATTCAACTACTACCTCGGCGATTACCGGTCGAAGGTGGCCGTCAACGCCGACCTCAGACAGCAGATGTCGAACCTGCCGCGGCTGGTGGCCCACGAGTCCTATCCGGGGCATCACACCGAACATTGCCGCAAGGAAGCCGGGCTTGTGCATTGCAGGGGCCAGGCCGAGCAGACCATCTTCCTGGTCAACACCCCGCAATGCCTGATGGCCGAGGGCCTGGCCGACCTGGCGCTCTACGCCGCGATCGGCGCGCGCTGGGGTTCCTGGGCCGCCGACATCTACGCCGAGCTCGGGCTGCGGTTCGACGGCGAACGCGCCGAGGCGATCGCCGACGCGTCGACCACGCTGGCCGACGTGCGTCAGGACGCCGCGCTGATGCTGCACGACGAGCACCGCGACGCCGACGAGGTCGCCGACTTTCTGCGACGCTGGCTGCTGGTCGACGACCGCAGGGCGGGACAGATGCTGCGGTTCTTGTCTTCGCCGCTGTGGCGGGCCTACACCAGTACCTACGTGGAGGGGTACCGCCTGCTGCGCGGCTGGCTCGACGCCAGGCCAGACGGGGTCAGCCTGGTCGAACGGTTCACCCGGCTGCTCGACGAGCCGCTGATCCCGTCGGCGCTGCGGGATCGAGTGGCAGGGCCGGACGTAGGCTGAAATGTATGACGACTGACTCCACCGTGACCCCAACGGCCCCTGGCGCCGAATACGCCGACACCGCGAGCGCGGCATATCGGGCGGCGCTGCAGGTCATCGAGTCCGTCGAACCACGCATCGCCGCCGCGACGCGCAAAGAGCTTGCGGATCAACGGGGTTCGCTGAAGCTGATCGCCAGCGAGAACTACGCCTCACCGGCGGTGCTGTTGGCGATGGGCAACTGGCTGTCCGACAAGTACGCCGAGGGCACCATCGGGCACCGGTTCTACGCGGGCTGCCAGAACGTCGACACCGTCGAGAGCGTGGCCGCCGAGCACGCCCGGGAGCTGTTCGGTTCGCCGCACGCGTATGTCCAGCCGCACTCCGGCATCGACGCGAACCTCGTTGCGTACTGGGCGATCCTGGCCACCCGGGTGGAGGCGCCCAGCCTCGCCGACGCCGGCGCCAAGCACGTCAACGACTTGTCCGAGACAGATTGGGAAAAGCTGCGCGGCAGGCTCGGTAATCAGCGACTGCTGGGCATGTCGCTGGACGCCGGCGGCCACCTCACCCACGGCTTCCGGCCGAACATCTCGGGCAAGATGTTCCACCAGCGCAGCTATGGCACCGACCCGACGACCGGCCGGCTGGACTACGACGCCCTCGCCGCCGCCGCGCGGGAGTTCAAGCCGCTGATCCTCGTCGGCGGCTACTCGGCGTACCCGCGCCGGATCAATTTCGCAACCATGCGCGAGATCGCCGACGAGGTGGGCGCCACCCTGATGGTCGACATGGCGCACTTCGCCGGGCTGGTGGCCGGCAACGTGTTCACCGGCGACGAGGACCCGCTGCCGCACGCGCACGTCACGACGACGACCACGCACAAGTCGCTGCGCGGGCCCCGCGGCGGGCTGGTGCTGTGCACCCCCGAATACGCCGACGCCGTCGACAAGGGCTGCCCGATGGTGCTGGGCGGTCCGCTGGCTCACGTGATGGCCGCCAAGGCGGTCGCACTGGCCGAGGCACGTCAACCCGCGTTCCAGACGTATGCGCAGCGGGTCGCCGACAACGCCAAAGCCCTGGCCGACGGGTTCCTGCGGCGTGGGGCGCGGCTGGTCACCGGCGGCACCGACAACCACATCGTGCTGCTGGATGTGACGTCGTTCGGGCTCACCGGGCGCCAGGCGGAGTCGGCGCTGCTGGACTCCGGTGTTGTCACGAACCGCAACTCAATTCCGGCCGACCCCAACGGTGCCTGGTACACCAGTGGCATCCGGTTCGGCACCCCGGCCCTGACCACCCGCGGGTTCGGTACGGCCGAGTTCGACCGGGTGGCCGAGTTGGTCGTCGACGTGCTGACGAACACGGCGGCGGAGGGAACGTCGAAGGCCAAATATCGGTTGGCCGACGGGACGGCCGAGCGGGTGCACGCCGCCGCCGCGGAGCTGCTTGCGGCCAATCCGCTGTACCCGGGGCTGACGCTGTAGGCACCTTTCGCACCGCGAGCAGATGGTTCAGCGGTGGGCACGCCGGCATCGGGGCAGAGTTTTACGACCCCCAAGAGTTGGGTTACTGTAACCCTATGGCACAGAAACCTGTCGCTAGTCCGCTCACACTCGAGCTGGAACCGGTGGTGGCGGACCTGTACAAGCGCCACGTCGAGGCGGCGGAGTTCTGGTATGCGCATGACTATGTGCCGTTCGACGTCGGTGAGAACTTCGCATTTCTGGGTGGGCGCGACTGGGACCCCGCCGACGTGACGCTGCCCACGCATATCACCGATGCGCTCGAGATCCTGTTGATCACCAAGGACAACCTCGCCGGTTATCACCGCGAGCTGGTCGAGCACTTCATCCTCGAGCCGGCGTGGGGCGACTGGATCGGCCGGTGGACGGCCGAGGAGAACCTGCATGCGATCGCGCTGCGTGAGTATCTGGTCGTCACCCGCGAGGTCGATCCGGTTGCCAACGAGCACGTACGCGTCGAGCATGTGATGAAGGGCTATCGCGCCGACCACCACACCGAGGTCGAGACCCTGGTGTTCATGGCGTTGTCGGAACGGGCGCATGCGGTGCTCTGCCGGCGACTGGCTGCCCAGGTCGAGGATCCGGTGCTGCGCGGGCTGGTTGAGTGCATCGCGAGCGATGAGGAGAGCCACGAGGAGTTCTTCGCCGAGCTGGTACGCGCCTGCCTGCGGATCGTGCCCGACGAGACGATCGCGGCGATCGTCGCCCGCGCCGCCGAGCTGCAGGTGGTCGGCGCCGACATCGACGCATACCGGGACAAGGTCAAAAACGTGGCAGCGGCGGGCATCTTCGGTGAAGACCAGCTGCGCGAGGTGATTTCGGATCGCATCTCGGAATGGAACCTGGCCGAACTCCCGGAACTGAGCGGCTTCGTCCTCGGCTGAGTCTCGGCTGAGTCTCGGCTGAGTCCGCGGGCGTCAGCGGCGCGCCAGACGGCACCGGCGCGCGGAGGCGGGTAGCGTCTTTTATCGATGGCTAGCGACATGCTCTGCTGTCCGGGCGGTGCCGATCGTCAGCACTACGACAGGACCGGCCCCGGTCCTGGTACCGCAGCACCCGTCGAGACGCCTCCGCGGGGCCGCGCGGGCTCGAGGAGCACCACGTGACTGATTCGCCCGTTCGGACCTATGTGATCGACACCTCCGTGTTGCTGTCCGATCCGTGGGCGGCGCTGCGGTTCGCCGAGCACGAGGTGGTTGTGCCGTTGGTCGTGATCAGTGAACTCGAGGGCAAGCGCCACCATCATGAGCTGGGCTGGTTCGCCCGCCAGGCGCTGCGCATGTTCGACGACCTGCGGCTCGAGCACGGTCGACTGGATCAGCCCATTCCCGTTGGTACCCAAGGCGGTACGGTGCATGTTGAGCTCAACCACAGCGACCCGGCGGTACTGCCCGTCGGCTTCCGCACCGACAGCAACGACTCCCGGATCCTGACCTGTGCGATGAACATAGCCGCGGAAGGCAAACGAGTCACGTTAGTGAGCAAAGACATTCCGCTACGCGTCAAGGCGGGCGCGGTCGGGCTGGCCGCCGACGAGTACCACGCCCAGGACGTGATCACCTCGGGCTGGACGGGCATGGACGAGATCGAGACGACGCCCGATGACATCGACGCGTTGTTCGCCGCGGGTGAGGTCGATCTGGGGGCTGCGCGGAACCTGCCCTGCCACACCGGAATTCGGCTGTTTGGCGGCAATTCGCACGCGCTGGGCCGGGTGAATCCCGACAAGCGGGTGCAGCTGGTGCGCGGCGACCGGGAGGTGTTCGGGCTGCGTGGGCGCTCCGCCGAGCAACGAGTCGCGCTGGACCTGCTGCTCGACGAGTCGGTCGGCATCGTGTCGCTGGGCGGCAAGGCCGGCACCGGCAAATCGGCGTTGGCGTTGTGCGCGGGGCTGGAGGCGGTGCTCGAGCGGCGTACGCAGCGCAAGGTCGTGGTGTTTCGGCCGCTGTACGCGGTCGGCGGCCAGGACCTCGGCTACCTGCCCGGTACCGAGAGCGAAAAGATGGGCCCGTGGGCGCAGGCCGTGTTCGACACGCTGGAGGGTTTGGCCAGTCCCGCCGTGCTCGAGGAGGTGCTGTCGCGCGGCATGCTCGAGGTGCTGCCGCTGACCCACATTCGCGGCCGCTCGTTGCACGACTCGTTCGTGATCGTCGACGAGGCGCAGTCGCTGGAGCGCAACGTGTTGCTGACTGTGCTGTCGCGGCTGGGCGCGGGATCGCGGGTGGTGCTGACCCACGATGTCGCGCAACGCGACAACCTTCGGGTGGGCCGGCACGACGGCGTGGCCGCGGTGATCGAGAAGCTGAAGGGCCACCCACTGTTTGCCCACATCACGCTGGTGCGCAGCGAGCGGTCGCCGATCGCGGCCCTGGTCACCGAGATGCTCGAGGAGATCAGCCCGGCCGCGCTGCCATAAGCGGCGTGGAAAGGGCTGGCCGGTAGGCTGCCTGCGTGCCCAAACGATCTGACAGCCGGGCGTGGCCGTACTGGCGCACGGTGTTCGGTGTCGCCGCGGCCGCGGTGGTGCTGATCATCGGTGCCCTCACCGGTCATGTGCACCGGGCCGGCGCCGACCAGGTCGACTGCTCCAGAGTCAAGTGCGTGGCGCTGACGTTCGACGACGGGCCGAGCCCCTACACCGACCGGTTGCTGCAGATTCTCAAGGACAACGGCGCCAAGGCGACGTTCTTCCTGATCGGCAACAAGGTGGCGGCCAACCCGGCCGGCGCGAAGCGCATCGTCGACGCCGGCATGGAGGTGGGCAACCACACGTGGGAACACCCCAATATGACCACCGTCCCGCCGGAGGCCATCGGCAGCCAGATATCCAAGGCAAACGACGCCATCAAGGCCGCGACCGGTCAGACCCCGAAGCTGCTCCGCACGGCGGGCGGCCTGATCAACGACAACGTGCTGGCGGCGGCCAAACAGCAGGGCATGGCCGACATCAATTGGGATGTCATTCCGTTCGACTGGATCAACGACTCCAACACCGCGGCGACGACCTACATGCTCAAGTCGCAGATCAAGCCCGGCGCGGTGGTGTTGTTCCACGACACCTACTCGAGCACCGTCGACGTGGTCTACCAGTTCATGCCGGTGCTGAAGGCCAATGGCTACAACGTGGTTACGGTCAGCCAGCTGCTCGGGCCACGGGAGCCCGGCAGCAGCTACGGCAAGCGCGAAAACGGGCCACCGGTCAACGACATCACCGACATCCCGGCCGCGGAGATCCCGACGCTGCCCAACACGCCCTCACCCAAGCCGATGCCGAACTTCTCGATCACCGACATCCCGAACCAGAACTCGGGCGGGCCCAACAACGGTATGTAGGGCGTTACGACTGGGTCGGCTCCGGCTTCGCCATCGCCAGCACGTCGAGGCGGTTGTCAAGCTCCTCCTCCGACAGCTTCTCGCCGATGAGGCCGCGGTCTATCACCGCCTGGCGAATCGTCTTTCGTTCCTTGAGCGCTTCCTTGGCAACCGCCGCGGCCTCCTCGTAGCCGATCAGCGAATTCAGCGGCGTCACGATCGACGGCGACGACTCGGCGAGCTCGCGCAGATGCTCGACGTTGGCCGTCAACCCGTCAATGCACCGCTGCGCGAACAACTTTGACACGTTGGCCAGCAACTTGAAGGACTCCAGGATGTTGCGGGCCATCATCGGGATGTAGACGTTCAGTTCGAACGCCCCGTTGGCGCCGCCCCACGCGATCGCCGCGTCGTTGCCGATTACCTGCGCGGCAACCTGCGTCACCGCCTCCGGGATCACCGGGTTTACTTTGCCCGGCATGATCGAGCTGCCAGGCTGCAGGTCGGGAAGGGTGATCTCGGCCAGGCCGGTCAGCGGGCCCGAGCCCATCCAGCGGATGTCATTGGCGATCTTGGTCAGCGAGACCGCGATCGTGCGCAGCGCGCCGGACGCCTCGACCAGCCCGTCGCGGGCCGCCTGCGCCTCGAAATGGTTGACTGCCTCCCGCAATTCGGCCAGCCTGGTCTGCTCCTTGAGCACCTCTACGACCTTTGCGCCGAACCCGTCCGGCGCGTTGAGCCCGGTGCCGACCGCCGTGCCGCCGATGGCCAGTTCACCGAGCCGCGGCAGCGTGGCCTTCACCCGCTCGATGCCGGCGTCGATCTGGCGGGCGTAGCCGGCGAACTCCTGGCCCAGGGTCACCGGCACCGCATCCATCAAATGCGTGCGACCCGACTTGACCACCGTCCGCCACTGTTGCGCCTTTGATTTCAGCGCGTCGCGCAGCACCTCCAGCGCCGGAATCAGATGGCGCACAGCGGCTTCCGTCGCCGCGATGTGGGTGGCGGTCGGGAAGGTGTCGTTCGAGGACTGGGACCGGTTAACGTCGTCGTTGGGGTGCACCGTGACGCCGTTGCGGGCGGCGATGCCGGCGATCACCTCGTTGGTGTTCATGTTGGAGCTGGTGCCCGATCCGGTCTGGAACACGTCGATCGGGAACTGGTCGTCATGCTTGCCGTCGGCGATCTCGGCCGCCGCGGCGATGATCGCGTCGGCCTTCTCCGGTTCGAGCAGCCCGAGGTCCTTGTTCACTTGGGCGCACGCGCCTTTCAGCAGCCCGAGCGCGCGTATCTGGGTACGCTCCAGTCCGCGGCCCGAAATCGGGAAGTTCTCCACCGCCCGCTGGGTCTGTGCGCGCCACAGCGCGTCCTTCGGTACCCGGACTTCCCCCATGGTGTCGTGCTCGATGCGGTATTCGGTGTCGGCAGTTGCTTTCTCGATTGCACTGTCGGCGCTCATGGGTCTCCCTCGTGTCGTCGATGGTTACGGGAGCGGCTGGATGGCGTTGCTGTCGCCGGTGAAATCTATCGCGGAGTATTCGTTGAGTTTGGACAGCCGGTGATAGGCCTCGATCATCCGCACGGTGCCCGACTTGGACCGCATCACGATCGACTGTGTGGTGCAGCCGCCGCTGAAATAGTGCACGCCCTTAAGCAGGTCGCCGTCGGTGACCCCGGTCGCGCAGAAGAAGACATTGTCCCCGGACACCAGGTCTTCGGTGGACAGGACCTGGTCGAGGTCGTAGCCGGCGTCGATGGCCTTCTGCCGCTCTTCGTCGTCCTTTGGCGTGAGCTGGCCCTGGATAGCACCACCCATGCAGCGGATGGCGGCCGCGGCGATGATGCCCTCCGGCGTGCCGCCGATCCCCACCAGCAAGTCGGTGCTCGTATTCGGCCGGCACGCCGAGATCGCGCCGGCCACGTCGCCGTCGGAAATCAGGCGGCAGCGGGCGCCGGCGGCGCGCACGTCGGCGATCAGCTTCTCGTGCCGCGGCCGGTCCAGGATGCACACAGTCATGTCCGAGGCGGACAGGTGCTTGGCCTTGGCGACTCGGCGGATGTTCTCTCCGATCGGCGCTGTGATGTCGATCGCATCAACGGCGTCGGGCCCGACGGCGATCTTGTTCATGTAGTACACCGCCGACGGGTCGAACATCGTGTCACGTTCCGACACCGCCAGCACCGAGATCGCGTTGGCCAAGCCCTTGCTCATCAGCGTGGTGCCGTCGATGGGGTCGACGGCGAAGTCGCAGTCGGGGCCGTCGCCGTTTCCGACCTCTTCGCCGTTGTAAAGCATTGGCGCGTTGTCTTTCTCGCCCTCGCCAATCACCACGACACCGCGCATCGATACGGAGTTCACCAGCTCGCGCATCGCGTCGACCGCCGCGCCGTCACCGGCCTCCTTATCGCCGCGACCTACCCAGCGTCCTGCCGCCATCGCCCCGGCCTCGGTGACCCGCACGAGTTCCAGAGCAAGGTTGCGGTCCGGTGCTTCTCGACGAGACTCAGGCATGGCCCGATTGTCCCATTAACGACTCGGCCAACCGCCGCTGGGATACTGGCGAGCGTGACGAGGCAGCCGCAGTCGGGCCGGGATGTCGCCGGCCGGGCGGATCCGGATGTCGCCGGCCGGGCGGCTCCGGGCCCCAAACCGGCGAAGCCGCGGCTGTTGCAGGACGGCCGCGACATGTTCTGGTCGATGGTGCCCCTGGTCGTCGCGTGCATCGCGCTGGCGGGGGTGCTGGGGATGTGTTCGTTCCAGCTGAGTGGGCCGCGGCCGGGGCCGGCGCCGACGTACGACGCGGCCGGGGCGCTGAAGGCCGATGCCGCCGCGCTGGGTTTCCCGATACGGCTTCCGCTGCTGCCCGCCGGCTGGCATGCCAATTCTGGCCAGCGCGGTGCAATCGAGGCGCGACGCAGCGATCCGGCGACCGGCCAGCGAGTGCGAGCGTTGACGTCGAGGGTTGGTTATCTCGCGCCCAGCGGCAGATATCTGAGCCTGACCCAGAGCGACGCCGACGAAGAGAAGCTCGTCGGCTCACTGGGCGGACTGCTGCAGCCGACCGGGACGCAGAACATCGGCGGTGTCGGCTGGGTGGTCTACGAGGGCGGCGAGGGCACCGAATCGGTGTGGACGACGCGGATGACCGGGCCGAGCGGCGCGACGCAGATCGCGATGACTGGCGCGGGCAGCCCCGAGGAGTTTCGTACGCTGGCGGCGGCCACACAATCGCAGCCGCCGCTCAGCCGATAGGGGACACACATCAATGACCGCACCCGAAGGTGACCTCACTGGATGGACCGGTGCACCGTTCACCGGCGCCGGTATCACGCACGATGTTTACCAAAAGGGCGAAGGCCCCGGCGTGATACTCATCCCGGAATTACCCGGAATCCATCCGTACGTGCTCGGTCTGGCAAATTACCTGGTAGACAACGGCTTTACCGTCGCGATGCCGTCGTTGTTCGGTGACCCGGGCAGGGCGATCACACCCGCTTATTGGGCCGCCGGCATCGCGCGCGGCTGCGTCACACGCGAATTCATGGCGCTGGCCACCAATGCCAACCGCCCAGTCGCCCAGTACCTTCGCGCACTGGCCCGTGACGTCAACGATCGCACCCCGGGACCCGGCGTCGGAGTCATCGGCATGTGCTTCACGGGTGGATTCGCACTCGCGGCCGCCGTCGACAACAGCGTGCTCGCCCCGGTGCTCAGCCAGCCGTCGGTGCCGTTCCCGTTCACGCCCAAGCAGCGACGCGACCCGGGACTCTCGGAGGCCGAACTGAATGTCGTCGTCGACCGCGCCAACAACGAGGGGCTGTGCGCGATCGGGCTGCGGTTCAGTAAGGACCCGCTTTCGCCGGCCGAACGCTTCACCACGCTGCGGGAGCGGCTCGGCGACTCATTCGAGGTGATCGAGATCGATTCGTCGGCCGGCAACAAGCACGGATTCGGGCGGATGGCCCACTCGGTGCTGACCGATCAGGTCCGCGAAATCGAAGGCCACCCGGCGTTTGAGGCGCGCAACCGCGTCGTGCAATTCCTCAAGGAGCGGCTCACTGCTCATTAGTCGGCACTGTCTCGATAGCCGGCTCAATGCCGGCATTGTCCGATAGCCGGCGCTTAGTTACGGACCGATCGGTTAAGAACCGCGTAGGCTTGGTGCCATGCCGCGACCCCGCACCTTCGAGGAAGACGACGTCGTCGCCGCGGCCCGTGATGCGTTCTGGTCAGGGGGCTACGCGGGGACCTCGCTCGACGACCTGACCGCTGCCACCGGATTGGGCAAGGGCAGCCTGTATGGCGCGTTCGGCGACAAGCACGCGCTATTCATGCGCACGCTCGGCGGGTACTGCGAGGTCGCGCTGGACGCAACACGCCGTCACCTGCGCGGGCCGGTCGACGGCGCCTACCAGCGACTGGCCGACTATGTCCGGGCGCTGGCCGCGCTGAACACCGCCGATACCGAACTTCGCGGCTGCCTGATGGCCAAGAGCGCGGCCGAACTGGCCGGCAGCGACACCGACGTGAGAGAAAAGGTCAGCTCCACGCTGACAGCGATCCACACCGAGCTGGCCCGCACCGTCGCAGACGCGCAACGAGAGGGCACCGTCGCCCCGGATGCGGACGCCGACAAGCTGGCCAGCCTGGTGCTCGCGGTGCTGCGGGGGATGGAGTCGCTGCACAAGAGCTTTGTCGGTGACCGGATCGTCGTCGACGCGGCCGAGCAAATTCTTCAACTATTGCCCCGCCGGTAACCATTGCCCCGCCGGAACGTCGATCTGCCGGACCGGGAATCAGTGCGCCAACCGCCATTGTTGTCTGATTGGTACAGAACCCTACGACACCCGAATGAGGGCGATATGGCGCAATTACTGACCGGCAAGACAGCGGTGATCACCGGAGGCAGCACCGGAATAGGACTGGCGACCGCGCAGCGGTTCGTCGAAGAAGGCGCGACGGTGTTCATCACCGGTCGCCGGCGGGCCGAACTCGATGTGGCCGTCGAGAAGCTGGGCCACGCAGCGACCGGGATCCAAGGTGACGTCGCCAACCCGGCCGACCTGGATCGGCTCTATGCCGCGGTGGCGGGCGGGCCGGGCCGCATCGACGTCGTGTTCGCCAACGCCGCAATCGCGGAGGCCCAGCCGTTGGGCCAGATCACCGAGGACGCGCTGGATCGCCAGCTCGACGTCGATCTCAAAGGCGTGGTGTTCACCGTGCAGAAGGCGCTGCCGCTGCTCAACGACGGCGCGTCGATCATCCTCAACAGCTCCAACGTCGCGAGCAAGGGCCCCGCCGGGCTCACGGTCTACGCCGCAATCAAGGCCGCGTTGCGGTCGTTCGCCCGGACCTGGGCCGGTGAGCTGCGCGGGCGCGGCATCCGCGTGAACGTCGTGAGCCCTGGCGCCACCGCAACGCCGGGCCTGGAAGGACTGGCTCATCAGCTGATCGGTACGCCCGATTCGGTCGCGCAATTCAACGACGCGCAGAACGCCGCGATCCCGCTCGGCCGGCTGGCTACGGTGGACGAGATCGCCGACGCGGTAACGTTTTTGGCCTCTAGCCAAAGCAGCTACGTCACCGGCGCGGAATTGCTCGTCGACGGCGGGGTGAACTCGGTCTAGACGTTGGCGGGATTCTTGCCGGCGGCCTTGGTTTTCTGGAACAGGTCGACGTAGTAGGGCAGGCAGTGCCGCATCGCCTTGTCGGTGGTGTAAAGCGGCTGGTAGCCGAGATCGCGTCGGGCCTTCTCGACCGAGAAATAGTTGTCCAGGTAAAGCCGCTCGACCGCTAGCGGCTCCAGCGGCGGCTGCGGCAACCCGAACCGGAAATGTAGCCGCTGCCAGATGCTCATCACCGCGTGCACGAAGCGGCCCGACAGGCGGAGCCGCGGCCAGCGCTCGCCGCACGCTTCGAGCACCGGCCGGGCGAACTCGAACATGTTGACCGGGTCGTCGTCGTTGATGAAGTAGGCCTGGCCGGGCGCCGTGCCGTCCGGCACGAGATGCTCTGCGGCCAGGATGAATCCATGCACCAGGTTATCGATGTAGGAGTTGTCCAGCTTGGCGTGGCGGCTGCCGATCAGCGCCTTGACCTCGCCGGCGTGTACCCGCTCGAAGATCTTGCGGAACATGGTCTGGTCGCCGCATCCCCAGATGCCGCTGGGCCGGATCGCACACGTCAGCAGGCCGCCGACGCCGTTCTGGGACAATACGAACTTCTCCGCCGCGACCTTGGTCTCTGTGTAGAGATCAGCGAATCGCGTTGTGTAGGGCAATGTTTCGTCTCCGCCGGAGATTCTCGTGCCGCCAAGAACCACACTGTTGCTCGATGTGTAGACGAACCGTTTGACGCCGGCCTGCTGCGCCGCGTGGACGAGATTCCTGGTGCCGTCAACGTTGACAGCCCAGCTTCGCCGGCGATACTCCTCGGTGACGGAGCGACCGCCCATCAGCTCGATGAGCGCGGCGGTGTGGAATACGGTGTCGATGCCGTCGACGGCCCTGTCCACCGATTCGGTGTCGGTGATGTCGCCCTGCAGGACCTCCAGCCGGGGATGCTGCCCAAGTGGCGACGGCACGCGGTCGAAGGACCGGACGCAATGCCCCCGCTCGAGCAACTCGGTGATGAGGTTGCAGCCCACGAAGCCGGAGCCGCCGGTGACCATGACTCGGCCGAGGTCGGTCGTCTTTGATACGTCAGCCATGCACGCGAGAATAACTGAAACCTGTTTCAATTTTGAAGAGATGCTTGACGGCGAAACTTCCGGTCAGCCGTCCTTCTGCGCGCCGTCGGCCAGCGCGTCGGCAACGCGCTTGCGCGCTCCAGCTAAGTGCTCTTCACAGCGTTTCGCCAGTGCTTCGCCTCTTTCCCACAATTTCAGCGACGCGTCGAGGTCTAGGCCGCCCTGCTCGAGTAGCCGCACCACCTCGATCAGTTCGTCGCGGGCGTCCTCGTACCCCAGCTCACTAATGGGCTTCATTCGGCACCCCTACTAACCGCCCCGAACGCCCCGTCGGACACTCGCACCCGCAGCCGGGTGCCGTCGGGAGCGTCGGCCACCGACCGCACGACTTCTGGCTCACCGGAGTCGGGAACCGTCTGCACCACCGCGTAACCGCGTGCCAGCGTCGCCGCCGGACCCAGCGTGGCCAGGCGGGCGCTCAGATGGCCGATCCGGTCGCTTTCCGCCATCACCAGGCGGGCGATGTCGCGCCGGGCGGCGGTGCGGGCCCGGTGGATCTCCTCGCCGCGGGCGGTCAGCGCCTGCAGCGGCGCGGCCAGCACCGGCCGGCTGCGCAACTGGTCGACGATGTGCTGCTCGCGGCTCACCCAGTTGCGCAATGCCTGAGCGCCGCGGCGACACAATTCATCGAGCAGGGCCTGCTCCGCAGCGGTGTCGGGCACGATGCGCTTCGCCGCGTCGGTCGGCGTGGCGGCGCGCAGGTCGGCGACCAGATCGCACAGCGGGTTGTCCGGCTCGTGGCCGACCGCGCTGACCACCGGCGTAGTGCACGCCGCGATCTCGCGGCACAGCGTCTCATCGGAGAACGGAAGCAGATCCTCGACGCTGCCGCCGCCGCGGGCGATCACGATGACGTCGACATTCGAGTCGGCGTCCAAGTCCCGCAGAGCCGCAACGATTTGGGTGACCGCATTGGGCCCCTGTACGACGGTGTTACGGATCGCGAACCGCACGGCCGGCCAGCGCGCGGCGGCCACCGTCGTGACGTCGCGTTCGGCGGCGCTGGCCCGGCCGGTGATCAAGCCGACGGTGCCGGGCAGGAACGGGATTGGCCGCTTCAGTCGCGGGTCGAACAGACCTTCGGCATCGAGCAGCCGGCGCAGCCGCTCGATGCGGGCCAGCAGCTCCCCGATGCCGACTGCGCGAATCTCGCTGAGACGCAACGAAAATGAGCCCCGCCCGGTGTAAAACGTCGGCTTTCCGCACACCACCACCTGGGTGCCCTCGGTGAGCGGGACCGGCGAATTTCGCACCAGGTCGCGCGGGCACGTCACGGTCAGCGACATGTCGGCGGCGGGGTCGCGCAGCACCATGAACACCGTTTTGGAGTCCGGTCGCACATTCAGTTCAGTGAGCTGGCCCTCCACCCACACGGTGCCGAGGCGGTCAATCCACTTCGCGACCCTGGTGGCGACAGCCCGTACAGGCCAAGGGTTTTCGGCGGAATTGGGTGGTGCAGGACTGGTCACTTTGCGGTCGCGCGGGTGATCCTGTTGGTAAGCAGCGTCTGGAATGGCGCTCGCGCCTTGGTGGCGACCTCGTAGGACAGCAGCGAGTCGAGCTCCGTGACGGAGAGCGAAGGCAGCCGCGCGCGCAGCTGCGCGAGCGTCAACGCGTCGTAGTCCAGCTCGATCGCGACGTCGGGCGGATCGACGGCGGCCGGGCCGGCCTGCTCGGCGGCGGGCTTGTCCGCCTTCGTGGTGGGCTTGGTAGTGGGCTTGGTCTCGGGCTTGACGGCGTCTGCGGTGTCCTCCAGGTCGCGCGCCGACGAGTACAGCGCGAACCGTCCCTCGGTCAGGCGCTTGCGGTCGGCCTCGCTCGTCGGGCCCGTCGGCAGCTCGTCCTCGAGGTCCTCGTCGAAGGTGGCCCATTCCGGCTGCTCGTCCTTGGGAGGAAACAATGCGTCGAGCGTCTCGTCGCCCTTGATGACCAGGTCGGCGACGTTCTGCTGAAGCCGCATCACGATGTGGGCGGCCTGGCTGGCCAGCGTCATCGGGTACATCAGGATGGTCTGCGGCAACTTGCGCGTCTCCTCCACGATGGTGACCGCCGCGCCAACCAGCAGCCGAATCCCATACGGTGCAGTAACCATGGCCCCAGCCTGCCCTAACGGGCCAGCATGTCAAAGCCGACCGGTGGCCGGTTTGCCGGTCGGTGCGCTCGGAGCGGGCGAGAAAGTACCCTTGGCACATGCCACCGGTCACGAACATGGGGATGCCGGGTGCCACGAGCTCGGTCGCGGACCGCGCCGTCGGCAAGCGGGTGCTGCTCGCCGAGCCGCGGGGCTATTGCGCCGGTGTCGATCGCGCCGTCGAGACCGTTGAGCGCGCGCTGGAGAAGCACGGGGCACCGGTCTACGTGCGCCATGAGATTGTGCACAACCGCCACGTGGTCGACACCCTGGCCAAGGCCGGCGCGGTGTTCGTCAAGGAGACCGACGAGGTCCCCGAGGGCGCGATCGTGGTGTTCTCCGCGCACGGCGTGGCGCCGACGGTGCACGCGGCGGCGGCCGAGCGTGACCTGCAGGTCATCGACGCCACCTGCCCGTTGGTCACCAAGGTGCACAACGAGGCCAAGCGGTTCGCCCGCGACGACTACGACATCCTGCTGATCGGTCACGAGGGTCACGAGGAAGTGGTCGGCACCGCCGGCGAGGCGCCCGAGCATGTGCAGCTGGTGGACGGGCCCGATGCGGTCGAGCATGTGAAGGTCCGCGACGAGAACAAGATCGTCTGGCTGTCGCAGACGACGCTGTCGGTCGACGAAACCATGGAAACCGTGCAGCGGCTGCGCGAACGGTTCCCGAACCTGCAGGATCCCCCGAGCGACGACATCTGTTACGCCACTCAGAACCGCCAGGTCGCGGTGAAGGCGATGGCGCCGGCGTGTGACCTGGTCATCGTGGTCGGCTCAGGCAACTCCTCGAACTCGGTCCGGCTGGTCGAGGTCGCGACGGGTGCCGGGGCTGGGGCCGCCCATCTGGTCGACTGTGCCGACGACATCGACCCGGCATGGCTGGACGGTGTCACGACGGTCGGCGTGACGTCGGGTGCCTCGGTGCCCGAGGTGCTCGTGCGCGGGGTGCTGGAGCGGCTGGCCAAGCACGCCTTTGACGCGGTGCAGCCCGTCACGACGGCCAACGAGACGCTGGTGTTCGCGCTGCCGCGCGAAATCCGCCCGTCGCGTTCTTAACTGCTTAAATGTCGTACTCCCAGGTCTCGGCCTGCCAGGACCGGGGCCTACGGCGGCCGCCTTGCTCTTCACCGGGTTCGTCGATTGAGGCTTGTCGCCCGACGGGCTCATCGGCGCCCTCGACCGAGCCTCGGTAGCGCACCCGGGAGATCGGGTGATGGGTGCTGCTGGTGTATGTCCCGTTGGTACCTGCCCGACGGCGGCGCGACGGCGCGTCGTAGGGCTCCAACGGGTCGTAGCCGCCGCCGCGGCCGCGGCGGTCATGCGGCTCGCCGCGCTCGTAGGGGTCCCGGCGGTCGTATGGGTCGCGTGGGGTGCGCGGGGTTTCACCCGGGCTGGTCCCGCGGCGACGGCGCGGTTCGGCAGGCGGCTCGCCTCGGCGGGTGGTAGCCCGCTGGCGGCGGGGCCGCTCGACGACCGGTTCGATCACCTCGGTCAGCGGCGGGCGGGCGTGCCGCGAGCGCGTGGTTTCGGTGCGCTTGGCGGCCTTGGTGGCCTTGGTGGCCTTGGTGGCCTTGGTGGCCCGTGTGCGTTCGGCGGTCGCGGCGGCGGTGCTCGGGCGGTCGATGGCGTGCCGGCGCCGCGGTACGTCCTGTTCGTCCGCTTCGTCGTCGGACGAAGCGGTGAATAGTCCGGACATCTTAGTGGTGATCGTGTCGCCGATGCTGGAGAAGCGGCTGGTAGCCGTGGCCTTGTCGGTCGCGGGGGTGTTGAGTGCCGCGCGTTTCGGCGCGCCGAAGAACCATCGGGCCACGCCGATGAGCAGCACGATCGCCGACGTGAACAGCATCAGCAGGAATCGCTCGATCAGCGGATAGCCGCAGTTGATGAGGACGTCTTTAAGGCCGCCGACCTTTGCGCCGTGGAAGAGCCAGTACGCTCCCGGCACGCTGACGAACAGGATGAGCGGCGGCTGCACGACCGCGCTGAAGATCCCGTCCTGGCGCACCGCCAGCACCGCGGTAACGCAACCGATCAGATAGAGAGCGGCGAAGACATTGGAGAGTTCCTTGTCGCCTGAGCCGGCGTCGTAGGCGAACCCGATGGCCGTCGCGGTGACCGCGATCAGCACCGCACCCCACCACGGCACACCGGGGACATTGGGGTGCGCGGAGCGATGATCGGCGGCTACCACCGATCGAGCTCGCTGTCCAGACACATGTAGACCGTACCGGTTAGGACGCAATGTCTGCTGCCAGCGCGGGTCGGCGTGGCTGGTAGCTTACGTAGACTCGTGCTGCTGTGAGCCTGAACCTGGGAATCGTTGGCTTGCCGAACGTCGGCAAGTCGACGTTGTTCAACGCGCTGACGCGCAACAACGTGCTGGCCGCGAATTACCCGTTCGCCACGATCGAGCCGAACGAGGGCGTGGTTGCGCTGCCCGACCCGCGGCTGGACAGGCTGGCCGAGATGTTTCACTCTCAGCGTGTCGTCCCCGCGCCGGTGACGTTCGTCGACATAGCGGGATTGGTGCAGGGCGCCTCCGAAGGCGCCGGTTTAGGCAACAAGTTTCTGGCCAATATCCGCGAATCCGATGCAATCTGCCAAGTGGTTCGGGTGTTTTCCGACGATGACGTCGCGCACGTCGGCGGTGAGGTGAATCCCAAATCGGACATAGAGGTCGTCGAGACGGAGCTCATCCTGGCCGACCTGCAGACGCTGGGGCGCGCGGTGCCGCGGCTGGAGAAGGAAGCCCGCAACAACCGGGAGCGCAAGCCGGTGCTGGAGGCGGCGCAGGCCGCCGAGCGCGAGCTCAATGAGGGCACGACGCTGTTCGCGGCCGGCTCGCGGGTGGATTCTGCGGTGCTGCGTGAGCTGAACCTGTTGACGACAAAGCCCTTCTTGTACGTGTTCAACGCCGACGAGGCGGTGCTGACCGATTCCGCACGAGTCGTGTCGCTGAGAGAACTGGTGGCGCCCGCCGATGCGGTGTTCCTGGACGCGAAGATCGAATCGGAGCTACTGGAACTCGACGACGAGTCGGCCGCCGAGCTGCTGGAGTCGATCGGTCAAACCGAACGCGGACTGGATGGCTTGGCGCGGGCTGGTTTTCACACGCTTCGGTTACAGACGTTCCTCACCGCAGGTCCAAAAGAGGCACGGGCGTGGACGATTCACCAGGGCGATACCGCGCCCAAGGCCGCGGGTGTCATTCACTCCGACTTTGAAAAGGGCTTCATCAAGGCGGAAATCGTTTCGTACGACGACCTGATCGCCGCAGGATCTATGACCGCCGCGCGGGCGGCAGGTAAGGTCCGGATAGAGGGCCGAGACTACGTGATGGCGGACGGTGACGTCGTCGAGTTCAAATTCAACGTTTAGCTTCGACCAGCACAACACGTCAGCGAGTAGCGACGTTGTTGGTATTCAAAGCTTTTCGTACTGCGGCAACAAGATGCTATGTCGATGTACGCCGCTCGTACGTCGCACGACTTTGATGAGAAACTAGTTCTCATTCGGCATTTGGCCCTGAGCAGGGTCTTGAACTCCACCAATTCACTTTTGTAATCCAGGCCATTGTTCTCACGAAACGTGAGGAGCAACACACATTTTGGTCATCCAGCGCTCCTTTGTTAATGTCCCGGCGCAATGTTTGATCTCGTATCACTGATGACACTCATCCATCAGGTCTCCGGGACACCGTATGTCTCGGGCGGGGATTCTCCTGCCGGAACGGACTGTTCGGGGCTGGCTTCGTGGGTGTCGAATGCAGCTAGTGGAAGGCCCGTTTTCGGGGATAGGTTCAACACCGGGAACCAGGAAGCAGCTCTGTTGGCACGGGGTTTCCAGTACGGCACTGCCCCTGGGGCTTTGATAGTCGGCTGGAACGGCGGCCATACCGCCGTCACCCTGCCGGACGGGACTGCCGTAGCTAGTGGTGAAGGCGGCGGCGTGAGGATTGGTGGTGGGGGCGCGTATC
This sequence comes from Mycobacterium sp., assembly GCF_035640695.1. Lineage (GTDB taxonomy): Bacteria > Actinomycetota > Actinomycetes > Mycobacteriales > Mycobacteriaceae > Mycobacterium. The sequence continues at coordinate 46,549 of NZ_DASQVQ010000143.1, forward strand.
AGCGCCAGTTCACCCATCACATGTTTCTGCCGATGGCGCCCGAGAAGCCGGTAGACGATTCGGCCTCGGCGAATGTGCCGGTGCTTGTCGATGCGGTAAACACGGAAGTGCCGCCGCCTGCGCCCGAACCAGCACCGCCTGGGGATGGCGAGAACGCGCAGGTCTAGCCGTCAAGCTTGTCTCCAAGGGCCGATTCGGCGGCCATTTCCTCGCACTCTGAGGCTCAGGTCTGGCGCCGCAGCGTCGGGCAAGCTGCTCAACGGGGTGGCGGGCCCATATGACCGACGTGCGAGGAGACCGATATGACGACTCAGGCCGGCCTGGAGAAGAAGGAGCGCGACTTTCTCGCGAAGTGCGTGGGTTATGCGTATCAGATGCTGGAGCTCATTCCTGGTGTGGACCCGAACGGTCCAGCGCTGGTGTGGCTGGCCGACCAGTTCGTAACGCTGCGCCGCGGTGATTGCCCGCCCGCGCACGCGATGACGCCGTAGGTCGGCCGCGGCATGACTCATCCAGTCGGCATTGCGCTGTTCGAACGGTTCTTCCGTTCGGTGGCGAGCATCAAGATCGATAAGAACGATGTGCGGCGGTTCCGCGAGTTCATCGACGAGGAGATCGACGCGATCGCGATCGCCGCCCGCGACTCGGCCAAGTGGAACGGCAGGGACATCATCGTGCCCCAGGATCTGCCGATCACCCGCGGCGTTCAGGAACGCATGCGGGAGTTCGCCAAGCTCGACGAGGCCGATGAGATCCGCGAGCTGTTACGCAGGGAGGTGCGGCGCCCGCCGGCGGATGCGACCTTCGACGAGGACACCGAGCAGCTGCTGCCCGAGCTGTTCGGGGGATTGAGCATCGCGCTGGCCCGGTCATTCCGGGTGATCGACCCGAAGCTGACAAATCCATCGACCGAGCATTGGGAGCGGGCCTTCGCCATCTTCCGGCTGGTGTTGTGAGCCTCGCCGATGCGCTGCCGAATGCAAATGACCGGTTTGGCTGGTTTGGCTATGGCGAGTCGTTGCGATAGGCCGCGTTGTAACGGCGGATCCGCTCGGCCTCCGTCGCGGGATCGCGCGTGCCACGAACCGCTGCGGCCGTTCCCGGAGGATAGCCGTGCGCGACCAGCCGGCGCTCTGCCGACTGATCGATGTATGCCGCCGAGTAGATCAGGGCCATCAACAATCCACCGAGCAGGGCCGCCCACGTAATCCAGCTGCTGCCGAGCAGAAGGATCAGCACCAATGTGATCGGGACGAGCGGCACGATGGCACGCGCGACCTGCCGGGCCCACCGGGTCGGACCGGTTAGATCGTGCAGGACCCAGTCACGGTAGCGTGGACCGAGCCGCCCTCCGAACGCGTACCAGACCCATCGCGCCGGATCCGGGCGGCGTTTCTTCTTCTCTTGCACCACGACTATTTCAACGCGCCCCAACGCAAATTGATAGCCGACGTGCTGAGCGGGTAAGCGTGAGAGCATCGGATGCGTCGGGCGGATGACTCTAGGAGCGGCAATGATCTTCATCGTCGTCAAGTTCGAAACCAGGCCGGAGTGGACGGACCGCTGGCCCCAACTCGTCGCGTCCTTCACCGAAGCCACGCGGGCCGAGGAGGGAAACCTCTGGTTCGACTGGTCCCAAAGTCTCGACGACCCGGCCGAGTACGTTCTTGTCGAGGCGTTCCGGGACGGCGACGCCGGTGCGGCGCACGTCAACAGCGATCACTTCAAGGCCGCGGTGCGTGACCTGCCGCAGGCACTGGCGTCCACTCCCCGCATCATCAGCCAAACCATCGACGCAGCGGGCTGGTCGGAGATGGCCGAGATGAAGGTGGGCTAAGCCGATCAGCCGGCGTCGACGGCGATCTCGCCGCCAAGCGCATAACCCGGCGCAAGCGGCAACGTATCGCCGCTCCAAAACCTGCCCGGATCAAACCAGTTCGTTTGCTTCTGCGTCGCGATGAGACCCATTTCCTGGTATGTCACAGCGACCGTCTCGGCGCAGTACGCCGTCTCCAGGCCGATGGCCTGCTTTTGGGCCTTTCTGCGCTGCGCCGACTCGCGGACCATCCTGTCCAGGAAGGGGATTGTTCCGGTGAGGTCGTTCGCGGTCGGGATCTGGCCGCGCAACCAACGGCCGGTCAGGCGAGCGGTCGACGGAAACGGCGTCCCGTCCATCCTGGCGATAACGCGCAGCAGCCGGTTTTCCTGCTCGCGGGTGGCGAACGGGGTCAGCTGACGCAGCCAGCAACGCTGCCCATAGCGGTGCACCCATCGCACGATGGACTCCCGGGCATCGTTGAGCTGCACACCGCGGTGGTTGGTGCCGGTCCACACGTCGATCAGCTTGTCGCCGAGTTCCGCGTGCCACATCAACGGCGGCAGATCGTCGATCGCGACCGTCATGCCGACGTGATTGACCGGGGCGTTGGTCATCGTCTGGATGGCGCGGTCCGGTCCTGAGCGGCCCCGAAACAACCAGATGTCGCCCGTGCGCGTCTCCTCGAGGGCCTTCTCCAGCGTTATCGTGCTCGCATTCACCACCGAAGCGTAAGACTCTTCGCATGCGAAACCTCTGGAAGTGGATCGGGCTGGCCGGACTCGTCGGTGTCGCGGCGGGGGGAGTACTCGTCGCACGCGATCAGCGGCGGCGCAACTCCTACTCGGCCGACGAGATACGAGCGAGGCTGCACCGAAGGTTGGCGGAAGTCGCAGGGCAGCAGCGCAGCGACCCGGGCATCAGGACGCGCGAGTGACCGCCAAGGCGCCGTACTACGAGAGCCGGTTCATCCGGGCCAACAATCCCCAGCGGCGGCAGGCGTTCTGGTTGCGAGAGACGCTGCTGCTGCCACGCTCGGGCAAGGCCAGCGCCGACGTCTGGGTGATGGTGTTCGATCCCGAGGGTTCGGGTAACCGGGCCCTGAAAGTCGCGCACCCTATCGACGACGCCGACTTCCGCTCCGAGCCGTGGACCGCCCGCATCGCGGCGACAATGCTCGACGATCGGTCGGCTAGTGGCAAGATCGCCAACGAATCCGGCGGCGCGACTTGGCAACTCGCCATCCGGCCGGGCAACGAGACCCCGGTCAGGCTGCTGACTGAGCGCGGTTACCGGGCGCCATTCCCGGCTGCCAAGACCCTCGTGCGTCACCCGTTGGCACGGTTCGACGGACGCATCGAAGTCACCGATCGCGCCGTCGTCATCGACGGATGGACGGGCAGCGTCAATCACAACTGGGGCAGGCGGCACACGCCGGCCTACGCGTTCGGTCAGGTCTGCGGATTCGACGGTGCACCGGAATCGAGTCTTGAGATCGTCACCGCCCGCGCCGGCGTCGGCCCGGTATTGCTGCCGCCGATCACGCTGCTCGTAATGCGGCACGCCGGAACGGAATTCGCGGTCCGGTCGCCGGTCGGCGCCCGCCACACTCGAGGCACGTATCGGCCTTTCACATGGTCGTTCGGTGCGCGTCGGGACGGCGTGACGCTGGAGGGGGAGATCCGCGCCGAGCCGACGGACGTGATTGGGCTGACGTATACCGACACGAACGGCAAACACAAGTTCTGCTACAACTCCGCGATCGCGACGTGCCGGGTCAACCTGTCCGGCGGCGAAACAGCGGAACTCACCGCGGAGCGGCGGGCGATGTTCGAGATCCTCACCGATGAACGCAGCGACGAGGTTTCGCTGCTGACCTAGTCGCGACGCGCAACCTCGCGTTCGGCTTGTTCGCGCAGCGCGGCGGCTCGCCGACGGCATTCGGTCGCCACGCGGCGCGCATCATGAGCGCGCGCCTTAGCCTGCCACGCATGCCTCAGCGCTACCCAGATCACGTACCCGGGCACGAGCTGGTACCTGCGCACGGGAACGTCAAATGTGGTGAGCGCTTCGCAGTCTCGGGGTGCGAGGCCATCAACGTCCATGGCGCCTACCTACCCGAATTTGACCGACTTATGCAAGACGAGGCAAAGCCGCGAGAATTAGCGCTCGACGAAGTGGACGACGGCCTCGGTGAACGCGTCGTTGTCGTCGCCGGCGGCGGTATGGCCGGCATGCGGCAGTTCGACGAATTCGGCGTCCGGCACCTTCTCGAGGAAGTCCTTGACGCCCTCGATGCTGACCACGTCGGATAGCCCGCCCCGGATCAGCAGGATCGGGATCGTCAGGCTGATCGCGGCCTGCTCGAGCTGCTCGACGCGAAGGAACGGATCGTCTGTGGCGGCCATGCTGAGGAAGGCCGGGTCCCAGTGCCAGTACCAGCGGCCGTTGCGGTTGCGCAGGTTCTTCTTCAACCCCTGGGGGTTCCGGGGCCTCTTCCGGTGGGGCAGGTATGCGGCAACCGCGTCGGCGGCCTGCTCGAGCGTTTCAAAACCGTGCACATGGCTGAACATGAACTCGCGGATACGCGCTCCGCCACTCTGCTCGAACCGCGGCACCACGTCGACGAGCACCAGCTTCGTGACCCTTTCCGGCCCGGCCTGCTCGGCGACCAGGATCGCGGTCAGGCCGCCCATGCTCGCGCCCACCAACACCACGGGACGACCGATCGAATCGAGCACCGTGACCACGTCCTCGCAGAGGACTTCGACCGAATACCGGGCACCGGGCGCGCGGTCGCTGTCACCGTGGCCGCGGCTGTCGAGCGCCACGACGTGGAAGCCGTCGTCGGCCAGGCGCTGCCCGGTGTTCTTCCAGGAGTGCCGGTTCTGCCCGCCACCGTGCAGCATCAGGATCGACGGCCGCTCGGATGCCGACGGCGCATCGCGATTCCACTCATCGGCAACCAACGCCAGATCGTTGGTTCCACGGAACGTGACCGTCTCCGGTGCGCTGCTCAACGTCACGACGATCCTTCCGGCCGGGCTGCGGGACATGCTGAATCTTAGAACAGCATTCTAATAGCTTGGCAGCTGCGTCGATCAGGGCATTAACCGTTACCCGCAGTCCTAGAATCGGCCCCCGTGTCACCCCGCACACAGGTCCGTGCGGATGAGCGCGCGAACATCATCCGGGCCGCTTACTCGTGCATGTCGTCGCCGCAGCCAGGACCGGTTTCGGTGGCGGCGATTCTCGATACGGCGGGCATGTCGACCCGGGCGTTTTATCGACACTTTGAATCAAAGGACGAGCTTTTTCTGGCAATGCTGAAGCGAGACTGCGATGTGGTGGCGCGGAAACTTCGGCGGCTGGCCGACGAAACGCCCGGCGGCCCGGTCGCGCAGCTGCGGGCCTGGGTCGACTGCCTCATCGGGCTGGCGTTCGAGCCCAGGCCGCGAGCCCACGCGATGGTCCTCGACTCGGACGAGGTGCAGGTGGCCAGGGGGTACCGGGAAGCTAGCGCACAACTGCGAGCCGAGCGCGAACAGATTCTCGCCGACCTGCTCCGGCGTGGCCGTGACGACGGGTCGTTCCCGCTGGCTCAGCCCGAGCACGACGCGGTCGCCATTCACGCGCTGGTGGATCGCGCGTTCACGCCGCCGATGAGAAACATATCCGGGGAGCGGGCTCGCCTCGTGGACTACGTCGTCGACTTTTCGCTGCGTGCCTTCGGCGCCTGGATGCGATGAGTTTCGCCGGCCTGCCCGGTCCGATCTGTTAGAGCCGAAACACATCAGACAGGAGGCCCAGATGCCGTCGATAACACCGTCGCTGTGGTTCAACGACAATCTCGAGGAAGCCGCCGCGTTCTACACGTCGGTCTTCCCGAACTCGTCGATCGAGAACATCAATCGCGCCTCCGAGGCCGGACCGCGCCAACCCGGCGACGTCGTGTCCGGCACCTTCGTGCTCGATGGCAACCGGTTCATGGGCATCAACGGCGGCCCGGAGTTCTCGTTCAGCGAGGCGGTGTCGTTCCTGATCGGCTGCAAGGACCAGGATGAGGTGGACTACTACTGGGGTCGGTTGGTCGACGGCGGCGAGGAGTCCCAGTGCGGCTGGCTCAAGGACCGGTTCGGGTTGAGCTGGCAGGTGGTGCCGGATCGGCTGTTCGAGCTGCTCAACGATCCGCACCCGGCGCGGGCCGCCGCGGCCATGAAGGCGATGCTCGGGATGCGCAAGATAGTCATTGCCGAGCTTGAATCGGCGGCCGACGGCGTGTGACCGTCAGCCGATCAGGCGGTCGATGGATTCGATGGTCGCATCGATGATCGGCTCCACCTCCGCGGCGTTATCGCACATCGCAACCATGAGGGCCGACTCCGCCATGATCGCGAGGAGGATGCGGGTCATCAGCTGCCCGCGCGGCGAGGTGTCCAGCTCGAGCATCGATATCCAGCGGCGCAGGTTGATCCGCATCGTGGTGCGGCGAATGCGGTCGAAGCCCGCGGGCACATCGCCGGCGGCCAGAACCTTCGCCGCCCGCCGGTTCGCCCAGATCGCACGCAAATAGGCGCGGGCGTTGACGGCGAACGCCCGATGCTTGTCGGTTTCGGACACCGCCGCCGCGGCCGCGACGCGGCGGTCAACATCGGCGGACATCCGCTCGAAGATCGCCTGGAACAGCTCTTTCTTGCCGCCGAAATGGTGGTAGATGCTGCCGATGCTGGCGCCTGACGCAGCGACGATGTCTGCGATGGTCGCCGCCGTGAACCCGCGGGCGCCGAACACTTCGGTGGCGGCGTCGAGGATGCGCTGTTGTGTTGCGTCGGTCCTGGCCCAGCGTCGGGCCGGCGTTGCGGTTTCGGTGCGGGTGGGGCGCGACATTGCTTAAAAGGCTAGACGCGCGGTCGCTAGGATCGCGGACACTATGGCCGTAAGGGAGCCCGGTTGGGCCGAGGTCGAGGCGCCGACGGTGACGCTGCGGGCATTGCGATGGCAGCCTGCGCAGGATGGCAAAATTGCACCAATCGCGTTGTGTTTGCATGGTTTTCCGGATACCCCGCACGGCTGGCGATTTGTCGCGCCGAAACTTGTTGCGGCCGGATGGCGGGTGGTCGCCCCGTTCATGCGCGGCTATGCGCCGTCGACGATCCCGTCCGACGGCAGCTACCACATCGGCGCGGTGATGGACGACGCGCTGCGGGTGCTCAACGCCGCGGGGCCCACCGGTCGCGACGTGGTGATCGGCCACGACTGGGGTGCGATGGCAGCATGGGGTCTGGCCACCGATGCCGACGGCCCGTTCACAAAGGCAGTGGCGATGTCTCTACCGCCGGGGCCGACGTTCCGTCCCTGCCGCGGTAACGGGGTGCGGCGGTCGCTGCCCGCGTTGCTGCCCGGTCTGCTGTTGCGGATGTGGCATGTCGAGTACTTTCAAATACCCTGGCTGCCTGACCGATCCGCTTCGTGGTTGGTGCCCCGGCTGTGGCGGCAATGGTCGCCCGGGTTTGATGCGACCGAGGACCTTCGGCACGTCGACGCCGCGATCGGCTCGCCGGAGAGCTGGCGCGCGGCCATCGGCTTCTACCGCGCCAACGTACGGGCGGCACGACCGCCGAAGCCCTATGTATCGCTTCAACAGTCGTGGCAAGCCGAGGCAAGGATTCCGGTGTTGTACATGCACGGCGCCGACGACCGCTGCATGACCTCGAAGATCACCGACCGGGTCGGCCGGGTGCTTCCGCGGGGCGGCGCCGTGCGCGTCATCGAGCACGCCGGACATTTCCTGCAACTTGAACAGCCCGACACGGTGGTCGGTCACATCCTCGATTTCATCGGCCCCGCGTGACGCCGATGGCGCCCGCGGACGCCCAGGTGTACTGGATGGCGGCCAAGATTCCGAACGATCAATTCCTGTTGTACGCGTTCGCTGGGCAGCCCGGCGACATTGCCCGTGCGGTGGCGGAACTGGTGCAGCGGGCGCGGACCTGTCCGGCGTTGCGGACCGCTGTGGAGGACAGCGGTTCTGGCCTGCGCTACCCCGCTTGGGTCGACCGCGGCGTCGACGACGGCCAGATCGTCGTGCATGTCGGCGACGAACTCGGTTGGCGCGCCTGCCTTGACGCCGTCATCCGGCTGGCCGACGACCAACTGGATCTGCGGCGGATGGGGTGGCGGCTGCACGTGTACGGTCCGGTGCGCGAGGTGCCCGGCGCCGGCGGGCCGGTGATCGTGACCGTCGTGCAGATTGCCCACGCGCTCGGCGACGGCATGCGGTCGGCGACATTGGCGGGTGTGTTGTTCGGCCGCGCCGCAACGGTTTACCCGATCGCGCGGCCCAAACATGCCAGGCTGATCCGGCGCAGCATCGAGGCCGCCAGGGCACGGCGGCGGCTGGACCACGACACCGCCGTCGGCCTAATACCTCCGGCCGGCGAACCGAGGCCGGTGCTGTCCACCAACAATCGGCCCGTGGGCACGCGGACGCTGCGCACCCTCATCCGATCCCGCGCAGAACTGCCCGGCCCCACCGTCACGGTAGGAGTTTTGGCTGCGATCTCGGCCGCGCTGTCGGATTACCTTGCCGCCCGCGGAGAAGATCCGTCGATGCTGGGCGCCGAGGTGCCGATGGCCAAAACAACTGTGCGCCAAGCACATAATCACTTCGGCAACGTCGGTGTCGGCCTGCATCCGACGGTGGTGTCGCGCGACGAGCGGGCGGGGCTGATCGCCGCCGATCTCGAGGGACGCCGGCGACGCGGCCAGCATCCGTCACACGCAGCGTCTGACCGCGCGCTTGCGGCGGTGCCCGCGCCGTTGTTGCGATGGGGAGTAAGGCAATTCGACGTCAACGCGAGGTCGAGCATCGTCACCGGCAACACCGTGGTGTCGAGCGTGAATCGCGGTGCGGCCGATCTCAGCTTCGGCGGATGCCCGGTCATCCTGACGGCGGGATATCCCGCGCTGTCGCCGATGATGGGCCTGACGCACGGCGTGCACGGCATCGGCGACACCGTCGCGATCAGCGTGCACGCAGCCGAATCGGCGATGTCCGACGTCGACGAGTATGTGGAGCGCCTGGACGCCGAGCTGCGGTAGTAATCATCCGCGCAGCAGGCCGAACCCCCAGTTCGTGCCGAAGCCGCGGCGCAGGGCCAAGTGGATCCACAGCAGTGCGAACGGTTCGAGCAGTCGCGCCAGGGTAAGGTCGCCGGCGTCGACGACCTCGAAGCCCAGTTCTGCTACGAGTGCGGCGGTGATGTTCTTGGCGTCGGCATCGTCGCCGCAGACGAACATCACCGGCGTGCCCGGGAGCTGAGGGGCTTCCATCATCGGCGCGCCAATCTGGTTCATTGCCTTGCACACCCGCGCGCCCGGCGCCCACTCGGCAACCAGCTCAGCGCCCGACGTGGTGAGCCCGACCTCTAATACGGTGAAGTCGGGCGTCAACGGATTGGTGCAGTCGATGAGCACCTTGCCGGTCAGCTCGCCGCAGGACTGCACCGCCTGCCGGGTGCCCTGCCACGGTGTGCAGACCGCGACGACGTCGGCGTCCGCGGCGGCTTGATCATTCGTCGCGACCGCGGCCCCCAAGGAGGCGTACTTGTCGTCGCCCGGATTCCGCACTCCGTAGGTGACATCGTGACCCCGCCGCTGCCATGCGTGTCCGAGTGTGCTGCCGACCGACCCGGCGCCGATGACCGCGATCTTCATACGAAGCACCTATCACGCGTCACCGCGTTGGGCAACAAGCCGGGCGGCGTACCGTGGGCTCAGCACAGCGGTTTTGGGGGGCGAGGGGGAGGGCCCGAGGATGGTCCGGCTGTCCGGCATGGATGCGTTGTCGCTGCATACCGAGACGGCCAGGCTGCCCGCGCACATCGTCGCGGTGATCGTCATCGAGGCATCCGATCGGCTCAGCCACCAGCGGCTGCACACATTGGTCGCATCGTCGCTACCGGGATTGGCCCGGTTCCGCAGCCGATTGGTGGGGAAGCCGTTCGGGCTCGGGCAGCCGGTGTGGGCCGAGATCGACGACTTCAACCCGTCGCGGCAGTTGCGCCGAATCGCGGTGCCGGCACCCGGCGACCAGGACGACCTCGCGGAGTTGATCGCGAAGCTCACCACCCGACCGCTGCACCGGCACCTGCCGCTGTGGCAGGCGTGGAGCATCGAGGGCCTGGATGGCGGCCGGTGGGCGCTCGCACTCAAGATGTCGCCGGCCACCACGCAAGGCATTTCGGGTGTCGCGTCGGTGCTGTCGCGGCTGCTTGCGGTCGACCCCGACGACAACGTGGGCGATCACCTGCCCGTCGAACAGGGGCTGGGCAAGGAACCCTCGATGGCCGGGCTGGTCGCCGACACAGCGGTGGAACTCGTGGGAAATCAACTGGCGGGCGTCCGGGTGTTGGGTACGGCGCTGCCCGGTGCGTTGCGCGCCGCGGTGGACCGGCTGCGCGGCGTCGATGCCCGCGACGGGGTTCCGGTGCCGCGCACGGCGTTCAACGAACCGCTGACCGAGCAGCGGGCTGTTGCGTTCGCGTCGATCCCGCTGGCCGATATCGACGCCGTCAGGGATCGCTTCGGCGTCGGCGGCCCCGAAGTGTTTCTGGCCGCGTGTACGTGGTCGGTGCGCACCTGGTTGCAGCGCCGCGACATCGTGCCGGACCATCCGCTGCTGATGCAGACGCCGCTGCCGGGGGGCTTGTCTTTCGGCCATGCGCGCCTACCGGTGCAGCTCGACAACCCGGTGCAGGTGCTGACCGAACTGCATGTGGAAAGCGGTTCGCCGGCAAGCGACATTGCCAAGTTCGCCGAACTCGTGGCGCCGGGCGTGGTGCACTCCGGCATGGAGCTCTACAGCTGGCTCAAGCTGGCGCGGCGGCTGCCGCCGATGGCGCACGGCCTCGTGGCGCACCTTCCGGGGCCGGGCACACGGGTGTATTGCGCCGGCGCAGAGGTCGCCGGCCTGTACGTGGTGGCGCCGCTGCTCGAGGGTGCGGGGCTGAACATCACGGCGGTGGCGCACGGCGAGGCTATGGACGTCGCCGTCTGCGTGTGCCCGGACAACGTGCCCGGCGTGGATGCGATCGCCCGCGGCGTCGTCGACGCGGTGGCGCAACTGCGCAGTGAGTAAGGTTTCGCGCCATGAGCGCCTACGACGTCGGACTGTTGATCGTGCGGGTGTGCCTGGGCGTGACCCTGGCCGCGCACGGCTTGAACAAGTTCTTCGGCGGCGGGCGGATACCCGGCACCGCGGCCTGGTTCGACAGCATCGGCATGCGGCCCGGCCGGTTCCATGCGCTGATCGCCGCGCTCGCCGAGACGACGTCCGGCCTGCTGCTGGCGCTGGGCCTGCTGACGCCGGTCGCCGCGGCCGGGTTCGTCGCGCTGATGTGTGTCGCGGCCTGGACCGTGCATCGCCCCAACGGCTTCTTCATCGTCAAGTCGGGCTGGGAGTACAACCTGGTGCTGGCGGCGACCGCGGTCGGGATCGCCACCACCGGACCCGGGCATCTCAGCGTCGACTACCTCATGTTTGGCGACGACAACCCATTGGACGGCTGGACGGGCCTGCTCATCGCGGTCGTACTCGGCCTGGTCGGCGCCATCGGCCAGTTGCTGATCTTCTACCGGCCGCCGGCCAAGGAACCGGCCTGACCGGACTCGTCTGGCGCAACTGAATCCGGGCGGCTGGAACACGTTCTAATCTGGCGCGCGTGGGATTTCTCAAGCCCGATCTGCCGGTCATCGACATGGCCGAGTGGAGCAAGGGCACGCGCAGCGAGAAGATCCGCCCGATGGCACGGCACTGGGCCGAGGTCGGGTTCGGAACGCCTGTTGTCCTTCACCTGTTTTACGTCGTCAAGATCTTGCTTTACATCCTCGGCGGCTGGTTGTTCGCGTTGGCCACCAAGGGCATCGACGGCTTCACGAACGTGGCCGGCTGGTGGTCCGAGCCGATCGTGTTCGAGAAGGTCGTGCTGTACACGCTGCTGTTCGAGGTGATCGGCCTGGGGTGCGGCTTCGGCCCGCTGAACAACCGGTTCTTCCCGCCGATGGGATCGATCCTGTACTGGTTGCGGCCCAACACGATCCGCCTGCCGCCGTGGCCGGGCCGGGTGCCCCTGACCAGGGGAACGGCCCGCACCCCCGTCGATGTCGCGCTCTATGCGGCGCTGCTTGTGATGACGCTGTGGGCGCTGCTCTCCGATGGCACCGGCCCGATTCCGGCGCTGCACACGACGGTCGGCGTGCTGCCGATCTGGCAGGTCGCCACGATCCTCGGCATCCTCGCCGTGCTGGGCGTGCGGGACAAGGTGATCTTTTTGGCCGCCCGCGGCGAGGTGTACGCGACGCTGGCCGTCACGTTCTTGTTCGGCGGTGTGGACATGATCGTCGGCGCCAAGGTGGTGTTCCTCGTGATCTGGATGGGCGCCGCGACGTCGAAGCTCAACAAACACTTCCCGTGCGTGATATCGACGATGATGTCCAACAGCCCGATCGTGCGGCCGCGGTGGGTCAAGCGCAGGTTCTTCGAGAAGTTCCCGGACGACCTGCGTCCGGGTCGGCTGTCGCGGCTTTTCGCGCACGGCAGCACCGCGGTGGAGATGCTGGTGCCGCTGGTGTTGTTCTTCTCGCACGGCGGCTGGCCGACGGCGGTCGCGGCGTTGGTGATGGTGTGTTTCCACCTGGCGATCCTTAGCGCGATCCCGATGGGTGTTCCGCTGGAGTGGAACGTGTTCATGATCTTCGGCGTGCTGTCCCTGTTCGTCGCCCACGCCAACCTCGGGCTGGCAGACCTGAACAACCCGGTGCCGGTGGCGATTCTGTTCATCGTCATCGCGGGCACCGTAATCCTCGGAAACTTGTTTCCGCGCAAAGTCTCGTTCCTGCCGGGCATGCGGTACTACGCGGGAAACTGGGACACCGGCTTCTGGTGCATCAAGCCGTCGGCGGAAGAGAAGATCAACCGCGGACTCGTGGCGATCGCCAGCATGCCGCGGGCTCAGCTCGAGCGGTTCTACGGCAGTAAGGAGGCCGCGCAGATCCCGATCTTCATGGGATATGCCTTCCGCGGTTTCAACACCCACGGCCGGGCGTTGTTCACGCTGGCGCACCGGGCCATGGCCGGGCAGAACGAGGACGACTACACGCTGACCGATGGCGAGCGGATCTGCAGCACCGCCGTCGGCTGGAACTTCGGCGACGGCCACATGCACAACGAGCAGCTGATCGCCGCGATGCAGGAGCGGTGCCACTTCGAACCGGGTGAGGTGCGGGTTGTGCTGCTGGACGCGCAGCCGATCCACAGACAGATCCAGGAGTATCGCTTGGTCGACGCTGCCACTGGCGAATTCGAGCGCGGCTACCTGCGCGTCGCCGACATGGTCACCCGCCAGCCGTGGGCGGACGACGTCCCGGTGCACGTCCACGACGTGGCGACGGCCGCTAAGTAGCAAAACGTGTGCGGCGCTGCGGGATCCACGTTCGCCGACCGGTGAGGAACTGCCACCACCCGAGCACCCCGCCGGTGTGCAACAGCGGGATGAAAGTGAACGGCTCGACAACCGCGGCCAGCAGCGCAGAGCCGAAATGCGTTGTGTCGGTGAGGCCGGTCCAGTGGCGGTACAGCCGAATCGTCCACAGGTAGGCCAGCAGGTCGAGCACGAGCTTGGCGACGACGATGGTACCTATCGGCAGCAGGATCGCGGCGTTGCCGGCGATGAGGAGCACGATTAGCAGAGCCAACGCACTCAGCCCGTATACGGGTTCCATGGTGTCGGCGGCCTTGACCGGCAGCATCACCAACCCGAGACACCGGTAGCGCGGATTGCCGACCATGTCGCGGTTCCAGTACTGGGTCTGCAGGAAGCCGCCGAACCAACGTCGCCGCTGGCGCAGGAAGTCTCGGATGGTGCCGGGGGCTTCGGTCTGCGCGACGGCGCGGCCGACGATTTCCACCCGCCAACCCAGCGCGTTGTCGCGGCTGTGGCGCTGAATGCGATGGATCAGCTCGTAGTCCTCGACCAGGCAGTCGGGGTCGAAACCGCCGACGGTCAGCAGCGCGTCTCGGCGAAACCCGGCGAATGCGCCCGATACCAACAGCAGCGAGTTAAGCCGCATCCACGCGTAACGCGACACGAAATTGCCGAGGTATTCGTATGTCTGGAACCACTGGAGCACCTTGTTCCGCAGGGTTTTTCCGCAAACCGGCGTGAGCACGCCACCGGCTACCACGAGTTGGGGTGTGTCGGCGAAGGCGCGCCGGATCGCGCCGATCGCGTCGGGTGCGGGCAGCGTGTCGGCATCCATCGTGACGACGATGTCGGTGGCGGCGGCGAGCAGGGCGGCGTTGAGTGCCTTGGCTTTCCCGCCGTGCCGCAGGCGCAGTAAGTGCAGCTGGGAATACTGGTCGCCGAACTGCTCATCGAGCGCGTCGGGGGTGCCGTCGGTGGATCCGTCGTCGGCGATGAGGATGACTTCGGGCGGATCTTGTTGAGCCAGCAGTCCGCGGAGCGTCACGGGCAGCACCGCGGCTTCGTTGTAGGCCGCGATCAGCACACCAACGGTCGGCCGGGACGCTGCGGCGTTGGGCGGGGTTGACTTGAGCATGGGCAGCGTCTGCCAGAAGACGAACGCCAACAGCAGCGTGTCGTAGGCGATGTAGGCGATGCCGATCGACCAGAAGCCCACGCCGACTCGGAAGAAGGCCTGGAGAAACAGCGCGACCCAGAGCGCGATCACGACGAGGTGAATCAGCCAGCCAGTCACCGCCGGACCTCGCCGCGACATGCGGGGCGACGCCGTGGCCAACGCGCGATCCAAACCGGTCACCTTTCCCAGGCTGACAGAGGTCTTCGACCCGTGGTGCCGTTGTTCGGAAAACGCACACAGCAGGGGCGGCGTTCAACGATCTGACCGGGTGGTTAACAATCAACCGCGGAGTTGATTCGAAGGAGAATTCGATGGCGGAAGCGGTAATCGTCGAGGCAGTGCGCTCGCCGATCGGCAAGCGCAACGGCGGCTTGTCGGGTGTGCACCCGGCGGAGTTGTCGGCGCAGGTGCTCAATGGGCTGGTCGAGCGCGCCGGTGTGGATCCGGACGTCGTCGACGACGTCATCTGGGGCTGCGTCAGGCAGATGGGTGACCAGGGTATGGACATCGCCCGGACGTCGGCGCTGGTGGCCGGTTGGCCGGAGACCGTCACCGGCGTGACGATCGACCGACAGTGCGGTTCCAGCCAGCAGTCGATCCACTTCGCGGCCGCGGGCGTGGTCGCCGGGCACTACGACGTCGTGGTTGCCGGTGGCGTCGAGTCGATGTCGCGGGTGTCGATGGGCACATCGGTCAAGGCGGGCAACCCGTTCCCGGATGGGTTCATGAGCCGCTACGAGCGTGTGCCGCATCAAGGCATCGGCGCGGAGATGATCGCCGAGCAGTGGGGCTTCGACCGCACCGCGCTTGACGAGTTCTCCCTCGGCTCGCACGAGAAGGCCGCTGCCGCTCAGGATTCCGGCGCATTCGACGAGCAGATTCTGCCGATCACCGATCAGGACGGCAACAAGATCGACAAGGACGAGGGGGTGCGCCGCGGCACGACCATCGAGAAGATGGCGCAGCTGAAGCCGGCGTTCAAGGATGACGGGCTCATCCACGCCGGCAATTCGTCGCAGATCTCGGATGGTTCTGCGGCGCTGCTGCTCATGTCGGCCGGGAAGGCCACGGAGCTGGGTTGCACGCCGATCGCCAAGGTGCACACCGCGGTGCTGGCCGGCGCCGACCCGGTGATCATGCTGACCGCGCCGATCCCGGCCACCCGGAAGGCGCTGCAGAAATCCGGGCTCAAGCTCGAGGACATCGGCGTGTTCGAGGTCAACGAGGCGTTCGCGCCGGTGCCGCTGGCCTGGCTGAAGGACATCGGCGCCGACGAGAAGAACCTCAACCCCAACGGCGGCGCGATCGCGCTGGGCCACCCGCTCGGCGGTTCGGGGGCGCGCATCATGACGACGATGCTGTACCACATGCGGGACAAGGGGATTCGGTACGGGCTGCAGACCATGTGCGAGGGCGGCGGCCAGGCCAACGCGACGATCGTGGAACTGCTGTGACTTCGGAGACGAGCGCCGCGCCAGCCGCGCTCGTCGAGCGTCGCGGCAACGTGCTGGTGATCACGCTCAATCGGCCGGAGGCGCGCAACGCCGTCAACGGCGCGGTTAGCACCGCCGTCGGCGATGCGCTGCAGCAGGCGCAGGCGGAACCGGAAGTGTGGGCTGTCGTGCTCACTGGCGCCGGTGACAAGTCCTTCTGTGCCGGCGTCGATCTGAAAGCCCTCGCCCGCGGCGAGAATGTCCTGCACCCCGACCACCCCGAGTGGGGCTTCGCCGGCTACGTGCGCCACTTCGTCGACAAGCCGACGATCGCCGCGGTCAACGGCACCGCGCTTGGCGGGGGCACCGAGCTCGCATTGGCCAGTGATCTGGTCGTCGCCAACGAGAGCGCGACGTTCGGGCTGCCGGAGGTGAAGCGCGGGCTGATCGCGGCCGGGGGCGGTGTCTTCCGCATTGCCGACCAGCTTGCCCCGAAGGTGGCGATGGAGCTGCTGTTCACCGGCGAGCCGATCACCGCCGCCAAGGCGAAGGGTTGGGGCCTGATCAATGGGGTCGTCCCGGACGGCACCGTGCTGGCCGCCGCGCTCGCGTTGGCCGAGCGCATCACGGTGAATGCGCCGCTGGCCGTCCAGGCCAGCAAGCGAGTGGCCTACGGCGTCGACGACGGCGTCGTCACCGACGAGCAACTCAAGTGGCAGCGCATGCTGCGCGAGGTCACGCGACTGATGAAGTCCGAAGACGCCAGGGAGGGTCCGGCGGCGTTCGCTGAGAAGCGCAACCCGGTGTGGAAGGCGCGCTGACGCGGTCGCGGCGCCGACTGTGCGGATTCGTACGCACGAGCGGCGTGTCGCGTACAAAACCGCACGCTCGGCGACCTGCCGGCGGCTAGAGCCGTTCGGTGAACGACAACCACACCTCGTCGGTCGCCTTCACCCCGACGGGCCGCGCCATCGCGTCGGTCATCGCGTCGATTTCATTGTGGTCGAGCTCAACCGGTGGCATGCGCTCATTCGAGTCGTCGCGAACGTCGAACACAAACTGCAACGGGACGCTCGGGTGCAACCACTGCGAGACTGTGACTTCGTTGCCGTCGGAATCGGTATAAGTCCACGTCAAGAAGAAACCGCCGCCGCCGCGCACGAACCGCTTGTGCGCGGCGACTTGCAAGTGGGCCAGGAACTGGTTGCTGAACTTCAGCGGCACCTCATGATCGCCGCAACGCAGCGTCGCCAACGTGGCTCCTCTCGGGTCGTCTCGACAGCGACGGTAGGCCGGTGGCGCGAAATCGCGGACGATATTGCGACAAATTGCCGCGGCGGCGAAGCCCCGGCCATACGGTGAACGGGTGCGGATCCTCGTCACCGGCGCGACCGGCTACGTGGGATCGCGGCTCGTCACGGTCCTGTTGAGCGCGGGACACGAAATCGTCGCAGCATCACGAAATCCCGCTCGGCTCAAGCAGTTTGGCTGGTATCGCGATGTCAGCCCGATCGCATTGGACGCGAGCGAGGAGGCGTCCACCAGGGCCGCGTTCACCCAGGCCGGGCCGGTCGACGTCGTCTATTACCTGGTCCACGGCATCGGCCAACCCGACTTTCGGGACGCCGACAACAGCGCGGCGGCCAACGTCGCCGCGGCGGCCAATGATGCACACGTCAGGCGGATCGTCTACCTCGGCGGCTTCCTGCCCGACGACGAAAGCCTCTCGCAGCATCTGGCCGGCCGGGCCGAGGTCGCCGAGGCCCTGCGCATCGACGGCGGGCCCGAAGTGGTGTGGCTGGGGGCCGCGATGATCATCGGCTCCGGATCGACATCCTTCGAAATACTCCGCTACGTCGGCGACCGCTTCTGGGTGATCCCGCTGCCGCACTGGGTCGACAATCCGATGGACCCGATCTCCATCCGCGACGTGCTGTACTACCTCGAAGCCGCGGCCGACGCCGGCTTGGTGCCCGCCGGTGCGTATGACATCTCGGGACCGGAGTCGACGACCCACCGCGAGCTGATCGCCGCGTATGTCGACGCAGCGGGCACGCGGCGCGGAGGTGTGCCGGTGCGGCTGGTGCCCCGCGACCTGCTGTCCCGGATGACGGGTGTCGCGTTGCCTGTGCCCGCGGGGCTGGCGGCCGACCTGGCGGCGTCGCTGGACCATCCGATGCTGGCCTCCGACCAACACCTGCGCGAGCACGTGCCCGATCCACCCGGCGGGCTTACCGGAATCGACGACGCGATCGCGGCCGCGTTGTCGTGTCGGCGCGCGAAGCCGGTGACCGAGCTCGCGGATCCGCACCACCTGGCCGACACCGATCCGGTGTGGGCCGGCGGGGACGCCTTCCGGATCCGGCGGGTTATGCGTGCGGTGACCCCAACTGTCGCCCGGCCGGCGCTCGGCCTGGTACACGCGGTGCCGGGGCCGCTGGCCGCCGCCGTTCGGACCGGCCTGGACATGCTCATCGACCGAATTCCAAGGAGACGCTCGGCGTGACACAATCCGACACCGCACGCACCGGCTTCCTTCATGAAGTCCGCAACATCGCCACCACGGTCGCGATACCGCATCACGAACCACCCGCGGTGGTGCTCCGGCGGCGGATCGTGGTGGCCATCGTCGTAGTGATTGGCGCTGTGCTGCTCGGATATTCGCTGAACCGGCGGCCGGGCGAGGGGTCGTTCTACTGGCTTACTTTCGCTTTGGCGGCGGTATGGACGGTCGGCGCATTCGCCTCGGGGCCCTTGCACTTGGGCAGCGTGTGCTTCCGCGGTCGCAATCAGCGGCCCGTAATCACCGGTACCACAGTCGGTCTGGTGCTCGGCGGAATCTTCGTGGCGGGTGGCCTAATCGCTAGGCAGATCCCCGCGGTGTCCGAATACATCAGGGGCGTGCTCGATTTCGCCGACAAGGGCACGCTCGAGCTTGTCGTACTGATCACGCTCATCAACGGTGTCGCCGAGGAACTATTTTTCCGCGGCGCGCTCTACACCGCTTTGGGCCGGCACGTCCCGACCGTGATCTCGACGATCCTGTACGTCGCCGCGATCGCGGCCACCGGCAATCCGATGCTGGTGTTCGCCGCGGTCATTCTCGGCTCGGTGTGCGCATTCGAGCGCCGAATGACCGGCGGCGTGCTGGCCCCGATCCTGACCCATGTGTTCTGGGGTCTGATCGTGGTGCTGGCGTTGCCGCCGGTGTTCGGGTATTAGCGCAGTGGATGTGCGATCTCGTCGCGAGGTCAGTCGGTGAATTTCGGCTTCCGGCGCTGTTGGAACGCCGCGGTGCCCTCGACGAAGTCGCGTGATTCGAGCAGCACCGACTGGCCCTGCTTCTCACGCTGGAAGGTGTCCTCGAGTTCGGTGAGCGTGGCGGCGTTTATCGCGTGTTTGGTCTTCCCGAACGCCACGGCCGGGCCGTCTGCCAAGGTGTGGATGATCTTGTCGACCTCGGCGTCGAAGCTGTCGGCCGGATAGACGGCAGTCACCAGTCCCCAGTCCAACGCCTCGGTCGCCGGAATCCGTTCGGCGAGAAGCGCCATGCGCATCGCGCGGATCCGGCCGACGGCGGCGGCGATCAGCGTCGACGCGCCGCCGTCTGGCATCAGCCCGATCTTCGTGAACGCCAGCATGAAAAAAGCGGTGTCCGAAGCCAATACGACGTCACATGCGAGTGCAAGCGACACACCGAGTCCTGCGGCCGGCCCTTGCACCACCGCGACCACGGGATGCGGCTGCGTAGCGATGGCCCGCACCGCGCGGTTGGCCTCGTCAATGACGCTCGTCGGGATGCCGCCGGACCGACCGGCCGTCGCCTCCTCGCTGATGCCGGCTCCCGAGCTGAAGCCGCGGCCGGCACCGCCGAGGCGGACCACCTTGACCCGCGGATCGGTGGCGGCCTGTTCCATCGCGTCGGCCAGCCCGGTGAGCATCTCCTCGGTCAGCGAATTCAAGCTGTCCGGCCGGTTCAGCGTCACCGACAGCACGCCGCCGGCCAGTTCGACCGTGAGATCCTTGCCCGTGGCGTACGTCGCCGGGCCGGCCGCGGGGCTGGCTATGTCGGTGCTTGTCATGGCGTCACCTTCTGTCGTAGGGATGTCGTCGGGCGGGCACGAGAGGGTGGGTTTGCCCCGCTATACTACTCGACCAACCAGTGGGTGGGTCACGGCCGGTGTGTTGCCCGGCGAGACGAAAGGAAACGATCAGTGCAGATCAACGACGCGGTAGCAGTCGTCACCGGCGGAGCGTCCGGGCTCGGGCTCGCCACCACCAAGACGCTGCTTGACCACGGTGCGCAAGTGGTCGTCCTCGACTTGCCGACATCGAGGGGTGAGCAGGTCGCCAAGGAGCTCGGCGATCGGGTGCAGTTCGCCGCGGCCGACGTCACCGACACCGAGACGGTCACCGCGGCGCTGGACGTCGCCGACTCGCTCGGCCCGCTGCGCATCGTCGTCAACTGCGCGGGCACCGGTGACGCGATCCGGGTGCTGTCGAAGCACGGCGTGTACCCACTGGAGAACTTCCAACGCGTCGTCAACATCAACCTGGTCGGCACCTTCAACGTGCTGCGGCTCGGCGCCGAGCGGATCGCCAACACCGAGCCGGTCGGTGAGGAGCGCGGCGTGATCATCAACACCGCGTCGGTGGCGGCGTTCGACGGGCAGATCGGCCAGGCCGCCTACTCCGCATCCAAGGGCGGTGTGGTGGGGATGACGCTGCCGATCGCCCGAGACCTCGCGGGCAAACTCATCCGGGTGGTGACGATCGCGCCGGGCCTGTTCGACACGCCGCTGCTGGCGCTGCTGCCCGAGGAGGCCAAGCAGTCGCTGGGTGCGCAGGTTCCGCATCCCTCGCGGCTCGGCAAGCCGGAGGAGTACGGGGCCCTGGCGGCGCACATCATCGAAAACCCAATGCTGAACGGTGAAGTCATCCGGCTCGACGGCGCGATCCGGATGGCACCGCGCTGAGAATGGTGAGCAAGCGGAACTGATTTCCGAACGACCGGCCGACATGATCACGCCATCGACCGAGGAGAAGATCTCCGCGTAGGCCCGGTCGTGTCGGGCGAACCGTCAGACCGCGGTGGGCAGCGGGTGCCAGTCGTCGATCTGCTCCGAGGTGTCACCCTCGACGAGCACGTCGCCGTGGTAGATGGCCTCGAAATC
>NZ_DASQVQ010000144.1:0-9046 GCF_035640695.1 Mycobacterium sp.
ATCGAGATGCGCACCATCTGCTTATACGTCGACCGCACGTTGCGTTCGAACTCGGCAAGTTGGGGTTCGTCCATTGAGCTCCTCGCTGCCGCGAGGTACTCATCGGTGACGCCGTCGACGGTTTCTAGTGTGGCGAGGCCACGCACCAAGAGCGCCTTCGCCTCTTCTGGCGTGGAGCCGGTGTCGATCGTCAGTGCGACTTCCGGGCGGGACGAAAGCGCGCGAGCTTTCGGGGAGGTCGGTGCCGTGGAGACAACGATGTGTTCGCCGGTCCAGTAGAACCCGACGGGGATGACCCGCGGGAAGCCATCGTGTCCGTTGTAGGCGAGCCGGGCCATGGAGCCGGAGAGCAGCTTCTGGGCGTCGGGGTGGCCAAGCTCCTGAGCCAATTCCTGCTTATTCATCACACCCGTAGTCCTACCCGTCCGGCCCGGGCTGGACGCGGGCGGACACCGGTGAACGTCTGCGCGTTGGCGTACGCGTTGGCGTACGGAACGAAACAAGGCACCTCCCGGACCTGCGGAGAGTGCCTCTGACCTGCGTCGGGCTGACAGTGTGTGATTACACGACATAGTTGACGGATGTCTCGCGACATAGTTGACACCTCTGCGAGTCGGCGCGTGTGAACACCCGTTTGGATAGTTCCAACATGTTTAGGTCAATGCAGTTCGTCGTGCACTGCGAGCCACCGTGTCCACCCTGTGCGTGCACGTCTTGGGAAACTGGTGGGCCACCGGCGAACCGGCCCTCGACACGACACCACCGGCCCGGTAACGACACGCCGGCAGGTGTCGGTTTCCGCGCCCAACGGACAATAGCTCGGCATCCAGAAGCCTCCGGACTCAATCTTGGTGCGGCCATGCGGGGTGGCGGCGGTGGACATGTGGAACTCCTCGGTGTCGTTGGGTGTCGTTGGTGTTGATCTCCGGGCAGCGCCGCCGAAGCTCAGTACTGCGGGAGGTTCGAGCGGACATGAGAAGCAGCCTGACAAACAACCGTGCATAAAGGGCCTCCTCGGTGCCGCTCGACGAGTCGTGTATCTCGTAGTGCATCCGCACGTCACCTGGCTGTGTATGTCCGATCAGTCGTGTTTCGCCGCGTAGCGCAGCAGGACCGTTCCGCCCGGGAAGGTGCGGTTCTCCAACAGTCGCAGCGACATCCATGACGGCAGCGTCGGGAAGAACGGGGTGCCGCCGCCCACGGCGGTGGGCGTGACCACGATCCGGTACTCGTCCACCAGTCCGGCCTGCACGATCGGTGCGGCCAGCGTCGCGCCGGCCACCTCCAGCCTGCCGTCGGTTTCGGCTTTCAGCTTCGTCACCACCTCGACCGGGTCGCCGCGTTCCAGGCGGGAGTTCCAGTCGACGGACTCCAGGGTGTGCGAGAACACGACTTTGGGCATGTCGCGCCAGATGCGGGCGAAGTCGACGATCAGAGGGGTGGCGTCCGGGGCCTTGTCAGCGGTCGGCCAGTACGCGGACATCAGCTCGTAGAGCCGCCGCCCGTAGAACGAAAGGGCGGTCTCCCGCTCGAAGTCGTTCCAGTACTGGTGCAGTTCTTCGCTCGGATCGGCCCAGTCGATGTTGCCTTGTGCGTCGGCGATGTACCCGTCCACCGACACGTTGAAGCCATAGATGAGTTTGCCCATGGAGGTCAGACTGCACCGGAGGGCAAAACTCGTCGCGACGCCACACGAGATATTGTCAAATCCTTGTGGATGGTTGAGCGTCAGGCGGCCTCCTGCGTTGTTGACGAATCGACCGGTCGTTCCATGAGGTTGCCCTTCTCGAGCACGGCTCCGGCCCGAACGAGGGCGACCAGGTGCGGCGCGTTCACGGCGCGCCAGCGTGCCTGGGCGGCCTCGATCAGCTTGAACGCCATCGCGAGCCCGGCGGCCCGCGAGCCCGGCCCCTTGGGCGACCTTTTCCTCAAACGCACTGTCGCGAAAGTAGATTCGATGGGGTTCGTCGTGCGGAGATGGATCCAATGCTCCGCCGGCACGCACGATCCGTCGATCAACGACCGGAACCCGGCCGTGCCGCCGTCGGACTCCTCCCGGCCCTGGCCTACCTAGAACATGGGAACTTACCTTCCCACCCGGCGTTGGCGCGCCAGGCTCGATCAAACCTGCCAATCGGATCACCCTTGCTCGTGTTGGGGGCAATCAGAATAAGCTGGTCAGAACGTTGAACGTTGTCGACTGGGAGGGCTGCCGACGCTACTGCGGACGGTTTGCGGGCGGCGCAGAGGTTCTTTTACCGCCGGGCCGACGGGTCGGCCTGCGACGGCCGGCGGTGCCGGCGGCCCCTAGGAAGGCGTCGGTGAAAACGTCGCAGACGGTTCCGATGTCAGGCAGATCGATACCAGTCAGCGCAGCTGTGGTCGGCCGCAGCAGCATGTGAACCACCATGGGGGCGAGCAGTTGCTCGACCAGCAGCGGCTGCGGAAAGTCGCGGATCCGACCGGCCTCGATCTCGGTGGTAAGCCACTGGCCGATGACGGCCAGCATCCGTGGACCTTTGTAGCTGAGCAGGGTCTGCGTTGCGGGGCTGGTGGGTCGGGCGAATGCTTCGGCGAACACGGCCGGAGCTACCCGCGGTTCGCGGCTGAGGGAGTCGGCCAGCAGCGCATACAAACGCCGTACTGCCGCAGGCAGATCGGTGTGGTCTTCGGCGACAAATTCTTCGATGTCCAGCAGGGGGCCGTGGCGTTCGAAGACGGTGCGCAGCAGTCCGTCGCGGGTGCCGAAGATGGCGTAGAGGCTTTGCACCGAGCAGTCAGCGCGGGACGCGATGGCTTCCAACGTAGCTGCAGCCAGCCCGCTTTCAGCGATCAGGGCCGCTGCGGCGTCGAGGGCCCGAGTGCGTACCGGTGGTGCCCCGCCCGGGTCGAGACCCCGGGCGCGGACCGCATCGTCGAGGGCAGCGCGCGATCCACCGAGCCGACGCAGCAGTGTGCTGCGCGAGATGCCGGCGTGGCGTGCGATCACGATGACCGGTACGTCGGCGACATCCTTGGCGAGCTCATCGGCAGCCCGCAACGCTGCCTCAACCAATGCATCGGCGACGGTCGGGACATCACGTGCGGGTGGCGCGGTGTCGGTCGCGTCTGTTGTGTTGCGCAGTTTCATGGGTGCTTCTCAGCGTAGGGTCTGGCCGCCGTCTACGGTCCGGCATTCCACAGCTGCAGCTCCCACCATCGCGTGCGCGGCACGGCGCCAAGCACAGTATGCGGCGGCCACCGCCTCCGCTGGAATGTGACTAGATGATGGCTCTGAGGATATGTCACAAATAGAAGCGGGTGCAATGTTAGAGGCCCGGCCTGGTTAGATGCCCGGCCTGCACTTCGCAATAGCTGCGCGCATGGCCCACGGTTAAACCATGGTGCCATCCACCCTGGTGTGATACGTTGATGAGTGTTACCTCTATTGTTGTATCGCGGTTTGGGCTGGTCAGGGCAGTTCGGCGCGCGGGCAACACATTGTTACCCGCCCGGCAGCGGAAATGGGGAGTCAACGTGACTACGAAACTTCTTGATTCTTACCGTAGAGAATGGCCTCGGGTGGCCGCGGTGCAGGCGATGGTGCTGGGTGGGGCAAGTCTGCTAGCCGGGCGCAAGACGCAGACCAATCTGCGTGCCTTGGCGGTGATGAATGCCATGACGATGTGTGCTCACCAATACGAGGAGTACGTCGACCCCGGTTGGTTCCCGGGCATGGTCAATGTCGGCCTCTTCAAGAGCGACCAGCCGCACAACTACCCGTTCAACGCGCACTCGGCGATGTGCGCCAACATTTCCTTTCGGGCCCTCTATGTCCCTGCGATGATCTTTCCCAAGGTGAAGTGGCTGGGGCTACCACCGGTGCTGCTCGGCATCTTTCAAGCAGTCGCCCACGGCATCCTGATGCCGCGCGTGCTGCATACCAAATACACTCCAGGCGCCCTCACCGCGGCGCTGCTGCATGTTCCGATCGGCATCAATTACCTCTCGGCGTTGCGCGCCCAGGGGCCGATCGGCCGCAGCAACTGGTTCAAAACTGCTCTCGTCCTGCTGTTCTTCTTGGTCGTTGGCGTGGCCTTCCCGAACATCCGCGGTGCCGATAAGAACAGCCCCTATCCGTTCACCGCCCATCAGATGGGCCCCTATTACACCGGGACGCCACCCGCGCCGGTCGCTGCCGCTGCGGAAGCGCGCAGCTAGAACCAGTACGTCGCCAGGTGACCAGCGGGCGATCGAATCGACCTCCCCGACCAGTGAAAAGTTTCACGGAATGAGGAGTAGACAATGAGCGCTTTAAAACTTCTAAGGCGGCATTGGCACGATATCGGTTTGGTTTCGGCCGTCGTCGCCGGGGCGTATTTGCTTTTTGGGTGGGGTGATCTTGACTTTTTGCAAAGGCTCCTCATCCTCAACTTCATCGTCGTTCTCCTACATCAATTCGAGGAGTACAGCTGGCCAGGCGGGTTCCCGGCAGTGGCTAACCTGGTATTGATGCCCCTTGCAGGTATGTCGCGCTATTTCAAGCCGCTGAACCAACTCTCGTCAGCGGTAGCCAACCTCACTTTCGCGTATGTGTTCTACCTCCTTCCGGTCTTCTTCCCGCACACCATCTGGCTTGGTTTGGCAACCGTGATTGTGGGCGCGGTTCTGCAAGTGATAGGCCACGCCATCATCGTTAACTACCAGATCCGATCTCTGTACAGCCCCGGCGTTGCAACTGCTGTTTTGGGCTGGCTGCCGTTGGGTGTGGTTTACGTTTATTACATCCAAAAACACGGCCTGGCTAGTGGTTGGGAATGGCTGTCCGCGATCGTGTACATGATCCTTGCCATGGTTCTTATATTTTATGTCATTGAGCAACGGATTCTTGGTAGCGAGAATCCGCCGTACCCATTCGAGCAAGACGAAATGGAACGCTTCGACATAAAAGGCAAACTTGAACGCGCCAGACATTAAGCAGAATGTACTTCAATTCTGTTTATACGGTCAGGGCGGCGAGGAAATCTTGAGAGAAAGGAAAAGAGATGGTCAGATCCTGGATGTTCTACATTCCCGGTGTGCGTCACCTTGCTGTGGCAGGCGAGGGTGACCGGGAGGAGACACAGCAGGCATTCGACCGGTATCTGCAGTTGTGGGCCGACAATGAGCATCGGGGGTGCGACGGCGTGTTCCTCAGCGAACATCACTTCCTCGGGCTGAGCCTGAGCCCGTCACCGCACCTGCTGATCGCCGCGCTGAGCCAACGAACGTCACGGCTGCGGCTCGGGGTGATGGGCAGCGCACTGCCCCTGCACGACGTTCTGCGACTGGTCGAGGAATGCGGCATGCTCGACTACCTCACACACGGGCGCCTGGAGATCGGCATCGGACCCGGGGTAGGGGCGATCGAGGCCGGCCTCGCCGGAGTGAATCCCGAGGAAGTACGGCCCCGGTACGCCAGTGGCGCTGAGCTGTTAGACAAGTACCTGAGCGGCTCCCGGGTCACTCATCAGGATGCCTTCTACAACCTCACCGACGTGCCGATCGTGCCGCAGATGCGTCAAACGCACCCGCCGGTATGGGTAACCGCGTTATCTGAAAGTTCATACCGGTGGGCTGCCGCACGCGGATACAAGGTGTGCACATCGTTTATGTCGACTGCCGACGTGGCTGAACTGAGCACGGTCTACTACTCGGCGGCCAGTGACGCCGGACTCTCCTGCGGACCGGACTACCTTGGTTTGCGCCGCCGGGTCTTCGTCGCGCCGAGCGACGCCGAAGCCCATGACATCGTTGAACGCTGCGATGATCCCATGGTCCTCATCTTGGAGAAGATCATGGGAAATGAAAACGCAAGCAGGGCACTGGGTTCCATCCCCGGGGGTGGGGCGGCATCGGGAAACCCACTTTTCAACCAACCCGACGACATCATCGTCGGATCACCCCGAACCGTGACCGAACGACTCGCCGAACAAGTCAACTCCACAGGCATCGGAAATCTGCTGTTCTTCACCGACTTCAAACTGTTCGACCACCAAGACCTCGTTCGCAGCCACGACCTCATCGGCACACATGTCATACCGGCGCTGCGATCACTCACCCCACCGGCGTGGACACCCGCCACGATCTGACGCATGGTGCCATCCATATCTGGCGTGATTCGTTATCTAACGCTCTCTCTATAGGTGTATCAATGAGGTCACGATGAAGCTCGCACGGCAAGCGGGGCGAACTAGGTCAAGTGGCCACCAGTGGAATGGAGGGCGGGCGGTGAGTACGAGGGCACTAGACATGTACCGGAAGGAGTGGCCTCGGGTGGGCGCGGTGCTGGCGATGGCGCTGGGCGGCGCGAGCGTGTTGGCCGGCCGCAGAAAATTGACTAATCTGCGCGCTCTGTCGGTAATGAACTTAATCGCGCTGGCCGTCCACCAATACGAGGAGTATGTCGATCCAGGCTACTTTCCTGGTCATGCCAACCGTGGCGTAATGAGGAGCGACCAGCCACGCAACTACCCTCTCAACAGGCAATCGTCCCTGTGCATCAACACCGCCCTGGCGTATCCCTTCTACGTCGCGCCGATCGTCTTTCCTGCGATTAAGTGGCTTGGACTACCGCCAATGCTGTTCGGAATAGCTCAAGCGGTCGACCACGGAATTATCCTTCCCGGCCTCGCTCGAGTTAAGTACAGCCCCGGCTTCCTTGCCGCCATCCTGCTGCACGTTCCGATCGGCATCACCTACATCACGGCGTTGCGCACCGATGGACCGATTGGGCGCAGCACCTGGAACAAAAGTATTGCCGTCACACTGATCTTCCTGATCAGCCTGATAACCACGTTTGTCCGCGGGCTCGACAAGACCAGCCCCTACGCGTTCAGCGACAAGCAGATGGGTCCCTACAAAAACGAGACACGGCTAACTGCCGCCACAAATGAGGAGAAATCAAGCGTCTAGAACGCGAGTCATCCGCCGCCGTCTGAGGGGAGAGAGACGACGCTGGGCTGTTAAGGCGCAGGCTTCGGCAGTAAGGGGTAACCCCACCTTCTAGCGTTGGAAGTGGACGGGGACGTGCTTGCGGAGGAAGACAAGTTGGTCGGCAACGACGCTCGAAAATAGTGGTTCCACGTAGGGGTCGAAGTGGCCGCAGTGGTGTGAGTTTTGTCTTCCGCTTGGCACGGGCTTCGTCAAGCCTCCACTGAGTCAGAGCTTGGGAGGCGCCCAGGTCCGGTGGATCCCGAAACGTGGCCCTTCGACCTTCGTCTGCCGGACGGCTGGTTGCTGACCAAGAGTCTTCTCCCGAGCGGTGACGGGTAGCGGTCGCGGCGGTACGGGTGTGGACGCGACGATGGAGGTGACCGTTTGGCCGTAGGTCAGGAAGCGGTCGAGAACATCTTCGTATAGGCGGCGTTGGTGGGACAGCAACTGTCGTCACCGTTGTCGTCAAGACTGTCGTCAGCTCACGGTGCGAACCACCGGCATTCTGACCGCTTCCTCATATTCGGCGATCCTGCGCTCACGACGGATGTGTCAGGGCAGCGAAGTCGTCACATAGTGACGTAGAACACGCCCCTTACTGAGCCGATCGGGATGTCAGAAATTGCGGAATGAGTTGATCGGTATAGAGGATAGGCGGCCAACTGTGGCCGAGCAGAAAGCCGGTGCCGTCGCGGTGGTTAACGCGCGACTGGGACTCAATATCGCAAACCAGTGAAGGAGCACAGCGTGACCGCTACCATTTCGTGGCGGCCGAGTAACGTACCGCAAAACGTCACAGAGATCGTGCGCGCCGGCTTGTGCACCGGATGTGGATTGTGTGCCAGCCTGGCAGGCCCGGACAAGATAAGTATGGGGCTCAACGTTGAGGGCAATATGCGCCCTCTGGTCCGCGCCCCGATCGATGACGGTACTAACCGCGACATTCTGGCCACCTGCCCAGGAGTGACCCTCACTGGGCCCGGAGTTGTCAACGGTGCTGACATGCAGCCGGTTTGGGGTCCGATTCGCGAAATCTACCGTTCGTGGTCAGCGGAACCGGCCGTGCGTCATCACGCAGCTGCCGGGGGAACGTTGACCGGGCTGGGCCGCTACCTGCTCCACAGCGGCGAGGTGTCGGCGATTCTGCACGTGCGCGCCTCTGCGTCCAAGCCGTGGCTGACCGACGCGCAGATCTCACGCACGCCCGAGGAGCTCTACTCCGGAGCCCAGTCGCGCTATGGTCCCGCCGCGCCACTCAAACACGTCCATGCACTGCTGGACGCTGGCGAAGACTTCGCGGTCATCGCCAAGCCCTGCGACATCTCCGCGGTTCGGGCACTGGCGCGCATCGATCCTCGCGTCGACCGGCAGGTGAAGTATCTGCTGACCAACTTTTGCGGCGGTGTGCCCAGCGCCCAGTTCGCCAGGGCGATGATCCGCTTCCACGGTGTCGATGAGGACGACGTGGAGATGTTCCGCTTCCGCGGCGAGGGCTGGCCGGGTCCTCATCGGGTGCAGACCAAGGACGGCAAGTTCTTCGACCTCAGCTATGAAACCGCGTGGAAGGGCGGGCCGTGGCGCTACGACACGCAGTTTCGGTGCAAGATATGCCCCGACGCCGTGGGTGAGCTGGCCGATATCTCGGTGCCCGACGGCTGGATCCTGCGTGACGGCAAACCGATCTACGATGAGGCGCCCGGGGTCAACGTGGCGGTCGTCCGCACCGAGCGTGGCGTTGAGCTGCTCCGGCGAGCAGTCGATGCCGGCTATCTGCACCTCGGGCCCATCTCCATGCAGGAATTCGAGGCGATGCACGTCACCCACCCGCCCCGCAAGGTGGGAGCGCCGGCGACCTTCCTGGCACTGCGGATGCTTGGTCAGCCCCGACCGCAGGTGCGCGGGTACCGGACGTTGGCCAGCATCCGACGGGCCGGACCCCGGTTGCTATGGCAGCAGTTCCGCGGGACCGTCCGCCGGGTCCTGCGAGGAGACAACCGCGAATCAACGATCTGATCGACGCACTCGCATCTGCGGGTTTCGGCCTGACAGGGTTCGGGCTGACAGTCCCGAGCGGTGACGGGTAGCGGTCGCG